>JANJTV010000084.1 GCA_024710905.1 Anaerolineales bacterium | reverse complement strand
GCTGGGGGCAATGGATTCGAACCAATATTAACTGATCCAGAGTCAGTCGTCCTGCCGTTAGACGAGCCCCCAAAGGGTAAGGCGGGCGGTATTTTAGCACAGCCAGCCGGTTAAGTAAAGAGCAGTTCAGCCTTTGCGGCTGGCGGCGCGAGTGTTCTCCTCAATCTCCATCACCATCAAAAGCAACTGCCCAAAACCCTGCAGGATGATGAACAACATGGCACCCTGGAAAATGCGCAGCAGCTGGAAAAGAATGAAGATAATATCCAGCCCGTACTGGTAGCCGCTCAGGTAATTCTGGTAGATCGGGAAAATAGTGTTATACAGCGCCTCCACAACATACCCCACCAGGATCACCCAGGCAATCCAGTTGGCCCAGGTAGCAATACGCAAGACACGGTCCTTATCAAAATAAGCGCCAAGGAACTTCCCTGCCATCTTCTCCTCCTTTTATGAATTGGACTGATACATGGCTACCGCGCGGGCCATGCGGGCCAGCGATTTTTCGCGGCCAATAATTTCCATGCTCTCGAACAGAGGCGGGCTCACCCGCTGGCCTGTTACCGCTACACGAAGGATGCCAAATACCTGGCCTGCTCCCAGGCCCGTCTGCTCCACCAGCGCGCGCAGGGCAGGTTCGGCTGTCTCATGACGCAGGTCGGGGAGCGCCTCCAGTGTGGATAAAATTTGCCTGGCTGCCTCGGCAGATTGCTCGTGAGTCAACCCTTTGGCAATCAAGTCCTCCAGGGCAGGTACGACATCTTCCTTAAAGAAGAAACCGGCCATTTCAACAGCTTCATCCAGCGTGACAATGCGCTCCTTAATCAACGGCGTGAGTTTGTTCAAAATCTCATCATTTACGGTGTACCCGGCTGCTTCAAAAAACGGGCGGATGCGGCCTGCCAGGTCGGCATCGGTCAGCATGCGGATGTGCGTGCCCGTGAAATGATCGAGCTTGGTGAAGTTGATTGCCGCCGGGGAAGGATTCAGGTGATTAATATCGAACTTTTCAATCATCTCCGGCAGGGTCAGTACGTCGCCCTCGGCCACGCCCCAACCCATCAAGACAATCCAGTTCAGCACACCTTCAGGGATGTAGCCCAGGTCTTTCAGGTCTTTGATAAAAATCGAGTAGCCGTCTTTGAGTGCATCGGCCGCTTCACGCTTGCTCATTTTGCCTTTGCCGCTGGGTTTCAGGAAGACCGACAGGTGAATAAAGACCGGCTCTTCCCAGCCAAATGCGCGGATGATGTTGACATGCAGTGGGAAAGTGCCTAACCACTCGGAGCCACGAATGACGTGGGTGATCTTCATCAGGTGGTCATCGACCATTGCCGCCAGGTGGTACAGGGCAAAGCCGTCTGACTTGACCAGGATGTAATCATCAATATTCTTATTTTCAATCGTAATGTCGCCGCGCAGCAGGTCGCGGGCTACAGTACTCCCTTCGCGAGGCATCTTAAAGCGAATGACGTGTTTTTCCCCGGCAGCAACCCGCGCGGCGGCATCGGCCTGACCCAGGCGGCGACAGTTGCCGTCGTAATGCGGCGGCTCTTTGCGTTTTTGCTGGTCCTGACGCATTTTTTCCAGGCGTTCTGGCGTGCAAAAGCAAGGATAGGCGTGCCCTTTCTCAACCAGTTCCCGGGCATATTGCTGGTATATTTCCTTGCGTTCAGATTGGCGATAAGGGCCATACGGGCCGCCGATATCAGGGCCTTCATCAAAATCAACGCCCAGCCAGCGCAAACCATCAATCAACTCCTGTTCGGCGCCGGGCACAGTGCGCTTGGTGTCCGTATCTTCAATACGCAGGATGAATTTTCCACCCGTCCGCTTGGCCAGCAGGTAGTTATACAGGGCAGTACGACCACTGCCAAGATGCATACGTCCGGTTGGTGAGGGGGCAAAACGAACCCGAACAGGGGATGTTTCCACAGCACTTCCTCCAGAAAAAGTTATAGTTCCAGGGCTTTATGGCGCATAATGACACTCTCCACCAGCCCGATGGCAATCATATTGGCGACCAGCGAACTACCACCATAGCTGACAAATGGCAGGGTCAGCCCGGTGGCAGGCGCCAGGTTGAGATTGACTGCGATATTGACCATGGCCTGGAAGCCGATTAGCGTAGCAACACCATAGGCCAGTAAAGAACCATAGGCATCACGGGCAATCCGCGCCGCATACAGGCAGCGGATGACAATAAAGAAAACCAGGGCAATGACCAGGATAGCGCCAAAAAAGCCCAACTCGTGCGATATGGCAGAAAAAATAAAATCGCTCCAGCGCACTTTTAAGAATCGCAATTGAACCTGCGGGCCAAGCCCGTATCCTTCACCCAGCCAGCCCCCGGAACCGATTGAGATCAGCGCCTGCTGGATGTTGTAAATATCACCGAATCTGGCATTGGGGTCAGGCGCAATAAAATTGGTAATGCGCCGCAGTTGGTACTCCTGGAGGATCCCCTGCTCAACCAGTATCGGGAAGCTAATAACAATGGTTGCCAAACCAACCCCAACATAAATCAACAAGTGCTTGACAGGAATGCCGGACATCCACAATAAAACGAACCAGAGAACCATCAGCACGATGGACGTGCTCAGGTTGGGCTGCAATAATACCCAGACTGTAATCCCCATCGCCAGGAAAAAACTTTCAATCGTCCGGCGCGGATTGTTCATTTCCCCGAGACGCTTGGCGAAAAAATTCGCCAACGCCAGGATGATGACCAGTTTGGCAAATTCTGAAGGCTGGATGAACACCAGGGTCGTCTGGAACCAGCGCGCCGAGCCAAATAATGCACCACCAATCAGGTTAAGTGACACCAGCGCGATGATAATCCCAATGTATAAAACCCGGCTGAGCGACGCCCACATTCGGTAATCGATTGCAGCGGTCACCAGCATAATCACCAGACCGATAATGCCAAAAATAATCTGGCGATCGACAATGGGCGTTTCTACAGTTAACTCGTAATTCCCCGCCACTGCCGAGCGAATCATGGTGACGCCAATAATAATAAGAATAATGACTGCCCCCATCAGCCAGAAATCAAAATAGCGCCAGTACGATCCGCGCAGCATTTTATCCTATCCAGTAAAGTGGGCGCAATTGCGCCCGAAGGCTAGCTCAGTCGTTTGCGGCCACTATTCTTAAGCGGAATATCGGCCACAAGGCGCTGGGAACGGCCTTCGTTTTCCAGTTGAATCCGTATGCTGGCCGGGTCAATGTCCACATGCCGCGAAATGACAGCCAGCAACTCATCCCTGAGCGCTTCAATCACGTCAGGGGTCAGGTCAGTACGATCATGAATCAACACCAGTTGCAGTCGTTCTTTGGCGTTTTTGGCGCTTGTCTTGCCAGTCAGCCGATCGAGAAATGACATGGTTACTTCCTTCCCGCCAGCCGGGAGAGTCGCTCCCACAAGCCTTGCGCTTCAAGATCCAGGAAAGGAACCTGCTCGCCTTGCAATCGCCGGGCAACGTTCCGAAATGCCTGTCCAGCCCGCATCTTTCCATCCAGGGCCAGCGGCACACCCTTATTTGACGCAATGATCACGTTCTCATCTTCCGGAACAATACCAATCACATTGATTCGCAACAGGTCATATACATCGTCGACCGAGAGCATATCCCCGCGTTTTACCAGGGATGGATTAAGTCGGTTGATAATGAGCGACGGGCTGGCTTTTTCTTCGGCTTCGAGCAGCCCGATTACCCGGTCGGCATCCCGCACGGCAGACATTTCGGGGTTGGTGACGATCAAGACCTGGTCGGCCGGGGCAATTGCGTTTTTGAAACCGCGCTCGATGCCCGCCGGGGAATCGATGATAATCCAATCCACTTCGCTCTTGAGCTCGTCGCACAGGCGAATCATGTCACGCGGAGAAACAGCATTTTTATCACGAGTCTGGGCGGCGGGAATCAGGAACAATTCAGGCAGGCGCTTATCACGAATCATGGCCTGGCGAACCTTGCAACGGCCTTCAATCACATCAACAAGATCATACACAATCCGGTTTTCCAGGCCCATCACCACATCCAGGTTACGCAGGCCAATATCCCCATCAATACAGACGACCTTTTGCCCGTCTGCAGCAAGTGCGACAGCAATATTGGCCACAGCCGTGGTTTTTCCCACGCCGCCCTTCCCGCTGGTAAGTGTGATGGTTTTTGCTGTCATGAATGCCTCCAAAATCAGGTCGGTGTCCACGGCTCAGCCTGGAGCTGGCCATCCTTTAATCGCACCACTTCCGGCTGGGTTTTCCCCTGCCGCTTGGGTGACACTGCAATTTCGTCTGCGATACGCAACTGGGTGGGAGCCAAGTCCAGCGCACAGACCACCGCCGAGGCATCCCCGGCAGCGCCGGCATGCACAACCCCACGAAGGCGTCCCCAGACAATGACACTACCACCCGCAACCACTTCCGCCCCCGGGTTTACATCACCCAGGATGACGACATTCCCCTTGTACTCCACACGAACACCCGAACGCAGGGTGCGATCCACCCAGAGCGCAGCGTGCTCGTCCATTTCCCTTGGCGCGGGAGTAGGCTCGGCCTGGGGTCGCGGTTTGTGGATCCGGGTAGCTAGCCCGAGAATCTGGGCCGTATTCTCAGTCACTGGCGATTCGCTCATGACTGCCCACAGGAAAATCCCAAACCCCGACAGGGAGTCCCGCAAGGCAGAAAGTTCGGCTACATGCAATACCTGCCCGCCGACATCCAGGGCCAGGCGCGCACCCTGAAAAAAGGAAGGCTGCTCCTCCACTTTCAAAAGCAGCGCATCTCGGACTACATTCCAATCGGCATTGCCCAGCGTGACCAGCAAACCGTCACGCATTCCTTTGATCGCTACCAGGGAGGTATCTGTGGTCATCGTTTCAGCCCGCCGCAATTGACTTCGAATTATAGCACAGGCAGCCTAAGGGCCAAGCTGGGCGGCATCCACGGCCTTCAACTCAAAGTACGCTGCAATCACCGAGCGCACCATCGGCCCGGCCACTGCCGCGCCTTCGCCGCCATTATAAGCAAAGGCCACCACGACAATTTCCGGGTCATCATACGGAGCGTAAGCAACCGTCCATGAATGGGTCGGCCAGGCGCCGAACTGGCAAAGGTTATTGGCCTGGGCGACGTTGTCACAATACTCCGCGGTACCGGTCTTGCCTGCGGCCGTGAAAGTCTGCGAGCCAAACTCATCATTCAAAGTACCCTGGTCAGAATTGGTGACAGCCAGGCGCATGCCCTGTTGCACAGCCTCGATCACCTCAGGACGAATAGTAATTTTTTCCTCTTCTTCCTCGCAGTAGCCAGCCGAACAGTTAAAAACGGTAATGATCGGGTCGGTGGTTACGTCCCAGCGCAAAGTAGGAGTAAAGGGAGAAATCCGGCGGCTGGCCGGATCATTCGGCGTGGAGGTAAAGGTACCATCCGGATTTTCCCAGATCTCCAGCACACGGCCCTCATTATCCGTTACCTCCCGAACAATGGTTGGGCGCATCAGGCGGCCATCATTGGCGATCACGGCGGCAGACATCAGCACCTGTAATGGCGTGGAAAGCACATAGCCCTGGCCTACGGATGCGATGTAGGTATCGCCGGTGGACCAGTTTTCGCCACGATTGATACGCTTCCATTGTGGGGATGGGATCAGGCCGTCGGCCTCACCCAACAGTTCGATTCCCGACACCTGGTCGTAGCCCAAGGCCCGTGCATATTCTCGCAAGCGCAGGATGCCAAGCCCTTCAGGAATCTCGTCCTGGTAGCCACCACCAAGCTTATAAAAACAGACGTTGCTCGAAAACGCAATGCAGCGCAGGAAATCCAACTGGCCAAACCCGGCAGGGTTGAGCACGCCGCCACGATTATAGATCCAGTCCACGAACGGGCGCTCGAGACCGGGGTCATTCGGGGAGAATGACTCGGTTAAAGTCAGGATACCCGGTGTCTGGATTACCTGCCCAAGACGAACAACATTCTCATTCAGCGCACCAACCGCTGTCGCCAGCTTAAATACCGATCCGGGTGGGTATTCATCGGATACGGCATGATTGAGCAACGGCTTACGCGGGTCTTCGGCCAACTGATTGTAATAATAGGCCGGGATGATGCGTGCCAGACGATTATTCTCATAGGTCGGGTAAGAAACCATGGAAAGGATTTCGCCGGTTCGGGGGTTCATGGCAATGATGACGCCGCTGGAAATACGCACACGGCCAAAATAGGCATTCCAACCGTTAATTTCCCGTTCAATTGTTGCTTCAGTGGCTTTTTGCAGGCGCAGGTCAATGGTCAGGGTCAGGTTGCTGCCCGGCACAGGCGCGATAGGCGCCTCCAGGTTGCGCAGTTCCTGGCCGGCCACATCCACTTCCACCAGGCGGCTGCCGTTGCTACCGCTTAAGAGATTCTGGAAGTAGGCTTCCACACCGGCGTAACCGACCTTGTCTCGCTGGATGACAAATCCCAGCGACTCATAAAAATCCTGCTGGGCCTGCGGAATCGGCCCAAGAAAACCCACAAATGTGGATGTCAATTTGCCAGTGGGGTAATCTCGCACCGGCTCAATTTCCACATCCACGCCCGGCCAGGCTACCGATTTTTCACGAACAACTCGCGCCAATTCTTCGCTGACATTGCAACTGATGCGAACCGGGCTGTACGGCGCCAGCGACTCTCCCAAGGCAACTAGCTGGGCAATACCCGGGCCGGGTGTACAAATGGAAAAGTTTTTAGCTTCTTCCACAGTTCCCTGATTAACAGGAACATTGATCAGCTGGGACAATTCCCGGTAGATTTGCTGGATATCAGCTTCATCATCCGGCAAGGCAGCCGGGGTAATGACAATATTGTAGGATGCCACATTGCGCGCCAGGATACCGTAATTGCGGTCATAAATGATTCCGCGCGGGGCAGGTACGCTAATGCGGCGGGTACGGTTTTCGTCTGCTTGCGCCTTCCACTGATCGTACTCAAGGATCTGCAAACGGAAAAGATTACCTGCAAACGACATGCCTACCACAGCCAGCACAACATAGACAACCCAGGCCCGCCAGGGTTCAAAAGACAGGCGCGGCATGGGGGTGGGTGTTGAACTCATACGATTTCCTCCGGCGGATATACCCATAAAGCAAGGTCGCGGATCAATGAATGGACGGGCAAGCACAAAAGCAGGTTTGCAAACAGGCTGGGAAGGGTGATAAAAGCCACTACATCCTGCAGGTCTATGGCAACCCCGATGCTCACTAAACCGATAAAAGAAAGCAAATGAGACGCGAGCGTGCCAAGAATGGTAACAGATAAAACTGAAACCCATTCCGAATTCAAGATGCGCCGCTGGATGGCCCGTGCCAAAACAACAGTAATCGCCAGACTGGCCAATGGAACCACAAATGGCATTGCCGAAATAAAGGCGGTCAGCATGCCAGCCAGCAAGGCCCAGTGCCAGGCGGAATCGACTTGCGGTTGCAAGGCCCAGGCCGCAATAACCAGCAAAACCAGGTCGGCGGCGCCCGACAGCAATTGCACCTGGCTGAAAATTGACGTTTGCAAAATCAGCACCAACCCGAGGACGGGAAAAGCAACAAGGTTACGCATAATGTTTCAGGGGAGCAACGGGGTGATGTTCACAGGACGAAAATCCGTGATGACCAGCACGACCCGCAATTGGGTAAAGTCCACAATGGGTTGGATGGTAGCCTGCTGAAAAATGTCACTATCACGCCGCCGGACATTAATCACCTGACCAATAATCAGGTCTGGTGGGTAACTGCCGCCCAGGCCGGATGTCAGGACAATATCTCCCGCTTCCAGATTAACGTCCTGGGCAATGAAGTCAAGGAACAGGTCCCCGGCCACAGAACCAACCAGCACGCCATCTCGAGCGGCCTGCTCCAGACGGATGTTTACCGCAGATGCAGGATCTGTAATCAACTGGACGCGCGCGGCATCCGAAATGACAGCATCCACCCGACCCACCAAGCCCTGATCTGTAACCACAGGCATGCCCCGCCGGATACCGTCGGCCGAACCACGATCAATAATAATGTAATGTAAGAAAGGACTTGGGTCGCGGCCAATCACGGAAGCCGCCGTGTAGGAACTCTCAGGATTCAGGCGGGAGAAATTAACCAGCGCGGCCAGGGTTTCAGTTTCGGCAAGCTGTTTCTCGAGCGCAACCACCTGGGCTTGCAAGCGCGACACCTCGGCTTCAAGGGTGGTATTTTGCTGGCGCAGGGCAAGCACATCACGCGGTACGGTGACGAAATCGCGGAAGGCAACAAACCGCTCTGCGACAGCAGCCTGGAAATCCACCATGCTGGAAACGGACAAGTCCGAAAGGACGCCCAAATTCCCGCTCAAGGCCAGGGCAAGCAGGCCGGAAACAACCAGGAAAATAATGGTAATCTGTGAAAAACGGGAAAAGAAATTTCTCATAGCCAGGGGCAATGCCAGGCCGCCAGGAGGCGGCCCTTATCGAATCAGGCGCGACGGCGGGCGCTGCCGCGTTCCAGGCTGCTCAGGTAGCCACGCATTGATTCAAAATCGTTCAGCACAACGCCCGTACCACGCACCACGCAAGTAAGAGGGTCTTCAGCCTGCCAGACGCGCAGGTTGAGTTCGTCGGCCAAGCGGTCAGCCAGGCCTTGCAACAATGCGCCGCCACCTGCCAGGCAAATGCCAGTATCCATCAAATCGGCCACGATTTCAGGCGGGACTTCATCCAGCGCATCACGAATAGTATCAACAATCACCTGCACAGAACCGGAAAGGGCATCGCGCACCTCAACGGAGGAAACTTCAATGGATTCGGGCAGGCCGTTCACGAGGTTGCGCCCCCGCACTTCCATGGTTTTTTCTTGCTGTAAAGGATAGGCCGAGCCGATCTTCATCTTAACTTGTTCAGCAACACCCTCACCAACCAATAGGTTGTATTTATTACGAATGTACTGGACGATATCCTGATCCATTTCGTCGCCCGCAACACGCAATGACCGGGAGACCACCACCCCGCTCATCGACATAACTGCCACTTCCGTTGTGCCTCCGCCGATATCAACCACCATGCTGCCGCGCACTTCGGAAACTGGCAGGCCAGCGCCAAGGGCTGCGGCAATTGGTTCCTCGATCAAATAGGCCTCACGTGCACCAGCCGACATGGCTGCATCATACACCGCACGCTTTTCCACTTCCGTAACGCCAGCCGGCATGCCAATCACCACGCGCGGCCGGGGCAGGGGCACCACACTTTGCTCATGCACTTGGCCAATAAAGTAGGTCAACATAATCTGAGTAATGTCAAACTCGGAGATAACGCCGTCGCGCACCGGGCGGACAGCGATCAGGTTCCCGGATGTACGACCCATCATTTCTTTGGCTTTCAAGCCCACAGCCAGTGGTTCACGAGTACGTTTGTCAATGGTCACCCAGGACGGCTCATTGATGACAATGCCCTTGTTACGCACATACACAAGGGTGTTGGCCGTGCCGAGATCAATGCCGATGTCGAGGGAGAATATTCCCAGCAGCCAGTTGAGGGGATTAAAAGCCAAAATGCGCTCCTGATAATTGCTGAATTAACTTCCCGTCATTATACCATGCAGGCTATTGACAAATGTGCTGCCCGTCCCTTAAGCAGGGAAATGGGCAGTTTTCCGGCTTTTTCGATACGAAACAAGGCAAGGCACGAATAAGACTTTGGTGAGAAAATATTAAAGAAACGCAACCCGCATATAATAATGCGTGTTGTAATGCGCACATCAATCCCATTATCATTTTTTAGTAAAGGAGTAACTGCCATGCGTAAAGTAGCCATTGTGACAGACAGCACCTCCACCTTCCCCAAGGACGTGATTTCGAAATACAACATCACCGTCCTGCCGCAAATGCTCATCTGGGGCGAGGAGACCTTCAAAGACGGCGTGGACATCCAGCCGACCGAATTTTACAGCCGCCTGCAGACCGCCAAGACCATGCCAACCACCTCACAGGTTTCAGTTTTGACCATGCAGCAAACCTTTGAAAAATTGGTGGAAGAAGGTTACGATGTGCTGGGTGTTTTTGTTTCATCCCTCCTCTCCGGCACGCAGCAATCCGCATTCCAGGGCCGAGATAACATGAGCAAGGGGAAGGAACATGTGGAAATTGTCGACAGCCGTGCCACTGCCATGGCGCTGGGATTCAACGTTCTGGCTTGCGCGCGAGCCGCAGCCGAAGGTGCCTCGCTGGCCGATTGCAAAGCCCTGTCTGAGAAAGCCACTGCCCACACGGGCGTCCTTTTTGTTGTTGATACGCTGGAATTCCTGCATCGCGGTGGCCGTATTGGCGGCGCACAACGCCTGCTGGGCACCGCCCTCAATCTGAAACCCATTTTGGGTCTAAAGGATGGCCGCGTGGAGGCCTTCGAGCGGGTACGCACCAAAGGCAAAGCCATGGATCGCCTGGTAGAGATTGTCGGCGAACAGGTCGGCGGGCGCACCCCGGTGCGGGTTGCCAGCCTGCATGCCAAAGCGCCCGAGGATGGCAAAGCCGTACTGGCCAAGGTCAACGACCTGCTCAAGCCAGTTGAAAGCTTCGAAACGGAAGTCAGCCCAGTGGTGGGTACGCATACTGGCCCAGGAACAGTGGGCATTGCCTTTATGGCAGGCATGTAAACAATTCTAAAAATGTTCAAATAGCGGATGGCAGGACCTGTCATCCGCTATTTTTGTTAAAGCCAAAGGTTATAATAGTGTCATGGCGCAACACACCCCCCTGGTAATCGGTATTGCAGGCGGTTCTGGCTCCGGCAAGACCACGGTGGCACAGAAAATTCTGAACCGCATTGGGATAGATAAAATTGCCTATCTGCCGCACGATGCCTACTATCGAGATTTAAGCAAATTGCCATCTGCCCAACGTTCGGAAATTAACTTCGATCATCCCAATTCCCTCGAAACAGAGTTGATGATCGAGCATGTATTACGACTTAAGGACTACCAGCCTGTGGATTTGCCGGTGTATGATTTTTCAAGCGATCGGCGGACTGAGAGCGTCATCCGCATTGAGCCAAGGCATATCATCCTGGTTGAAGGGATTTTGATTTTCGTAGAGCGCGAGTTGCGCGAACTATTGGATTTGAAAATCTTTGTTGATACTGACCCGGACCTGCGGTTCATCCGTCGCCTGCAACGTGACATTCAGGAGCGCGGCCGCAGCGCCGAATCGGTTGTACAGCAATACCTGAATACCGTGCGACCCATGCACCTGGAATTCGTAGAGCCATCCAAACGTTACGCAGATGTGATCATCCCCGAAGGCGGTTTTAACACGGCCGCCATGGATATGGTCGTTGCGCGACTGGAAGTACTATTAAGAACAACCCCCACCCCGAAAGGAATATACACATGAGCAACAAACAATGGGCCACCCCGCCCGCCATGACGATTGACAGCAAGAAAAAGTACACGGCCACAATCCAAACAGAAAAAGGCGATATTGTGCTTAAGTTGTTTGCCGACAAGACCCCGACGACAGTGAATAATTTTGTCTTCCTGGCGCGCGAAGGTTTTTATGACGGCACGATCTTCCACCGCGTAATTGCCGATTTCATGGCCCAGGCAGGCGACCCCACCGGCAGCGGGCGCGGCGGGCCAGGTTATCGCTTTGGCGATGAATTCCATCCGTCATTGAAGCACGACAAACCTGGCATTCTCTCGATGGCCAATGCCGGGCCGGGGACCAACGGTTCACAATTTTTCATCACACATGTGCCCACCCCCTGGCTGGATAACCGTCACAGTGTTTTTGGCGAAGTTACTTCAGGCATGGATGTATTAATGTCCATTCCTCCGCGCGACCCAATGCGCCCGGAATACCCCGGCGTAAAAATCGACAGCGTGGTTATCGTTGAAGAATAACAGTAGCAACACTCGATGAGCCAGCCCGAAGCATCCAAACAAAATAGCCGGCGCACGCTGGTCTTGCGCCTGCTCAGCCTGCTGGCGTTCATCCTGATCACGGTGACGGTCTTTTATTTTCGCGACCAGGCCCAGGAACTGGCCGTCTATGGTTACCCGGGGATTTTCCTGGTGGCAATGATGTCAAGTGCGACGGTCCTGTTCCCCGCGCCGGGTTTGGCAGTGGTCTTTACCATGGCCGGGATTTTCCACCCGCTCGGCGTTGCGCTTTCAGCAGCAACCGGCGCAGCCCTTGGTGAGCTAACCGGTTACCTGGCCGGGATCGGCGGACGTATGATGCTGGAACGCACCGATGCGGACGAGAAATTACTGCCTTTCGTTGAAAAATATGGCATGCTGGCAATCGTTATCCTGGCCGCCATCCCCAATCCGTTTTTCGATGCAGCCAGTATCGCTGCCGGGGCATTAAAAATGAAAGTGTGGAAATTCCTGATTGCGGCCTGGATCGGGCAGGTCATCAAAATGACAGCCGTTGCCTACCTGGGAGCGTCCTCGATTAACTGGCTGCTCGACTAAACACAAGGAGAGAAGATGTCTTACACAAAGATTGATCAATACCTTGAAAAAAACCTGGATGGGAGCATCGCCGAGCTCTCAGAACTGGTGGCCCAACCCTCGGTTGGCGCACAAAATTGGGGTATGCAGGAGTGCGCCCAATTAACCGCCCGCTTGTTGGCGAAACGCGGCTTCACTGTAGAAGTGCTTCCCACCGGCGGTGCTCCTGTGGTCTTCGCCGAGCGCAAGGGCCGCAACGCCGATAAGACCCTGCTGTTCTATAACCACTATGATGTCCAGCCCGCCGAACCGCTGGAACTCTGGGAAACCCCGCCGTTTGAACCATCGCTGCGGAATGGCAAATTGTTCGGGCGTGGTGTGAGCGACGATAAAAGCCACATCACTGCCCGGCTGTACGCCATAGATGCATTACTGGATTCCGATGGGGAACTGCCTTGTAATGTGAAGTTCCTGATTGAAGGTGAAGAAGAAACCGGCAGCATTCACCTGCCCAAATTTATTACAGCAAACAAGGGCAAGCTGGCTGCTGATGCCTGCATCTGGGAGTTTGGCGGGGTGGATCACCGCGAGGTGCCCATGCAGTACCTCGGCCTGCGCGGCATTTGCTATGTTGAACTTTCGATTGAAACCGCCGCCATTGACGTCCATAGCGGCGTAGGTGGTTCCATTTTTGAGAATGCCGCCTGGCGGCTGGTCTGGGCGCTGAACACGCTCAAGGATCAGAACGAGAAAATCCTTATCCCCGGCTGGTACGACGGCATCGAACCACCCACCGCGCGCGACCGCGAATTATTTGACCTGCAGCCCGATGCAGCAGAAGAATACAAAACACGGTATGGCGTAAAGAAATTCCTGAAAGGCGTCACCGGCGGAACAGACCTGTTCATGCAGGAGACCTTTGAGCCCACCTGTACCATCTGCGGGCTGACCAGCGGCTACCAGGGACCGGGCTCGAAAACCGTCCTGCCTGCCCGTGCCTCCGCCAAAGTGGATTTCCGCCTTGCTCCCGGCCAGAAGATTGAACGCTGCCTGACCCTGCTGCGCCAGCACCTGGATTCCGGGGGTTTCGAGGAGATCCAGATCGAATTCTTGGGCGGCGGCCCGGCTGCCAAAACCAATCCCGATGACCCGTTCATCAAACTGGTTGTGGAAACCGCTGAAGAAGTATTCGAGTCCAGAATGGAATTAATTCCCATGGTCGGCGGGTCGGGGCCAAACTACCCCTTTGTCCACGAACTCAACATGCCGGTGGCTACCGCCGGGCTGGGCTACCCCGATACTCGCGCCCACGCCCCCAACGAGAACATCCGCCTGGACCTCTATGTAAAGCATGCCCGCCACATGGCGCGCGTCCTGAAAGAGTTTGGCAAATAGCATTCAAAATAGACCTGCCTGACGGCAGGTCTATTTATTTTATTTCTCCCAGAAACCTTAAACCAACAAAAATACTCACATTTGTCCTAAAAACCGCACAGCGGAAATGATTCTAAAGTGACATTCGTCAATCGGCAGGGGGACGAGTTGAGGCTACAATAAGGTTGCCAACCAACCAAAAAGGAGAAACGCTATGTTAGTCGGCGAACGAATGTCAAAACCCGTTATCACCATAAGCCCCGAGATGCCCATCCCCGATGTGCTCAGTTTAATGAAGAAAGAGCACATCCGTCGCGCGCCGGTGGTCAAGAAAGGCAAACTGATTGGTATCGTCTCTGACAAAGACCTGCTCAATGCCTCGCCATCCCCGGCCACTACGTTAAGTATCTGGGAAATCAATTACCTGGTCAGCAAAATCACAGTCGAAGAAGTCATGACCAAAAATGTCATGACCGTTGATGAAAGCACCCCTATCGAACAGGCCGCCCGCATCATGGCCGATAACAAAATTGGGGGCCTGCCGGTCATGCGCAACGGCAAAGTGATTGGCATCATCACCGAAACTGACCTGTTCAAGATTTTCCTTGAGCTGATGGGGGCACGCGAAATGGGCGTCCGCGTCACTGCCCTGATCGACGACCAACCCGGCCAGCTGGCCAAGATCACCGAAGCCATCGCCGCCCAAAAAGGCAATTTTGTCGCCTTTGGGCAGTTCACCGGGGACGACCCATCCACCCGCATGCTGACCTTCAAAGTCAAAAATGTCGAACTCGAAACATTAAAGAAAGCACTCAAGCCAGTCGTCAAAAAACTGATCGATATCCGCGCATAAGCAGCATCAGGAAGCAAAACTGGCCGTTCTATAGCGGCCAGTTTTTAATTTCGTTTCGAGCATTTACCTGCCAGGCTTTTTCTGCCCGCGCGAGGCGCCTGCCGGGCGCGGTTTTCGTTGGGGTTTATCACCCCCGGGCTTGGAGGATGGCGATGGGCGGGATGAGCGAGCCGGGCGATTGCCTGCGGCCTTACCGGCAGGTCTCCCCGCAGCGCCCCCCGTTTTACGAACAGGTGCCCCCGCCCGCGCTGTGGAGGTCCGCCTGCCGCGTGGGGCTCGCGCCGTATAAGGTTTCTGCCCACGCAGGACAGCAATCTCTTCTTCACTCAACGGACGCCACTCACCTGCTTTAAGGTTGCCCAGCCGCAGCGAACCAATCGCGATCCGCAAAATCCGCACCACTGGCAGCCCCAACAGCGAGCCAATCTCGCGGATCTGGCGTTTGCGGCCTTCTCGCATGGTGATGCGCAACCAGGCGCCTTTCCCGGCCTTTGTCTCCAGGCTCACCTGGGCGGGCAGGGTTTTGTGGCCGTCTTCCAGTACCACGCCGCGCCGCCAGGTTTCCAACTGCTGGGGGTCGGGCTGGCGGGCCACCAACACACGATAGATTTTTTCATGCCCAAAGCGAGGATGTGTCAACCGGTTGGCCAGTTCACCATCATTGGTCATTAAGACCAGGCCCTCGCTGTCAAAATCAAGGCGGCCCACCGGGTAAAGATGCCCAGGCATGGGGATTAAGTCACGCACCGTTTTGCGGGTATCGCCCGGTTCGCTTTCCACCACCGAAAGTACATTGCGTGGCTTGTACATGGCAATATAAACGGGCGGCTCAGCCGCCTGGATCGGTTGGCCATCCACAACAATGCGGTCTGTGGCGGGGTCAGCTTTTTGGCCAATTTCGGCCTGGCGGCCATTAACAGTAACCCGCCCGGCCAGGATTAACTCCTCGCAAGCGCGGCGCGAACCAATTCCTGCCCGCGATAATATTTTCTGAATTCTCTCTTCCATAGTGCTTCTATTATAGTATGCCCGCAGTGAGAAACACCTACCAAAACCAATAGTCCGGAAGATCAAAGACAAACTATAATTGCGACCATTCCATTGAACAAAGTGAGCTACGCTTCTGAATGAGTACAACAAACCAGGCCTCCACCCCGGCCGAACACATCGCCCAACGCCAGTCGCACTGGGACAACATCGCCGCCCGCCGTGCCGGGCGCAACTTCTTCAGCGCGGAATATCACCACCGCCTGACCGAGATCTATCAGTGGATGGTTTCTCCCGGCCAGCGCGTGCTGGAAGTCGGCTGCGGGCAGGCCACCCTGCTGGCTGCCCTGAAACCCTCCAGGGGTGTGGGCGTCGATATCTCGGGAGTAATGCTCTCGGTAGCCCGCCAGGAACATCCGGGATTGGAATTCTTCCATGGCGATATCCTTGATTACAAAAGCGAGGAAACGTTTGATGTCATCATCCTGTCTGACCTGGTAAACGACCTGTGGGACATCCAGCAAGTTTTTATGCACCTCAAGCAGTTTTGCACTTCGGATACACGCATCCTGATTAACTTCCACAGCCGGGTCTACCAGCCCTGGCTGAGCCTGGCCAGCGTACTTGGGTTGGCCACCCCCACCCTGCTGCAAAATTGGGTCACCCCGCAGGATGTTACCAACCTGCTCCACCTGGCCGGGTACGAGGTTTTCAGGCACCAGCGTGAAATCCTCCTGCCGATATCACTGCCACTGGTGCGGGACCTGTTCAACAAAGTGTTGGTTAAACTGTGGCCATTTAACGAACTGGCCTGGATGAATTTGTTATGCGCCCGTCCGCAATTGCCGCCCGGCGCCAAACAACCCAGCGTCTCGGTAATCATTCCCGCCCGCAACGAGGCCGGGAATATTGAAGCAGCCTTCCAGCGCACCCCAACCATGGGCAGCCACACCGAGTTAATTTTTGTGGAGGGGCACTCAAAAGACAATACGTTCGAGGCCATCCAGCAGGCCATTGTGCGACACCCGGAACGCGATGCCAGGGTCTTCCAGCAAACCGGCAAAGGCAAAGCCGATGCCGTGCGGTTGGGTTTTGACGAAGCCCGGGGAGATATTTTGATGATCCTGGATGCCGACCTGACCGTGCGGCCAGAAGACCTGCCGCGCTTCTACGAAGCGCTGGTAAGCGGAAAAGGCGAATTCATCAATGGCGTGCGACTGGTGTACCCGATGCAGGAGCAGGCCATGCGCTTCCTAAACCTGCTGGGCAACAAAACCTTTAGCCTGCTTTTCTCCTGGTTGCTCGGCCAGCCCATCAAAGACACGCTTTGCGGCACAAAAGTGCTCTGGAATCGCGATTATAAAAAAATCGTCGCCAACCGCAGTTATTTCGGCGAATTTGATCCCTTTGGCGACTTCGACCTGATCTTTGGCGCCGCAAAACAAAACCGCCGCATCGTGGATATGCCCATTCGTTACCAGGAGCGTACCTACGGCCAAACCAATATTGACCGCTGGCGGCACGGCATGCTACTCTTCCGAATGGTGGCCGTCGCAGCATTCAGGCTGAAATTTGTATGAGCAAACTGCGCGTCCTTTCCGTCATTGGCACCCGTCCCGAGGCCGTTAAAATGGCCCCGGTGGTTCAGGCTTTGGCCCAATCCCACCAGGTTGAGTCGCTGGTTTGTGTGACCGCCCAGCATCGCCAGATGCTCGACCAGGTATTGGATTTATTCAACATTAAACCGGATATTGACCTGGACTTGATGAAACCGGACCAAAACCTGGCCCAGATTACCGCCGCAATTTTCAGCGGGCTGGACCCGGTGCTGTCTTCCGTTAAACCAGACTGGGTCCTGGCCCAGGGCGATACGACCACGGTGATGGCCACTGCTCTGCTCGCGTATTATCATCGCATCAAGTTCGGGCATGTCGAGGCGGGCCTGCGCACTGGCGACAAGTTCCAACCCTTCCCCGAAGAGATTAACCGCCAGGTGGCTGGCGTGGTCGCCGATTTGCATTTTGCCCCCACCGAATGGTCGCGCCAGAACCTGCTTAAAGAGAATATCCCCGCCAGCCGAATTGTCGTAACCGGCAACCCGGTCATTGATGCATTGCGCCAAATTGCCCGCCTGCCTGTGCCAGATGAGACACGTCAATTGCTCAGCCAGATGGAAGGCAAGCGGATCCTGCTGGTAACTGCCCACCGCCGCGAAAACTTTGGCCAGCCGCTGGAGAATATCTGTACGGCCATCCGCACACTGGCAGACAGCCATCCCGACCTGCAGGTGATATACCCGGTTCACCTAAACCCAAACGTCCAACAGGTAGCCCGGAGAATTCTCAGCGGCCACACGCGGATCAGCCTGTTGCCACCGCTCGATTACCTGCCAATGGTACATATCATGAAACGCGCCGTACTGATCCTGACCGATTCGGGCGGCCTGCAAGAGGAAGCTCCCAGCCTAGGCGTGCCCGTACTGGTATTAAGGGAAGTCACCGAACGGCCGGAAGGCGTGCAGGCTGGCACGGTCAAACTGGTCGGGACGAGGACAGAACGCATCCTTCAGGAGGCCAACCGGCTGCTGGATGACCCGGTCGCCAGAGAACACATGACCCAGGCCCACAACCCCTACGGGGACGGCCAGGCCGCCGAAAAGATTGTTGCAGAACTAATAAAACGCCACAACTAATTTGTGGCGTTTTTGTCATTTTTATTGTAATCTATATATATTCCACCTTATTACATTCATCATAGGATAATCATGAGTTTATTTACAGACAGGCGGGTTTGATTAATGTATCATTAATGTCGTTACAAGGCGACAAATAAGGTGAGTTTCAGGAGGTGTTTTATCGGTAACTAATCACTCAGTGCACATCTTATAACCCGATCAAGGAGAATGACTATGTTGAAAAAGAGCTTAATTGTACTTGGGACGCTCATCATGCTGGCCGCTTTACTGGCCGCCTGTGCTCCCGCCACACCCGAAGCAACAGAAGCCCCGGCCCCCACAGACGCCTCTGCGCCTACGGAAGAAGCCCCCGCCCCCGAACCCACAGTTGACCCGGCTGCTGCTGCTGCCGAGGCATTTGCCGGTTCCGGTCATGGAGATGCGGCTGCTGCCGCCTTCACCTATTGGGATACCGCTTCTACACCTGAGATTCCGACCACCTGTGCCAAGTGCCACAGCCCGGTTGGTTTCGAAGACTTCCTGGCCAATGGTAAAGTCACCGCAGCTGTTCCGGCCCCTGGCCAGCCGCTCAATTGTGACACCTGCCATGGTGCAACTGCCATGTCGCAGACCGAAGTGACCTTCCCCTCCGGCGCTGTTATTTCTGCCGAGGCGGCTGGCCCGTCATACATTTGTATGAACTGCCACCAGGGTCGCCAGTCCACCGTTAACGTCAACACCACGCTGGCCAACTTCGGTGAAGATCTCGATCCGGATGCCGTCCCCGCCCCCTACAAGAACGATCAGGGCAACGACGTTCGCTTGGGCTTCTTGAACATCCACTACTATGCGGCTGCCGCTACGCTCTATGGCGCCGAAGTACAGGGCGGTTACCAGTATGATGGCAAGACTTATGATGCCAAGAACGCCCATGTTGAGATGGCCAATTCCTGTATCGGCTGTCACAACTCACACAGCCTGGAAGTCCGCCTCGACACCTGCGCGATCTGCCATGGTGAAGATGCTGCTGACCTGGAAAGCCTGAGGAATATCCGCGAACCGTCCTCCGCCATGGATTATGATGGCGATGGCGACAAGGAAGAAGGCGTGTACTACGAGATCCAGGGCCTGCAGGACTCCCTGTATGCCACGATCCTGAATTACGCCCTCGAAGCAAATGGCGCTGGTATCGTCTACGACTCCTCCGCCCACCCCTACTGGTTTGCTGATGCTGATGGCGATGGCGTAGCCGATGAGGCCGAAGGACGCAAGGTGGGTTACACCCAGTGGACCCCGCGCCTGCTCAAGGCTGCTTACAACTACCAGACCAGCAAGAAAGACCCCGGTGCATTCGCCCATGGCGGCAAATACATCATCGAGCTGCTGTTCGACTCGATTGAAGACATGAATGCATCCGACAAGCTGACCACCAAGACTGACATGTCTGGCATGCACCGCACCGACGCGGGCCACTTCGACGGCTCCGCCGAAGCCTGGCGCCACTGGGATGCCGCCGAAGATGAAAAACCGGCCTATGTCGTGGAAGCCAACTGCGCGAAGTGCCATACCGCCACCGGCCTGCCCCTGCTTCTTGCTGGGCAGGAAATCCCTGAAGAGGGTCTCCCGGCTGGCAACGGTCTGATGTGTTCCACCTGCCACGACTCTGCCAATTGGCCTGCACTGTATGCAGTCAATGAAGTTACCATGCCGTCTGGAAACGTCGTCTCCTTCGGCGAAGGGGATGGTTCAAACCTGTGCCTGCAGTGCCACCAGGGTCGCGAATCCAAGGCCAGTGTGGATCGGACCATTGCCAATTTCAATCCGACCGATATGGATGCAGTTCCCGCCCCGGTGGAAATTAACGGACGCCAGTCTTCTCTCGGCTTCCGCAATATCCACTATTTCCCGGCTGGCGTAACCATCTTCGGGACGGAAGCCCAGGGCGCTTACGAGTTCGATGGCAAAGCCTATGTCGGCCTCAACCAGCACCCGATGAATAACAAGTGTGCAGATTGCCACAACGTCCACGCGCTTGAGTTGGATATCGCCAACTGCGCCACCTGCCACCCCGGCGTGACTGACCCGCGCACCATCCGCATAAGCACCACTGATTTTGATGGTGACGGCGATGTAACCGAAGGCATCTACGGCGAAATCGACACCCTGCGCCTGGCGCTGTATGATGCGATCGTTGCCTACGCTCAGGATAAAGGCCTGAATGGCATCCTGTATAGCTCCACAGCTTACCCCTACTGGTTTGCTGATGCGAACGGTGACGGCCAGCCTGACAAGAACGAAGAAGGCCGCAATGCCAGTTTTGCCAGTTGGACCCCGAACCTGCTCAAAGCTGCTTTCAACTTCCAGTATGCGAGCAAGGACACGGGTGGGTATGCCCACAATCCCAAGTACGTCATCCAGATCTTGATCGACTCGATCGAGTTGATGGGTGGGGACGTGAGCACATACACACGCCCATAAGTATCAATAGCAAGAAAAGAGGCGGGCCGAATGGCCCGCCTCTTTTTGTTTAAGTTTCACCGCATCAGGATGCAGCCAACGCGTACATGAAATCTGGAACCCAGAATTCACCAATCCCAAAGCCCCAGCGCAGTACACACGCACCGACAAAAATCACAATGCCCAGGCCGATCAGGAAGTAGTCAGACGGGCCAAAGTGCAGGGTTTTTAACCAGGTGCGCGGTGCTGTGCCAAAGGCACGTAAGTCCATGGCGTCAATCACTTCCTCGCCAGTGACGGTGGCCTGCATGGTAACAGGCACAACCAGCGGAGCCAGACGGCGCAGGCGTTCCACAATGCCCCCTTTTGCACTTTCCATTTCGTATCCCCGGGTGCGCTGGGCATCAATGGTGATGCTTAAATCACGCGCCAGGGTGGGCAGGAAGCGAAAAGCAAGATCCATGGTGAAAGACACTTTGTCAGAGACACCCATCCGGCGGAATGTGATGCCATAAATATTGGGGTCCATGGTGTAGGGTAAGGGCAGCGCCAGGATGGCCATCGCCAGCATACGAGTCATCTGGGTAATGGCAAACCAGGTTTTGGCAACGGTGATATCAATCGAAGTAGCCCAGTCAGTGCCAGGCACGGCCAGTGGGATGGTAAACAGGGTAACCGGGTTTTCCTCCTGGATGACCGAGGTCGGACCGCCACGGCCTGAGAGCAAACCATTCAGGCCAACGATGAACACCACCAAAATCAGCACGAACAACCAGGCACGCCGGACATCCTTCCATTCAATGCGGGCAAGCAAATACAGGGTCAGTGATACAAGGAAAATGGGGAAGGCGATCCGGAAATCCCAAATTTGCGGAATGGTGAACGCAAAAATCACGCAGGCCATAAAAATCAGGCGTGTGCGCGGGTCTAGACGTTGGATGAAGGTGTCACGAGGACGGTACTTCCAGGAAACAAGCATAAGCGGTTAGCGGCCGCGGCGGGCGGCGACTGCAGCAAAAGCAATCATCAAAATGGGCAGCAAGACGGCGGTCACAACGGCATTTCCAATGAAAGCAGGTGTGAAGTAACCGACCAGCGCCGTGTTGATATCAATTCCACCGACAAACATTTCTGTCAGCGAAGCAAACAACATGCCTACGGCGATACCTCCGAAGCCCCACAGAACCGCCTTAATGATGTCACCGCGAGCGCGGAAATCGTTGATGGAGGCCATGACCAGGCCGGGGATCATGCCCATCAGGCCATTGCCGACGCTCCAGTTCCAGTAGAAGCCCCATCCGGCCAGCATATCGCCAAGCGTGTTGCCGATGAAACCGGCCAGCAGGCCAACCCACGGACCATACGCCACACCGAAGAAGATCAGCACAGCGACAGCCGGGCGGAAGGTGATATTGCCGGCGGCAGGCAGCGGAACGAGATTGGTCAGCAGCGAAAACGCGCCGTAAAGGGCAGCGCCAATCGCGCCGTACACAACCTGGCGGGTGCCAAATTCCCAAACATTCTTGTTGTCCATGGTTCTCTCCTTGATAGAAATGAATTGAGTTGGTTAGAATCACTGACCCATTCAGTATAACCCTGGCAAACCAGCCAGGTTGCAGGGTTTACTTCCCAGAAGAATAAGCCGCCAGCGCCTCGGCTGGCATAAACTGCCCGGTCTTGGGCAGAAGTTCCATGTTCATCCTTAACAAAGAAGTTGGGCGTACGCGGCAACGCATCAACAGTTCAAAATCCTTAAGCACTTCCTGCGGCGCACCATCGGCCATCAGTCGGCCTTCGCCCACCAGCAACACCCGGTTGGCATAGGTCACAGCCAGGTCAAGGTCGTGAGTGATAAACAGGGACGCCGCAAAAGTGCTGGATAGCAGCGACTCACGCCCCTTCCCGGGACGGCACATGGCCTCCATGAAGCGGGTGTAGTTGGCAAAATCCTGCCCGGCTGTCGGTTCATCCATCACAATTATTTTTGAACGCATGGCCACCACGGCCGCAATGGTTGTTCGTTTTTGTTGGCCAAAGGAAAGACCCAGTGGCTGGTATTCCTCGAGGCCGGTCAGGTTCAGCGTGGCAAGGCTTTCTGTAACACTTTTTTCTACCTGTTCAGCGGCAAAACCCAGGTTCTGCGGACCAAACGAGAGTTCTTCGCGCACCGACGGGGCAAACAACATATGCGTTGGGCTTTGAAAGACGTACCCAAGCTGGGTGGCAATTTGCGCCACCGTCATGGATCGGGTATCCTGCCCGTCAACCAGTACCCGCCCCCGGGTGGGCTTGAGCAGCCCAATGGCATGCTTCACCAGGGTAGATTTCCCCACCCCGTTTGGCCCCAAGACAGCGATCATATCACCCTGGCGAATATCCAGATTGATGTCATTTAGGACAAAAGGCAGGTCTTCTTCATACTTGAACGAGACATTTTCAAAACGAGCCAGCACAGGGGCATCCTGGCGGGCCGGGGAAGAAGCAATAAATTCGATTTTTTGGTTCTGCTGCTTAACACGATCGACAACCCACTGGGCAGGCAGTTTTACCTGGGTATGGTTAAGTTCCTTTGGCAGGGTCTGGATTCCGCCCAGGTAGCGGATGCGGCCTGCTTCCAAGTAAAGCAGTCGGTCGGGTCGGGCTGCAATGGCATCTTCCACCCGGTGTTCGATCAGGATAACCGTCTTGCCTTCATCAGCAAGGCTGCGGAAGATTTCCAGGGCTTCATAGGCAGAAGCCGGATCCAGGGAGGCCAGCGGCTCATCCAACAAAAGGATGGATGGATTCATCGCCAGCAAGCCTGCCAGGGCCACCTTTTGTTTCTCACCGCCCGAAAGGGTAAAAGTCTCACGCTTGCGCAGGTATTCAATCTTCAACCGTAGCATCGCACCTTCCACCCGGGCATGTACTTCCTCCAGCGGCAGACCCAGGTTTTCAGGCCCAAAAGCAATTTCATTATACACATTGCTGGCCACAATCTGGCGTTCCGGGTCTTGTAACAGGGTTCCAACCACCTGGGCCACTTGCACCAGGGTCATTTCAGCCACATCCCGGCCATGCAGTAAAACCTTGCCTTTGCGATCGCCGCCATAACTGCGGGGAATTAACCCATTAATGCAACGGGTCAGGGTGGTCTTGCCACACCCGCTGGCCCCGGCAATCAATAGCATCTCACCGGGTTGCAGCGAAAAAGAAATATCTTCTATCGCCATCTCAGGGCGAACACGATACTTAAAGGATAAATTCTCAACAACCAGCGGGGATTGTTTTTTCTCAGTGGTCAAAGGTACACCTACTCCCGTTTATTCCCAATCCAATTCTACCTTATCACCCACGCGCGACCCGAGCAGGCTGGCCGCACTTCCATTCACGACCGAAATCACCAGGTTCCCGGTGCTGCCTACCAGCGCAACAAGCTCACCAACCGGGCGTTCCCCAAAGGTATTCACCAACCCGGGGATTTTCTTCCCGCCAACCCGAACCATAAACTTTTCCTTCTGGTCAAAATGACTTGCCAGCTGCTCTGCACGGATGCTGGTTGCCAGGTTGCCAAAATGGTCAATGTGGATGACCTCCCCCAGCCAGCCGCGGGCAGTAGCGGTGGGCCTAGGCAGGGCAATTCGGATTGGATCGTTAAAAGGCTGGCCAAGCTCGTGAAGGGGTACCCCGCTGACAAGGTGTGCCGCCACCGGGGAGAAGATGTCACGCCCGTGAAAAACATAGCTGATCTCCGCCAGCCAGTACTGGCTCTTGGTCAGGTGAATAAAAATAATTTCTTCACCCAATTGCTCTGCCCGTTCCAACCACAGGGTGATAATTCCATTGTCGGGCCCAACAAAATACTGGTTGCCAATTTTCGCGGCCATCGGGCGGCGGGCAGTGCCAACCCCGGGGTCCACTACTACCACATGCACTGCCCCGGGTGCAAAATAAGGCGTCGACCGAAACAAGATTAATGCCGCCTCACGAATGTTGTGCGGGCCAACCATATGGCTCAGGTCTGAAATTTGCACCCCCGGCGCAATCTTCCAGATGACACCTTTCATCACACCCACATTACCATCTTTAATGCCAAAATCGGTCATTAACGAAATGGTCGCCAAAATGGTCTCCTATTTAAGCAATGACTTATTATGCAATGAAAAATGGCAATGTCAAGAGAAAAATATCAGATGAGGATCTGTTCTTCGGGATAAGCAAGCAGGCGCGGGGGAGCCAGCTGGGCCAGCGCCATCACGATGGTCAGCGCGCCAAGTCTTCCCCAGAACATCACCAAAGCAAGCACCACGTGTCCAATGGTCGTAAAACGGCCTGTGTAATCGAAAGAAAGGCCACAGGTAGCAAACGCCGAAATAACTTCAAACAGGGTTTCACCCAATTCGAGTTCTGGGTGGCTTTCCAGGAGCAACCAGGTTGCACCCAGCACAACCACAATGGATATTGTCAGCACGGCGGAGGCGCGCCGCACCGCCTGGGTGCCAATGCTGCGGCCTAAAATATGCGGGGTTTCTCGGCCACGGGCATAGGCCCAAACCGCCAGCAGCATCACAGTGAAAGTACCTGTCGTGATACCGCCCCCCATAGACGCCGGGGCCGTGCCGACAAACATCAGCATGGATATGGTCAGTTGGGTGGCCGAAGAAAGGTCAGCGTAATTTTCAAATCCCCAGAAACCTGCTGTACGGGATGAAACCGACTGGAACAAAGATACCGATGCAATCCGGTCAATCGGCTGTCCATCAAGCGTAGCGCCCGGCTTGGTCTCGGCCCAAAGAATCGCCAGCCAGCCAGCAACAACCAGGAACACAGATACAGCGATGGTCAGGCGGGTATGAAGCGAAAACCGATGGCTTTTGTAATACAACAACAAGTCTG
Organism: Anaerolineales bacterium; assembly: GCA_024710905.1. Classification (GTDB taxonomy): domain Bacteria; phylum Chloroflexota; class Anaerolineae; order Anaerolineales; family Villigracilaceae; genus JANJTV01. The sequence continues at coordinate 30,651 of JANJTV010000084.1, read as the reverse complement.
CAACGACCGGGATGCCCAGCCCACCCAAGAAAATCATCACGCCAAAAATCAGCAGGGTGATATTGTCATTGGGAACACCAGCAAACCCGGGAACACCGCTGAATAGATCAAAACCTGCATTACAGAATGCCGAAATGGCATGAAAAATAGCATATAGAACCGCTTTGTCGCCAAGCATCTCGCGCCAATGCAGCCAGAGCAGGAGCGCCCCGGTTGCCTCGATTAAGAGTACGGCCACAATCACACGCCCGGTCAGGCGCACAATCGCGTTGAGGTCCAGCAAACCGAACGAATCGCGCAAGGCCAGCCGGTCTGCCAGTGAGATCTGGCGACCAAGCAACTGGAATACGATCACCGCTGCAACCATGTAGCCTACGCCGCCAATTTGAATCAGGGTTGCTAAAACAATTTGCCCAAAAATGGAAAGGTCTGCGCCGGGCGCAATAATGGTTAAGCCGGTAACCGTCAGGGCGGAGATGGCCGTAAAAAATGCTTCATTGAGCTTTAATGGCTGGTCGCTGGCTGAAATCGGCAGGCTCAGTATGAATGTACCGATAACAGCTAGGAAAAACAGCCCACCCGCCAGGCGGATGGGTGTGGGAACCCCTCGTGAAAACAGGTTAATCTTGTGCCAAAAATTGAGATGCATTTCAGCTATGTCATTTCAGCCAGGTGGGTAATTTCAGTGGTCCTGCCGATGACAACAATTACATCATTCGGCAAAAGGACAATATCGCCACCAGGGGCCACAGTTACCGATTTTTCATGTTTCACGGCCACCACCGCAGCGTTATACCGGTTGCGAAAGTCCAATTCGACCAGGGTCTTCCCGACCATCGAGGCAGGAATACGCACCTCGAGCACACTGTGCTCATCACCCAGGGAAATTTGGTCGAGCAGGTTCGGGCTGGCCAACTCCAGGCCAAGCCGCCGCCCGGCATCTGCCTCGGGTTGGATCACCTCGTCTGCGCCAACCCGCAACAGGATTTCCTTCTGACGGGTTGAGAGCGCCTTGCAAATCACCCGCCTCACCCCCAAAGCCTTGAGCGCCACTGTGGTAATCAGGTTGCTTTCAAAATCTGAGCCAATCGCGACAACAACTGTATCAAACGAGGCGATGTCCAGGGCCCGCAGGGCATCTTCATTGGTTGAGTCGATCACCACCGCCTGGGTGCATATTTCTGAAATGTGCTGCACGCGCTCCGGATCGCGGTCCACACCAAGCACTGTGAACCCTTTCTCTTTGAGCATCTTGACAACACCCCGGCCAAAACGACCCAGGCCTATGACGGCAAATTCTGCTTTTTTTTGTCTTCCAAACATTCTGTCTTCTTTCGTTAAGAATCGCCACACGTAAATGCGTGTGGCGACCTGTCAGGTTCAAAATAGTATCGTTTATTGCCCCAACAAAGCGGCAAAGGCTGTTTCCAATTCTTCCTGCGACACAAAACCAACCCACTTATTCACCAGGTTTCCATTCCCATCCATCAGGTACAACTCCGGCTGATAACGGAACCCAAACTGCTGCTGGAAAGGCTGTGTGTTGGGGTCATCGGCATCCATATAAGCAAAGTCGATTTGACCAAAATATTTCGCTTCTAGCCCATGAACCATGGGCGCCATGGCGCGGCAGGTACCTCAGGTGAACCGGAAGAATTCCACCAGCACCGGGCGGCCAGCCCCAATTTGCACTGTCGAAGGATCGGTTGCGTGCAGATCATCGCCACGCGAAGTTGCCACTGGCAGTGGGGTTGGCTGCGCCTCTGTCACCGATCCGGTAGTTGGTTGGACAGGGATTGTCGATTCAACCAACACGGTCGGTTCGGGGGTCGCCAAATCAGTTTGCGCTGACGACCCGGCATCACTCGAGGAAGTGGCCGGGGAGCACGCAAATAATAATAGTGCCAGCAACAAGAGGACGAACGGAGATTTTTTATTCATAACGCTTTTGATGGGGATATCTTACCCATTCTTACCATTTTTGTCTAGCGCATCCCCAACACATGAAGGATCGCCGGGGCAACCATTGTCAGGTCAGCGAGATTGCTGGCGAAGGCCTGGCGGGTTTCGCGGCCGCCCAGCAACAAACCGGGCACCAGGGCAGCCGTATGTCGGCGCACGGACAGGTCTTCCATGTTACCGTGATCAGAGGTTACCAGAGCCAGCATATCGGCAGGCATGGCATCCATCAATCCGGCCAGCACGTCGTCAAAGATTTCCATCTGGCGCACAGCGCCGGGCATATCCTGTTTATGCCCGGCGTAATCGCTGGCCCAGTACTCAAAAAAGGAAAAGTCATACTGCCCGGCCAGCCCGGCCAACTGCTCCCCTGCTTCGCGCGGGGCAAACACAGGCGTGTCTGGGTACCCCAGGAAGTCGCGCCAGCCCTGGCCAGTAAAATCCGCCGAGAGTGCACGGCCGGCCATTAAATCTTCAGCCGTAAACAGGGACAGCCCGGCACTCGTCACTGCCAGCGGGATGGAAGAATACAGGCGTTTCCCCGAATCGACACCGTCAAAATATCGGGGAGGATATCCATTTAACAATGCGGCAGATTTGCCTGCGGCCAGCATCCGCTTAAACAGGTTGTCTTCCTGCACCAGGCGGGCTACGGGAGGATTTGGTTTGGGGCCATAATGTTCCCCCACCGCTGCAGGGATGTTGCGCCCGGTCAGCAGCGTGGCCTGACCCGTGGCCGATTGCGGCAGGCCGGGTACGCCCAGGCAGGCATCCAGGGCCAGCAGGGTGGCCTGCTCGCCTTCGTAAGGCGCGCTTTCAAGCAGCAGCCTGCGTCCGCCGAGCAATTGTTGCAGGAAGGGCATCTCGGCCCGCGCCAGCGGATTAATCTGCGGGTCGTTGAGTCCCAGGCCAATGCCATCGAGGAAGATAAAGAGGAATTTCATGGCTGCCTTTCAAACAACAGATATGCCGATTTCCGCCCGCGCCGGTCCGTACCGTCCTGCCGTGAGAGCAGGGTAAAACCGCCAGCCTGGATGTGCTCAATCGCATCGGGGGTCAGGCCGGGGGGAGCCTGCCCCACCCGAAAGAAAGCATAGAGCAGCCAGTGACCGCCAGGGGCCAGGTTCCGCGCCAGCCCTGCAAGATACCTCCCCTGTTCTTCCACAGAAAGGCTATGGAAACAACCCAGGTCGAGGGCAAAATTAAATGGTCGAGGGAAGTTGCCCAGGCGGGTGACATCATCTACGCGCAAGTCGGCTTGCAGGCCCGCACCAGAGAGTTTGCGGCGCGCTTTTTGGATGGCCAATGGGGCATAATCGATGCCGGTCACCTGCCAGCCCAGTTTTGCCAGGGTCAGTACATTGGTGCCAGTGCCGCAACCGAGGTCAATGGCACGTCCCACCGGACGGCCTTCCAGGTAAGCCATCAGCTCCGGCGGGGAGATGCCGCTATCCCAAGGCGGGCGGCCAAGATACCATACCGCGAATAGAATTCTCCGTAATGACAACATGAAAGAAAAAAAGGGCGCTTGCGCGCCCGGTTTACCTCGTGCTCATTTCTGCGCGCAAACGCGCCTCATCAAAATCGCCCACGGTCCTCCACAGTTCGTTGCCTTGCTCATCGAAGAAGATGAACGTAGGTGTATACTCAAACCCATACACGGGTGCCAGTTCCTGGCCAAGCTCTTCCTGAATATTCAGGCGGATGACCACCAGGCGACCTTCAAATTCCTGCTCAACCCTGTCAACGACAGGTTTCACCGCAGCGCAGCCTACTCAGTAGGGAGACTGGAACTCCAGCAAGACGGGTTTGCCAATCCCGATCATGGCCTGCACTTCGGCGGCGTCATCCATCAGGATGTTTTGCACCGGTCGGATGACCCAGTAAACAGCCAACAAGCCAACAATAACCCCGGCAAAGGCCAGGATCTCAACCGGCCGGGGACGGTTACGTAATAGCACGACGCCAACAACAATGATCAGGATGGCGGCGATCCAAATCAGGGAATATGGTTGCAACCCAGATGGCATGAAGAGCTCCTTAACTCTTAAAGTTTATGAATCTGACAAGCACAGGATGAATGTCACTTTGACAATTATACAGACATCATCTAAAATTTGACAACTTCTCCTCTGTAGGCTTCATAAATCCTTAATATTTATAGGAAGGGTCTTCATGAAAGAGTATACAACTGACAGGATCCGTAATATTGCGCTCGTTGGGCATGGCAGTTCAGGCAAGACCATGCTGGCCGAAGCCCTGCTGCACCTGACGAGCGCCACAACCAGGTTGGGGAAAATCGAAGACGGTACAACTGCGTCAGATTATGACGAAGAGGAAATCCGTCGAAAAATCTCCCTCTACACAAGCGTCACCCCGCTGGAATACCGAGACTACAAGGTAAACCTTTTGGACGCCCCCGGGACCACCGATTTTATTGGCGAGGCCATTTCGGCCTTGAGCGTGGCCGACGGGGCGTTTTTGTTGGTGGATGCTGTCGCCGGGATTGAAGTCGGCACTGAGTTTGCCTGGCGCAACGCCGATCAGTTCAACCTGCCGCGCTTTATTATTATCAACAAGCTGGACCGCGAAAACGCAAACTTCGAGAAAGCCTATGCCTCAGCCGAGGAATACGCCCATACCCGGGGCGCACGCCTGATCAAAGTGCAGTTGCCGATCGGTGAAAAACATGACTTCAAGGGCGTGATTGACCTGATCACCCTCAAAGCCTACATGGGCGATGGAAACACCGTTACCGAGATACCCGCAGAATATAAAGAAGCCGCCAATGCAGCCCACTTCGCGCTGGTGGAAGCTGCTGCCGAAGGTGAAGATGAATTGCTGGAAAAATACCTGGAGAACGGCTCGCTGACTCCCGATGAACTGCGCCGTGGTTTAATCGACGTTGTCCACGCTGGCACGTTCTACCCGGTCTTCTGCGCGTCCGGCGGGCACGAGATTGGCACCCAGCCATTGCTCTACGAAGCGATTGACCTGCTCCCCGCCCCGAACGAACGCCCGGCCGTCAAAGCCGCAGGCAAAGCCGGAGAAGAAGAACTCAAAGCTGAAGATAACGGCCCGGCGGCCCTGTACGTCTGGAAAACCACTGCCGACCCATTTGTCGGCAAAATGACCTACTTCAAGGTCCTTTCCGGGATGCTCAACAACGACGCCCACCTGTGGAACCAGACCAAAGGCGCGGATGAACGCATGGCCGGTTTGCATATCCAGCGCGGCAAGGAACAATTGCCCGTCAAGACAGTGCATGCTGGTGACATTGCAGTCGTCTCCAAGTTAAGTGTCACCGTCACAGGCGACACACTGTGCGACAAGAACCACCCGCTGACCATTGCCCCGCCCGACTACCCTGCCGCGCTCTACCGCGTGGCAATTCACCCCAAAAGCCAGGCCGACGCCGCCAAAATCTCCACGACACTGACCCGCCTGTGCGAAGAAGACATGACCCTTTCCTGGCACAACGAACCAGCCACCTTGCAGACCATCCTGCAGGGCATGGGCGACCAGCATATCGATGTCGCCATCCGCCGCGCTGAAACCAAATTCCAGGTACACATCGTCACCGAAGAGCCCAAAGTGCCTTATCGTGAAGGCATCACCCGCAAAGCCAGTGCCCAGTATCGCCACAAGAAACAAACCGGCGGCGCAGGCCAATTTGGCGAAGTACACCTGCGCATTGAACCTTACCCGGATGAAGATTTTGCTTTCACCGATGAACTGGTCGGTATGAACCTGAGCCGATCTTACCTTCCATCGATCGAAAAAGGCATTCGCAGTATTATGGATAAAGGCGTATTTGCCGGTTACCCGCTCAGCAACGTGAAAGTCATCGTTTATGACGGGAAGGAACACCCGGTGGATTCAAAACCAGTGGCCTTTGAAACTGCCGGGCGCGAAGCCTTCAAGATTGCGGTCAACGATGCCGGACCGGTGCTGTTTGAGCCAATCATGCAGGCAAAAATCACCGTGCCTGACTCGAACATGGGTGACATCATGGGTGACTTAAACACCCGCCGCGGTCGCGTACAGGGAACCGAAACCGAACATGGCAGCACCACTATCGTGGCGCATGTGCCACTGGCCGAAATGCTGCGTTACACCGCCCAACTCCGCTCGATGACCGGCGGGCGTGGCTATTTCACGATGGAATTTGACCACTACGATGTGGTACCACAGCACCTGGCTACCCCGATCATGGATGCCCACAAAAAAGAAATGGAAGCCAAAAAAGAAGAGTAACCTGCCCGGACATCAGACCAACCCACCCCAGGATCAAACCCGGGGTGGGTTTTTTATTAAAGTTGTGTAAACAGGCGAATTTATTCATTGACAAATAAGGCCAAAAACGTACAATAGCGCAATCATGAAAACCATACAGCAATATTGCTTGTGTCTGGGGCGGGGTTCGTAACCACCGTCTCGCACAGCAAACACATCCGCCAACACCCCTGAGACGGTGAACGAACTCCGCTTGTGAAATTTCACAAGGCGTTCGTACGCCGTCTTTTTGTTTGCCCGCGCGGCAAAGGGTTGTTGGCGTTTATTTTTTTATATCTCGGAGAGAGGTTTTATGAGTAATACCCTGACCAAAATTGATCACAGTGCAATGACTGTCAACCAATTGGTTATCATTCTTTTGAACATCCTGGCCTTCATCATCAACCAGCCCTGGCTGGTGGCCGTTGTCACCGCCGCCATGCTGCTCGGCACACTGATTGGTAAGCCAGGTTTTGGCTTCCTGTACCAGTTTGCGCTGAAACCGGCGGGCATTGTCAGGCCACACGTCCTGCAAGATCATGCCGAACCGCACCGTTTTGCCCAGGGACTGGGCGGTGGGTTTATGCTGGCCAGTGCGATTGCCCTGTTCAGTAATTTACCGGTCTTGGGCTGGGGATTAACCTGGCTGGTCGCTGCCCTAGCAGCGCTCAACGCTTTTGGCGGATTCTGTGTAGGATGTTTCCTCTACTACTGGTTCACCCGACTCGGGTTGCCGGGTTTCTCAAAGCAGCCCCCGGCTGGAATGTTCCCCGGCATGCGCCCAACGGGGGCTAAAACAAATGAATCCTGAAGTGTTGGAACGACTACTTACAACGGCGGTCATCATTGGGCTGGGCCTGCTGGCTTACACCCTGTTCAACCGGCTTACGCTCTCACGTGCGGAATCCAAAGTCCGACAGTTTGAGTCCTACCTGCCCGGCATACCGGCCATTGTGTATTTCACCACCCCCACCTGCGCGCCTTGCCGCACCGTACAACGGCCGGTCATCCGCAGCATTGTCGCCCGCCTGGGTGAGTGGTTCCAGGTCATTGAAGTAGATGCCAGTGAGCATCCAAAAATCGCACGGGACTGGGGCGTGGTCAGTGTGCCGACCACCTTTGTGATCGACTCGCGTGGCAAACCGCGCCACGTCAACCACGGTGTGGTGAACGCGCAAACCCTGATTAAACAACTTGAAATTGAGGACTATACAATATGAAAATTGCATCGGATGTTACCGAGTTGATTGGGAACACCCCGCTGGTACGCCTTAACCGGGTGACCAATGGCCTGAAAGCTGAGGTGGTTGCCAAATTGGAATTTTACAACCCGGCCAAAAGCGTCAAAGACCGGATTGGTTTTGCCATGATCGATGCCGCCGAAAAGGCTGGCGCGCTCAAACCAGGCATGATCATTGTTGAGCCAACCAGCGGTAACACAGGGATTGCCCTGGCGATGGTGGCTGCCGCCAAGGGCTATCATTGCATCCTGACCATGCCCGAAACAATGAGCAAGGAGCGGCGCATGCTGCTGCGCGCTTATGGCGCAGAACTGGTGCTCACCCCCGGCCCGGATGGCATGGGCGGGGCGATTGCCAAAGCCAACGAAATTGCCGGGCAGGACCCTGAAAGACACTTTATCCCCCAGCAGTTCAAGAACCCGGCCAATCCTGATGTTCACCGCCGTACCACCGCTGAGGAAATTTGGCACGACACGGACGGCCAGGTGGACATCCTGGTTTCAGGCATCGGCACTGGCGGGACCATTACTGGCGTGGGGGAGATCCTCAAGAGCCGCAAACCATCTTTCAAGGTGGTGGCTGTTGAACCGGATGCCTCACCCGTGCTCTCCGGCGGGGTGAAAGGCCCGCACAAAATCCAGGGCATCGGGGCCGGCTTTGTTCCGGATGTATTAAACACGAGCATTTTCGATGAAATCGTACGCGTGACCGACGACAACGCCCTGGAAACTGCCCGCCGAATGGCGCGCGAGGAAGGTTTACTGGTCGGCATTTCATCCGGCGCAGCCACTTGGGCCGCCCTGCAGGTTGCCAGCCGTGAAGAGAACGCCGGGAAGCTGATCGTGGTCATCATCCCATCCTTTGGCGAACGTTACCTGTCCTCGGCGTTATATGCCCACCTTGCAGATTAGTACGCCGTTGACAACCTATTAAGTAGAAAGCCTATGACGACAGAATTTTTCCCAACTCAAAATATCGCACCGCCGCAACCCGGACTATTTTCACAAATCCGCCAGGATATCGAATCGGTTATGCAGCGTGACCCGGCCGCGCGTTCATGGCTGGAAGTGGCGCTGGTGTATTCCGGTTTGCACGCCGTCTGGATACATCGTATATCACATGGATTATGGCGGAGTGGATGGCGCTTCCCCGCCCGCTGGCTTTCCCAGTTGGCGCGCTGGGTCACCGGCATCGAGATTCATCCCGGCGCAACACTCGGCCCCGGTTTTTTTATTGACCACGGCATGGGCGTGGTGATTGGCGAAACTGCCGAAATTGGTCGGGATGTAACCATTTACCATGGGGTCACCCTGGGCGGCACCTCGCTGGAGAAGGGCAAACGCCACCCGACCATTGGGGAGCGGGTAACGATTGGGGCGGGAGCAAAGGTGCTTGGGAATATCACCATCGGGGCAGACAGCCGGATTGGGGCCAATGCTGTGGTGGTGAAATCTGTGCCTGAAAACTCGGTGGTGGTTGGCGTACCAGGGCAGGTTGTACGACGCAGCCAGCCCCATCACGCCGGCGACGCGCCGGACCTGAACCATACCTCCCTGCCGGATGTGATTGGCATTACGATGAAAGAGCTGTTGCAACGCGTCAACCAATTAGAACAACAATTAAGCGGGCATCAACACATCCACCTGTCGATAAACACCGAAGAATGGCAGGAAGCGGATTTCATGATCTGAGATTACGGCGTGGGCGAATTTCTGGCTCACGCCGCAGTTTTTCTTGATAAAATGCCAATATGCCTACCGTCCGCGTGCCAACCCTGTATAAATATTATCTTGAAGGGCAAACTGAAGTGCCCCTGCAAGGCCAGACTGTCGCAGAAGTACTGGACGCGCTGGTTCAGCAATATCCGAAGATTCATACCCATCTATTCGACAGCCAGGGGAAGGTTCGCCGTCACATCAATCTGTTTGTCAATGCCGACAACATCCGCACCCTGCGCGGCAACGAAACCCCTGTCAAAGAAGAAGACATTATCAAGGTACTACCCTCCATCACTGGCGGTTAAGCCCACCAACCCAAAATCCCGAACCAAGGAGAAAGAATGCCCGTTTTACCAATCTCGGAAGAAAAACGCGTATACGATTCGATTATCGGCGCCATCGGCTGGACACCGCTGGTACGCCTCGGCCGGCTGGCGACCCATGTCAGGGCGCCAATATATGCCAAGCTGGAGTTCATGAACCCGGGCGGTTCGGTCAAAGACCGGGTGGGACTGAACATCATTGAGCAGGCCGAAAAACGGGGTGAAATTCAACCTGGCGGTACGATCGTGGAAGCCACCAGTGGTAACACCGGGGTGGGCTTGGCCATCGCCGCTGCGCTGAAAGGTTACAAGACCATTTTCGTCATGCCAGACAAAATGTCCAACGAAAAAATCCAGCTGTTGCGCGCTTATGGCGCAAAAGTGGTGATCACTCCCACCGCCGTCGCGCCGGAAGACCCGCGTTCATATTACGAGGTTGCCAAAAAATTCGCCCGCGAAACGCCCAACGCCATCCTGGCCAACCAGTATCACAACCCCGACAACCCGGCCACCCACGAGATGACGACCGGCCCGGAGATCTGGGAACAGACCGGGGGAAAGGTGACCGATGTGGTAATCGGCATGGGTACGGGCGGCACCATCAGCGGCATTGGCCGCTACTTAAAAGCGAAGAATCCCAACATCCAGATCGTCGGCGTGGATATTGAAGGGTCGATCCTGGTTGAAATCTGGAAGAACAAGGGGCGGATTCCCGAAGGGGCGTACCCCAAAACCTATAAAGTGGAGGGCATCGGAGAAGATTTCCTGCCCTCTGCCACTGACTTAAGCATCGTCGATGAGATTGTGCGCGTCAACGATAAAGAGAGCTTCATCATGGCCCGCCAGCTGGTTCGCATGGAGGGCATTTTTGCGGGCGGCTCAAGCGGCTCGGCCCTGGCCGGGACGATCAAATATGCCCGCCACCTGCCTGAAGACCGCCTGGTGGTGGTCATCCTGCCGGATAGCGGCAGCCGCTACCTTTCAAAATTTTATGACAACAAATGGATGCGCGAAAATGGCTTCCTCTCGCTGGAATTTGGCGAAGTGACCCTGGGTGACCTGCTGCTGGCCAAGACCAACAAGGCCTTGCACAGCGCCAAACTGGGCGATTCGATGCGCAAGGTGATGACCATTATGCGCCAGAACGGAATCTCGCAAATGCCAGTAATTGGGGATGACGGCAGCTTAATTGGCACCATTGAAGAACTGGACCTGCTCAATCACCTGATGGATCAGCATGAACACAGTCACGACGAATCCATCGACTCGCTGGTCCAGAATGCCAAGGCGGTTTTCCCGCCAGACACCAGCCTGGACGAAACCATGCATTACCTGACCGATGGGTATGCCCTGATTGTGGTGGAAGACAGTCACCCGGTGGGCATCCTGACCAAGATGGACGTACTGGATTACGTCTCAGGCAAGATTTAGAAAATCATTCGCAGGCCATTAACGGCGGTTTCCAGACAACGGAAGCCGCCGTTTTGCATGGAAAATGCAACTTCACTGTAGATGATTACTTTTACAATTGCGATATGCCTCAACATCAAGAAGCGCCCATCCTGATCCTGATCATCATGGCAGATGAGAAAGCCCTTGCAGAATACCAGCAGTTGCTGACCGGCACAAACTTCGCCTTTGAGTATGCCAGCAGCGCCGCAGAAGGCCTGGAGAAAGCCGCCAGCCTGCTACCCGGCCTGGTCATCCTGGATGTGGATGTGGAGCGCCTGAACACCTTCCAGACCGCCCGGCGCATCAGGGCCATTAAAGCATTAACGGACGTCACCCTGATCATGGCCTGCGCGCCCGGTGACCGCGACTCGCGAGCCCTGGGGTTAAGCGCCGGGGCAGATGATTTCATTGACAAACCCTGTGACGAAGTGGAATTACTGGCGAGGCTCAAGACCCTCACCCGCCTAAATGCCCAGCGGTACATTGCCTCCGAATTAAAACGCTTCAGCTGGATGACAGAAAACAGCCCGGAAGGCTACCTGATCCTGGATATGGCCGGGAACATTCACTACGCCAATGAGCGCGCCGGGGAATTGCTGCACCTACCCGAAGATCATTTTGGCCTGCCTTTTACACATATCGCAGAACAACTTTATACTCCCAAACCCGCCGACACCTGGCAAAACTGGCTCGACGAGCCAGAGCCATGCTACCTGATCCAACCCGAAAGCCCAACCGCGCGCGCCACCTGGCTGGTGGTCGAAGCGCTTGATACCCCAATGGGTGCATCCCACGAACGGCTGGTGCGCCTGCGCGACGTCACCGAACGCATGACCCTCTTCCAGGATATGCGCCGTTTCCACACAGTTGTCGCACATAAATTGCGCACACCCGCCTCCATCATGCACACCAGCCTGGCCATCATGAATAAAAAGCTGGATGACCTGCCGGAGGCTGAAATCAAGCAATTTGCCCGCGAGACCATCCCCAGCGCGTTCCGGTTGGTGGAGGACATCCGCAAAATCCTGCTTTACCTGGATGCGCCGCTGACCCTGAACTTTGGCGACTCCCTGCGCATGGCGGAAATTCCCAGGATCGTTGAACAGGTACGCAAGACCCTAAGAATCAAAACCGTGCAATTTAACACCATTGCCAATCTCTCCGATGAGCGCCTGAACCTGACGGCCCACGCACTGGAGATCATGCTGATGGAAATCTTCGAGAACGCACAAAAATTTCACCCGCAGCGCAACCCCACCATCGAGATTTCCATCTGGCGCAAGGAGCCGGGCTACCTGCGCCTGCGCATCGCCGATAACGGCCAGCACCTCTCCACCGAACAATTACGCTGGGTCTGGCTGCCCTATTTTCAGGGAGAAAAAGACTTCACCGGCGAACTGCCCGGAGTGGGTCTGGGCTTCCCGCTGGTTGCCACCCTGGTATGGAAAGCGGGCGGTACCGTGCGTCTGTACAACCGACCCAATGAGCCGGGCATCATCGTGGAATTAAAACTGCCGCACGAGGAAACCATGCGGCAGGCACAGCGGATTACTCAACCCAACCTTGATGAGTAGCCCGCAAAAGTAAACACGACCCTAATGGGTCAGGATTTGTGACAGGAATAATTTTGTACGTTCTTCTTTCGGGTTGTTGAAAATATCATCCGGTGTGCCGCTCTCAACAATCTGGCCCTGGTCAAAGAAAAACATCCGGTCGGCCACAGCCTTGGCAAAACCCATTTCGTGTGTCACGACCAGCATGGTCATGCCAGACTGGGCCAGTTCCACCATCACATCCAGCACTTCTTTGATCATTTCGGGGTCCAGCGCAGAGGTTGGCTCATCAAACAGCATAATTTTCGGCTGCATGGCCAGCGCGCGCGCAATAGCTACACGCTGCTGTTGACCACCAGACAACTGGCCAGGATATTTATCAGACTGCTCCGGGATGCCCACCCGCTTCAGCAACTGCCTGGCCGACTCTTCGGCTTGTTCCTTGCTCCATTTACGCACCTGCATCGGGGCCAGCATAATATTCTCCAGCACCGTCAGGTGCGGGAACAGGTTGAACTGCTGGAAAACCATGCCTGTTTCCATGCGGATGGCTTCAATATTGTGCGTGTCGTTGGTCAGCTCAATCCCATCCACAATAATCTGCCCACCCTGGTGCTCCTCAAGTCGATTGATCGTGCGGATGAAGGTGGATTTGCCCGAACCTGACGGCCCAAAAATAACGATCACCTCGCGCCGCTTCACCTCCATGCTAACGCCTTTCAGGGCATGGAAGCTGCCGTACCATTTTTCAACATCCCGGCAAATAATAATCGGCTCTTGTTCGTTGCTCATGGTCACTCCTGCAAATGGGTTACCTGCATTGTAAACCAGTTTATTCACCCAACACGCGTGAAATTTCGGCAAATCGCGCTTTTACCAGCACGGCCAGGTCTTGCGGGGCCAGAGCAATATTCAACCCCCGCTGCCCGCCCGAAATATGGATATGCTCATGTTGCTTGGCAGATAAATCAATCACCACTTGATACCCTTTTGGAATCAGTGCCAGCGGCGAGATGCCACCGGCTAACAGGCCGGTCAACGCTTCAGCCTGTTTCTGCGTGGGCAGGTGGACTTTCTTCTCCCCCAGAATAGCTGCCACTTTCTTCAAGTCCACCTCGCCGGTGGCGGGGACAATCACAAGGATCGGCTTACCGCGTTCACGGGTAACAACAATGGTCTTAAACACCACCTCCGGTGGGACGCCCAGCAGGCGGGCGGTTTCCTCAGCGCCCAGCTTTTCGTCGGCGGTTTCGAATGCCTGGTACGGAATCTTTTTCGCATTCAACAGGCGGGTGACGTTATTAACCGGCATAACGTGAATTATAACAAAAGGGTATACCGCGCCCGATTGACAAGCACAGCCAATTGGCTACAATACAAGTCCTCGGTACCTCTATGAAAAGTAAAAAATCATCCGAAGCCATCGAACAATTGTTGGAAAAACTCCCCGGCTACTACACGCCATTTGACAGGGACACCGTCCAACGCGCTTACGATGTAGCCTTCCGCGTGCACGACGGGCAAACCCGTGCTTCCGGTGAGCCGTATATCAATCATTGCGTTGCTGTGGCCACCATCCTGGCAGAGATGAACATGCCCGCCAACGTGGTGGCGGCTGGCCTGCTGCACGATACGGTCGAGGACACTAACCTGACGCTGAAAGACATCCAGAACCAGTTTGATGAAGATATTGCCAAGCTGGTGGACGGCGTCACCAAACTGGATAACCTTCCGCGCGTTTCGCGCTCGGATCACGGCAAGGGGGAGTCTGCCGACGACGAAACCGACAGCCACGAACAACTCTCAATGAAGAAGCAAAAAATTGCCACGGAGACCCTGCGCAAAACCTTCCTGGCGATGAATGACGATGTACGCGTGGTGTTGATTAAGCTGGCTGACCGGCTACACAACATGCGCACGTTGGGTTTTGTGAGCAAGCCAGATAAGCAGCGCCGCATTGCCCAGGAAACCCTGGATATTTTTGCACCACTGGCCAACCGGCTGGGCATCTGGCAATTAAAATGGGAACTGGAAGACCTGGCTTTCCGGTATGTGAACCCTGAGAAATATAAATATATTGCCGAACGCATCTCGGCCCGCCGCTCGGTTCGCGAAGAACAGATTACGCAGATTACAGAACGCCTGCAACAAGTGCTCAATCATGCGGGCATCAAGGCCGAAGTGAAAGGTCGACCAAAGCATATTTATTCCATCTTTAAAAAGATGGATAAAAAACAAAAAGATTACGACGGCCTGAACGACATTCGCGGCATGCGGATTTTTGTGGACGACATCCCGGCCTGTTACGCCGCGCTGGGTATCATCCACAACCAGTGGCGGCCCATCCCTGGCGAATTTGATGACTACATTGCCGCGCCGAAAGATAATTTTTACCAGTCGCTTCACACCGCCGTGCAATATGATGACGGCCAGCCACTAGAGGTCCAAATCCGCACCCATGAAATGCACCACAATGCGGAGTATGGCATTGCCGCCCACTGGCGCTATAAAGAAGACGCCAAGCACGACGCGCGATATGAACGACATGTTGGCTGGCTGCGATCATTAATGGAATGGCGGCAGGAAGTCAGCAATGCTGAAGAGTTCGTGGACAGCATGAAAAGCGATGTCTTCCAGGACCGAGTGTACGTCTTTACCCCGCGCGGCGACATCATTGACCTGCCCGCCGGTTCTACGCCAATCGATTTTGCCTACCATGTCCACACGGACGTTGGCCACCGTTGTCGCGGTGCAAAAGTGGACGGCAAACTGGTCTCGCTGGATTACACGCTTAAGACTGGCGAACGGGTGCAAATCCTGAGTTCGCGCCAGGGTGGGCCTAGCCGCGACTGGCTAAATGAAAGCCTGGGCCTGGTAAAGACCCAGCGTGCCCGCTCCAAGATTAAGGTCTGGTTCAAGAAACAGGACCGCGAACAAAACCTATCCGTGGGTCGCCAGATGCTGGAGCGCGAATTCCAGCGGCTGGGATTGGGCGATCTCAATCTCGAGAACCTGGCTCGCAGCCTGGAATTCCGCAACCCCGATGATATGTTTGTAGCTCTGGGCACCGGTGACCTGCCGATTAACAAAGTGGTGGCGATGATCTCCGAGGAGGAGGCCCCGCTGGATGAGATTGTCACCAGCGCGCCGAAAAGCGACAGCACAGCCACCAATGCCATTTCCGTTGTCGGGCTGAAAGGGATTTTCACCTCGGTTGCCAAATGCTGCAACCCGACCCCCGGCGACCCGATTATCGGCTACATCACCCGTGGGCGCGGTGCATCCATCCACCGGCAGGATTGCCCGAACATCCTGCGCAACAAGGAACGCGAAAGATTGGTGAAGGTCTCCTGGGGTGAAACCACCCGCACCTACCCTGTACCAATTCGTGTGATGGCGTTTGACCGACAGGGGTTGATGGGCGACATCTCCAACCTGCTGAACGGCGAAGGGGTGAACATCACCGATGTGGGCGTAAAAGTGGACCACAGCGCTGTAAAAGCCGATACGGCCAACATCCGCCTGGTGGTGGAAGTACGCGACCTGGCCCAGCTCAGCCGCCTGCTCAACCGCATCGAAAACCTGCCCAACGTGCTCGAGGCCCAGCGCTTCAAGGCAGGGTGACAGGAAGAAAACCGGTTATAATCTCGGCGCTTTCTGAAAGGAAAAAAAGATGCGAAGCGTTCGGGAAGCCCGGGAACAGATCCTTTCCCATTTCCAACCCATCCCAGACTGGCTCCTGCTGCCCATTGAACAGGCGGACGGGTATGTGCTGGCGCGTGACCTGCACACGGATGCTTTTTACCCCCCTTTTAACAATTCATCTGTAGATGGCTACGCCCTACGCGCGGAGGACTGCCGGCAAACGCCAGTCACCCTGCAGGTCGTGGAGGACATCCCCGCGGGCGTTGCGCCGCAAAAAAGCATCTTGCCCGGCCAGGCAGCGCGCATCATGACCGGCGCCATGCTGCCCGAAGGGGCTGACGCTATCGTGATGGTGGAAAACACGAATCACGGCATCCGCGCCACCGGGGAGGCTGCCCCCCACCAGGTGCAGGTGCTACAGGCTGTCAAGCCCGGCGAAAACATCCGCCCACGCGGCATGGACCTAGCCCCCGGAAGCCGGGTGCTGCAAGCGGGCCACCGCCTGCGCCCGCAGGAAATTGGCCTGCTGGCCATGCTTGGCTTACCGCAGGTGGAAGTCACCCGCCCGCCACATGTGGCCGTGCTCTCCAGCGGTGACGAGTTGCTGCCGCCCGACCAGCCACTACAACCGGGGAAAATCCATGACAGTAACAGCTACAGCTTGGCCGGGTTGGCCCGCCGCGCAGGCTGCAAAGTGACACAACTGGGCGTTGCGCCAGACAACCTGGCAGACATCACAGCCTTGCTCAATTCAGCGGTCCGCCTCGGCGTGGATGTCATCCTGTCCTCGGCCGGGGTATCCGTTGGCGCGTTCGACTATGTGAAGGCGGCCATCGAACAGAACGGCCAACTGGAGTTCTGGAAAGTGAACATGCGCCCCGGCAAACCGCTGGCCTTTGGCGCGTATCAAAACATTCCCTTCTTTGGCCTGCCGGGCAATCCGGTCTCGGCGTTTATTGGCTTTATGGTTTTCGTGCAGCCCGCCCTGGAACGACTCTCCGGCCTGCAAACGGAAGAACTGCCCCGGGTGAGCGCGATCCTCGAAGAAGCCGTAGAATCAGATGGCCGTGAAAGCTACCTGCGCGCCATCCTGCAAACCAGGGACGGCATCCCCCATGCCCGCCTGACAGGCCACCAGGGCTCGGGAAACCTGTTCTCACTCGTACAGGCAAATGCTTTACTGATTATCCCCTCTGGGGTAAAATCGCTCGCGCCCGGCGCAAGAGTGGAAGCCTGGCCAATAGGATAACTTATGGATAAAAAACTGTACTGGGCTTCAATCGTTCTCAGCGTCGTTGGCGTGGCCGTGGCCGCCTATATGACCATTTACAAATGGACCAGCAACGATAGCATGTGCCTGGGCAGCGGCGAGTGCGCCACTGTCAACGCCAGCCCTTACTCCGAAGTGTACGGTATTCCCGTGGCGCTGGTCGGGTTGGTGGGCTATCTGGCCATCCTGGCGATCCTGTGGCTGGAACCACGCCAACGGTTTTTCGAAGAGCAAGGCCCGCTGATGGTTTTTGGCATGGGCCTGGCCGGTTTTGCCTTCAATATTTACCTGGTCTACCTTGAGTTTTATGTGATCAAAGCGCTGTGCCCGTTCTGCGTTGCCTCACAAATCACCATGACCATCCTGTTCGTACTGGCTGTCATCCGGCTGGTGCGTCAAAACGCAAACTAGGAGGAATTCCATGCCCCGCATTCGATGCCACTATACAGATTGTGTGTTCGTAGACGATGGCTACTGCAGCGCCGCCGCCGTTGAGATTGACCCCGATACCGGTTGCACCACCTACAGCCCAATTGACGATGCCAACAAGGACGAAGATTGGGAAGAGGAACAGGAAGAGGAATGGGAAGAAGAAGCCGACGATGACGATGACAACTGGCTGGAAGAGGACGAAGAAGAATATTAGGCCGCTGGCCCCCGCCTGACGCCTCGCTGGTTGCCCGTTTAAACGACCGGCCACCCCTGAAAACAACTCCCTGCAACCTTGCGTTACAGGGAGTTTTCGTTTAACCCTGTTTTATTTCCTGTCCTCAGACAGGCGGTACAACAGCACGCCTGCCGCCACAGCCAGGTTCAGCGAACTGGCCCTGCCGCGCATTGGCAAGCGAATTAGCTGCTGGCAGGCGGCCATGTGCGCATCGCTTAACCCCTTTTGCTCGCTGCCCAACAACAACACGGCTTGTTTTTCAGGCGGCGCAAACTGGCGATAATCCAGGCTACCCCTGGCCGAGGTGCCCACCAGCAAGAACCCTTTCTTCCCGGCCCATTGCACAAAGGCCTCGAAACTGGCCTCCGCAAACGGGACAAAAAACAATGTCCCCATGCTGGCCCGCACTGCGGAGGGGTGATACGGGTCGGCCCCACCCTCCAGCAGAATCAGCCCGTCCGCGCCGACCGCATCCAGCGTGCGCAGGATAGCGCCCACATTGCCGGGGTCCTGCGGCGATACGACTGCCGCGAACAGGCTGTTTTTCCTCACCCTCAACCCGGTCAGCGAAGTTTCCTTCTGGCGCAGGATGGCCGCCAGCCCCTGCGGGTTGTCTTTTTCGGCCAGGCTTTCAAACACCTCCCGGCTGACCTGCTGGCAACGGATGTGTTTTGCGGCGGCCTCGGCCAGCAACTGGCGGGCAAACTCGCTGGTCAGCAGTTCCGGGCTGTGGAAGAGCACATCCACCGGCCAGCCCGCCTCCAGCGCCTGCCCGACGTGCAAAATCCCCTCCACCAAAAAAGCCCCGCTTTCATCGCGGGCTTTTTTTTGTTTCAAGGCGCGGGCCTGTTTGATCAACGGGTTGGAAAGGCTGGTGATGAAGTCTGCCATGTTCAAATTTTAACGCGCTTATGGCACAACCGTCAGGGTGGCGGTCATACCTGCTTCCATGTGGCCGGGGACGCCGCACAACACCTGGTACTCGCCCGACGCGGCAGGCGCGGTGAATGTCACGGTTAACGACTCCCCGGCTTCCACCACCTGCTGCCAGTAAATTTTGTCGGCGTCATCCTCGTTAAAAGGAATACTGACCTGCGCCCCGGCCTGCAGGATGACAAAATCGTGCTGGATGGCCCCGGAATTTTCCAGGTTCAGGGTAATCTGTTGCCCCGCCGGGACGGTGAAATCCGTCGGGGTAAACATGAATTCTTCCATATCCACAGTGATGGCAGTGACCGCCTGCCCCGCGCCCGCACCACAGGCAGAAAGCGCCAAAGCGACGGCCAACAACAGGATAAAATTGGGCATGTTTTTCATGGCAACTCCTAGAGAACTATAGTTATTATGGCACAGGCCGCCGGGCAATTCAAGGCGGTGGGAGCAACATCCCCACCATACCAATAGATTTCGGGAGGAAAAGATGACCTGGAATGATATTTCTGAAAAATTAATGTGGGAAGCGCTATTTAATTTTTCGCTTGGTTTGTTGGTCCTTCGACTTCTAATTCGCCCTCGTAAACTAAAAATTATCTACAATCACTTTAATAATTTGATTACCAGGGTTTTATTTATGCCCATGTTAGGAAAAGTTGAAACAGAAGGAACCCGACAAGCTGCCCATGCTTGAGAAGTGGCAGGCTGCCGGGGAAATTAATGGCCGGTATGCCAGGCTGGAAGCAGATGGGATGGCGCTCTGGCAGTCCATCCTTGAATGGGTCCGGCAGATCGATGGGTTGCCCGATTAAACCAACGAAGGCCGCACTCGTTTGTGCGGCCTTCGTTTCTACACATACGCCTTACTGCACAGTAATCTTGCCGACCATCCCGGCTTCCAGGTGGCCGGGGACACTGCAGATCACCTCGTAGTCACCGGCTTCGTCAAGCGTGAACGTGAAGGTACCGCTCTGGCCCGCACCCACTACCGCCTCGAAGAGAATATCCTCCGCCGGGACGGGGTTGGCCGAGGAAGTCACTGTTACACCTTTGCGCAGGATGACAAAATTATGCTCCAGTGCGCCGCTGTTGGTCAGGGTCAGCGTGATGGCCTGCCCGGCAGGAATGCTGTATTCCTTGGGCGAAAACATGAACTCCACCATGTCGACTTCCAGGGTGGTGGCCTGGGCAGGTGCGCCGCCCCCGGCACAGGCTGCCAGCACAAAAGCAAAAACAACCAGGGATAGGGTCTTGAACTTCATTATTCAGCTCCTTGATAGGGTAAAACGTCGGTTAAAGTGATACGGCACAATATTATCCTATTGTGATTTATCACACAATCAGCCATTCGGATGAAAAAAACATCCCCCAACCTTAAAACAGGCTAAAAAGGGGCAACCTGGATTAAACTTGTCTCACCCCAATTACGGAGATGCCCGCATGAAAAACCCCATCCTCGTCACCGGCGCAACCGGCTTTATCGGCAACGCCCTGATTCATCGACTGACCCGCGAAGGTCACCGGGTACGCGCCTTTGTGCTGCCCGCCGAAAAACACCTGGCCGCCTGGCACGGCGTGGAACTGGCCGAGGGCGACGTCACCGACCCGCAGAGTGTTGAATCTGCCATGCAGGGCATTGGCACGGTCTTCCACCTGGCTGCGGTGGTACAGGATTTCGGCCCGCGCGACTGGTTCGAAGCCGTCACCGTGCAAGGCACGCGCAACGTGTTGCAAGCCGCCGCCCGCCAAAACGCCAGGGTGGTCTTTACCTCCAGCATCACCGTGTACGGCGATAAACTCCAGACCGAAACCCTGGCTGAAGACACGCCCTGGGGCAATGCCTGTGGCGTGTATGGCGAGGCCAAACAACGCCAGGAACAACTTGCCTGGGAAATTGCCAGCGAAACCGGGCTTGAGGTGGTCTCCGTGCGCCCGTGCAACGTCTGGGGACCCGGCAGCAAACTATGGGTGGATAGCGTGGTGGCCGAACTGCGGCGGGGTACCCCCTCCCTGATAGATGGCGGCACTTTTGACGGCGGGCTGCTGCATATCGACAACCTGGTGGAAGCCCTGCTGCTGGCCGCTTCCAATCCAAAAGCCGCCGGGCGGGCCTACAACATCTCAGACGATCAGGGCATCACCTGGGCGCGTTATTTCAGTGACCTGGCCACGCGCAGCAACTCCCCACGCCCCAGACCCATCCCACGCTGGGTGGCACGCCTGCTGGTGATGATTATTGAGCCCTTATGGAAACTCCTGCCCACCAAAACCCGCCCACCGCTCAATTTCGAATCCTACAACCTGGTCGGCTTCCCGACACGCTTCCCGATCACCCGCGCCCGCGAGGAGCTTGGCTACCGGCCCGTAGTGCAGTATGATGAAGCTATGAAACAACTCGAAGCATACCTGGAGCAAAAAATTAAAACACCATGAGCGCAATTCTTACGCAACCCGTAAACACTCAACACCTGTACCGCTGGGCAATGGCCCTGGCCCTTTTCACCATAGGCTACAACCTGATCGAAGGGTTGGTTTCCATTAGTTTTGGCATCAGCGACGAAACCATTGCCCTGTTCGGCTTTGGCGTGGATAGTTTCATCGAGGTCATCTCCGGCATCGGCATTCTGGCCATGATCGTGCGCATCCAGCGCAACCCTGACACCTCCCGCAGCCGTTTTGAGATCACCGCCCTGCAGATTACCGGCTATGCCTTTTATGCTCTGGCAGTCGGGCTGACCGCCACCGCCATCCTCAACCTTGTCAGCGGCCACAAACCCGAAACCACCCTGCCCGGCGTGATCATCTCGCTTATCTCAATTGCCGTCATGTGGGCGCTGGTCAGCGGCAAACGGCGCGTCGGGCGGCAGCTCAACTCTGCGCCCATCCTGGCAGACGCCAACTGCACCATGGTGTGCATTTATATGTCAGTCGTATTGCTGGCTTCCAGCCTGGTCTATGAACTGACCGGCTTTGGCTTTATAGACAGTCTCGGCGCGGCCGGGTTGGTGTACTATGCCATTTCGGAAGGTCGCGAAGCCCTGGAAAAAGCGCGCGGCCTGCAATGCGCCTGTGAAGACGAGAGCTGCACAAATTAAGTTACAATCCCTGTCATGAAAAATTTTGCCCTGCTGGCAGTGCTGGCCTTGCTCTTGCTGGCCGCCAGCCCGCAACAAACCGCAACCCAAACCGTCACCCTGCTGGACGACGACTCGGTCAGTCAGCACCGCAGTGGCCAGGCCACGCTGGATGGCCTGATCCGTGAGCTGGGCCTGCAGGTCATCCCCGAAGACCGCCTGTATCTGAACGGCCAGCCTGCCAACCGCCAGTCTTCCCTCGCCAGCGGCCAACCCAACACCCTGCAAATTCGCCGCGCCCGGCCAGTGACCATCAACACACCGCAGGGCGAAACGGAAATCTTGTTTTCAGGATGGACCGTCGCCGAGGCCCTGCGCCAGAGCGGGATATTGCTATACGCAGCTGATTTTGCCGCGCCGTCCGGCGGGCTACCCCTGAACGGTCTCCAGGCCATCGAATTCATCCCCTCCCGCGAGGTGGCCCTGCGCCTGGACGGGAACGAGATACGCATACGCACCTCCGCCGCGAGGGTTGGGCAGGCCCTGGCCGCGGCCGGGATTCCGCTCCTCGGGCTGGATTCCAGCCTGCCGGGTGAGTCCGCCGTCCTCCCCGGGCCGGATGTCATCATTGAAATCAATCGCATTTACGAAACCGTCAGCCTGTTCCAGAGCGCCCTACCCTTTGAGTCGCAATATGTTGCCACCGCCGAACTAGAACTGGACCAGGAAAACCTGCTGCAAATTGGCGAGCCGGGGCTGAGTGTCAGCCGGGTCCGCACCCGCTACGAAAACGGCGAACAGGTCAGCCAG
This sequence comes from Anaerolineales bacterium, assembly GCA_024710905.1. Lineage (GTDB taxonomy): Bacteria > Chloroflexota > Anaerolineae > Anaerolineales > Villigracilaceae > JANJTV01. Next base: position 7,731 of record JANJTV010000084.1, on the reverse strand, counting down.
GTCAGCGAGGAAGAAACCATCATCCGCCCACCGCAAGACCGCATTGTAGGGTATGGCACGCGCGTGGTCGAAAAGACCCTGGATGTCGGCGGGCAGACCATCACCTACTGGCGCGCCATCCAAATGTATGCCACCTCCTATTCGCCGTGTCGTTCTGGCGTGCCAGGCCGCTGCTTTACCGGAACCTCCAGCGGCATCCCGGTGCGCAAAGGCGTGGTGGCCATGTATCGTTCGTGGTACCTCCAGTTGCGCGGCATGCAAGTGTATGTCCCAGGTTATGGCACAGCCGTCATCGCCGATGTGGGTGGCGGCTTCCCTGACGGCCGCCCGTGGATTGACCTGGGCTACAGCGATGACGACTACGAAGCCTGGAGCGGCTGGGTGACCGTCTATTTCCTGGCGCCGATCCCCGAAACCATTCCTTATGTATTGGATTAAATGAACCGCATCGAACGCTGGCTTTTTGGCTTGCTCGGCATCATGGCTCTCGGGTTGTGGGCGTTCGTGGGGCTGAGATTTATCACTGTCTGGCAAACCCCGCTCGGCCCCGGCCTGGGGCTTGATACGCCGATCTCCGCCCGCGCCACTATCACCGCGCCGCCGCCCGCTGGGCCAACCAACACGCTCATCCCCGGCAACTCCACCTTGACGCCGATCATCATCGAACCAGACAACACTCCCAAATGTGGCGGGCCATTAACCATGACCATCCTGGCAGTCGGGTCAGACACCCGCGCCAGCGGCTATCTGTACGGCCTGGCCGATGTGATTCGCCTGGTACGGGTGGATTTCGCCACCCCGCGCATCACCGTGCTGGAATTCCCGCGCGACCTGTGGGTGGAGATTCCTGAGATTTCATCCAATTACGGCATCACACACGGGAAGTTAAACCAGTCCTATTTGTACGGCAACCGAGGCATGGGTTACTATAAAGGTCCCGGTGAAGGCCCCGGCCTGCTGGCGCGCACCCTGGACCTGAATTTTGGGGCACGCCCCGATCATTACATCGCCGTCAACATGCAAACATTTGTCCGGTTCGTCGACGCCATCGGCGGTATTGATGTATTCCTGCCCGACACCGTGGACGCCCGCCAGGCCGATCAGCAAGGCCGCTGGGACCTGTATTTCAAAGCCGGGCCGCACCACCTGAAAGGCAACGAAGCCCTGATGCTGGCCCGCATCCGCACCGGCGGGGTCTTTGAACGCGCCAATCAGCAAAACCTGGTGCTGTGCGCCGTGCGTGACGCCCTGCTCAACCCGTATAACCTGGCCCGCACCCCAGACATCATCGCCGCTTTCGACGGGGCTGTCCAAACCGACCTTACACCCGAAAAGCTTTCCCAACTGGCCTGCCTGGCGCCCCTCCTTGAACCGCATAACATCCAGTTTGCCAGTTTCCCGCAGGAATTATTGCGCGGGACGCGCACCTACGATATCGGAGTCGAGAAAGAAGTCTTCATCTGGGAAGCCGATTTCCAGATCCTAAGCCTGCTGGTGCAATCCTTCCAAAGCGGGAACTGGCCTGCGCGGAGCGCCCCCAATATCGAAACCGTCACGCCCGGCGGGCCATCTACCGGCACAAGTTTCAGTTGCCCATGAGCAGCATCCCCCCCATCCAGACCGCCGAGCTCCTGCACAAGTATGGCCTGCGCCCAAACAAAGGGCTGGGCCAAAACTTCCTGCAAGACCCGGCCATCCTGGAAAAGATCGCCAGCGTGGCTGAAATCCAACCCAATGATAGCGTGCTGGAAATTGGCCCCGGCCTGGGTAGCCTGACCCGCCACCTGGCCGCCGCCGCGCGCGCCGTCACTGCGATTGAACTCGATAGCCAGCTGATTCCCGTCCTGCACGAAGTGCTTGCCCCCTGGCCCAATACACGGATTGTAGAAGGCGATATCCTGAACATCCCGCCCGCCCGTCTGGTCGATTCAGACGACTATCTTGTCGTCGCCAATGTGCCCTATTACATTACTTCGGCCATCTTCCGCCACTTGCTCGAGGCCGCCCCCCGCCCGCGACGTATCGTGCTCACCATCCAAAAAGAAGTTGCCCGACGGATTTGCGCCCGGCCGGGAGAAATGAGCCTGCTGGCGCTCAGTGTGCAAGTATATGGATTGCCAACCATTGCAGCGACTCTCCCAGCCGGGGCCTTTTACCCGCCCCCCAAAGTGGATTCCGCCGTGATACGGGTGGATGTCTCGGCCCGATCGGCCATCCCGGCCGAACTGCTGGGAAATTTCTTTCACCTCATCAAGGCTGGTTTCAGCCAAAAACGGAAAACCCTGCGCAACAGCCTGTCCGCCGGGCTCAGGCTTTCCCCCGCCGAAGCCGCCAGCCTGCTGGAAACCGGCAACATAGACCCCCAGCGCCGCGCCGAAACCCTCTCCATGGAAGAATGGGGGCGCCTCGCAGCCATCTATAAAAAATGAGCGGGGAAAGTCCTCGCTCATTTGGCTGATTTACTTCCGCGCCGCTGCGCCCAACCGGCGCAAATCGCGATAATTCCACAACACCTGCCAGACCCTGAAGGCTGCCTCCGCCTGGATACGCAGCGACATTTTGGATTTTCCCCAGCGTCGGTCGGCAAAATAAATCGGCACCTGGGCAAACTGGTATTCAAGACACCAGGCCATATAGGCCATTTCAACCAGGAAGATATAACCGTTCGAGCGAATGCGCTCCAGCGGCATGGACTGCAACACATCGGTCTTCCATAACCGGTAACCGGTGGTTACATCCCGCAAGCCAAACCCCAGGATGGTTCGGGCATAAAAATTACCAAAGGCCGAAAGCCACTTGCGCCAGACGGGCCAGCGTTCATCCACACTGCCGCCAGCCACATAGCGCGAACCCAGGGCAATATCGGCATGCCCCAAGGCAGCGATCATTTCCACCAGCCTGGCCGGGTCATGCGAAAAATCAGCATCCATCTGGCCAACGGCTTGCGCACCCTGCCCCATCGCGATTCTGAATCCTTCCAGGTAGGCTGTCCGCAGGCCAAGCTTCCCAGCGCGCCTCAGGACGGTAATACGACCGTGATACTCAGCCGCCAGGCGATCTGCCAGTTCGCCCGTGCCATCCGGACTGTTATCATCAACAACCAGCAGACTTAATTCCGGAATACTGAGCGAAAATAAAGCGGAGACCAGCTTGGGCAGGTTCTCCGCTTCGTTATAGGTAGGAATGACAACAGTGACGCGCACAAAGACCTACTTTCGTTTCTTAAATAACTCCACCCGAACATCGGCAGCCGTATCAAAGTTCTTCTGGTTTAGGGCCAGCTTGCTGGTGCTGACAGCCAGGCGGCTGGTCTGGGAGGCAGCTTGTTCACGATCTTTGATTGGGTAGAAATAATCCAGGGATTGCTCCAAACGAGACCGGACTTTCTCTTCCACCACACTGGCATCTTTCACCGAATGCACAATGACCAGAAAATCGGTGGGTTCGGCATGCCCCAGGAATGCATTGGCAATGGACGTGTCTCGCAATACATTTTGAACCATCAGACTAATGGCGCGCATCACATCATCAGACGCAACGAAACCGTAGCTTTCACGGAACTGGTCAACATTCAGCAGGGAAATCATCAGCAAGGCTGACCCATTACGCGAGAGAGCTTCGGCAATCTTTTCATCCACCAGTGCGCCTTCAGGCAGGCCGGTGACCGGGTTGGTCAGGGTATCCTGGCTGGCGCGGCGCAAGGCGTTGCGTACACGCAAGCGCAATTCCTGCACGTCAAACGGCTTGGTAATGTAATCATCAGCGCCCAACTCAAGGCCTTGGAGCTTGTCGGCGCGGTCACGTTTTTCGGTCAGGAAGATAATCGGAATGGTAGCCGTCTTGCGGTCTGAGCGCAGGCGGCGGGCAACTTCATAACCATCAATATCCGGTAGGCGAATATCCAAGATAATCAGGTCGGGGCGGGATGTGGTTGCCGCCCGAACGCCATCTTCCCCCCAGTTGACAGTGAAAACATCATAACCCTGAACACGGAAATATGCCGTCAGCATATCCGCTACATCAAGGTCATCCTCGATAATGAGAATCTTCTGGGCGGGTTCAGCCACAACAGCCTCGGGTTAGGCGATGGGTTCTTTCTGGATGATGAATTCGCAGACCGAATCTCCCATGCTGATGCATTTGGATTCGTTGACGCGGAATTCATTGCCACCAGAGACCCATTTCAGGGCTTCCTGCAAAAGGCCAACCGCAATAAAGCAGATCGGCTTGTCCATGCCTGTGCGGCCTGTGCATTCAGAGCACTTGTGGATGGTGTACACAATTTCGTTCTCGCGTTCTTCAACCGTGCTGTGCTGGTCGCTAATCTGCGAGAAAATCTTGGCCATAGCCGGGATACCGATGCGGAGTTTTGCCTGCAGCGGCAGCACCTTAAAGGCCAGGTCGCCAACGCCCGCTAGTGCGCCAAAGTTCTTCAAGCCGTCAGCAAACAGGGCGCGGCCAATGCGCAGGGCCAGACCACGGCCACCACGTGGACCGTACATTTCTTCGAGCGCACGGTTAATCGCGGCGATTTCAGCAAAATCAAACCCTTTTTCAAGGTTGTCAGGCAGAGGGCTGTCAATGTAATGGTTCAGGCCGGCCAGGTTGAGAATGGCATTGAGACCGTTTTTGCCCATGACTTCTTCCAGGGCATTGATGGTAAGCAGGCCAAATTTATTGGGATAGTACAAACCAGTCTTCTGAATCGGACTCATGATATTCTCCGCCTTAGATTAGTTTCGCGAGGTCTTCAGTGGCCCGGCGCATGTCAAGGAAAATCAGGCCCATCCGCGCCTGTTCACGAGCAAGGGAGGTCAGTACAGCTTCCTGGCCAACCGACATCAGGATAACGTATCCTTTTTCGCCCTTGATATATACCTGTTCCAATGAACCACGGCCAAGCTCACCGGAGATACGTTCACCGAGGGAGAGCATGGCCGCAGACATGGCAGAAACGCGATCTTCTTCCACACCTTGTGGAAGCGCCGAGGCAATACTCAGGCCGTCCACGCTGACAATTGCAGAGGCTTCAATATCGGGTGAAGATGCCTGCAACTCTCGAAGGCGATCTACCATTTGTTGGGTTCGGGACTTGGACAAATCAGTCCTCCTTGATATGGGTAAAATCCATTGCCGGGAAAACTGGCAAACAGAAAAGCCTGTTTCCTGCAAGGATGCCAAATAATTTAGCACAGCGGGCATCTTGTGTCAAGAAACAATGCTCCCGTAATTATAGCATGAGACTTACAAACCGTTTGCAGCCCGGGTATCGAATTAAGGCAAGGTATAATTTGCGCGCTTGAAAAATATTGGTATGTTGAGGTGTAAAAAATATGATACCTGTAACAAAAAATATAAGAGTGCTCCTGGTCAGCCTGTTTGGGCTGGCGCTTTTCTCCATTACACAAAATGCCTCCGCCCAGGAAGCTGTTCCCACCGAACCAGACAGCGGCGCAGTGGTATGCCCGCAGGGAAATTATCCCCTGCCCCCAGATGATTGCCTTCCGCTCGGACCTTCCCAGATTATCACTGAAATGGCAAACATGGGCATCACCTATCCCATCCAGCCGTTACCAGCCGTAAAGCCCCCCAGCGATCTCGGCTATGTACCCTACTTGTATTACCGTATCACGGAATACACTTCCAATTATTATCCCAGTCTTGAAGCGGCCATGGAAAAACAAGGGGCGCTGCGCCAGATTGGCCCCGGCGAGTTGATTTACCTGACCTATACCAACGTGGCCGAAACCAATCGGGGAACCTACTTCCAGACAGCAAGCGGTGAATGGTTCCCGGGAGACGGCACTCGGGTGTCCGTTCCCAATATCTTCCAGGGGCTGGAATTCCTCGCGACCCCGAAAAATTCGTTTGGTTGGATCCTGTTCGAGACTGACATTCGCCCTGAACCTTTTTATAACTTTAGTGCGCCTTCAGTTCGTAAAGCCCCACGCAGTGAATTGGTGCAAATTTACCAAACTGTGCTGATTGAAGGAACGGAATGGCACCTGATTGGGCCCAATGAATGGGTGGAAGGGCGATGGGTAGGCATGGTGCAGCCAAAAACCACCCCGCCTGACGGGGTAACCAACGGGCGCTGGATCGATATTAACTTGGCCGAGCAAACACTGGCTGTATATGACAACAACGAAATGGTCTTTGCAACGTTGATCGCCAGCGGGGTGGAGCCGTTCTGGACCCGGCCCGGTTTATTCCAGATTTACTTAAAGAAGCAGACTGAGGATATGAGCGGCGCTTTTGAAGCCGACAGGTCTGATTACTATTACCTGCAAAATGTGCCATATACGATGTATTTTGATAAGGCCCGTGCCATCCATGGGGCGTACTGGCGAACGTTTATGGGATATGAACAATCGCACGGGTGCGTGAACATGTCCATTGCCGATGCGGCCTGGTTGTTTAACTGGGCGCAGGAAGGCGACTGGGTACATGTGCATGACCCGAGCGGGCGCACGCCAACCGACCCAGCGGTATACGGAGATGGCGGTGCGTAAAGAATCTGTGATAGAATACATGGTCTGTAGCCTGTTTTCACAGGCGCTTTCCGCGACCGGCGCGCCTACGGCGTTGAACGGGAGCAAACCCAGGGAAAGGAGGTTTCCATCCTATGCGTAAATACGAACTTGTTTGCGTGATCCACCCCGATCTGGATGACACTGCATTTAAAGGTGTTGTCGAAAAAGTGAGCGGTTGGGTTACTGAATCAGGTGGCAGCGTGGAGCAGGTGGATGTTTGGGGTCGTCGTCGCATGGCCTACATCATTCACAAGCAGCGCGAAGCACAGTATGTCTTGTTGCACATTGCCATGCCTGCCACCGCGACGGCTGGTCTTGAACGCAACTTGCGATTCCACGAATCGATCCTGCGCTCCATGATCACTGTTGTGAGCTAATGAAATAACCCTACCACTTGTCAGTTTTGTTCATTGAACAAGGAGAGAGTGTATGAGCCGGGGCTTAAACAAAGTGATGATTATTGGTCACCTGGGGCGTGACCCAGAAATGCGTTATACCCCTTCTGGCCGCCCTGTAACCACATTCACGGTAGCAGTAGGCCGTTCCTGGAATACTGTGGACGGTGAACGCCACAGCGAAACGGAATGGTTCAACATTGTTGCCTGGGGCAACCTGGCTGAAATCTGCAAGCAATACCTGACCAAAGGGCAGCAAGTGTACATTGAGGGCCGCCTGCAAACCCGCCGCTGGGAAGACAAAGAAGGTAACAAACATAACAGCGTCGAGGTTGTGGCATCAGAGATGATGATGCTGGGCGAACGGAAAGACGCCAATCATCATAGCCAGCCAGCCCCGGCAGAGAGCAGTGATGAGTCCGACATGTCCTCATCTCCCTCCTCAACTGACGAAGATGAATTCCCTTTCTAAAGGGATTAATTAACGGAGAAAGACAATCATGAGTGAAAATCGTGAAGAAATGGCCCAGCCTGGCGAACGCCGCTTTTTTGCGCGGCCTAAGATTTGCCAGTTTTGCGCTGATAAAAACCTAAAGATTGACTACAAGGCTGTAGATATGCTACGCCGCCACGTCACCGAAGAGGGCAAAATTCGCCCGCGCCGCCAAACCGGCACCTGCGCCAAGCACCAGCGCGAACTGGCTGGGGCTGTGAAGCGCGCCCGGCATATTGCCCTGTTGCCCTTCGTGCACGCCGGGCTGGAAAACTAATCCACCAGCGGGGCATGGAGCACTCCATGCCCC
>JANJTV010000083.1 GCA_024710905.1 Anaerolineales bacterium | reverse complement strand
CCGGAACTTTCTCCCATGCTCCAGCGTCATTGGTTGGAGGTGAAAATGAATAAAACTTTCCAGTCTTTCCTGATTTTGTTTGCTTTCCTGTTTTCTGCCTGCACCCCGGTTAGCGGGGGCGGGGTTCCGCCTGCCGCATTGGCAGCCCAGGCAGACCTGGCTGCCAGGCTTGGCATCCAGCCTGAGCAGGCGCTGATTGACAACATCGTCCCGGCTGAATTTTCCGATTCCTGCCTGGGCTTGGGCGGTCCGGCCGAAAGTTGCCTGCAGGTCATTACACCGGGCTATATTGTCACTTTCCAGCTCAAGGACATTGAATATGTCTATCATACCAATGCGGACGGCTCCTCCCTGCGCGCCAAAGAACCGCGCTCTGGCGCCAGCGCTCCCGAAGCCGATGTGCTGTTCATGTGGCGGCGTGAAGGAGGCCTGGCGGGTGTGTGTGACGACCTGATCATCACCACTGACTTTATCTTCACCGCACTGGATTGCGGCACCGAAGAAACCTTCTCGGGGAAGCTCACCCAAGGCCAGATTGACCTGCTGCAAACCTATTCTGTGCAATATGCCGCTTTCGATGTTTTTTACGATGATAACCTTGCCGCCGATGGTTTCCGCTTCCACGTCGCCCTGCATGGTTCTGGTACAGCCGAGGCGGGGGAGGAAGTGTATGCGGGCCTGGGCATCCTGGCGGATGAAATCATTGGCAGTGCGCGTGTGGTCTCAGAGCCCGATCCACAGCGTGAAGAAGCCGATATTGCCCTACGCGACTACCTGATCGCTCTCTACCAGGGGGATTACATCTGGGCGGCCAAGTTGTATGGCGGAAGCACGGAAGAGCTCGAAATCATGAATCCTGACATCCAGGACGACCTGCCAAAATTGCTTGAGCGTGGCTGTACCCAGAGCGGCCTGCAATGCCTGGCCCCGCTGATGGTCACCTACAAAGGCCGGGGCGAGAACGACAGCTACCAATTTTCGGTCGAGTTTGCCAATGCCGATGGCAGCCTGTTCACCCAGGGGCCGTGCTGCGGCGAAACCGGCCCTGGACCATACCCCTCCAACTTCATATTCACTGTGGTTAAAACTGGTGACCTCTGGCAGGTCATGGAATTACCACCCTACATGCCTTAGGCCTAAAAAGAGCGAGAGGTTACTCTCGCTCTTTTCTTATATTGGGATTATCCTGCCCGGCGCAGGAGCTTGTTCTTGATCAATTCGATTTCGGGGATTTTGAGCAGTAGTACGCACAGGCCATAAACCACGCCCCCAGCAGCTACCCCGCCCAGGCCGGCCACCCAGGGATTCTGGCTCACCCCCAGTTGAATCCAGGCTATCAGGGCCATCGCCATGCCCAGGCCAGCCAGACCCACCTTGGCCGCACCGATGACAATCTCGCGGCCATTGATGCCGTTTAATTGCCTGCGCATCAGCAGGAAGAGTACTGCCGCCTCCAGCCCGGTTGCCAGCGAATTGGCCAGCGCCAGACCGCCGTGCGGCATCCAGCCAATTTGTTGGAACCAGTTGGAGAGCAGGATACTCAAGATCACATTCAATGTCATTGCGCCAATGCCAACCACCACAGGGGTGGAGGTGTCCTGCCGGGCATAGAAGGCGCGGGTCAGCACCTCCAGTACGGCGTGACCGACCATGCCAGCCGCATACCAGGCCAGTGCCCAGGCCGTCATGCTGGTGGTCAATTCGTCAAATTTGCCGCGCTGGTAGAGCATGCTTACAATCGGCCGGGCCAGGATTACCAGGCCCAGGCTGGCCGGGATGGCGAACAGCAACATCCCTCGGATGGCCGCAGCCAGCGCGCTGCGCATTTCATCTACTTTGCCAAGCGCAAACTGGGCCGAAAAGGTTGGCATGGCCGCAATCGCCACGCTCTGGGCAATGGCCGCCTGGGCCATCAACATCAGGGCAAAACCGTAAAACAGGCTGGTGACACTGCCGGCTGCCATTTGCGAGGCCAGCCAAGTGTTGACCCAGAAGTTAAGCTGCACCACGCCAGCCCCGAGTACGCGCGGACCCATTAAAACCAGCACCTGGCGCACCGCCGGGCTGGCCAGATCTGCATGCAGCGACCAGGGTTGTTGTTCTTTGGGTAGCAATTTCAGTACTGAGGGCACCTGCACGATCAGGTAAAGCCCTGCGCCAATCACGACACCCCAGGCCAGGCCGTAAATCCCCAGCCAGCGGGCCAGCACCAATACGCCAAAAATCTGTCCGATCTGATACATGGCGGCAGTACTCTGCGGGATGAAAAAGGTCTGATGAGCGTTCAGGATGCCAACCAGCAACCCGCCCAACCCGAACAGGACAGCCGAAATGAGCTGGATTCGCAATAAATCCACAGTCAGAGAGAAAATGGTCGGGTTTGCCGAAAGGCCGGGGGCCAGCAAGTGATTTACGATCTGGGGGGCGAACACAGCTGCCAGCCCGGCCAGCAGGCTCAGGCTGAGGGTGACCAACCGGGCCAGTGAAGCGGCCAACTGCCAGGCGGAGGGGGAATCTCCCTTAACGAGAAATCCAGTAAACGTGGGCAAGAAGGCTGATCCCAATGCCCCGGCGGCGATGAGCGTGAACAGGGTCTCGCTGACGCGGTTGGCGGCGTAGAAGGCATCCAGTTCGATGACCGGGAAGGCCTGGGCAACCAGCATACCGCGCAGCAGCCCCATGAGCTGGCCGAACAGGATGGCAAAGGCCACCACCCCGGCGGCGCGGGCAATCTGGCGATTGGCGGACTGGCTCATACAGCGAAACCTGTTGGGAATATCATGGCGCAATTGTACCTGTTCCGGCTTTTCAATATCGAATTATTTTCTTGGATAGTGGAACAAAAATGCTATAATTTTTGAAACCGGGAGAGAGCCATGAAAAAACCATTTATAAACATGATTTTTGTGCTGATTTCAGCAACGCTGGCCTGTGCCAACATCGGGGAACTCCCCATTATTGTTACTGTGACGCCACAGGTTCCCGCCATTGTGACGCCTGCGCCGGATATTTCTGTTCCATCCACTGTGTGCCAGCCAATTCTGGTGCAGGTTGGCTATGGCTGCCAGGGTTCTTTTTATGAAATTTATTTTACAGACCCGTTTAACCGTGACTCGGCGATGGATGAAGGCGGGATTGATGTGCCCATGGCGGCAGCGATTGATAATGCCCGCCAGTCGGTGGATGTGGCAATTTATAGTTTCAGCCTGCCCAGCCTGCGCACAGCGTTAATTAATGCCCACAATCGCGGCGTGACCGTCCGGATTGTAATGGAAAGCGACAGTATGGATCGGACGGTGCCGCAGTCGCTGATTGATGCCGGGATACCTGTGATCGGTGACCGCCGGGAAGGGTTGATGCACAATAAATTCATCATCATTGACCGGTCGGAAGTATGGCTTGGGTCGATGAACTTTACGGTGAATGGCGCGTATGACGATAATAATCACATGATTCGCATCCGCTCGACCAAGATTGCCGAGAATTACCTGACCGAATTTGAAGAAATGTTCACAGGCGACTTTTTTGGGACAGATGTCGTTGCAGCGACTCCCAACCCGGTGGTTGCCATTGACGGCATCCATGTGGAGACCTATTTTTCGCCGGATGATAAGGTTGCCCGCCGCATTGTGGAATTGCTCCAGGGAGCCAATCACAGCATATACTTTATGGCCTATTCCTTTACCGCGGATGATTTTGCCAACGCAATTATTGGCAAGGCCCAGGCTGGCCTGACGATTGCCGGGGTGATGGAGGAAGAACAGGCCAAAAGCAACCAGGGGGGTGAGTTTACGAATTTCCAGCAAAATGGGTTGGATGTGTATCTGGATGGGAATTCCGGGCAAATGCACCATAAGATATTCATCATTGATGAGCAAATTGTGATTCTTGGTTCGTATAACTTTAGCGCCAGCGCAGAGCGCCGCAATGATGAGAATGTGATGATTATTTTCGATACCACCGTTGCGCAGCAGTACCTGTCTGAATTCCAGCGGGTATACGCCGAGGCGCAGAAATAAACTGACGTATCAGGACAGAGACGCAGGTGATAAACCTGCGTATTTTTTTTACCAGTAACTTTTAGCGATTTTCAACGACTATTTTGTTGTAATCCCAATTTCATAAAATATAAAAAGGAGAATTGATGAAAACAAAGAAGTTTTATTCGTTCCTGACCGTTTTGGGCCTGCTTACTCTGCTGATGGCTGCCTGTGCGCCGATTTCCATTGTGAGCGGCGAAGGTACTCAGGATGATGATTCCGAGTCTTCAGAATTGATGGAGGATGACAGCAGTTCGTCAGATGACGCTTCGTCATCTTCGGATGCATCGGCTTTTTCATCGTTGGATGATGTTGATAACGATGACGATAGCGAGCTGGAGTTTGTTGGTTTCATCGAATCTGTAAATGGTGATCAAGTCACAATAAGTGGACAAACCTTCACAGTTCCGAATGCGGAGGAATTACTGGCACAGTTCCCAGTGGGGAGCCTTGTGCAGATTGAATTGATCCTTAATCCCGACGGAACAATTGCCGTAATAGAGATTGAGGTTGGCGACGAGAATGATGACTTGGGCTGGAACGATGACGATGATAGCAGTTCTTCTTCAGAAGATGATGACGAGGACAGCAGCTCCAGCGGCAGTTCTTCCTCGGATGACGATGACGAGGACAGTAGCTCCAGCGGCAGTTCTTCCTCGGATGACGATGACGAGGACAGCAGCTCCAGTGGCAGTTCCTCCTCGGATGACGATGACGAGGATAGTAGCTCTTCATCTTCGGAGGACAGCAATGATGATTAATGATTTAGAAAATCGAGGTTGAAATAAAATACGCGCCTCTTATTAATGAATAAGAGGCGCGTAAAATCGTCGTATACTTGAGGGCATCTTTTTGATCTCATTGAGCCAGCCTTATTTCATGCCATCTACTCCTGCAGCGAAACCCTCCTATGACAGCCTGCATCGCCTTGATCCCCAGGCTGTCAGCGAAGCATTTGATGTGTATTTTCCGCAGATTTTTTTGTTTGTTCGCTTTCGAATCGGGGATGATGCCATTGCTGAGGATATCGCCAGCGAGACTTTCACCCGACTTTTAGAAGCTATGCATAAAGGCCGTGCCCCGGAGGAAAACTTGCGTGCCTGGTTGTATGCCACAGCCTCACATATTGTGACAGATTTTCATCGGCGTGATTATCGTCACCCCATGGATGAGCTAGAGGATGACCTGATGGATAATGGGAGCCCGTCCGTTGAAATATCAGCTGAACAAAATGAGCAGAATCAGTGGTTAAGAAAAGGATTAATAAAGTTAACTTCTGAACAGCAAAGTGTACTGGCACTCCGATTTGGCCAAGGCCTTTCGATCGAAGAAACTGCAAGGGCAATGAATAAGAATACAAATGCCATCAAGCAACTCCAGTTCAGGGCACTGGCAGCTCTAAACAGATTGCTGGGTGAAATGTCATGACCGAATCCTATTTAGACATTTTAGATGTCTGTCTGGATGCGTTAGAACGCGGCGATGCCGTGGAAACTTTATTAAACAAATATCCTCATTACGCTGATGACCTGCGTCCGGTGCTTGGGGCAGCTGTTCTAGCTCGCCAGGCAGCCTTGCGGGAAGTGCCGGCAGATATATTGCGGCGCGGAAAAGCACGTGCTTTGAGGACTGCCGCTGAATTACGAGAGGCGCGCTCCGTATCCCCGTTGTTACCTGCCGGGTTGAATATATCCTCTACAATTGCCCGACTAGCCTTTAATTCCCTGTTGGTGCTAATTCTCCTGTTTACCGCCGGGGCAAGTGTCGTTTCGGCGTCATCTTCTGCTATTCCAGGCGATAACTTGTACCCAACGAAAAGAGCCTGGGAAGCATTACGATTGGTTTTTGCGTTTGATCCAATGTTGCGGGAGATGATTCAGGTTGAAATGGCTGAAGAACGAATTCGAGAGGTTGAGTCAGTTTTTCAACAAGGACGAGAAATTGATTTAGAGTTTATCGGTGTTGTCACAGAACAAACCCCGGCTTCCTGGACTGTCGGCGGTTTCCAGGTGGTTTTGGTTTCCACGACACTGGTTCAGGATCAGGTTTCTGTTGGCGATCTGGTATTCGTCCGAGGACGTTCACAGCCTGGTGATGTCATTGTTTTGATGGAGGTCAGCCTGGTAACACAGGGAAATCCCGGTGATTCGTTGCCAACCAATCCGCCACCAGTTTCCCCTACTTTGGAAGCGCAATCTTCATCGTCGGACGCCTCAACAACCAGCCGCTCTTCCTCCTCGCAGTCAAGTTCATCAATAATTCCTGCCGGTTCATCTAGTAGTTCAGATGATGGGAGCGTCTCAAGCAGCCAAGATGACCAAAGTTCCAGCAGTGAAAATGATGATAGTTCCAGTAGCGAAGATGACGATGACGATAGTTCTAGCAGCGAAGATGACGATTAGGTAATTTTTAGAAACCGGGCATCTTCTTTTGGGCGGGGATTCCCCCGCCCAAAACTTTTAAGCAGTGTTAATTTGCTTTGTGATATATTTGTTCTAACGAAAGTAGCCAATTTCGGGAGGCCGCATGCAGGACACTCACTTTTACCTGGGCAGGTTGTTCGATTTTTCGCAAGGCAAACCCGGCGCGCAGCCGCTGATGTACAACCCGGCAGACCTGACCACCCACGCGGTGGTCACTGGGATGACCGGTTCTGGAAAAACCGGCCTGTGCGTTGCTTTGATGGAAGAGGCCGCCCTTCAGGGTATTCCGGCCATTTTAATCGACCCGAAAGGTGACCTGACCAACCTGCTGCTGCACTTCCCGGATATGGCTCCCCAGGACTTCCAGCCCTGGCTGGATGCCGATACCATTCGCCGGCAGGGTAAAAGCCTTGAGCAGGCGGCGGCTGAAACTGCGGAGCAATGGAAAAGAGGCCTGGGGGAATGGGGCATCAGCAAAGAACGTCTTTTGGCGCTTAAGAATGCCGCCCAATATGGCGTTTTCACCCCCGGTTCCGATGCAGGTTTACAAGTCAGCGTGCTTGCCTCGCTCTCTGCTCCCGACCTGCCCTGGGAAGGCAATCGCGAAATCCTGCGCGAAAAGATCGCCAGCATGGTTACCGCCTTGCTGGGGTTGGTTGGTTTTGATGATGTCGATCCGTTGCGCTCCCGTGAACACATCCTGCTTTCCAATATTTTTGAAACCGCATGGAGCAGCAACCAGCCGCTTAACCTGACTGAACTGGTCATGCAGGTGCAAAACCCGCCTTTTGACAAACTTGGCGCCTTCCCGCTTGACAACTTCTTCCCGGCCAAAGACCGGGCTGAGTTGGCCATGGCGCTCAACAACATCCTGGCTTCCCCGGCTTTCCAATCCTGGCGCGAAGGCCAACCGCTCGACATCCCCAGCCTGCTGTACACACCCGATGGCCGCCCGCGCCAGACCGTCTTCTACCTGGCCCACCTGAGCGAAGGCGAGCGCATGTTCTTTGTCACTCTGCTGCTTTCCGCTTTTGAGACCTGGATGCGCACCCAGAGCGGCTCATCCTCCCTGCGAGCCTTGCTTTATTTTGATGAGCTCTTTGGCTACCTGCCGCCCCAGCGTAATCCTCCTAGCAAAACGCCCCTGCTGCGCATGCTTAAGCAGGCCCGTGCTTTTGGCATTGGCCTGGTGCTTGCCACCCAAAACCCGGTCGATGTGGATTACAAAGCCCTTTCCAATGCCGGGTCGTGGTTCGTAGGAAAACTGCAAACCGAGCGTGATAAAGAACGCCTACTGGATGGCCTCGAGTCTGCCAGTGGCGGTCTTGATCGGGCGGCTTATAACAAAGTTATCTCTGCGCTGGGTAAGCGCGTATTCCTTTTACATAACATCCACGAAAAGAAACCAGTCCTGTTTCAATCGCGCTGGGCGATGAACTTTTTGGCCGGGCCACTCACCCGCACCCAGATTCCTTCCGTGAACCAACTGGCGGGAGCTGTGGCAGGCCTCCCAGCGGCTAACTCCCACTTAAGCGACACTGATTCCGCCTCCGCGCCGGATCTCGGTAAATTCCAACCTGTCAGCTATGCCGCGCCGGTGACCGAAGTAGACGCCTCCCCTGAGCCAGCCCCACATTTCCACAATCGCGGCATACACCATCCATCTGAATTGCCCGGCACAGGCACCCGACCGGCTGTTCCATCAGGCATTGCGGAATATTTCCTGCCGCTCAATTACAGCATCACCGAGGCTTTTACCGCCGCCCGTGAAACCATGCCGCCCGATGCTCGCATGGAAGCTGTCCTGTATCGCCCAACCTTGCTGGCGGCAGCGCGAGTCCGGTTTCTGGACAGGCGTTACGGTGTGGATACTGAACAGGTGCGCGCCGCGCTGGTCGATGAAATGGATCGGCGCGGGGTGATACGCTGGGAGATCTTCCCTTATGCCGGGATTGGGCTGGAAAATATTGAAAAGCAACCTGCCCCGCAGGCGCGTTTTGAGACGCCTGATTCACCTTACCTGGATGCAAAATTACTCACCAGCCTGCAAAAAGATTTTGTCGATTATGTCTATCGCACCAGTTCGGTGACTGCGCGCGCCAATACGACCTTGAAGGTGTACGGCGGGCCGGATGTGACCATGGCGGATTTTCGCAAGGCCTGTGCCGATACCGCCCGACAATTCCGCGATGCTGAGATTGCCAAGGCGTCTGCCACCATCCAGCGCCAGATCTTGACCCTGCAGGATCGTTTGCGGAGGGAGGGGCGCGAACTGGAGCAGGACCAGCGCGAATATGACAACCGAAAATGGGAAGAGAACGCCACCCATGCAGAAAATGTAATGGGCATTTTTACGGGCCGGGGGTCCATCCGTAAGGTTTCTTCGTCGATGACCAAACGACGCATGACCGAACAAGCCAAGGCTGAAATCGACGAGTCTGTACAGGCAATCAGCCAGTTCGAGGAGCAGATTAAGGACCTTGAGGCTCACCTGGCTTATACCTCCCAGCAGATCAATGACAAGTGGGCATCGATTGCCGGGGAAGTCAGTGAGATTAACGTTCCGGCGAAAAAATCAGATGTTTTTATTGAACACTTTGGCGTGGCCTGGATGCCCTATTATCTTATCCGTTCTGGCGGCGAATTGTCAGACCTGCCCGCGTTTGGCGAGGAATAATGATGCTGATGGGAACCATTTGGCTGATTGTTGCGTCCCTGGTATGGGGTGTTGTTCACAGCATCCTGGCTTCTTTGCCTGCCAGGCAAGTGTTTGGCAGGTTCTTTGGCAGGTGGTATCGATTGTTCTATAATATTATTTCGGTATTGACCCTGCTGCCGGTGGGTGTGTTGTTTTTTGTGCTGCCAGATGCGCCACTCTACACCATCCCGACCCCATGGATGTACCTGACCTTGCTCGTGCAAATGCTGGGATTACTGATCCCGGTGGCGGGTGTTCTCCAAACCGGCCTGTGGGAGTTCGCTGGCCTGAAACCCGCTTCGGGCCCGGCCAGCCTGGTCACTGGCGGCGTCTATCGTTATGTGCGCCACCCGCTCTATTTTGGCGGTCTATTGTTCATCTGGTTGCTTCCTGAAATGACCATCAATCGCCTGGCTTTGGTTGTTGCCTTTACACTTTATATTGCTGTCGGCGCTTACTTTGAAGAAAAGAAACTTCTCCAGGAGCATGGCCCGGCCTATGCCGAATATCAAAAACAAGTTCCCATGCTCATCCCCTGGAAGTTTGGTCGGAGCAGCCGTTAATCAATATTTAATGGTGAAGGGATATAAAAAGGTTTATGTATAACACCACAGCAGTCCGTTATGCCCGTTCGCGCCGCCCGTCAGACCAGCCCGGTTTGATCTGGGTGCAAATGGCTGCCGCCCTGGCGGGTGGGCTGCTGGTTTTCCTGTTTGTGCTGGTATTCCTGAGTATGGGGTATGGCCTGCTGTATGCCGGGCGCATGTTCCCTGGCATCACGGTCGCAGGGGTGGATATTTCCGGATTGTCGATGGAGGAAGCAGCCGTCAAACTTAGTAACACGCTGACTTTCCCGTATAGCGGGCGGATTGTGTTACGTGACGGAGGGAATGTCTGGGTCACCACCCCTGCCCAGTTGGGGATGGTTTTTGATCCGGTGGCCACGGCCGAGCTGGCCTATAAATTTGGGCGCAGCCCCAATCCGTTGAAAAACCTGAATGATCAACTTAACAGCCTGCAAGTGGGTATCGACCTGCCCCCGGTCAGTGCCTTTGACCAGCGCATGGCCTATACCTATTTGCAAAACCTTGCCCGCGAAATTGACCGCCCTGCTGAAGAAGCCTTCCTGACCATTGAAGGTTTGCAAGTTACAGCCCAGCCGGGGCGCATAGGCCGAACCCTGAATGTTGATGCCTCGCTTGTCTTCCTTAATGCACAAATGCTGACGTTTCGAGATGGCGAGGTGCCCCTGGTTATCCTTGAACAACCTCCGGCTGTGATGGATGCCTCCCTGCAGGTTGAGCAGGCCCGCAGGCTGCTTTCTGCGCCGCTGGTCATTTCCCTGCCCAATGCCGGGCCGGGTGACCCCGGTCCTTGGGCCTTCCAGCCGGAAGAGCTGGCCGAAATGCTTGTTGTGAACCGGGTCCCCACGGAAAACGGCATGCAAGTACGGCTGGAACTGGATCGCCGTAAACTAGGCCCGCGCTTGATGATTTTGGCGGGCAGTATAGACCGCCCGGCGGCCAACCCGCGTTTTATCTTCAATGATGACACCCGCCAGTTGGAAATCATCCAGTCTGCGCTGGTGGGGCGCACCGTGGATGTGAACGCATCCATCCAGGCCATCGAGGATGCCATCGTCACTGGCCAGCAAAACGTACCACTGGTGATCGATTTTGAGCAGCCGCTGGTTCAAGAAAGTACAACCGCTGCCGAATTGGGCATTACCGAACTGGTGATTTCATACTCAACCTATTTTTATGGTTCCAGTGCCTCGCGTTTGCAAAACATCAAAGCGGCCGCAGAGAAATTCCACGGCCTGTTGATACCGCCGGGAGCGACATTTTCGATGGGTGAATGGATGGGTGACATCAGCCTGGACAATGGTTTTGCTGAAGCGCTGATCATTTACGGCGGCCAGACCATCAAAGGTGTTGGCGGCGGTGTATGCCAGGTCAGCACCACCCTCTTCCGGGCAGCATTCTTTGCCGGTTTCCCGGTGGTCGAACGTCATGCACATGCATATCGTGTCAATTACTATGAAATGCGGCGGGGCGGCGGGTATGATCCCGGACTGGCAGGCTTGGACGCCACTGTGTACTTCCCGCTGGTCGATTTTAAGTTTACCAATGACACCCCATACTGGCTGTTGATGGAAACCTATTTCAACCCCAATAGTTCCTCGCTTGAATGGAAGTTTTACTCCACCAAAGATGGCCGGGTGGTCACCTACGAAACCACTGGCCCACAAAACGTCATCCCTGCTCCGGAGCCATCCATCCGGCTGAATCCGGAATTCAGCAAGGGTGAGCTTCGCCAGGTGGATTATGCTGCAGACGGTGCCAATGTGACCGTTACCCGCACCGTCACACGGGATGGTAAAATCCACTTCATTGACAAGTTTGTTACATATTACCAACCCTGGCGGGCCATCTGTGAATATGGCCCAGGTACAGAAGACCCCGAAAAACTTGCCGAACGGCGCGGCATCTGCCAGCCGTAAGCCCTGTGAAGACGCGTATGGTAAAATCCATGCCCGACCCTATAGGAGCCGAAATGATCTCGAAAGAATTAGTGGAAATCCTGCGTTGCCCGGCCTGCGTTAAAGAAAAAGGCGGCTTGCTGACCCTCAATCGTGATGCCTGGCTGATCTGCCAGGATTGTGGCCGCAAATATCCCATTGTAGATGAGATACCGGTCATGCTCATAGATGAAGGTGATAAGTGGGTGACTACCGCTGCGGCCAGCCTGCCTGTGCCTCCTCCTCCGCGTTGATAAATGCCAGAGATTGAATCCCTGATAGGCGATCTGACCAGCGGAGAAGATGAGCGCGCCGAACAGGCGGCCATCCAATTGGCTGACTCCCCCGAAGCCTGCCTGCCGTACCTACAGGCTTTGCTCCAGGCTGATACCGTCGATCAACGCTGGTGGGCAGTGCGTACCTTGGCGCAGATGCCAACCTCCCGTCAGATCATCGAAATGTTGGTTGCCGCCCTGCAAGATCCATCTGCTGAAGTTCGTCAGTGTGCGGCGCTGGCTTTCGCCAGCCACCCACAACCGGAAGCCATCGCACCTCTTGTGAATGCATTACAGGCAACAGATAGCATGCTGATATCATTGGTTGCCAATGCTCTGGTTACAATTGGGAATGAGGCTGTTCCCGCCTTGTTAAATGCCATCAATGAAGTGCAGCCTGCAGCACGAATCGAGATTATCCGTGCCCTGGCTGAGATTGGTGATCATCGCGCAATCCCCGCCCTGATGAGCGCCATGCAGTCAGACTCTGCAGTTTCACAATTTTGGGCCGAGTATGGCCTGAACAAA
>JANJTV010000063.1 GCA_024710905.1 Anaerolineales bacterium | reverse complement strand
AGTAATTCCACCGAGAGCGGGCTTTCGACATATTTCTGGATGGCGCGACGCAGCGGGCGTGCCCCGAAGGCAGGGTCAAACCCTTCCCGGGCAAGCCATTCGCGGGCGGCGTCTGTCAATTTGACCTTGATGTTGTATTCGTTCAGGCGGTCCTGAACTTCCTTCATTTGCAGGTCGACGATCTGCACCATTTCTTCCACCGAGAGTGGCGAGAACATGATAATCTCGTCGATGCGGTTGAGGAACTCAGGCCGGAAAGTGCCCTTGAGCGCTTTTTCAATTTTCTGGTGGGAGTCACGGTCTTCGTCATTGCCCGATTTTTGTACAAAACCGAGTGTGCCGCCTTTGCGGACAAACTCCGTGCCCAGGTTGCTGGTCATAATCAGCACCGTATTACGGAAGTCCACCACGTTGCCCTGGCCATCGGTCAGGCGACCATCGTCCAGGATTTGCAACAGGGCGTTCCACACTTCCGGATGGGCTTTTTCGATCTCGTCAAACAGCACCACGCGGTAGGGGCGGCGGCGTACGGCTTCGGTCAACTGGCCGCCTTCTTCGTAACCAACGTATCCTGGCGGCGCGCCGAACAGGCGGCTGACGGTGTGCTGTTCGCGGTACTCGCTCATATCCACGCGGACGAGGGCGTCTTCGTCATCAAACATGAACCAGGCCAGCGCTTTGGCCAGTTCGGTTTTACCCACACCGCTGGGGCCGATGAAGATGAATGAGCCGATTGGGCGGCTGGGGTCTTTCAGTCCGCTGCGGGCTCGGCGGATGGCGTCTGAAATGGCGTGGATGGCTTCCTGCTGGCCGATGATGCGCTCGTGCAGGCGTTGTTCCATCTGGAGTAGTTTTTCAGACTCGGTTTCCATCATTTGCGTGACGGGGATGCCCGTCCACTGGGCGACCACCTCGGCAATGTCGTTGACATCCACCACTTCGTCGATGTGGTGCTCGCGTTCCCATTTTTCGCGCATGTCCTTATAGTTTTCTTCCAGGCGCAGGCGTTCCGACTTTTTCTGCGCGGCGCGTTCGTATTCGCGGGCCAGGCCAGCCTGCTCTTCCTCGGCAGCCAGGCGCTCGATTTCGTTCTTGATGTTTTTCAGGTCTTCGGGCATGGAGTAGAGCGCAACGCGCAACTTTGCGGCAGCTTCGTCCATCAGGTCAATAGCCTTGTCGGGCAGGTGACGGTCGGTCACGTAGCGGTCGGCCAGGCGCACGGCGGCTTCCAGGGCTTCATCGGAATAACGTACTTTGTGATGCGCTTCGTACTTGTCGCGTAGGCCGTGCAGCATTTTAATGGCATCTTCCACGCTTGGTTCGTCCACATAGATTGGGGCAAATCGGCGCTCGAGGGCGGCGTCTTTCTCGATGTGTTTATGGAATTCATCCAAGGTGGTCGCGCCGATGCATTGCAGTTCGCCGCGTGCCAGGGCCGGTTTGAGCATGTTGCTGGCATCCATGGCGCCCTGGGCTGCGCCCGCGCCAACCACAGTGTGGAGTTCGTCAATCATCATGATGATGTCGCCCTGGGCGCGCTGAACTTCCTCCATCACGGCTTTCAGGCGTTCTTCAAACTCGCCCCTGAAGCGGCTCCCGGCGATCATTGCGCCGAGGTCAAGCGCAACCACTTTTTTGCCACTCAAGATTTCCGGCACGTCGTTGGCGGCAATCTTCTGGGCCAGGCCTTCCACAATGGCGGTCTTGCCCACACCGGCCTCACCGATCAATACCGGGTTGTTCTTGGTGCGGCGGGAAAGGATCTGGATCAGACGCAGGATTTCGTTGTCACGGCCAATCACCGGGTCCAGTTTGCCTTCGCGGGCCATCTGGGTCAGGTCACGGGAGTATTTTTCCAGGGTTCGGTAGCGGGTCTCGGCCTGGGGGTCGGTCACGCGCTGGCCGCCGCGCAGTTGCTGGATGGCGTCGTAGACCCGGTCGCGGGTGATGCCTGCCGATTCAAGGATGCGCGCCGCCGGGGTGTTGCGCTCGCTCATGATGGCGAGGAAGATGTGCTCGGTGGAAATGTACTCGTCCTTCAGGCGATTGGCTTCCTCGTTGGCCAGGTCAATAATGCGCTTCACGCGCGGGGTGATGAAGATCTGCCCGGCGCCGCCGCCAAAGATATTGGCCTTCGGGCTGCTGCGCAGAGTGGCATCCAGGCGTTCGGCCAGGGCCTGGGCATTGACATTTAACGTCTCAAGAATTTGCGGAATCACCCCACCGGGCTGTTCGATCAGCGCCAGCAGGATGTGTTCGGTATCAATCTGGTTATGACCATAGCGCTGGATGATCTCGGCAGCCCGCTGGGCGGCTTCCTGGGCGCGTTCGGTGAAGCGGTCAAATCGCATCATTGGATTAATATCCTTTCATTTACTCTGGCAGCGATTATAACAAAGCGATTCTATGCGCTCTGAAAGATTGCCATAAGAGATATATATGACTCATTTCCCATTAATTCTACATGCAATTCGCTTTCGTCGGGCGGTATAATCATATACCATGGAATCGTCACTAACCCTGGTCTCCTCCCATCCCCAGGCACGTCCGCTGAATGTCCTGCGAGACCTGCTCGGCGTGGCCGATTTGATTGAGTTGTGTTTTTCAAACCCCGGCTGGGATGGGCAGGTGCATGTGGATCAAATGCGTCGTAACGCCCGCGATGCGCGCTTCTTGCAGCTTGCGCCGCGCCTGGCCGACAGTCTGGCCTTGCCCCTGTCTGGCTTTGTCTGGGAGGAGCAGGGACATATCGTAGGGAATGTCAGCCTGATTCCCTTTTCCCTTGAAAAGAAAAAAGTATTTGTCATTGCCAATGTCGCCACCCACCCCGATTTTCGCGGGCGTGGCATTGCCCGCGCCCTGATGGAACTGGCTATGGAACGCGCCCGTAGCCGCGGGGCGCAATCGCTCATCCTGAGTGTGCGCGAAGAAAACCAACAGGCGGTTTCTTTGTATCGCTCCCTGGGTTTTGAACGAATCACCACCCAGGTTACCTGGACCAGCACCCCCGGCGGGCATGCCCCGGTTGGCCCGGCCAACAACTTCAAAATTGCCCGCCCGAATGCAAAGGATTGGAAAAAACAACAGGTATGGTTGTCACGCAACTACCCGGTTGAAACCATGTTCACCCAGCAGGTTAAGTGGAACCTGTTTGCCCCCGGCCTGTGGGCCTGGTTGCAAAGGATAGTGGCCGAAACAGAAATCATCCAGTGGGCTGCGCGTAAACGCGGACACCTGGCCGGGGTGGTGACTTGCGAACGCAACCTGGGGAGCAAAGACCGTTTATGGGCGGCTTTTCCCGAACAGGCCGACTCGCAGGTTGTTGCCGCCTTGTTGCTGCACGCCCGGCGCATGATTTCCTATTCCCGCGGCCTGTCCCTGGTTCACCCGGCAGGCGAATTGGATGATGCCTTCCGCACGGCAGGGTTTATCGAAAAAATCAGGCTGTTATGGATGAAAGCCCCCGGTGTGCAACCTCGTTAGGCTTTTTGCGTAAGCCTACATGAACCATTGCTATAAAAGGAGATACCAATGACAAGTTTCATTCTACGCTGGCTGATTAACGCCGTCGCCCTGTTTACCGCTGTTTCATTTGTCCCGGGCATTAATCCCCTGCCTGGCACTGGCTGGCTGGATTACGTCTGGCTGGCGCTCATTTTTGGCCTGCTCAATGCACTGCTGCGGCCTTTGATTAAATTCTTAACCTGCCCGTTGATCATCCTGACGCTCGGCCTATTCACCCTGCTAATCAATACCCTGCTGTTCTGGCTTACCGGCCTGATCGCCGCCAACTGGGGCTTTGGCTTCACGGTGGATGGCTTCTGGCCTGCCTTCCTAGGAGGCCTGGTGGTCAGCATTGTCAGCGTGGTACTGACCCTGATCTTCAAGGATGAACTCAAACGCAAGTAAACGGTTTGGATGTATCAAACGGCGCGCCATTTTCAGGCGCGCCGTTTTCTATTGGCTGGCCAGGCCGGGGAGGTCTCCCGCGCTGTGGGCTGTTTCCACCGCCCGTATGCAGGCTGCCGCAAAAACCTCCGCAGCGAAAGCCCCAACCGTGCTGACATCCGTTTTTTTGTTGCCGGTCGAAAGCGCAAAAATAGTGTCGCCGTCCAACATGGTGTGCGCCGGGAATACTGCCCTGGCCAGTCCGTCGTGAGCCATCTGGGCCACTTTGCTGACTTGGGATTTATTAAGTTTAGCATTGGTGGCGACTACGCCAATGACCGTATTGCTGCGTGCTGCCAGGCCCATGATGCCGCGCCCGGCCAGGCTTTTCATCACATCCAGTGTGTTGGCAAACGTTCCTTCACCGCCCAGGTGTAGCGGACCAATTTTGGTTGGCCGCGCCCCGGCCAGGATTTGCCCGTTCTGCGGGTTGCGCACGTCACCGAAAGCATTCATGGCAACCAGTGCGCCAACAATAATGCCGCCGCCAATATCCATGCTGGCGGTGCCGATGCCCGCTTTCATGGCGCCAGCGTTGCCAAAGATTTTGCCCACGCTTGCGCCTGTCCCTGCGCCGACATTGCCTTCCTCGGGTTTGCTGCGGGATGCAATGCTGGCAGCCTGGTATCCCATTTCTGGCGTGGGACGCACATCGGCCCGGCCCAGCCCAAGGTCATACAAAATCGCTGCCGGGACGATTGGCACAAGGGCTGCGCCTGTGTTAAATCCAATTTTTTGTTCTTCCAGGTATTTCATTACCCCACTGGCGGCATCCAATCCATAGGCTGAACCGCCTGCCAGTAATACGGCATGGACTTTTTCGACCAGGTTGAGGGGGTGGAGCAGGTCGGTTTCGCGGGTGCCCGGTGCGCCGCCGCGCACATCCACGCCGCCGACTGCACCTTTGCGGCACAGGATGACGGTACAGCCGGTGAGCGCTTCAAAATCGCTGATGTGGCCGACTTCCAGGCCAGGGACATCGGTGATGGCGTTTTGCATAAGGAATCATAAGGGGCAGGTTGTTGGCCTGCCCCTTACAGGGTTATTCCAGCGAACGGACGAGTTCCAGGAATTCTTCCCATTCTTCTTGGAAGAAATGCATGGTGACTGTGCCGAGTTCTACATGGTAGGTGGTTTCGCCATCGGGTTCGTCAGCTTTCCAAACCAGGTAATTTTCGGTTTCAGCCAGCGTTTCAGTGCTGGGTTCAGGGTTTTTCGCCATAGTGATCTCCTTATACTATTTATTGGTTACATTATAGTGTATTCTGGCCGCTTCGGCTGCGGTTATTTTCGCAAATGGTTTAACAAACCTGACAGCCGGGCCAGGATTGCATCCCACCACTCCCTGAATTGCTGGCGCAGGGAGGGCGGTGCGTCAGTTTCTTCGATACCTTCCCAGGGATCGAGATCAAACAACTTGCGGACGACATAGCGTGTGATGAGTTGGGCGGTGGCAAGGATGGGCGCGGCAATGACCACCCCGACCAACCCGAAAATTTCCAACGCGATGATAGCGGCAATCAGTACGGCGGCCGGGTGTACTTTTAGCGCCTCGGCCATGACGCGCGGCTGGACAATATTATCGAGAATGGCGTCAACGAGCCAGGCAATCGCCAAGGTCATCAGGGTAAAGGATAGCGGCGACATACCGGGGATTTTGTATTCCTGGAAAAAAGCCACCAGTGCCAGGATTGTCAGGCTGATGGCCGGGCCAACGTATGGCAGGAAACGGGCCAGACCGGCCAGCAGGGCCAGCCCCAGGGCATAGCGTATGCCCAGGCCGCCCAGCACAACCGAGTAAACCACAGTTGCCAGTGCAATCATAATTAATTGCCCACGCAGGAAGGCATTCCAGATGTGCCCCAGTTTGTTGCCCATGCGTTCAAAATCGCTGGCATAACCGGGAATATCAATCCGCAGGATGTCCTCACGCAGGCCGCCGCTTTCGATTAGCATGAAATAGGAAATCAGCAGGACGAAGATTGTCCAGCCACCAACCGAAGCCGCTTCCCCGGCCACCGTACCGACCAGCTGCCCGGTTTGCCCGAGCATGGATTGGGCATTGTCAATGACCTGTGCGCCGAGAGCGTCAAAATCCATATTGCTGAAATCCAACATGAAAGGGCCAAGGGCATAGCGGGTTTGGGATAGATTTTCCATCAGCCCGGGCAGTTCATCCAGGCTGACGCGTACCAGGGTGAACAGGCTTTGCAGCTGGTGCAGGATCTCCAACCCGGAAAGCGTAAGGCTGCCCAGCAGGAGGAGTACCAGCAAGAGATAGATTATGCTGACTGAAAGCCCCCAGGAGAGACGTAAATACTTATTAATGAATGATGCCACCGGGTAGAGCAAATAAACCATGATTAACGACATGAGCATGGGTGTGACGATATTCTGGAACTTGACGAAAAAGGCTGCCAGGATGGCAACAATGGTGAAGCCAACGACCAGTTTGGTGGTGGTGTTCCAGCGTGGGGAACTGCGTTGTTGCATACCGTTTTCTCCTTTCATTTCGGATAAAACATCCTTATTATAATAACGCCAAGCTTTGAGATTCAGCACGTTTTTCTGTCAATTAAAAACGCCAGCCTTGCATAATCAAGACTGGCGTTTGGCATTTTATCTTATGGTTTAGCCGCAGGCGCCTGCAAACAGGAAGGGGAAGAAGTCACACCACAGGGCGTTGGAATCTACGTAGAACAGGAAACTAACGCAGGAACAGACCACACATAACAGCACTACACCAGCAATTATGGCCGGCATTGGCAGGCCACCTTTTTGGGCTGGTGCAGCCGGGGCAGCGGCGTGTGGATCCGGGCTGGCAGGGACCTGTCCGGCGTAGGCAGGCACAGGAGCCGGTGCCGGTGCGGGAGCAGCAGCCTGGCGTGCAGCCGGTCGTGCAGCAGCAGGGCGGGCAGCGGCGGGTGAAACCATGGTGGCGTTTGGATCTACGGCAACCACTGCTTCATAGAGCAGGCTGATCTGTTCACCCAGAGAAATCGTATCGCCGGGTTGTAGCACGTGCTGGCCGGTAATGCGTTGGCCATTGACAAACGTTCCATTGGTGGAGCCCAGGTCTGTCAGTACATATTTGCCGCCCTGCAACACAAATTGCGAGTGTTTGCGGGAAACTTCGGCATCATTGATGGTGACGGCGTTCCCGGCTTCACGGCCAATGGTGAGTACATCACCTTCCAGGGGGAAGGTCTTGCCAGGGGTGGGCCCGGCGTGCATAACAAGTTGGAATTGCGCCATTTCTCCTCCGAAAATTCGAGAATTTCTTGATAATTATGTTCGACTTTAGTGTAATGATTTTACGGGAAAATGTCAAACACTTGTTTGCACAACTGGCTCAAATTCAAAAGTATCACAAAACGCCAGTTGGACCACTTCCTTCACTTTTGGCATCGCGGGCGGAACCGGAAGCAATTCTTCCAGGCTGGTCACCGGGTATTCACGGATTCCGCAGGCAATTATCCCGTCGAAATACTCCATATTGGGGGTTACGTTCAATGCAAAACCATGTCGTGAGATGCCTTTTGCATCCACTTTTACGCCTATCGCAGCGATTTTGGCGGGCTTGAGCCGATCTTCGGGTTTGCAATTTTTGCAGCGGGAATGGACGTTGGCCTGGATCCATACCCCTGTCAGGCCAGGGATCTGCCCGCTGACCAACCCAAGACGGGCCAGTGCAGCAACCAGGCAGGCCTCCAGCCTGCGTACATAACCGACATAATCTGCTTCTGCCAGCCGGCCGCTATCATCCACCCGCCCAAGTGGAAGCAACGGGTAGCCCACCAACTGCCCCGGCCCGTGGTAGGTGACATCCCCGCCACGGTCTACCCAGTGAACTGAAACCCCGCGCTGCTGCAACTCGGTTTCGCTCCAGAGCAGGTTTTCAGCCTGTCCACGCCGCCCAAACGTGTAAGTATGCGGGTGTTCCTGCAGTAGCAGGGTCGGCGGGCGTGTTCCGGCAGCAATTTCTTCCGCCAGCCGGTTTTGCAGGTCCCAGGCAGACTGGTAATCCATTAATCCCAGATCAATAATATCGAGCTTTTTCATAAGCAGGCAGGGGCGCGACGCGCCCCTGCAAATTGTATCCGTTATTCGCCAAAAACCCGCCGGTACAGGTCCGATTCAAGGATGTTATCCGGATCGGTGCGTTTTTTCAGGCGTTTGAAGCGTTCAATGGTCTCCTCGCCCAGGAAGCGCCGGGCGGTCTCAGGGCTGGTTTCGCTGTTCTTGGCAAAGTAAAACCGCCCGCCTGCATCCAGCACAATCTGGTCAAAATCTTGCAGCATACGGCTCATTTTGGCGCGGTTGCTGTTGGTCACTTTGAAATCCAGCGCCAGCGAGAACCCGTCCACCGCGTGGGTGAAAAGGAATTTATCGGGCCGGTGGCGTTTGGTAACACCCAGGTAAGAAGGCAGGCCGCGCTTGTGGCTCAGTGCCAGCAGTTCACGCCAGGCCGCGGCAGCCGTCTCTTTGGGCAGGAAGCTCTGGTACTGGATCAACCCGCCTTTGCCATAGGCGAGCTCCCAGTTGGGCACATAATCCAACAAGAAGTGAAAAGCGGCATGCGGCTGGGTGAAGGTATGCTTCCGCAGGCTGGCAATGTATTTGGCCGTGTTGATTAGCACAACACCAGGGTTAATCAAAAATGGGGCCATGAAATAATGCAGGATGCCTTTAGGAACGACACCGAAAAAATTGGCTGGAAGGGTCTGGTGTGCCACTTGCAGGTTGGCCGGGTAACCGGGATCTTCGCCTTCATGCAGGTAATCCGCAGCATGGATCTGGCCGCGCCCGAGGCTGGCTCCCGTTGCTGTGGCGTCCAGCCAGCCCACAATGTAATCGTGATGCGGGGCATGGTCCAGCAGTGAGTTCAGCTGGTCTTCCAGGTTTCTCACCGGCCAGGCATGCACTTTTAACATCCCGGCATGCATTTTTTTCATTTGCAGGGTGATGGATGTAAACACCCCCAGCATGCCCATGCCGGAGATCATGCTATGGAACAGGTCGCCGTTCAGGCTGGGGGAGCAGGTGATTTGAGCGCCGGTGGGCAGCAAAACATTGAATTCCAGCACGTGCTCGCCTATCGTCCCCATGTGGAAATTGTTTTTGCCATGAATATTCATGCCCAGGCACCCGCCCAGGCTGGTAAACATGGTGCCGGAAACCACCGGTGGCCACCAACTATCGGGCAGTACTTTTTGCCATAATTGTTGCAAGGTGACACCTGGTTCTGCGGTGACGATGCCGGTTTCGGGGTTCCACTCCAGGATTTTGTTCATGCTGCTCAAATCAAGCAGCATGCCGCCGCTGTTCAGGGCAGCGTCGTTATAGCTTCGGCCAGCGCCTCGCACGCTCACCTTCAGGTTGTTTTTGCGGGCATGGCGGAACAGGTCAGCAATCTCTGCTGCGGTGGTAGGTTGATACAGGTAGGCCTGCCCGCGAAGGGAGTGCCCAAAGTTTTCGAGCGTGGCAAGACGCTCAGATGGGAGGAAGGGGGTTGTCATGCAGTTGTTTTCACAGGCTGTAGTGGGCCTGTGCTCCAGGCTAAAAAGACATGCGTCGGAAAATTATGGACGGGATGTGGCGAATGATCAGCATGATCAGGCCCCACAGGGCGGGAATATAAACGGTTTGCTTGCGGGCACGGATGGCTTTCCAGATGCCCTCGGCGGCTTTTTCTGCAGGCAATACCATGAAAGTGCGCGGGGAATTCTTGACCATGTCTGTGGCAACGAAGCCGGGCTTTACAGTCAGCACATTCACGCCGCGACGGGTGAGCCGATTACGCAGGGCTTCAAGGTAAGTATGCAGGGCAGCTTTAGATGCGTTGTACGCGGGTGCACCCACACGGCCCCTGTCACCAGCCACGGAGCCAATCCCAACAATCTGCCCGTCGCCAAGGTGATAAAAATATTCTGCGGCCTGGTTGAGCCAGGCCAGTGCGCCTGTATAGTTGGTTTGGGTCATGGCGTGGTCTTTTTCGAAATTGAATTCGTCCAGTTCCACTTTTTGTAGGATGCCGCTGTTATAAATCACCAAGTCCAGTCCGCCCAGGTCACGCACAATCTTTTGGAAAAGTGCAGGCACGTCCTGGAAGTCGGTGACGTCATGAGTGTAGGATGCGGCCCGGGCTTCGCCAGTTGCTGCGTTGATTTCATCGCATACGACTTTTAATAAATCTTCACGGCGGGCCAGCAGGGCCAGGTTATATCCTTCTGCGGCTAATTTTTTGGCCAGCGCGGCGCCAATACCGCTGGAAGCGCCAACCAGGATGGCTCGTTTGCGAGGTTGCAGGGGGGTTGCTGCAGGGAAGCGGGTTTCAGGCATGGGGTCTCCGTTATTTTCGTGACAAAAATCGCAATCATTTTAGCACAGAACGGCAGGGGGGATTTATATGTATAATAAATTAGACGGGGGATGCCCCCGGCAACTATGGAACAGGAAGAATTTTTCAGGCGTGTGCATGAGCATATTGTTAACAACAAGCTCAACGAGGAGGAAAAAGCCTCGGTAGAGCGGATGTTTCGCGTGATCTGGGATTTGTTGCAGCACATGCCGCTGGGCATTCAGAACAGTGAGTCGCTGGCCGGGGAACTTGCCTCGCACCTGGCAACCCACCAGGATTTGCTGGCCATCATTCACCAACAGGCTGCAGAGTTGGATGCGCTTAAACGTATTACGTTTAATCTGACGTCCAACCTCGATTTGCAATTGGTGTTGGATGAGGTCGTGGACGAAGCCATGAGGCTGGTGAAAAATTCCCGTGACTCGCGCATTTTCTTGCTTGAGAATGGCGAACTGATTTTCCGGGCTGCGCTGGATGTCAGCGGGGAGCGTAATATCAGCTATGCCCCGCCGCGCGAGAATGGTTTGACCTGGTCAGTGGTGCGTAGCAAGGAAATGATCATTGTTGAAGATACAAAGAATCATCCGCTGTTTAATGACCTGACAGAAATCTGGAAAGGCTCCATGGTTGGCCTGCCAATTGTTATTCGCGGCGAGGTGATTGGGGTGATGAACCTGACGCGCAGTGTAACAGGGGCATTTTCTGGGGATGAGCTGCGATTATTGCAAGTGTTGGCTGACCAAGCAGGGGTGGCTATTTTGAATGCCCGCTTGCATGAAGTGCTGGCTGAACAGGCGATGCGTGATACGCTGACAGGCCTGCCCAATCGTCGCGCGCTGGATCAGCAATTGGAATCACAGGTGCGGGTTGCGGAGCGTTATAACATCACCTTTGCGGTCATCATGATGGACCTGGATGGTTTCAAGATTGTCAATGATACTTATGGACATGATGTTGGCGACCAGGTTTTGCGGGAAATTTTTAAGTATATCCAGACACACCTGCGTGTCAGTGATTTCCTTGCCCGTTATGGCGGTGATGAATTAACCCTGATCATGCCACAGGCTGATGAGGCTGCGGCCCGCCAGGCCGGGGAGAAGCTGGTTAGAGGCATTGCGGAGTACACTCTTCATATGCCTGATGGTGAGAAAAAGACCCTGGGTATTTCGGGTGGGATTGCCATGTACCCGGAGCATGGCCGGGTGGCTTCGCACCTGTTGCGTGCGGCTGACCAGGCATTGTACCAGGCAAAAAAATATTCCCGAGGCAGTTTTG
Source organism: Anaerolineales bacterium (assembly GCA_024710905.1). Classification (GTDB taxonomy): domain Bacteria; phylum Chloroflexota; class Anaerolineae; order Anaerolineales; family Villigracilaceae; genus JANJTV01. The sequence continues at coordinate 36,365 of JANJTV010000063.1, read as the reverse complement.
TGGTCAGCAAGGGCGTCACCCGTGAGTTGCCGGATTTGTAATAACCGAGTTTGATGTACGCCTCCAACTTTCAATGCCATTCAGTGTTATCAATAACAACCCTGACTCAAGGAGATCAAGATGCCCCGCCGCGTAAAATTAATCCTGAATCCCATGGCCGATATGGGCCGCGCCTGGAAAGTGGCCAATGACCTGCGCCCGATTATCAACGAATTTGATGGTCACGCCACCTGGAGTGGAACGGTTTACCCCACCCATGCGGTAGAGCTGGCCCGCCAGGCTGCCGAGGAAGGTTACGATATGGTGATTGCCATGGGCGGCGATGGCACAGTTCATGAAGTGATTAATGGCCTGATGCAAATCCCAGAGAAGAAACGACCTGTGCTGGGGGTGGTTCCAATTGGCTCCGGGAACGATTTTGCCCACGCTATTGGTGTGCCGATGAAATCAGACCGCGCCCTGGCGCACGCCCTGCAAGGCCAGCCGGGCCAGGTGGATATTGGCCTGATGACTGATGAGAAGGGCCGTCAGGAATTTTTTGATAACACGGTCGGGATTGGTTTTGATGCTGTGGTGACCATCCGCTCCCATAAGTTACCCATTGTTAAGGGCTTTATGATGTACCTGACAGCGGTCATCCAGACCATCCTGCTAAATCATGAACCTGCGCAAGTGACTTTTGAAACTGACCGTGAAACTTGGCAGGATGAAGTGCTGTTAACTGCCGTCTGCAACGGCCCGCGTGAAGGCGGCGGGTTTACGATCTCACCAGACTCAAAACTTGACGATGGCATCTTGGAATATGTCACTATCGAGAACGTCTCGCGGCCAATGATGTTCAGGCTGCTACCTGAAGTAATGAAAGGCACCCATGGGAAATTTAAACAGGTTCGTATGGGCAAATGTCTGCGCTTCAAAATGACTTCCAACCGGCCGCTGTACATCCATGCAGATGGTGAGGTGTTCACCAGTTTTGGCAGCAATCTTCGTTCGGTCAGTTTTGAGCTGTTGCCAGGGGCCTTGAAAGTGGTCAGGGGATAAATTAAAAGGTCATCCCGAATGGGATGACCTTTTAATTTGCCGGGATGAAATTAACCCTCTTTGAAGTTTACAACCAATGGTGATGCGATGTAAATGGCATCGCCATTTTTCACTTTTGCAGTAACCTGAACCCAGTCTTCTTTACGGGTTGAGCGGATGCTGATTTGTTTGCCGGTCACTTTTTCGATTCCTGACGGCGGTTGGGTGGCAGGTGTTTGTTCGGGAGGTATTTCCGCTCCAGGTTCTGTTTCAGCGTTCTCTAATTCTTCATCCGCTGGTGGTTCCTCCGCGATTGCTATCAGGCTGGCATATTGCCGGTCAAATGCCCACTCAGTATTTTGCAGACTTTCTTCAGGGATAAGATTCGATGTGATGGCAAGGGTCGCTTCTTCCCTGTCTTCATCCCCGTCAATGCGATTGATTGCAACAGCACGTAGGGTTATTACTTCAAAGTTGCTCAAGGATGGGTCTGCTTTCAAGTGGGCGCGGATGGTGACCGTCTTGCCATCGAACCCGATATCATCCGGAGCAGTATAAGTTCCTGACTCAGCCCCCATTCCCGAAGATGTTCCAAACTGGTCGGCGCTCCAGACCACATCTACTTTGGGGTCGGTGGTAAATGTGTGACTTCCTTTGAGCAGCAGGGTTTTCCCGGCTGGGCCAAGAATGGTGAAGTTTTCTTCGGCCATCACCCAGGCGCGCGCAAAGATCGTTTTTGCAATAATATCCATTTGTTTTCGAGCCATTCGACTGTAAAAACCAAGCACGAATGCCAGTCCCCCCTTAAGCAATGGATCGAACTTGCTGATATCCAAACCGATGCCCACATCGGCATCACTGGTGCCTAGATTAATGCTAAAGAAGTTCAAAACCCACAACAGCACCACAGCGAAGATTGGCCCGCGAAGGAAGGTGCTGATGTACCAGTTGGTATACAGCAGGAAATCGATGTTCCGATCTATCCGTATCTTTGCATAGTTGTTGTCGAGAATATCCATCAGGTACAGGCTTACTCCGGCAATAGCCGCAAAAAACCAGGAGAGGGTTTCCAACCCGAGGGTGGTGGGTATGGTTGAACTTGCATTTTCTTCCTCATTACTGGCTGCTGTGGATTCAACCTCTTCTTGAGTTGACTCCGCGCTATTCAAGGATGTATCAGGTGAGTCTTCAGCTACGCCGTCTCCTTCATTAGCGCTGGCGGATGTGGTGCTTGAACTACCTACTGTGGACCTGTCTGACTCGGCAACATCTGGTGCAATAGGTGCATTGGCAAGTGCGCTTTGTCTGCTAAACTCGGCCTGAGACAAAACAAAACCAATCACTGACGCAAAGAGGAAGAAAATCAGCCAGCGGTTTAGCGAATTTGCCCTTTGTTCCTGTTGGCGAACTTCTTTATCAGTTCGATTTGTATTCATGGGTTATCCTTTCGAGCAATAGCAAAGAACCGGCAAAAGGCCGGCTGAAAAAATACTTTATTAAAATGAATATGAAGGCTGGTTGTGGAGTTTGTTCCTGCCTGCTTGGTTCTTTTGGTCCCCTGGTCGCGATGACAATTACAACCAAAAATCCGGGTCACTTTGGTCATTCTTCTTATTACATAATAATCAGGACGAGTGGACGAGTCAACAAGTAAAAATTGACTTGAACACCTAATCCTGGCGGGTTACAATCGATATATTCAGTGACACTAAATCTCATGCCTTCTCTCGTCCAAGCCCTCCCTGTAAATGACCCCGGCTACTTAAAAATTGTTGCCATGCTGTGGGGTGTTGAGTTGCTTGTGGCAGACCCTGCCGAGACGGCTGTTGCGCTGGCTGAAAGCCTGTGCGATGCCGAATTGTTGGAGGAAGTCGTATCCACTTTGCCGGATGAAGGCCAGGCTGCCCTTGGCGCACTTGTGGACGAAAATGGCCGAATGCCCTGGGTCAACTTCACCCGCCGGTTTGGTGAAGTGCGCGAGATGGGCCCCGCCAGACGGGACCGTGAAAAACCCCACGAAAACCCGGCCTCGGCCGCCGAATTACTCTGGTATCGCGCCCTGCTGGCGCGGGCATTTTTTGAAACCGAAAAAGGCTCACAGGAATTCGCCTTCATTCCTGACGATTTGCGCGAGGCCCTCGAATTCATCGGGTTTGCGCCTGCGCCAACAGAAACTGCCAAACCAGCTCTCACCGGTGCAGCAAAACCAGCCCCGGTGAAACAGCCCGTCCTTGATGCCGAGCCGGAATACGAAGACCTGGGAGAATTTGACCTGGTCCAGGATGAAGAAACAGCCCCTCAGCCTATTGTCAAAAAAATAATCGCCCCGCCCGTGCCGCCTTCCCCGCTGCCTGAGAGCCCCGGCCCGGGTCGCCCGGCTACCCCCGGCGAACGCGCTTATCCTAGAATTTCCAACGACCATTTGCTGGATGACGCCACTACGCTGCTTGCCGCCCTGCGCATGGATCTCCCTGTGCCGCAGATGGCCGTCCCGGCCGGGATGCTGGCAGCTCTCCTGGCCGCCTCCCGTTTAATTAAAAAGAACCAGCCCCAGCCTGAGCCCGTCAAAGCCTTCCTCGAAACGCCGCGCGCCCGGTCCCTGGCCGGGTTATATCAAGCCTGGGTTGAGTCGAAAACATTTAACGAATTGCGCCAATTGCCCGGCCTGGTATTTGAAGGAGTCTGGGAAAATGACTCTCAGGCCACCCGCCAGTTTGTACTAGAGCAGTTGGAAGCCCTCCCCAAAAACCAGTGGTGGAGTCTGCCCGCCTTCCTGCGTGACATTAAAACCCGCCAGCCAGACTTCCAGCGACCGGCGGGAGATTACGACAGCTGGTTCGTTAAACGAGCCAGCGATGGCGCCTACCTGCGCGGTTTTGCCCACTGGGATGATGTGGACGGGGCGCTGATTCGCTACATCCTGCAGCTGCTGCACTGGCTGGGCCGGGCAGACCTGGCATCCTCCAATGAAAATGGCCCTTTTACGGCTTTTCGGCTCTTGGAAACGTTTCCCCCCATCAAAGAGGAAATTGGCAAAATCTCTGTCACATCCAACGGCCGGATCAGCATTGCTCGCGCTGCCCCGCGTACGGTTCGTTACCAGGTAGCCCGTTTTTGCGAATGGGAGGACAGCCCCATCCCGGATGAATATCGTTACCGCATCACTGCCCGTTCGTTGCAGGCAGCTTCTACCCAGGGCTTAAAAGCCAGTCACCTGTTGGGCTTGCTGGCCAAACAAACCGGCGGGCAAGTGCCACCTGTGCTGGTAAAAGCCTTGCAACGCTGGGAAATGAACGCTACCGAAGCCCGGTTGGAGAAACTAACTGTCTTAAAAGTAAAACGGCCTGAAGTATTGGAGGAACTGCGTGCTTCGAGAGCTGGCCGGTTCCTGGGGGAGATCCTTGGCCCGGTGACGGTGGTTATCCAGCCGGGGGCGGAACCAAAAATTCTGGCTGCCCTGGCCGAGTTGGGCCTGCTGGCCGATGGCGAATTGGAACCTTAGAAAAGTGCCAAAAATGTGACATTCGTCAGCATTGAAATCGCTATAATGAAAATAACTTGACTCTCAGGAGATGAATATGTCCAAAATTGATTGGATTGCGCAGGAAATTGACGGCCTGAAGGAAGCCGGGCTATACAACCGTATTCGTACCATCTCCTCCCCGCAAGGGGCCTGGCTGGTGGTGGATGGCCGGAAAGTGCTGAACTTTTGCTCCAATAATTATCTTGGCTTGGCTAACCATCCCAAACTGCTGGCTGCGGCTGAAGCGGCCATGAAAACCCACGGCATTGGCCCGGCGGCAGTGCGTTCGATTGCTGGGACGATGGACCTGCATGTAAAGCTGGAAGAACGGCTGTCTGTGTTTAAGGGCGCCGAAGCGACCATTACTTTCCAGAGCGGGTTCACGGCCAACCTGGCCACAATCCCTGCCTTGGTGAGCAAGGAGGACGCGATCTTTTCAGATCGCCTGAATCACGCCAGTATTATTGACGGCTGCCGCCTTTCCGGGGCCAAGATTATTGCCTACGAGCATAACAGCGTGGAGTCGCTCGATGAACAGTTGAAGGCCAACTTGAGCCAGTATCGCCGTGCCCTGGTTGTTACGGATGGCGTTTTTAGCATGGATGGCGACATTGCCCCGCTGGATAAAATTTACGAGGTTTGCAGGAAATACGATGTCTTGCTGATGGTGGATGATGCCCACGGGGAGGGTGTGCTTGGCAAAGGCGGGCGCGGGATTGTCGATCATTTTGGTCTGCACGGGAAGGTGGATGTGGAAGTCGGGACTTTCTCGAAGGCGTTCGGTGTGGTTGGCGGCGTGGTGGCTGGCGATTCAAAAATCATCGAATGGCTGCGTCAGCGCGGGCGGCCTTTCTTGTTCTCTTCGGCAATGACTGTGCCCGATGCAGCTGCCTGCCTGGCGGCGGTGGATCTGCTGGAAGAAAGCACCGAACTGGTGGACAGACTGTGGGATAATGCCCGTTATTTTAAAGCTGAGATGGCGCGGTTGGGCTTTAATACCGGTGTAAGTGAGACGCCGATTACGCCAATTATGCTTGGCGAAGCACCGCTGGCCCAACAGTTCAGCCGCGAGTTGTTTGAAGAAGGCGTTTTTGGTATGGCGATCGGCTTCCCAACCGTACCACAGGGCAAGGCGCGCATCCGGGTGATGATCTCGGCGGCGCATGATCGCGACGACCTGGGCAAAGGACTGGATGCATTCGCAAAAGTCGGCAAGAAACTTGGAGTGATATAAACATCCAGATAGATGAATGACGGGCGGGCAGGGAAGTCCCTGTCCGTTTCTTTTATGGGTATGCTATGATAAGCCTTATTTATTCTGCTTGATAGGTATTTTTATGCGATCCTGGTTGACCGCTCCCATTTTCGACGACGAAACCCAAACACACCAGGCCTACATGCTGCATGTCATCCTGTGGGCGCTGATCATCATCCCGATTCCATACGGGATATTATCGATAATTGTGGATCCCCAATCCTGGGTGAATACCCTGGTAGAGGTGGTTGTCGGGGAAGCGATCAATATTTTCTTGATGGTCCTGCTGCGCAGGGGGCATGTGCGACTTGCAGCCATTTTGCAAAGTCTGGCGTTCTGGTCGTTCTTCACGGTTGTGGCGGTCACTGGCTCGGGGGTGCGTAGCCCGGCTTATTTGCTGGGTTATGTGGTGGTGATTGGCATCAGCGGCTTGATTTTAGGTGCGCGCGGTTCAATTGGCATCACCATCCTGTCGCTAATTTCCGGGGTGGGCATGTTGTGGGCGGAGCAAGCAGGCTGGATTGTTGTGGAATCTGTCTCGCCGTTCAATTTTTACATTCCCAGCCTGGTGCTCTTCCCGGTTAGTGCTATTTTACAGAACCTGGCGTTTAATAGTATCCAGCGGGCGTTGAACAGGCTGCGGGTCAACGAAGAACGTTATCGCATCATTTCCTCGATGGCATCGGATTACATGTTTTTTACCCAGCTAGATACGGGTGAGAAATTGCAAGTTAGCTGGGTGGCCGGGGCGTTTGAATTAATCACGGGGTATACAAAGGAAGAGTATGAGGCGTCCGGGGGCTGGCTGGCGCACCTGCATCCTGACGATCGCGAGCAAGATCAGCGAGACATGGTCCAGCTGTACCAGAACAAACCAGTCACGACTGAAATTCGCACCCATCACCGGGATGGCAGCCTTCGTTGGGTGCGGGTGTATGCCCAGCCGGTCTGGGATGACAAAGCGGGGAAGCTGGCCGGGATCTATGGGGCAGTACAGGACATTACTGAACGTAAGACCGCCGAGGAGGCCTTGTGGAAGCGAGACTCAATTCTTGAGGCGGTTACGTTTTCGGCGGAACAGTTCCTTAAATCCACAGATCTGGATGCGAATATTAACAATGTGCTGGCAAGGTTGGGGGCCGCTATGCAGGTCACGCATGCTTATATCTTTGTCAGCCAACAAGGGCCGGATGGGAATTGGCTTAACTCCATGCGTTATGAATGGGCAGCTCCGGGCTACCCGCTGGAACTGGATAACCCTGAATTCCAGAACTCGCCAATGGACATAAAGGGGTTTGAGCACTACAGTGAATTACTCAATGCAGGCGAACCCTATATTGGTTCTTACAGTTGTTTTAGTGCGGCTGAAAAGGAATACCTGTCACAATGGGGCATCAAGGCCATACTTGATATGCCCATCCATGTTAATGGTCAGCGTTGGGGCATTTTTGGTTTTGATGACGTGGAAATGGAGCGTGAATGGTCACAGCCGGAGGTGGAGGCTTTACGGATCGCCTCCAACCTGATTGGCGTTGCCATTGCTCGCGCTGAAGCCGACAAAGAAATCCGCCGCCTGAATGCCACCCTCGAGCAGCGAGTCCATGAACGTACTGCCCAGCTTGAAGCGGCCAACGCAGAACTGGAATCTTTCTCTTATTCTGTTTCGCATGATTTACGCGCGCCGTTGCGGGCGGTAAAGAGTTTTAGCCAGATTCTGCGGCAGGAATATGCAGAAAACTTGCCCGAGGAAGGGCATGACCTGTTGGCGCGGGTGATTATCGCAGCAGGGGAGATGGGTGAGAAAATAGACGGGTTACTGGCGCTCTCCCGGCTGTCGCAGGGGCGGGTGAACCGCATTCGGTTAAATCTGAGCCAGATGGCTTATGAGATTGTTGATACATTACAGGCGGCCAGCCCGAAACCCAACCTGTCGCTTGACCTGCAGGATGGTATCCAGGTCCAGGCTGACCCAACCCTATTAAGAACCATGCTGGAAAACCTGCTTGGCAATGCCTGGAAGTACACATCCCAAACAGACAGGCCAATGATTCAATTGGGCTTGCTGGATGATCAATCGCAACCGGTGTATTACATTCGCGACAATGGGGTTGGTTTTGATATGCAATATGCCGATAAGTTATTCGGCCTGTTCCAGCGTTTGCACCGCGATGACGAATTCCCGGGTCACGGCATTGGCCTGGCAACAGTCAATCGCATTATCCACCGGCACAATGGCAAAATCTGGGCAGAGAGTGCGCCTGGGCAGGGCGCAACCTTTTACTTCACCCTCGGGAAGGAGCGCGACGAGTGATGATAAATCTTACCGAACAGGAAATTTTTAAATTGCTGGTTGCTATGCTTGTGGGCGGGCTGATTGGCCTGGAACGTGAAATGCATGCCAAAGCTGCCGGGTTGCGCACAATAACGCTGATCACGATCGGCTCAACCCTGTTCACTATGCTATCCGTGCAATTAGGCAGTGGCGACCCCGGCCGTATTGCTGCAAATATTGTTACTGGTGTGGGTTTCCTTGGCGCAGGCTCCATCTTGTTTTCTGAAGGTCGCGTAAAAGGCCTGACAACCGCTTCTTCCATCTGGGTTGCCGCAGCGTTGGGCATGGCGATTGGTCTGGGGTATTATGGACTGGCCGGTGCTGCCACCTTCCTCGTATTATTGGTATTGTGGTTATTTGCCCGCTTCGACCGCCTGATAGACATCTTGGGTCGTGAAGTACGCACCTATGAAATCAGCTACCCGCCAGATGCGGGCAAATTCAGGCGGATTGAAACGCTGATCGAAGAAAGCGGGCTGAAATCCCTCCAGCGCCGCCGCAGCAAGGTCAGCGAAACGCTCTGGCAGGGTCAATGGGAATTGCGCGGCCCGCTCAAGCTGCACAGCAAATTTGTTGACCACTTGCTGTCCGATGATGACATCGTTGAACTGCGTTATTGATCCTGCAACCACATAAAAATATGGGCACAGGCGGCGGCATATTCTGTGCCGCTGTTGTCCTTGGCCAGGTCCCACCAGCCCGAAAGCAGGCTATGGCAGATGGCCCAATTCAGGATTATTTCTTTTTCCATTCCCAGCCCTTCACTTAACTGAGCCACCCGTCTTTGAGTTGTTTGACGCGCATCCCGCCAGTTGGCAAAACCAAGCGGGTTTGTCAGCAACGGACCCACTTCGTAGCCGCGCGGGCCAACCACGCCTTTGGGGTCAATGACCAGCCAGTCGTTGTCGTGCTGTAAAACATTGTAATGGTGGAAATCCCCATGCAGCAGGATGGGCGGATTCGGGTCTGCCAGCAGTTCCGGCAAACGGGTTTCCACTTGCTGCACCCATTTCCCATCAAACGGACCAGTGCCACCCCCAAAATGTGGTCGCAGTTCCTGCAGGGCGCTGAACCATTCTGACAGCCTGATGAAACGGTCATTGGCCGGAGCGGGCTGCCAAAGTTTTTGCATAACGGTAACCGCGATTTCGGTAGCCTGCTCGTCATCTTCGACTTCTGCCAGCATTTTCCCGGGCGTGAGATGTTCCAGCAGGAACATGCCATTTTCTTGGTCCATTTCCAGCAGACGTACAGCCCCGCAGCCTGCCCAGGTTTGCAGCGCTGCCATTTCACTTTCCAGTTCGGGGTTGGGGACGCCAATTTTGAGCACGACTGGCTGGCCGTTGGCGCGACTGGCGCTACAGACATAATTGTAAGAGAGCAGGAAGGGTTCACCGAGGCTGAGTTGCCACTGTCGGGCTGCCTGGTGAAGCAGGCCGGGCAAATCTTGCAGCCATTGCGCGCCTCGTTCGCCAAATGCGTGCCGAATATTGCCGGTGAAGTTTTCTGGCAGGTTCACGGGCGGGTAGGGTGGGGCTTCTCGTAGATGAAATCAATATCGGTGTCGTCGATGGCAAAGCCTGCCTGATCGAGCGCCGGGGCTAGGTCGCCAAGGACTATGCGCCCGCCAACCCATTTTGCCCCTTGCTGGCCACCCAGGCGGCGGAAGTCCATCAGCAGAGCGGGCAGGTCTTGCTGTTGGCAGGCTATATATGCCAACATGGGAATGATCCCCGCTTGCTCGTTGTCTGCATCGTCCCAGATGGCAAGCAGGCCGCGCTTGTTGCCCCACCAGTACAGGCGACCGTCTGGCCAGGAGACAAGTTCCTGGAAGGCCGCCAGGCTGGGGCGGGCATAGCGCCAGGAGAGTTCCACCAGGTTGGCCTGGGCTGCGGCGATTTGCGATACGGCGGCAACGACTGCGGCCTCGGGAATTTCATCTGGAGTGAGCAGGGTGAACTTCTCGCCCGGGACTTCGGGCAGGGCCGGGGCGGCGTAAAGCGCGCGTTCGGCCATTTTTATGAAGCCATGTTTCTCACACAAGTGTTGCACTTTTAGCTGGTTGGCGTTGGTGGTCAGGCGCACCACACCGCTGCCAATCTCGTACCAGGTATCCATGGCATAGGCCATTAACGATGAGCCAATCTGTTTGCCTTGCTGCTGCGGGTCTATGCGGAAGCCCTGGAACCACCATTCGTTGGTCGTGATGGGCAGCATAATGGAAAGGCCGACAGCCTTCCCGGCATACTCTGCCACATACAGGCGGGTCTTTGGGTCAGCCATCCAATCATCCAGAACATAAGGAATGTAATCGTGGCCATCCCAGATGTGCTGGCAAAAATCCAGTATATCCTGCCTGTCGGCAGGCAAGAATGGGCGGCAAACAACACGGGGTTCGGAAAAGGAATTCATGCTTGGTTTATTCGATGGCTTGCTTTAATTGGCGGGCCAGGCGGCCAAAGTCTTCAGTATAGCGAATGTCTTCCTGGCGCGGGCGGGGCAGGTCAACGCTCAGGTCCAGTTTAATTTTACCGGGGCGGGCCGAAAGCACAAGTACCCGGTCTGCGAGGAGCAGAGCTTCTGTGATGGAGTGAGTGACCATGATGACGGTTTTGCGGCTGGCCTGCCAGATGTTGGAAAGTTCCAGCCACATCCGTTCGCGGGTCAGGGCATCCAGTGAGCCAAATGGTTCATCGAGCAGCAGCATGTCCGGGTCGTGGATTAGCGCCCGCGCCAGGGCTACGCGCTGGGCCATGCCGCCTGAAAGGTCGCGTGGCAGGCTGTCTTCGAATCCCTGAAGACCCACCAGGTTGATCATGTCGTTTACTTTTTCCTGAGCGCTGGTCTGCCCGGTGTTCTGCAATTGCAGGGGTAACAGGATGTTCTGCCGGACAGTGCGCCAGGGCATTAGGTTGGATTGCTGGAATACCACACCGAAACGAGGCGGGTGGTCTGTATGGAATCGAATTTCCCCACTGGTGGGCCTGACCAGCCCGGCCAGTACGCGCAACAGGGTGCTCTTGCCGCTGCCGGAAGGCCCCAACAGGCAGATAAATTCCTGCGGGCAGACTTCGAAGGAAACTTGCCCGAGCGCGTGCAGGCCGCTGGCTCCATCAGCGAAGGTGACGCTTAACTGATCAGCAGACAGGATGGGGGGGAGCCTGCCGGTCATCTACGGGATGAAATCGTTGGTGAATGCGCTGTTCAGGTCAAGCGGCTCGGTATACAGGCCCATCGAAATCAAAATATCTTGCATGTTCTGCCAGGCGGCCGGGTCTGAGTAGCCCAGGCGCGGTGCGCGCCACATTTCGATGGAAGTGCCCAGTACAGATTTTTGCACCAGCGGGTCGGCCTGGTCGAGATTTTCGACATAGTTCTTGCTTATTTCGTAGGCTGTATCCGGGTCGTTGATCGTGTCGCGTAATCCCTGCAGGGTGGCATCAATGAAAGCCTTTACCAGCAGAGGGTTTTCGATAATGGTCTGTTCGTTGGTGATGATGCCGTTCGATGCCAATTGGACGAAGTCTGACACGCGCCACTCGGTCAGGTCGTAGCCTTTGGAGCGCAGCACAACCGGTTCGTTGGCAGCGTAACCGACAACCACAGGAACCTGGTCCGCGGCCAACGCTTCCACCTGGTTAAAGCCGATGGCTTGAAGGGTCACGTCGCTTTCCTGCAGGCCAATGGAAAAAAGCATGGCGCGCAGGCCAACGTAGTTCGCGCCAAACAGGCCGGGCAGGCCTATCTGCTGACCTTTCAGGTCGAGTGGATTGGCGAAGCCGCTGGTGCTCTTGGCCATGACCGAAATGGGGAATTTTTGGTACCAAGCCATGATGTACACAATTGGCAGACCCTGGGCGCGGGCCAGCAAGACCTGCTCACCGGAGACGATTGCAAAGGGCAACTCCCCGGCGCCAACCAGCGCTACGCCATCGGTTTCGAATGAATAGTCAAATTCAATTTCAATCCCGGCTTCGCGGTAATATCCGCGCTCTACAGCCACATAGAACGGCGCATACTGCACGTTGGGAATGTAGCCCATTGGCAGGCGAATCTTGGTCAGCGGGGCGGTGGGGGATGGTTCCGTTGTTGGTTCTGGGGTTGGCTGCGGCAGGCAGCCAGCCAGCAGTGAAAAGAGGAGGACGAACAGGACGATTTGTTTCATGTAAAGCTCCTTAAGGTTTATTCATTCCACCATAACAGGCGGCGTTCCAGCAGGATGACCAGGCCATACAGGCTGAGCGCCATGAAGATCAGGGTGAAAATGGCAACGAAAACCAGGGCTGTGTCATACTGACCGCGCCCGATGTTGATTAAGAATCCCAGGCCGCGGTCTGCGCCGACGAATTCCCCGACCACCGCGCCAATGACTGAGAGCGTGGCACCCACCCGCAGGCCGCCCAGGAACACTGGCAGCGCGGAGGGAATCTCAAGATGCCAGAGTGCTTGCCAGCGGCTGGCGCGCAGGGATTTCATCAGGTCACCGAGCGGCCGGGGAACAGCCCGCAGGCCCACCACAGTGTTCACCAGCACCGGGAAGAAGACAATCAGGCTGCAAATGAGCACTTTTGAGAACATGCCTGGCCCGAACCAGATCACCAGTAGCGGGGCAATGGCGACAATTGGCACAGCCTGGCTGGCCACTAATAATGGCGAGAAAGCCTGTTCCAATAGCCGGCTTTTGGCAATCGTATAACCAATCAGCATGGCAATGGAGGTACCTGCCAGAAGGCCGAGCAATACTTCCTGCAGTGTTACTCCGGTGTGCAGCGCCAGGGACCCGTCCTGTACGGCGCGCAGGAATCGTTCCCAGACCTGGGCCGGGGTAGGCAAGATGAACGATGGCAGTCCGGCCAGGCGGGTGATGACCTCCCAACCAGCAAAGACCGCCAGCAGGCTGAACGGGGTGACCCAAAAAGCGGCGGTGGAGGAAGTGAGTGATTTCTGCATTAAAAATCCCGAAGGCGGATGACGACTTCGGGGCGCGAATCAACCTGCGGGCTGCTGCCTGCCAATTAAGAACCCCGAAAACAAAGTGTTTTCGGGGCGGCATGACAAACAGACCCTGGCGGGCTGGTTTGGCCTTCTTCTATCCGGACTATACCGTCGGCGCCGGAATTTCACCGACTCCTGCATGTTTCCATGCTCGTGGGCTGTACCACCGATCGGGAATTCACCTGTTTCCAAGTGTCACCCTGCCCCGAAGGCAATATTTGATTGATAGGATTATACGCCTCTCACAGGAAGACGTCAATTAAAGAATTATTAACCTTTCTAATAATCATATTTTAAGATTGACCGCCTTGCCCAAAATGCTGCGCGTGATAAAATCGAAATCCTGTTCTATAAATCCATCCCACACCACAGAAATGCTATGAGCACAAACTACGCCGAAAAAATCGCCCTTGAACTAAAAGTCCGCCCCAACCAGATTTCAGCAGTCATCAGCCTCCTTGATGAGGGCAACACCATCCCATTTATTGCCCGTTACCGCAAGGAAATGACTGGTACGCTGGACGAGGAACAAATCCGCCTGGCGGCCGAAATGGTGGAAAAACAGCGCGCCCTGGATGAACGTCGCGCCGCCATCTTAAAATCGGTGGAGGAGCAAGGCAAACTGACCGAAGAACTGAAAGCGGCCTTTGAAATCGCCGAGACAATGACCGCACTGGAAGACCTGTACGCGCCGTACCGCCCCAAACGCCGCACGCGCGCCATGGTTGCACGCGAGAGAGGCCTTGAACCGCTGGCTGAATTAATCCTCAGGCAATTACGCGGCGACCGGGCTGCAGAAGCCATTGCTGAAGCTTACCTGAATGATCAGGTAGGCAGTGTAGAGGAAGCCCTGCAGGGCGCGCGTGATATTGTGGCCGAAGCCATTAGTGACAATGCTGCCGTACGCCAGGCCACGCGCGAGAAGGCACTCAAGTTTGCCACACTACGCGTGGAAAAAGTGGATAGCGCGCAGGATGAAAAACGTGTTTATGAAAGCTACTATGACTTCTCTGGCCGGGTGGACCGCCTGCAGCCGCACCAGATCCTGGCCATCAACCGTGGCGAAAAGGAAGCCATTCTCAGGGTGCGAATCGAAGTACAGGAACGTGACTGGCGCGATGCGGTGGAGAATGAATTCGAGGCCAATATCCTCAGCCCGATGGTGGACCAGATGATGCTGGCTATTGAAGACGCAGCCGAGCGCCTGCTTCTGCCCGCCATCGAACGGGATGTGCGCCGCGAACTGAGCGAAAAAGCCGACGGGCATGGCATCCAGGTTTTTGCCACCAACCTGCGCGCCCTGCTCAGTCTGCCGCCGCTGGCCGGGCAGACCGTGCTGGGGATTGATCCCGGTTTTCGGACCGGCTGCAAAGTGGCGGTGGTAGACCCAACCGGCAAATTGCTGGATACGGGCACGATCTATCCCCATGAGCCAAAGAACGACTGGGTCGGGGCGATGAAAACGCTTGAGGAAATGGTCAAACGCCACCGGGTGAGCCTGATTACCATCGGCAATGGCACGGCCTCGCGGGAGAGTGAAAAACTGGCCGCGGAACTGACCCGTGGTGCAGAATCCATCAAATATCTCCTTGTTAATGAAGCCGGCGCTTCGGTGTATTCGGCTTCGCCGCTGGCCCGCGCCGAATTTCCCGAGCTGGATGTTTCCATTCGCGGCGCAGTCAGTATTGCCCGCCGCGCCCAGGACCCGTTGGCCGAATTGGTAAAGATTGACCCGAAGTCAATTGGCGTAGGCCTGTACCAACATGATGTCGACCAAACGGCCCTTTCCGCCGCGCTGGATGGCGTGGTGGAAAGCGTGGTCAACCACGTGGGTGTGGATGTCAATACGGCCAGCCCGGCCCTGCTGACCCATGTGGCAGGCATTGGCCCCAAACTGGCCGCCAGCATTGTTGCTCATCGTGATTCCAGCGGCCCGTTTGCCTCGCGCGAATCTATTAAAAAGGTCAGTGGCATGGGGCCGAAAGCCTTTGAGCAGGCGGCAGGCTTCCTGCGTGTACGTGGTGGCGAGAATCCACTGGATGCCAGCGCCATTCACCCCGAGAGCTATGATATTGCAGATAAAGTGCTGCGGCTGGCCGGGCTGACACCGGATGTCACCCCTGAAGAACGGAAACCCGCCCTGGACGCCCTGCTTGCCAAAACCCCGTTGGAGGCGCTGGCAACCCAATTGGGCTGTGGCGTGCCGACCCTGCAAGATATCCTGGAGCAACTGGTGCGCCCGGGCCGGGACCCGCGCACAGACGCCCCGGCACCCATCCTTCGTTCGGATGTGCTGAAAATGGAAGATTTGGCTGAAGGTATGACGCTGAAAGGGACTGTCCGGAATGTGGTGGATTTTGGCGCGTTTGTGGATATTGGCGTGAAACAGGACGGCCTGTTGCATCGCACACAAATCCCCAATGGGACGATCCTGAAAGTTGGCGATATTGTGGACGTGCAGATATTGAAAGTCGAAAAAGAACGCGGACGTATTGGCCTGGGCTGGCATAAGGTTTAGGCAGGTTTCCTGTATAATACTGCCAAGCGGAGGACGCCATGCTTGCATCCATGCAGGGAAAGACCGTTCTGATCACCGGCGCAACGGCAGGGATTGGCCGCGAAGCGGCCCGCCAGTTGGCTGCCAGCGGCGCCAAGGTGGTGATTGTCAGCCGCAACGCGCAGAAATGCGCCACGGTTGCGGAACAAATTAAAGCCCAGACCAATAATGTGGCGGTAAGTTTTATCGCTGCCGATCTTTCCACGCGCAACGGCGTCCAGCAGGCGGCCTATGAATTCAAGAAACGCCATACACACCTGGATATCCTGATTAATAATGCCGGGGCATATTTCCTCTCCCGCCAGCTTTCGGCAGACGGCATCGAGATGAATTTTGCCCTCAATCACCTGGCCTATTTCCACCTGACCACCCTGCTGTTGGATACGCTCAAGTCAACCGGTGCGGCGCGCATCATCAATGTTGCTTCCGGCGCGCATCGAGGCCAAAAACTGGATTTTGATGACATCCAGATGGAAAAAAATTACAATCATTTCATCGCGTATGGCCGTTCCAAACTTTGCAACCTGCTCTTTAACAATGAGCTGGCCCGCCGCCTGGTAGAGACGTCTGTTACCGTCAACGCAGTTGACCCAGGCCTGGTGGCTACAGAATTTGCCAAGAACAATGGTTTGTTGGCTAAACTGGGCATGAATCTACTCAAGCCAATCTCCCGCACGCCCAAAGAAGGCGCAGAGAGCATTTTCTACCTGGCTGTCTCTCATGAAGTCAAGGGCCAGACCGGCAAGTACTTCAAAAACAAGATAGCAGTGCCGTCTGACCCGGCCAGTTACGATGCTGAGTCTGCTGCCCGGCTATGGGACCTAAGCCTGGAAATGATTCTCTAAACCGCTCACAAATAATCACCCCAACCTCCCGCCGGGATGGCGGGAGGCTTTTTCTTGACCGAGAAAACGATGGCTACCCTTACCAATATTTCAACCCCCGCAGAATTTACCCTTACCCGGCCACAATATAATCACTCTGGCGCGATTCGCTGGGTATTGTCCCATGTCCGCCCGCACGGGTGGATTATTGTCATGGTCTTCATCGGCGCGATCGGGAATGCCAGCCTGGCCTCGGTTGCGCCAGTGCTGGTCGGCGAGGCATTTAACAATATGCTTCGTGCCAGCCCAGATCTTTCAGCCTTGCTGGTCACTTCCATCATTATTGGGGTAACACAGGTCATTCGCGGCATCCTCCAATTGGGCCGTAACTTCGGCGCGGAACTTCTTGGCCAAAAGCTGGAAGTCGAGATTCGTGATGAGTTATATGTGTCCCTGCTTGGCAAGAGTATGACCTTCCACAGCCTGCAGCCGGTTGGCGACACCATGGCGCGCGCCACCAATGACGTTCGCGAAGTCAACTTTATGTTCAGCCCAGGTCTGAACATTGTGATTGGCTCGTTCTTTTTCCTGGTCATGCCAATCATCATCGCGCCGACCTATCATCCTTCGTTAATCATCACGCCGCTGGCATTCCTGGTCTTGTATTTCCTTTCGCTCATCCGCTACCTGAAAAACCTGGCGCCCATTTCAGACGAAGTTCGCCATTCATTTGGCGAGATGAATACCCACCTCTCTGAGTCTTTGGATGGCGTCGAGACGGTCAAGGGAGCCGCGCAGGAAGTGGCCGAAGTCGAAAAATTCATTTTCAATGCTGAGAAGGTGCGTGCAGCTTTTGTCAAACAGGGTGATCTGGAAGCCCGTTTTGTGGCCTTCCTGTTACTGGGGATGGCGATCGCGGTCGGGCTCACCCATGCTCTGATCCTGTTTCGGGAGGGGATTCTCAACCTCGGGCAGGTGGTTGCTTACTATGGATTGCTGCGCATGTTGGAATTCCCAACCTTTACCTCCACTTGGGCCTATACACAGGTATCCAGTGGTCTGGCCGGCGCGCGCCGTATCCTCGAGTTGATTAATCGCGAAACCAATCTAGACCAGAACGCCGCCGGTTATGGCGGGAAAATGCAGGGTGGCATTGAGTTTCGAAATGTTTCCTTTGCTTACCCTGGGACTGATGAACCGGTGCTGCAGGATGTCTCTTTTACGGTCAAACCGGGCCAGACAGTTGCCATCGTTGGCCAGACCGGCGCAGGCAAAACCTCGCTGGTCAAATTGGTCAACCGCACGTATGACGTCACTGGCGGGCGGGTGCTTGTCGATGGTAAAGATGTGCGCGACTGGAATCTGGCTGCCCTGCGGTCGCAAATATCGATGATTGAGCAGGATATCTTCCTATTCTCCCGCTCCATCAGCGAGAACATCGCCTTTGGCAAACCAGGCGTAGGGCAGGGTGTCGTCCAATCTGCGGCTGAATCAGCCCAGGCCCATGATTTCATCCAGACCTTTGATAAGGGCTATGAAACCGTCATCGGTGAGCGCGGGGTTACGCTTTCGGGTGGCCAGCGTCAGCGCCTGGCTCTGGCGCGCGCCTTCCTGACTGATCCGCGCATCCTGATCCTGGATGATTCGACCAGCGCCATCGACTCTGCCACAGAAGATAAAATCCAGCGCGCCATCCTGGCCGCTGCCAAAGGCCGCACCACGTTAATCATCACCCACCGCCTGAGCCAGATCCGCTGGGCTGACCTGATCGTGGTCATCCGAAAGGGGCGGGTTGTGGCCATGGGCAGCCACGATGAACTGATGAAAACATCTGAAGCCTACTCGCGCATTTTCCGCGAATAATAGGGATAAAGGTATTTATGGGATTCTTTGAAGGACTTAACGAAGAGAAATACGACCGACAGTATACCGACCAGGAACTGTTCCGGCGGATTGCTGCAATGTTTGCCCGGCAAAAAGGGCGTATGGCGGTCATTTCCCTGATGGTGGTCATCATGGCCGGGCTCGGCGCTGCCTTGCCGGTGCTGGTGCGCTACATCATGGATTTACTGGATGAGCGCCCGCCGGTGGAAGCGATTGTGACGGTTGGCGTCGGTATGACGTTTATTGCCTTCCTCAACTGGGGGCTGAACTGGTTGCGTTACAGCCTGACAGTTCGCACGGTTGGCAACATTGTGCTGGATATTCGTTCCCGCGCCTTCCGCGCTGCCGCTGAACACGACCTGTCTTTCTACGACCAGTTTTCCTCCGGGCGCATTGTCAGCCGCATCACCAGTGACACCAACGATTTTGGCCAGCTGGTCGTCATCGTCACCGAGGTTGGTTCGCAATTGCTCCAGACGGTCATCCTGGGTATTGTATTGTTCAACACCGAGTGGCGCATGTTCTTAATCATGCTGACCTTCATCCCGATTATTCTTGGCATTGCCATGTTCTTCCGTTACCTGGCCCGCATAGTCACCAAGCGCGGCATGCAGGCCATGGCCGACGTCAACGCTACTATTAAAGAAACTGTCAGCGGCATTGCAGTGGCCAAGAACTTCCGCCAGGAACACAGCATATTCGAGAGTTTCGACCTCGCCAACCAGCAGTCTTACAAAGTCAATGTGCGGCGCGGTTTCGTATTTTCCATCGTCTTTCCCGTGCTGAATGCGGTCAGCGGTATTTTTATTGGCGTGCTGGTCTACATGGGCGGGTTGAGCGCCGAAGCCGGGCTTGTCACGGTCGGGGCGTGGTACCTGTTCATCAATGCGCTGGATTATTTCATGTTCCCCATCCTCAACCTGACGTCTTTCTGGGCGCAGATCCAGAGTGGCCTCTCGGCTGCCGAGCGTGCGTTTGCATTGATTGATGCTGACCCCAATGTAAAACAGGTGGATAAGAAGGATGTCCCGCCATTAAAGGGAGACATCCGCTTTGAGCAGGTGGATTTCCGTTACACGGATAAAGAACCGGTGCTGGCCCAGTTTGACCTTCACATCCAGCCCGGGGAGAATCTTGCCCTGGTGGGGCATACCGGGGCCGGTAAATCGTCTATTGCCAAACTGATTGCGCGTTTCTATGAATTCCAATCTGGCCGGTTGTTGATAGACGGACAGGATATTCGCGGTTTTGATTTGCAGCAATATCGCCGCCAACTGGGCATTGTTTCACAGGTGCCTTTCCTATTTTCCGGCACAGTGGCAGACAACATTCGCTATGCTGCACCCAATGCCAGCGAAGCGGATATGATGAGCATGGCCCGCCGCATTGGCGATGGCGAGTGGCTGGAAACCCTGCCCAATGGCCTTGAGACTGAAGTGGGGGAGCGTGGCGTACGCCTTAGCATGGGACAGCGCCAGCTGGTGGCCCTCATGCGTGTGCTTGTCCAGCGGCCTGCCATTTTTATCCTGGATGAAGCCACGGCCAGTATCGACCCATTTACCGAATGGCAGATCCAGCAGGCGCTTAATCTCATCCTGGCTGATGCCACCAGTATCCTAATCGCCCATCGTTTGTCCACTGTCAAGGCTGCTGATCGAATTGTGGTTATGAAACAGGGTGGCATTATTGAGCAAGGAAACCATGAAGCCTTGCTCAAGCAGGGCGGGCATTACGCCGAACTCTACAATACCTACTTCCGGCATCAAAGCCTGGCCTATGTGGAACAGGTGCGGGAAATGGCCGGAGACTAAAGAGAAGGGCGGGGTAACCCCGCCCTTCTCTTTTTAATCAGTAATATTTTTGAATATAGTACGCCGGGTCTTTTAAGAATTTTTCCATCAGGCTGGCCCGGGGTGACATGAGTGCGGTATTGATACGGGTTTTAAGGGGGTGGGGTATTGGCGAGTCGGCCAGGATGGACATCACCAAGGCGCGGAATCGTTGGGGTACCAGGCTCCTCATCAGCAGGTAGAGCTTTTTTATCACGGGGGTAGAACCGGGGGAGACCGCTGTAGATGCAATTGTTACGCGGGAACCGCCACCGAAGTGGAAAACTTTGTTATCGTAGATTTCAAAATTTGTCTCCCAATCTTCTGGCCGTACGGTATTCTCAAGAATATGCCAGGTCAGGCCGTGTTGGTATGCGCGGAACAGGTAGCCTGCGCCGGTGTGTAAAACAGGCTTTTCTTTACTGACAAATTCTTTGAACATTGGCAGGCCGCGGTCTTCAGAGGTAGGCGTGTAGTTTGGCTGGTATTTTTCGTAAAAGTTTCTGGGAAAAAGAAAACAAGCCGTGTAATAATCCTTTGCGGCAACGATGGCAGTTTTTTCGCCCAAATATTCCAGGAGTGCTTCAGCCCACCCGGCCTTGACCGGGAAGGAGTCGACATGCAGGCATATGATATGTGTCGCACCATCTGCCAGGGCAATTTTTGTTAGTTCTTCCAGGTAATGATTGTGCTCAATCATACCTGTCTGTTCAATGGGTGGCAAGGTGCACAGTTGTACGTTTGGCTGTGAGGCCAGGATGATGTGGAATTCTTGCGCCAACCGGTTGATGCCAGCATAAATTTTGAAAGGGACGTTGGTGAAACGGTGAATATGCTCCAGGTGAATCTTGAGGAGTTCTTCCTGGTTTTTGGTTATCAGGTAAACGACAATAATCCCCAGTTTCATAGAGTTACCTGCATGGCTTTTTGGAACATGGCAAAATCAGACCGTTCTTGTTCGAATGAAATATCAGCCAGGAAAATTTTGGCATTTTTTTCCACAGCCCTTCGTAAAATGACCTTGTTGGCCAGCCCAATCGGCAGGCCGGGATTGAGTTTATTCTCAGCACAGTTTTCGAGCAGGCCATAACAGGTGTATCCGCCGATTCCATCCAGTGTATCGCCCGCTTTAAGATTAGTTTTTGCATAGGCGTATACATTGGTGAGGAAGCCGTGTTCGGGCTGCATCAGGGGTTGTTCATCCAACACGGCTTCGGCAACGCACTGCATGGCTTCAATATGGCAAATATGATGCGGGCGATAAAAAATGTAAAATGAACCATTGTTCCCGACCTTGTAATACTGGAGCATTTTTTGTTGGTAGGGATGGTCGCAATGGGCAATTACAAACACCCCGCCACCGGGTTCTGCGCCGAGCAGGTAATCCACTTTGGGGATGCGGTCCTGCCACATGGCGGGCAGGTCGAACAATTCCAGGGCTTGGTGCACATTGTTTGCCCGCGGACCAAACAAGCCGGGAGTGGCTGCCAGTGCGCCGCAGGTGTTAGCAACAATGGCGTTTTCGATGGCCATTTTGGTGCCGTCTGTGTAGGATGTTGCCATTTTGTAGGTCAGGTCGCGTTTGTCGGCTTCGGGGATGATGTCCGTGGGGTTGGAATAGCGGTCGAGATAGCCTTTGATATTCCCTGCAAGGACAAAATCCATTCCCCAGAGTTGGACTTCATCAATTAAGCGTTTTAAGACACCGGGTTGGTCCCCGTCGCAGGTAGTGGATACCAACCCGTTTTCTCGGGCCAATTGCATCAGGTAGGGGCCAAAGAGCAGGTCAATTTCGGCATTCATTAGCACCAGGTGTTTGCCGTGCATCAAGGTGGTTTCTGCAAATTTCCCGCCCTGCCGGATGGATGTGCTGGCTTCAATAATGATATCCAGATTGGCGCAACGGGCAATAATATCCCCATCTTCACAGACAGCAACTATATCTTTCTGGATGGCTTGCTCTGCCTGGCTCAGGTTTTTAACATGTTGATACGGTTTGCCGATCTCTTTTGCCCACTGGATTGCTTTGTCGATATGGTGGTCCACCAACGCCAAACAGTTCATTCCGGGAGTGATACTGGCTTGGTAATACAATCCGCCGCCCATCTTGCCTGCTCCGATTACACCAATCCGGATCGGTTTTTCCAACTCCCTTAAACGGCGCAACATTATTATTTTCCCCAGGGTACAGTGACAGGTTTGTCGCGCTCGGGCAGGATTACCTTACGATCGCCGTCAATCACCACCTGGTAGGTCATGCCGGGGAAGACGTCAATAGCTTTGAGCCTGTGTTTTTCGGCGTCGCAATCCCCAAAATATTCACAGTCGGTATAGCCATAAAAATAATCTGTAGGGGCATTGCTCAGGCGGGCATAAAACACATACGTGCCAGGCGCTTCCACCTGTAATACCATCGGTGCGGAGGTGGGCAGGGTCGCCGCCCCGTGCATCCCGGCTGAAAGGAAAACGCCAAAAGTCTTCCCGATCGAGACTTCCTGTGCGTACATGTTCGCCGAAAAACCTGCCCCACCGCCGCCCAGATCGAGGCTGATAATGATGGTTGCTATTGGGGCGGTCAGGGTGGGCGTCTGGTAAGGGGTTATGGTTGCAGTGGCTTCGGGCCGGGGTGTGGCTGTTGGGCTGGCGTTTAAAACCCCGGCGCAAGCAGCCAGCAGGATGGAGGACAGGATAAAGATGACGGCAAGAGTTGCTTTCATGACCAAATCCTTTGGGAAATAATTTGTGGGAGAGTACACCTCGCCATTAACCGGCCAAGGCAATTAGTATGATCCCGCCAAACAGCAGGGCCGAACCGGCTACCCGCCAGCCTCCCAGCGATTCCCCGAGCAGTTTCCAGCCTGCCAGAGCGCCGAGTACAACGCTCATCTCGCGGATGGAACCGGCATAGCCAACGGGTGTTGTGCTATAGGCCAGCAGTACCAGTACATACGCCAGGATGCCCAACATACTGATACCTGCCAACCTGGGCCAGTGGATTGCGCCTTCTTGTTTCAGGCGTGGCCAGCCATAGCGCCAGACGGTCAGGGGGGTGAGCAAGATGGGAATCAATACGAACAGGCTAAAGCCATAACTGATAGGGTCAACCTGTTTTACGGCATAGCCATCCAGCGCGGTGTAAGTTGAAATGCACAGCGCGACCAGGAGTGCAGACAACAACCCACGCAAGTTAATATGGAACTGGCTGCGATCTCGTAAACTGCTCCAACCAATCATTAGCAACCCGCTGACAATTAAGCCGATGCCGAGCATGCCACCTGGCGAAAGTTCTTCTTTAAGAATGAAAACCGACCAGACCCACAAAAAAGCAGGGGCGCTCCCCCTTGCAATGGGGTAGATTAGCGAAAAATCATTTCCCTGGTATGCAAAAGAAAGCGCCGTGAAGTACAGGCATTCCACTACTGCGCTGGCCAGCAGGATGCCCCAAATGTGGGCAGGCGGCAGGCCGGTGATGACCAGGAGCGGCGCAAAAATGACGCCCCCGATCACCACCGTCCACCACGATGCGATATGCTTCTCCCCGGATTTTTTCAGCAGCAGGTTCCACAATGTATGCAGGACGGCTGATGCAGCCAGCAACCCGAGGGAAAGCAGTGACATAAACTTAGCGGTTGGTAACGCTGAAGTTATCGAACCAGACTGTGCCGGGGACAACTTCATATACATTGATCAGGACGCTGACAAAGCCGGTCAACTGGCGGCTATCACTGGCCTGCGCTACCTGGACATCATTAATAAACAGGGTCATCTCACTGCCAACAGCCTCGACGCCAATTTTGTTCCAGTCTCCGGGGCGCACAGCGGACGATTCCTGCCATTCCACCAGTTCGATCCAATCGGTGGCGTCACTGTAATAAGACAGGTTGATGTAAGTGTCTTCACAAACGGTGTAAACATAACCGCCGGAGGACAGACCATCCGGGTGTTCGCGGAAGATCAGGCCATAGCAGAAGTTCTCTACGTCACCTTCTTCAAGCCGGCCATCTACCGACGCGGTGAAATCGGAATAAATTTCCGGGTCTTCGTTGTTGGCAGCACCCCAGGCAATGAATGTCTGCAGGGTTTCGGTGGTTTCCCAGACATAAACGCCGTTCTCAATGGCTGTGCGGCCACGCCAGAACTCGTTGTCTTCTTCGCCTACTCGCCAGGCGTTCCAGTTGGTATCGAATTCCTCGAAGAAGTCGGCAGTTTCCACCTGGGCTAGCGCTGTGGCGGTTGCATTGGCAGACTCGACAATGGCTGTCTGGGTGGCCTGGTTGGCAGCTTCGCGCAGGGCTTCTTCCTGGGCGATTGCTGTGCTCTGTGCATCAGCAGCAGCCCGTTTTTCAGATTCCTGCCAGATGAAATACCCGGCAGCGCCGCCAAAGACGACCAGACAGCATAATACCAGCAGGATAACGCCAATGATCATCATGTCTCGGCGGGAGTTATCCTTTGGAGCCGCAGGGGCCGGGGCGGAAAAACCTTGATTATTATCCATTTTATCCTCCTGAAAATTGTGAAAAGGTTGCCCAAGTTTACCCGGGATTGGTAATTTTTGTTAAAACCAATCAGCCACCTATTTTCGGGTGGCTGATTGGTAGTGAACGAGTGGGAAGGCTAATCTGCTGCTGCGTTGGCTGCCAGTGTGCTTTCCTCGTGGGCGGCTTCCGATGTGGTGAAATCCAACCGGAAACTGAGAGCCAGCGCTGTGAGCAGCACGGCAATCTCAAACCCAAATACCGTGCTATAGGCCAGCAGGGCATTGTCTGTCAGGGTACGGACACTGTCCACGATCCCGCCGCCAATCAGTGAGCCAATGGCATGGCCGGTCATATTGGCCACAGCCCACACGCCGAGCAGCATGCCTGCCCGGATGCGAGTCGTGAATTGCAATGCCCCGCTGAGCATGCCTGCCCCGGCCAGGCCGGTTCCAATACCCATGACAAAGACAGCGCCTTTTAATAAACCAACATTCCCGGTGACCCCGGCAAGGATTGGCCCAACAAAGGCCAGCGCCGACAACACCATGCCGCTGCGCATCACCTTCATGTGGCCAAGCGCCTTAAGCAGGTACAAGCCACTGGCCAGCATGGCGAGTAGCACACCAATGCCCCAGTATTGCGTCAGGCCGGTGGTTTCTCCAACTTCCATGCCCAGAACCAGCCCGCCAAACGGTTCCAGCAGGACATCCTGGGCCAGCGTACCGATAAACGTCAGGACAACGATGATAAAGAACAGCCGTACCTGCGGGTCGCTGATGACGACCTCCCGAAACGCCTCGCTGAATTTCACTTCTCGGGCTTTTTCTGCGGCTGGCAGTGCTTCACCGGTTTTCTCCTGTCCGATGGTTGCAAACAGGGCAAGCAGCAGTACAGCAGCAGCCACCCCCAGGGCAACCACGACCAGCTGGTTGGGGTCATAGACTTTGAGCGCACCCTTGATGACGCCAGCACCCATGACCATGCCAAGCATGGTGGCAACTTCATACATGGTGGCGGCGCGGGAGCGAGCTGCTCCGCTAAATTTGTCCGTAACCAAGGCCTGGAAGGTGTTGTGGCCAATGTTGCGGCCCAGCCCGTAAAGGAGGAAGGTCAGGGCCACACCGCCCATCAGCAGGGCGGAACTCTCCATCCGGGTGATGATGTTGGCGATGGCCAGTATGCCTGTGCCGATGATGACCGCGCCAAGCACAATATACGGTTCACGGCGTTTGCCCAAAATAGGGAAGCCGTCGGACCGGTAACCAATCCAGATGCGGACGGGTGAAACCATGAGCGGGATGGCAAAAAACAGTGCTACCAGCGTGGCCGGGTAATCCAATTCGGCGATCATGATGCGGTTGAGCGTACTGCCGATCAGTACGCCGCTTAACGCGTAGGCGATGGGGAAAAGCGCCAGGCGCACTGCATTGAAGATGGGGGCAATTTTCTGCATGTGTTACTCCTTGGGGATTAGGAATTAAAGAGCAATGTCTTGATTGTTTCACGCCCCTGGCGAATACAATCCGGGACGCCAATGCCACGATAGGAACTGCCCGTCAGCGCCAGGCCGGGGGGGAGCAGGGATTCCACTTCAGCGACACGATCAAGGTGGCCGACATCGGCCTGGGGGAAGGAGTCTGCCCAGCGGTAGTCCAGCTCGGCTAGCGGCTCGGCGGTGATGCCGAGCAGGTTGGTCAGTTCACGGCGTACCTCTTTCAGCAGGGTGGTTTTGTCGCTCGTGACCATCTCCGGCCGGGCGCCGCCCAAAAAGACACGCAACAAAACATAGCCTTCCGCGCCGCGTTCTGGCATTTTTAGGGAGGTGAAAGTAACCGCGTCTATGGCTCGTTTTTCACGGCGGGGGATCATCAACCCATGAATGTGCGGGTTTTCTGGAATATCCTGTTTTTTGTATACCAGTGAGATGGTGCCAATGTTGGTATGCCGAATGGCTGAGAGTTTTGCGGCGACAGGTTCGAATTCGCCAGACAGTAGGTTTGTGGCTACATTGGCCGGAGTGGTGATTAATACATGGCTGGCCTTAATCTGGCTGCCATTCTGCAAATGGATGGTGTAACCGGAAGGAATTTTGCTTATTTTCCGTACCGGGGCTTTCAGGCGTAAGGTGGCCCTCAGGTTGTTTACCAGCGCATCGACCAGGGTTTGCGCGCCATGTTTGAAGGCAATGAAACGGGGCGGTTTTGGCATGCCATTGGCATTGGTTGTTTTGCGGAACATGCGCTGTACAGCAGCCAGCACCAGGCTTCCCGCTTCGGCTTCCATTTCTCTCATGATCGGGGAGGTTGCCAGGACGCTTTGGCGGGCCGGGTCTGTGTTGTAGATGCCCGCCAGGATTGGCCCAAGCATTTTTTCCTGCGCTTCCATGCCCAGGCGGCGGTTGGCAAAGTCGGCCAGGGATTCGTCTCCGGGGTCTTTGCGGGGCGGGATGAACGGCTCGGCCAGCAGGCGAAACTTCGCCCGCGCGGAAAGCAGCCGGGATGTAATGAAAAGCCTGGGGGTCAGGGGCACGGCTGCGGGTCGCCCGCCATCCAGCACGTAGATATGACGGGTCTCGGAACCGGGATCGATCACTTCATCCAGGATGCCCAGTTCGTTGGCCAGTTCCCATACGTCGGGTTTGCGGGTGATGAAGGACTCCGGCCCTCCATCCACAATAAACCGGGCGTTGCCCAACTGGATTTGCCCGGTGATGATTTTGCCGCCCCACCGTGAACTGGATTCGAGCAGGGTGATTTGTCCTGGCTTGAGGTTTTTTTGCGCTTCCCAGGCAGCGCTCAGGCCGGTGATGCCACCGCCGATGATAACGAGGTTTGTGTCCATGCAGGCTCCTGTGTATACAGTAGCATTGTATGGATTGCACAGCAAATGGGCATTGAAGTTTAGGTAGGTTTGGCTAAAGAATGACTAAAAAGGGGAAAATTGAGCGGAATGTCATGCCCGACGGGGTGATGTTTGTCGGGTGGATTTTGGATTAATTTCATGGGAAAAACCGGATTGGGTACATTTGATCAAGGACAACCCGCCAAATAGAAATAACTTTATTGGATCGCGATTATGGGTGTGGTCATGACTTTTACTTTTGGGTAGATAATCACCCCTCAGACATGAAGAATGAAACTTATCCAAACAGACCAAATAAGGAATAATTGGATGGGCAGATTGCAAAATGATGTCATGGAAGAATTTCAAAGTATTCACACCAAATTAAAAAACATCCTCATGATTGCTGAGGAAGAAGTACTCACTCCTGTATTGGCGGAGGAGATTATCCGGCATCAATATGTATGCTCACGAAATTTATCTGAGACCACGGTTCCATCTTATAGGCAGCCATATCATGCATGAACTTTCCGTCACACAAAATCTTCTAAAGATCGCGCTTGACCATGCCGAAAAAGCCAACGCCAGACAAGTCACGGTGTTGAACATCGTCATGGGTGAGCTGTCGAGCATGGTGGATGATTCGATCCAGTTTTACTGGGAGATGATTGCGAAAGACACAATCGCAGAAAAGGCAACGCTTCACTTTAAGCGAATCCCTGCTGAGTTGCAGTGTGTGGCCTGTCTCAACAAATATCACCCGGCAGGCGGCGAACTGATTTGCCCGCATTGTGGGGGTGCCGGCGCAAAGATTATCAGCGGCGAGGAATTTTTCCTCGAATCCATTGATGTGGAAACCTAAAATACGGAAGAAACTCATCTAACTTGTGGGGAAAAGTGACTACTGTCAAATCACAGGTCGGCATACAATATAGTTATGACCCAGAGAATCCAAGTTGTTGAAACCATCCTGAATGCCAACGACCGCCTAGCGGAAGAAAATTCTGCGCGTATCGAGTCGGCGGGCGTTTTCGCCATCAATATCATTGCCTCGCCTGGTGCGGGGAAGACCTCGCTGATCGAAAAAACGCTACCACTAATCAAAGGCAAGTTACGCGTTGCGGTTGTAGACGGCGATATTGCCACCTCCATAGACACTGATCGTGCCGCCGCCGCTGGTGCAGGCGCTGCCGTTCAGATTAACACTGGCGGCGATTGCCATCTCGATGCTGTCATGCTGCGTGGTGCAATTGACCAACTCGACCTCGCCCAATTTGACCTACTGATTGTTGAGAATGTTGGCAACCTGATCTGCCCTGCAAATTTCAAACTCGGTACGCATAAAACCGTGCTGGTTGCTTCGATCCCTGAAGGTGACGATAAGCCTTATAAATATCCCGGCACCTATCGCGGTGTGGATGCGCTGGTCGTCAACAAGATCGACCTGCTGCCGTATGTAGATTTCCGCATGGAGTACTTCACGCAGGGCGTGCAAGTTCTCAACCCCAACGTCACTACTTTCCCGCTTTCCTGCCGCACAGGCCAAGGGCTCGAAGCGTGGGTGGATTGGCTGATAGAAAACTCGAAAAAATGATGCACGGCGTCAAGGTTCACATCACGGGGGTTGTTCAAGGGGTTGGTTTCCGCCCGTTTGTTTACAATCTTGCAACCAATCTCAACCTGAAGGGCTGGGTGAAGAATACTTCTGCCGGTGTGGAGATTGAAGCGGAGGGGGATAAAAACACGCTGGATGTATTCCTGCAGAAATTACGGGATGATGCCCCGCCCCTTTCACGCATAGACGACTTCACCGCTTCTTTCCGCCCCCGTAACGGGTTCACCCAATTTGACATCATCCACTCTGAAAGCGTGGATGGGGCTTTCCAGCCCATCTCGCCTGATATTGCCATTTGTGATGACTGCCTGCGCGAGCTCTTTGACCCGGGCGATAGACGCTATCTTTATCCGTTCATCAACTGCACCAATTGCGGACCTCGCTTCACCATCATTAAAGACATTCCTTACGACCGTCCATTTACCACCATGGCGGGATTTCCCCTTTGCCCCGATTGTGAACGCGAATACAGAGACCCGACGAACAGACGCTTCCATGCCCAACCGGTGGCATGCCCCGCGTGTGGGCCGAAGGTGTGGTTGGAGACAAAAGACGAAAGAGGAAAGAAGGATGGCAGTAACGTCATTGTTGAGGTTCAACGACTCTTTACTGAGGCACAGATTGTTGCAATCAAGGGGCTTGGTGGGTTTCACCTTGCCTGCGATGCGACGAATGAAAAGGCTGTAAGAGAGTTACGAAGCCGCAAACTGCGTGTGGAGAAACCTTTTGCGTTGATGATGCCAGACATTGAAACGATTGAAAAGCATTGCTATGTCAGCAAAGATGAAAAAGAATTACTCACCTCATCTGCCCGCCCGATTGTTTTGCTAAAGAAGAAACCCGAATCAACAATTGTTGAGGAAGTATCACCCAGGCAAGACTGGCTCGGTGTGATGCTGCCCTATACGCCGCTTCACCATCTGCTTTTTTCAGATTTCATTCCTCCTTTGGTTCTCACCAGCGGTAACTTGTCCGAAGAACCCATCGCAACAGGAAACGAGGAAGCGCGAGAACGTCTGGCTAATCTTGCAGATGCGTTTTTGATGCACGATCGAGATATTCATATTCGCTGCGATGATTCGGTTGTGAGAGTCTTTCAAAATAATCAAAAATCATCAATCACAAATAGTAAATCGAGCTATCCCATTCGTCGTTCAAGAGGGTATTCTCCGTTTCCAGTCAAGTTGCCATTTCAGGTTCCCCATCTCCTTGCAACGGGTTCTGAACTAAAAAATACCTTCTGTCTCACGAACGAGAAATACGCCTTCCTCAGTCATCATATCGGGGATATGGAAAACTATGAGACGTTGAAATCCTTTGAACAGGGGGTGGAGCATTTTGAGCGCTTATTCCGCGTGAAGCCTGTGGCGATTGCTCACGATATGCACCCGAATTATCTGGCGACAAGATACGCACTCGAACGTGCTGAGCGTGAAGGTCTGCCTACAGTAGCGGTGCAACATCACCATGCACATGTTGCGGCTTGCATGGCAGAGCATGGCCTGACCGAGCCGGTTATCGGTGTGTCATTTGATGGTACAGGCTATGGCGAAGATGGAGCAATTTGGGGCGGGGAGTTTATAGTAGCGGATGCCAGGTCTTATCAACGGTTGGCGCAATTGGAATATTTCCCTTTGCCTGGTGGGGATGCTTCTATCAAGAAACCAGCACGGGCAGCATTGGCCCTGCTGTGGAGTCTTGGCCTGGAGTGGGATGATGCCCTGGCGCCTGTGAAAGAATTTTGTACCGAAGATCAGGTGACGTTGCGTGTGCAACTTGAAAAGAAGATCAACACGCCGATGACTTCATCAATGGGACGGTTATTCGATGCGGTTTCGGCGTTGGCAGGTGTGCGGCAAAAGGTTAACTATGAGGGGCAGGCAGCCATTGAGTTCGAGGCGATGGCAGATCCGGCTGAAGCGGGGCAGTATGTCTTTGGAGTGGAGGCAGGCCAGGTACGAGTCAGAGGCGCGGTCGAGGCGCTGGTCAGGGATGTGATGGCGGGAATCCCCACACCCAAAATATCCGCCCGTTTTCATAATGGCTTGGCAGAAGCGGTGCGCGATGCGGTTCAGAAAATTGGCCAGGAAACATCGTTGCGAAACGTGGTTCTTTCGGGCGGGGTCTGGCAGAATATTACGCTGTTGCAGAAAACGCTTTCGTTGTTGCGCAAGGATGGTTTTGAGATTTATATTCACCGAGATGTTCCGGCCAACGATGGCGGTCTCTCATTAGGGCAGGCGTTCGTCGCTGCGTCCAGATTGCGAGGTTGATATGTGTTTGGGTGTGCCCGGGAAAATCATTGAAGTGTATGAAAGAAATGGGCTGCAAATGGCGAAGGTCGATTTTGACGGAATCTTTCGCGAGGCGTGTTTGAGCTATGTGCCGGAGGCGAAGGTTGGCGAGTATTGCATCATCCATGTGGGGTTTGCGATTAGTTTGTTAAGCGAGAAAGACGCCATGGAGACATTGGAGTTGTTGCGCCAGATGGGTTCGCTTGAAGAAGAATTGGGTGAAGAATCGTCATGAAATATGTGACTGAATACCGAGACGCGGAATTGGTGAAGGGCGTCATTGAAGAGATACGCCGCACTGTGACGCGCCAGTGGACATTGATGGAAATTTGTGGTGGGCAGACGCATTCGATTGTGCGGCATGGGATTGACCAATTGCTGCCGCCTGAAATCGAATTGGTGCATGGGCCCGGCTGCCCGGTGTGTGTGACGCCATTGGAATTGATTGACAAGGCTTTGTCAATTGCGGCGCGGCCAGATGTGATTTTTTGCTCGTATGGTGACATGATGCGTGTGCCCGGTTCGAAGCGTGACCTGTTCTCTGTCAAAGCTCGGGGCGGGGATGTGCGCGTGGTCTACTCCCCACTTGATGCGGTGGCATTGGCAGAGAAGAACCCAGAGAAACAGGTTGTTTTTTTTGCGATTGGGTTTGAAACCACCGCTCCGCCCAATGTGATGAGTGTGTTGCAGGCGCAGCAGCTCGGGTTGAAGAATTTTTCCGTTTTGGTTTCGCATGTGCGCGTGCCGCCTGCGATTCATGCAATCCTCAGTTCGCCCGACAACCGCGTACAGGGATTCTTGCTGGCGGGGCATGTCAACGCCATTATGGGCTATTGGGAGTATCCCCCCTTGGTGGAGAAATTTGGCATCCCGATGGTGGTCACGGGTTTTGAGCCGCTTGACCTTGTGCACGGAATTTTAAAAACTGTGCAGCTGCTTGAAGAAGGCAAAGTGGAGGTTGCCAACGCCTATCAACGCGCTGTGACATTTAAAGGCTTGAATCCCGCCCAGGATGCCATCCATAAAGTATTTATGGAATGTGACCGCAAGTGGCGCGGGATTGGGATGATTCCCATGAGCGGCTGGGGATTACGGCCCGAGTTCGATGCGTTCAACGCTGAAAAGCGATTCGATGTGGAATCGCTGCACGCGGAGGAATCTCCGCTGTGTATTGCCGGGCAGATTTTACAGGGTATGAAGAAACCCCATCATTGCCCGGCGTTTGCGAAGCAATGCACGCCTGAAAACCCGCTTGGGGCAACGATGGTTTCGTCCGAAGGGGCGTGCGCGGCGTATTATCGATATGGAAGATGAAAGGGATTAGAATAGGGATTTTCCTTCATCTTTCCGCCTTCTTACTCAAGAGGTACTATGATGAACGAAACAGTAAATATTGAAGGTGCGATCTGTGCTCCCCCGTTGCCGCACACCGAGCAGATTGTGATGGGTCACGGCGCGGGTGGGCGAATGAGTCACCAGCTGATTCAAAAAGCGTTTGTGTCTGCCTTTCAAAACCCGGCACTGGATGCAGGCGATGATGCGGCGCTGGTCGAACCGGGGCTGAGGCAGAAACTCTCCATCAGTACGGATGCTCATGTCGTCTGGCCGCTTTTCTTCCCTGGCGGGGATATTGGAAAGTTGGCCGTATGTGGGACTGTCAATGATGTGGCGATGATCGGTGCAAAGCCCCTGTATCTGACTGCGGGTTTCATCCTTGAAGAAGGCTTGCCCATGGATACGCTCAGGCGTGTGGTTGAGTCGATGCGGGCGGCGGCCGAAGAAGCGGGCGTGCAGATTGTCGCCGGGGACACGAAAGTGGTGCAAAAAGGCAAAGCGGACGGGATGTACATCACCACGGCAGGAGTTGGCCTGGTGCGCGAGGATGTTAACATCAGCGGGGCGAATGCCAGGCCGGGCGATGTGGTGATTCTCTCCGGCACGCTCGGTGACCACGGCATTGCCGTGCTCGGCGCGCGCGGTGAACTGGGATTCCAGTCCAGTTTGCAGAGTGATATCGCGCCGTTGAATCACCTGATTGTGGCAATGCTGGAGGTATGCCCGAACATCCATGTGCTACGTGACCCGACGCGTGGCGGTCTGGCAACGACATTGAATGAGATCGCGGTTCAGTCGAATGTGGGAATTCTTTTGATAGAAGAAGCCATCCCCGTGCACCCGGAAGTCAATGCGGCCTGCGAGATTTTAGGTTTCGATCCGTTGTATGTGGCGAATGAGGGGAAGTTGGTGGTCATTGTTCCGAAAGAAGATGCGGAAAAAATCCTGACAGTGATGAAATCCACGAAATATGGCGAAGGAGCGGTGAGGATTGGTGAAGTGGTCGCGGAACCTGCCTCACGGGTTTTGCTTAAAACGGTTTTGGGCACCACCCGTGTTGTGGACATGCTGGCAGGTGAAATGCTGCCAAGGATTTGTTAAAAACAGGGCAATTTTCAACCGGGATGAATAACACGAAAAAAGCCGGGATATTTGCCCGGCTTTTTTCGTGTTATTTCAGGAAGCCAAGCAGTTCTTTTGCGACTGCTTCAAGTTCATCGTGCTGCACCCAGTGTGTGGCATCATCGAATGCCACCAGCCTGCCATCTTGGCAATAGCGTAGGCTTTGTTCGGCCATTTCGTAACTCAGCGCCAGATCTTGTTTCCCCCATAGGATGAGCACAGGTACTTTTATGCGGACGTCGCGCGGTATGGACGGGCGGAAACGCAGCATGGCGCGGTACCAATTGATCATGCCTGTCAGCCCGCCCGCGTTGGCGTAGGCTTTACGGTATTCATCCAACTCGGCTTCGCTGAAAGTTCCCGCTTTGCTGCTGGCCCGTAGCAGGTTGATGGCTCCGGAAAAGTTGTTCAGGCTCATCAGCCAGTCGGCCAGCCAGGGGATCTGGAAAAAACCAATGTACCAGCTTTTGAGCATCTGCTTCGGGCTTTTACGAATGACTTTCACCGTTGCAATTGGGTGAGGTACGTTGAGGATGCCCAATTTTTGGATGCGTTCCGGATATTGAAGTGCCATTACCCACGCTACCGCCGCGCCCCAATCGTGGCCGACAAGGAAGGTTTGCTGGATGCCAAAATGGTCAAGGATGCCGATGATGTCTTTGCTCAGTTCATCCAGCCTGTAAGCGCGGACATCCCCGGGCGCTTCGCTAAGGTTGTAACCGCGCTGGTCTGGAACGATGACGCGGAACCCGGCGGCCACAAGAGCGGGAATGTTCTTGCGCCAACCGCCCCAGTATTCGGGAAATCCATGCAGTAGGACGAGCGGCGGACCGTCTTTTGGGCCGGCCAACACGACATGCAGGCGCACACCGTTTGTTTCAATGTAGGTGTGTTCGTAGGTGGTCATTCGTTGGTTGTCTCGGAGAATTTTTGTTTAACAGCACTGAACAGGAGTTCGGCAGAAAATTGGATGCCGAACCCGATGACAATCATCGAGAAAATAACAGGTAACATGAAATACCAATTCCAGTTGAGTGGGGTGAACAAGGCTGGCAGGCTGGCTGTACCGCCAATAATAATCAGGCTCGCCAGGCCATCCAGGTTGCCTGAGTTTATTAACCATTTTTTGCTAAACCCGACAAGATAAATACAACCAATCAGAAAAAATATAAAGGTTGGTAATAGATCTGATAAAAAGTTATTTCTTAAGAAAATACTTTCTGGAATTACATCAAATCGATCACGTATTCCGTATAGCGCGCTGTTGGGGATAATTTTTTGTTGGGCAATCATTAGGTCGTTTCTTTTCTGTAATAGAGTAAACGAATTTCCAACCGGGTTTGAATGCAGGAATGGATTGAACCATACAAACAATAAGAAGCTGACCAGTCCTGCCCAGGCAACTGCCAGCATTGCTTTGATTAAGTTGGTACGAAGATTGGGTCTGCCTTTTCGGATTGCATCCAGTAGCAATAGAATCAACAGCCCGACTAATGCAACTGCACCGTTGATTTTTGTGCTTGCCGCCCAGCCGATGGCGAGCCCTGCCAACGTTACCCAGAATAACCATTTTTGAATGGTCTGTGCCTTGATGGCTTGCGCCGCAGCCAGGATGGCCAGACAAATTCCCAGCAGTAAAGGCCCTTCGTTCATGGCTCTTCTTAAGATGACACTCAGGTAAGGGCTGATGATGGCAGAAACCAGCCAGAAATAAGCTACAAAACGCCCTGTTGCCTGCCAGAGTAGTACAAACAGGATAAACACAGCAACCACGGATGTTGTGGTAATCCCGGCCCTGGCCCACCATAACAGGTTGTCAGGCGGGATTTGTCCTTTTTCACGATTTTCCTGTTCACTGATTGAATTGTCATAATAAGCAAAATAATCATCCGGGGCAAAGCCACCAATGTTGCGGGCAATGCCAATGGTGTAATAGGTTGGGGGGGAGAGAAAATACTGGAAATGCGGGTGTTTCCAGAGCGGATCATCGAAATTCCCGGCCAGGAAAGGCTCATATAACGCGCTATAGGATACCCAGTGCGTTTCATCATTCTTAAAAGGAATTTTCTCTAGGCTGGTGAAATACCCACCTGCAAGTAAGGCTAACACCATAATTAATTCAAGAAACCCGGCGAGTTTTTTATTCACGTCTTAATCCTGAAAATACTCAGCCATCAAATCTGAAATATCTGCTGTATTGTAACGTGCCAGCACCCGGAAGAAGTCTTCACGCGTGGCGCGTTTGCCGTTCATTTCTTCATAATAGGCGCGGATGAATGCGCCAAACTGGAAAGCGCCCATGCGTTCCTCCAGCGCTTCAAGGAACAACGCCCCGCGCCGGTAGGTGGCATTGGTATATGGGGTAAAACCGCCGCTGTCGTACAGGCGCATATCCACCGCGCCGGTGGGCTGGTAAAAAGTAATGCGTGCCTCGCGCCACCATTGCAGCGAGTCTATG
>JANJTV010000120.1 GCA_024710905.1 Anaerolineales bacterium | reverse complement strand
TTCGCTCCGGCGCCCAGCCCGACCACATTTACATGGGACCCAAACTTAGTCTTCAGGCCGGTAACGCGCATTTTCGTATCGGAGGCAATGTCATCAAACCCGTATTCGTTGTGCATGTCCAACACCAGCAGGGAGGCGCGGTCAAATTTCATCAACCCCGCCAGCACCAGG
The DNA here is from genome assembly GCA_024710905.1 of Anaerolineales bacterium. GTDB lineage: Bacteria > Chloroflexota > Anaerolineae > Anaerolineales > Villigracilaceae > JANJTV01. The sequence goes on along the minus strand of JANJTV010000120.1, from coordinate 90,853 downwards.
CGGGTCAGGAAGGATTTGCCCGTGCCAGTGGCGCCGAACACACCAGAGGAACGCTGGACAAATTTTTCCAGGTTTATGCAGACCGGGTGTCCTTGTTCACGGGTATAGCCGATGACAAAATTACCTTCCTTGTCAGGGTCGCCAAAGATGGCAGCAATATCTGCCTGGTCAGCCAGGGAAACTGGCGCATGATGCATTGGGACGGTTTTCACAGGGATGGGGCGCGGGTCTTCGGTTTGTGATGCCCGCCACAATTTGTATTCTGGTGTACCGGGTTCCGGGCCGCGTTCGAGCATCAGGGCCGGGAGGATTTCCAGGTTGGTATACAGGGTCTGGCCATGGAGGGCCTGGGCCAGGGCAGGTGGCAGGCGGGTTTCGGATTGTTCATCAGCAAAACGTGGATCTGTGGCGCCCAGCCGCAGGTCGGTGACCAGGCCATAAAAGCGGTAGTTGCCGCTGTCCATGACCACAAATCCACCTTCCTGCACGGAGAGCGGGTCTACAGTGAGCCGGGCCGAGAAAGAGTCTTTCAGCCCGCCGCCGATGATGTAGCCAATTTGTTGATTGGTCGTCATATTAATCCTTTCACTACGAAGGACACCGTGCCGTGGCTAATAAACTTCACCGAGCGCGCCGAGCACACTCATCAAGGTTGGGTAATCATCCCGCAGCAGGGTGATCAGTTCCCGCGTGGCTGCCTCCCGCCATTTGCCGCCATCCCTGTGCGCCGCGCTGGCTTGCTGGATGTGCGTTGCCAGTAGTTCGCCGATAGGTGCATCTTTGGCGCGCAGGATGTGCCTGAAATAGCCAAACCGCCCGGTGGAGGTGAAGCGAGCCATGTCTTTCTCATCACACAGGTAGATTTCGTCCAGGCTGAGGGGCGGGCGCGGGGGCAGCAGGTGTGAGATGGAGCCGTCTTGTTCGTAGCCCACTGACAACACGGACATTTCCACCGGGACAATGCGCCGCTCGCGGTTGTCACGCATGACTTCCGTTGAGACGTTCTCGGCAGTCACCAACTGGCGCACCAGCCCATCGTCATCGATGTGGATGTCGTGGATCAGGCCGTAAACCTGGTAGCCTTCAGCAAGGGGAACGCGCACCAGCGAGCCAAGCGCCGGGACATTAAACTGTGAAACCGCACATCCGGCCACAAAACCAGATGTGCCAGCCCGTAACAGGCGACCAATTTGAAGGGTTGTCATGGGATTTAGAACCTCGTTCGACCAATTGTAAGGGAATCTTTGCCAGCCTGCTTATTTGATGGGTCGTCCATCTCTTCGCCATTTCGGCGCAATTCCAGTTGCAGGAGTTGTTCGATCTGGTGTTTTTCTTCCTGTTTTACAACAGCGATTTCATGTGCCCGGTTGAGCAGGTAGGGGAAGGGTCGTGCGCCCATCATACGGCACTGGTCGACCAGTGTGGCGTGCAGCATGTCCAACATCTGGCGGTTTTCGGCCACCCAGCGCGGGATTTCGACCCGTACCGGCCAAGGGTTTCCTTCAGAACCGACGTTTAAGTAGAAGAAGTGCAGGGCCAGTACGCCCTGGTAATCTTTCTCCGATTTGGATTGCAGCACAAAGACGGCGGAGCGCTCGCCGGGTTGGAGCAATGGATTTTTTCGGTCACCAAACAACCAGCGATCACTCACCCCGCGCAAAGGATGGTGATGTCTCAGGCTTTCGAGTTGTTCCGGGGTGGCTTCGATGAGTTCCAGCAGGCGCACGACCAGGTCGGCAGCGGGTTTGTCCACATACCCGGCGGTGACCACGCCACGCCCTTGCAACTGGGAGAGCACGCTTTTGTATTTTTCGAGGCTTTCATAATAAGCGCGGGCATCTTCCCCGTCGCGGCTGCCCCACAGTTCCAGCGGGCCGTCTGTAAAGGTGATGACGGGAGTTGTGGCTGTGTCAAATAATTTGGCCTGTTCGAGTAATTCGGTGCGTTCATCCAGGTCGCGTTCGAGGGCCACCATGCCGTCTGAAAGCGGGTTGCCGTCACGGGTATAGAGTTCTTCATCAAAGAGCAGGCGGCTGCGGGTGATGACCGTTGGCGCCTCGCCAGAGTCTTGCCGCAGGATGATTGTGCCGACGTTGATTAACCCGAACTGGACAGCGGCGTGCCTGTCCGGGTTGATCTGCGACCCGTCAGCGGCGATGAGGACTGCATTTAACAGCGAGGCAGGCGCGCGGGTGTGCGCATCCAATGGCTCGATTAACGGCACGGCGCAACGGATGGAAGGGTCGGCTGATTTGACGGAATCCACTCTACGGCGCAGGCCCTCCACATCACTTGCATTATGCCTGAGCAGGCGGCGCGCTTCATTACGCCGTTCCTCGAGGGTTTTCTTGCGCTGCTGGAGGGTGGCCCCGATTTCTTTGATACGGGTGTACACTTGCTGGTAATCAATGGACATAGAACATTTGTTAGATTTTACCCGAATTTTGATTTTTGGGAACTTTTTTTGAAACCTTACGTCTATGCTGTGACATTCAACAAAGGAGCATTGTCATGAAAACCAAATTCACCTTACTTTCTGTTTTTGTTTTGTTGGCTGTTCTGGTGAGCGCCTGTTCGCCCGCCACAACCAACGCCACGGTCTACACCGAGCCCGCGCCGCGCCTCGTCACCGTAAGCGGCACCGGGCAGGTAAGCCTGAAACCGGATATTGCCTACATCTACATTGGTGTGCATACCGAGGCAGAACTGGCTTCGGACGCAGTGGCCGAGAACAACGAACGCACCCAGGCGTTGATTGACGCCCTGACTGCCGCCGGGGTTGCCAACGATGATATTCGCACCACCAACTTCTCCATCTGGCCGTCTGCACAGTATGATCCATCCACCGGCCAGCAGCGCGGCACAATCTACATGGTGGATAACACTGTGTATGTGACCGTGCGCGACATGGCCAAACTGGGCGACCTGCTGGATGAAGCCGTGGCCGCCGGCGCGAACACCATCAACAGCATTGCCTTCGACGTGGCCGACAAGAGTGAGGCCCTGAAGGAAGCCCGCAAGCTGGCGGTTGAAGCCGCCCAGGCCCAGGCTGAAGAACTGGCTGCCGCTGCTGGTGTGGAACTGGGTGCCGTGCAGAGCATCTCGTACTTTGACAACATGTCCTACCCGGTCTTTGATGGCAAGGGGATGGGCGGAGGCGCGGAATCAGCTGCCCTGTCAGTGCCGATTAACCCCGGCTCAATGCAGTTGAGCGCGAGCGTCCAGATCGCTTTCGAGATCAAGTAAACAGCAAGTGAAAGGCAGGGACTGGTCTTCACCAGTCCCTGTTTTTGTTTAAGGCGGGCTGGGTTTTTCCCGGCGTATAATTATCGAAACCCTTTACACACAGGAGCCGCTATGCTCAACGTTGGTTATATTGGCCTGGGGCTGATGGGTAAATCCATCGCTCGCAATATCCTTAAGGCGGGTTTCCCGCTTGTTGTACACAACCGCAGCCGCGCCGCAGTGGATGAACTGGTTGCCGAAGGCGCCGAGCCTGCCCACAGCCCGGCCGAAGTGGCGGCAAAAGTGGATGTGGTTTTCACTAACCTGCCTGATTCACCAGATGTGGAAAGCGTTGTCCTCGGCCCGAACGGAATCCTGGAGGCGGGCCGCCCCGGGCTGGTTTTCGTAGATAATAGCACCATCAAACCTGCCACGGCGCGCCTGCTGGCCGAACGGCTTGCCCAAAAAGGCATCGCGGCGCTGGATGCGCCCGTCTCGGGCGGGGATGTCGGCGCGCGCAACGCCACCCTGACCATCATGGTTGGCGGCGAGGCGGACGCCTTGCAAAAAGTGATGCCGGTCTTTGAAGCCATGGGCAAGACTATCACTCATATTGGCGGGCCGGGCACAGGCCAGATCGCCAAGGCCTGCAACCAGATCATGGTTGCCGCGCAGATGGCCGCCATGGGCGAATTGCTTGTTTTTGCCAAAAAGGCCGGCGCCGACCCGCAAAAAGTGGTCGCCGCGATTAAGGGTGGGGCGGCCCAGTGCTGGACGCTGGATGTCAAGCCGCCGCGCCTGTTTGAAGGCAACCGCGCGCCGGGTTTTAAGGCCTACATGCAGGCCAAAGACCTGAACATCGTCATGGAAAGCGCCCGCGAATATGACTGTCCCCTGCCATTAACCGCTGAAACCCATCGCCTGTACCAGTCCATGCTCAGCATGGGGCTGGGCGAGCAGGATAACTCGGCTGTCATTGCCGTGCTGGAAAGCCTGGCCGGGACGGAGTTGTTGGATGATTGAAATTCAAACCGATTAACGCAAAGTCACCTGGTCGCAAAAAGTTCAGTTTGTGAACTGGTGACCCCATATAAGTGATTATAGGGTTTTCTCCGTGCTTTTAATCTAGGCCTTTGGCTTGTTTTTCTTCGCGATCTTAACGACTTCGCGGTGATGGGATTTTGCTACAAAGGAACGAAGAATCCAAAGGTCGCGAAGGTGTTTTTTATCCCGTCCTAGTTCTTAGGGCAACACCCTACCGCGCACTTCGCCAAACCCAACCCTAAATCCATCCCCCCGGCAAAAGCCGCTCAGGGTCAATGTATCGCCATCCTGCAAAAAGGTGCGCATCTCGCCCCCCGGCAATTGGATTGGTTTTTCGCCGCGCCAGGTTAACTCCAGCAGGCTGCCATAACCATCTTCATTTGGCGCACTGATTGTTCCCGTGCCGCACAGGTCGCCGGGACGCAGGTTGCAGCCGGTAATGGTATGGTGCGCCAGCATCTGCTCCATGCTCCAGTACAGGTGCTTCATATTTGAGCGCGAAATCACCTGTGGTGCAGTCATCTGCGCGCTTTGCAGGCTCACTTCCAGATGAATATCCACCCCGAAAACGGAAGCAGGTTTCAGGTAAGCCAGCGGCTCCGGGTCCTGCTTTGGGCCAGGCACCCTGAACGGGGTCAGCGCCTCCATGCTCACCACCCAGGGCGAAATCGCCGTGGCGAAATTCTTGGCCAGGAACGGCCCTAGCGGCTGGTACTCCCAGGCCTGGATGTCGCGCGCGCTCCAATCGTTCAGTAGCACCATGCCAAAAATATGCTCCCCCGCCGTCTCGACCGGGATCGGCTGGCCGAGCGGGTTGCCGGGTCCGACAAAAAAACCCATCTCCAGCTCAAAATCCAACTGGCGCGTGGCGGTGAATTCGGGCGGCGCATCTTTGCGGGCCACCTGCCCGCGCGGGCGAATAATTTCTGCGCCGTCCACCACCACTGAACTGGCCCGGCCATGATACCCGACCGGCAGGTGCAGCCAGTTGGGCATGAGCGCATTTTCGCGCCCGCGGAACATGATCCCCACATTGGTGGCGTGCTCGCGCGAGGCGTAAAAATCGGTGTAATCGCCGATTTGGGCAGGTAGGTGCATTAGCGCTTCGTGGATGGGAATCAGGGTGGTGGGAGGCAATTTCGCCTGCCCGTCGCTTAACAGGTCAGTTAGCCGCTGACGGATTTCCCGCCAAATCTCCCGCCCGGCGGCCATGAAGCGGTTCAAGGATGCATCGGCAAAGAAGCCGTAGGGCTTGCCGAAATGCCCGGCGGCGTCCAGCACAGCCAGGTCAATGACCGTGTCGCCCAGCCGGGTGGCCGCGCGCGGAGTGGGGTTATCGCGAGTCGAGAAAATGCCATACGGCAGGTTCTGGATGGGGAAGTGTGAGTCGGGGGGGATGGGGATGGACATGTGATTCTCTATCCTGTAAGCCTTTTGGCTTAATTTTTATGGATGAATTCTCAGAGCAGGGCAAGTCCTTGCAGGTCTTCCTTCGGCTCGTCAAAACTGCAGCTGCCAAACGAAACCACCTGCCCGCGCGCCTGGCGGATTTCCTCGCTTGAAACGGTGAATTGCTTGTTCCAAGTGAAGCCGCGCTGATCAAAAACAAAGTGCTGCGGATCTTCATCTTCCAAAATGGTTTGCAGTGTGCTTTCGGGCAGGTGATTTTTCACCGCCAGTAGCCCGGCCCCGAACACGTTCAGAAAGCCGTGCATTTTTGCCTGCACACTTGCATTAAAGTGCCGGATGGGGTGGTGCAGCCCGGCGGTGCATTTGATCGCCACACTGGCATCCCGCGCGGCAGTCAGCGCCCAGGCCACCTGCGCCGGGCTGGGAAAGGCCTCGGGGGTTACGCCTCCGGTGCGCAATTTGAAACCAGCCTGTTTGCGTCCGCGTAGGGCATGGATTAATCCCTCCGCTCGGTTTTGCCAGCCCTCGCCAGGCGCGGCTTCGAGGAAGGCTGTCAGCCCGTTTGTATTCAGCGCGTCCAGGCAGGCATCTGTTACCTCCGGCGCTGAAGCAGGGATGGCCATTTCGAACATATCCACAGTCACCTGCCCGGCAAACTTTTCACGAAACGCGCGGATGTCCGCCAGGTCAAGTTGCAGGTTGGCGAGCAACTCATCGGCGTTGGCCCCGCCCCGCCCGAGCGCGGTAAAACCATACGGGCCGCCGCCAAGCCGGATGTCCAACTCTGTCAACCGTTTGGCCGGGATGACAAAGCGCGAGAGCATCCAAGTGTGCGGGTCTTGCTGGTAGGCCACATAATTGGCCCAGGCCTGTTCCAGCGGCAGGCTGGCAGGCGGGTACAGCCCGGCATAGTCGATGATGCCAGACATGAAAGCGCGCAGGGAGGCGGCAACGGTCATATTTTTATTATAACCGGGTGAATCTACTCCGATTTGTGTCTGTATATGTGTTCCATTAACTTTTTTCGGTCGTGCCTTGACTCGGGCGATTTTTTGATTATAGTTAAGCTTACTTAACCAATAAGAAGGCTTAACTGATGACATCCCCCGACCAGACCGATATTTTCAGCCGGTTTACAGCCGCTTTTACCCATCGCTCCATGCGCGAATGGGCCTTGTTCGTCAAGGCCAGCGGAATCTCCATGCCCCAGTTTGGCATCCTTATGCAATTGCATCACAAGGGCCAGTGCGGCGTTTCGGACATTTCCGAGCGCATGGATATTTCCAACGCGGCTGCCAGCCAATTGGTGGAAAAACTGGTCCAAGCGGGCTTGCTGGAACGTACCGAAGACCCGCATGACCGGCGCGCAAAACAACTCAGTCTGACCGAAAGAGGGCGCACCTTGCTGGAAAAAGGCCTGCGCCAGCGTGGCCGTTGGCTGGCCGAGGTGACCGCCAGCCTGGACGAGGCCGACCAACGGAAAATCAGCGAGGCGTTGGGCTTGCTGATCCGGGCCACGGAACGGCTGGAAGCGCGGGAAGAATCCCATTTTCATAAGTTAAATTGACACGCAAGGAGAATGCATGCAAACAACCATGAGCAGGCGGGCGGCAGCCCGCCCCGGCGGGGCAGAACGCCCATCGTTTAAGGGTATTGGGCGGGCGGTTCGCTACCTGACCAATTATGGCCGCGAGGCGGCCCTGCCCTATTTTTTCCTGATTATTGCCACGCTCTCGCAACTGGCCGTACCGCGCATGATTCGCAATGTAATTGATGCGGTCACCAGCGGCTATATTGCCGACCAGGTTTTGCAAGCCCTGGAGGAAATCCCGGCCGGGTTTGTCAGCGTGGCCCTGCCCCAAATTTTGGAAGGGCTGGGCAAACCCGCCGACCTGACTCTGGAGCAATTGACCAGCGCCCTGCAGGCGGATATTGCCAAAGCCCCTCAGTCGCTGATCACGGCGCTGGTGGCGATTGTAGTGTTTGCCTCGTTGCGAGGTATTTTTGCCTTTCTACAGGCGTTCTGGGCCGAGAAGAACTCGCAGGCAGTGGCCTACGACCTGCGAAATGACCTATATGCCAAGATCCAGAACCTTTCTTTTTCGTATCACGACAAGAACCAGACCGGGCAGTTGATGATTCGCGCCACGGACGATGTGGAAAAAGTACGCCTGTTCATTGGTCAGGGGTTATTGCAACTGGTTGGTGCGGTCATGCTGCTGGTGGGCACGGTCATCATCCTGTTTTCCACCAATGTGACGTTGGCCTGGACGGCCATGCCGATCCTGCCGTTTGCGCTGGTATTGTTCATGTTCTTTGGTACGGTCAGCCAGCCCTTGTTTGTAAAAGTACAGCAGAAACTTTCCGTACTTAATACCATCTTGCAGGAGAACCTGGCGGGCATTAAGGTGATCCAGGCCTTTACCCGCGAGAAGGAACAGCAGGCCCGCTTCAGGACCGCCGCCGATGACAGTATGAACCAGGCCATTAGTGTTTCGCGCCTGTTCACGTTTCTCTTCCCGCTCATTTTCATGACCGCCAGCCTCGGGCAGGCTGCTATTTTATACGTCGGCGGCGAGCAGATTATCCTCGGTACGCTCAGCCTGGGCGAATGGCAGGAATTCTCGCTCTACCTGATCTACCTTTTCCTGCCGGTGGCGCAGTTTGGCTTCATTATTACCCAGCTTGGCCAGGCGGCCGCCTCGGCAGAACGCATCTTTGAGATTCTGGATGCGCGTAGTGACATTACCGATAAACCGGATGCTATTGAATTGCCTGCCGTACAGGGCGCGGTTAAGTTTGAAGACGTCACCTTCCGTTATTTTGGCGGCGGCGCGCCGGTGTTGAACAAGGTCTCGTTCGAGGCCGAACCCGGCGAAACCATTGCCCTGCTTGGCGCAACCGGCTCGGGCAAGAGCACCATCATCAACCTGCTGCCGCGCTTCTATGACCCCACGGAAGGTCGCATTACCATTGATGGATACGACCTGCGCGACATCACGCTCGACTCCCTGCGTCGCCAGATTGGCATTGTGTTGCAAGAAACCACCCTGTTCAGTGGCAGCATCCGTGACAACATTGCCTTTGGCAAGCCGGAGGCCAGCGATGAAGAGATTCACGCCGCTGCAAAGGCTGCCCAGGCGCATGATTTCATCCTATCCTTCCCCGACGGCTACAACACACATGTCGGTGAACGCGGCACCACCCTAAGTGGCGGGCAAAAACAGCGCGTGGCCATTGCACGCGCCCTATTACTCAATCCGCGTATCCTGATCCTGGACGACTCCACCAGCGCCGTGGACCTGACGACCGAGTCCTTCATCCAGGCCGCGCTGGACAAACTGATGCAGGGCCGCACCTCGTTCGTGATTGCCCAGCGCATCAGCACCGTCATCAATGCCAGCAAAATCATCGTCCTGGACAAGGGCGAAGTGGTCGCCATCGGCAGGCATGCCGACCTTATGGAAAACCACCCCATCTATGCTGAAATTTACAACTCGCAGATTCTCTCCCACGAAGCCGAATCTGCCGCACAGGAGCTATAAACCATGCTATTCGGCGGACGAAACGAACTTTTCAAGCAGGAAACCCTCAAGACACGCAACCTTTCTGAAACGCTGATGCGATTGGGCGCTTATTTTGGCCGATTCTGGTACATGATTGTCCTGGCGGTGATATTGGTCATCGCCGCGACCTGGACGCAGGTTACCCCTCCCGAACTGACCGGCCAGGCCACCGATTGTTTCCTCGTACCGGCCGGGGCGGCGGCTTTTGGGGCGGGCTCCCCGGCAGCGGATTCCCAGTCCCAGGCCTCGGGAGCAAGCTGTTGGCTGGGTCAGCCTGCCGAAAGCCTTTCGGGCAGCCAGTGGCTGGTCGCCACGGCTTTCCAGTGGGGCGGGTACCAGATTCCCGACTCTCCCACCAATGAAGAACGAATCGAGGGGTTATGGCGGGTGATTCTGGTGACGATTGCCCTGTATGTGGGCGGCGCGGTGTTGACCGGCCTGACCTTTTTCATCATGTCGTGGACCGGCCAGCATGTGCTGCGCGCCCTGCGCGTGCAAGTCTTTGAGCACCTGCACAAACTTTCGATGAGTTACTATAACGAGCATGAAGCAGGCGACCTGATGAGCCGCATCACCAACGATACTTCGGCCATTGAACAGGCGTTTTCGTTCGCATTGGTGAACGTCTTCAGCGGCGTGTTGTTGCTGGTCTGGGTGGCCTACAACATGCTGGCGGCCAGCCTGCCTTTTGCCCTGCTCTCGCTTTCGGTCGCGCCGCTCATGTTCCTGGCTACGCTGTATTTCTCCAACCAGGCGCGCAAGGCCTTCCGGGAGAGCCGTAAGGAAATTGGCAATGTCAACGCCGAATTGCAGGAAAGCATTGCCGCGGTGCGCGAGGTGCAGGCGTTCAATCGCGCCGAAGAGAATATCGAGCAGTTCAAGGAAGTCAACGCTGCCAACCGTGATGCAAATGTACGCGCTGTTTCATTTACCTCCGCGCTGGCCCCCGCGCTGGAAGCGCTTTCGTATGTGGCGCTGGCGATTGTCGTCGGTGTGGGTGGCTGGTTCCTGCTGCGCGGCGAGCAAATAATGGGAACAACGGTGACGTTCGGACTGGTGATTACCTTTCTGGCCTATGTACAGCGCTTTAATCAGCCCATCCAGCAGATTGCCATCCTGTGGACCAATATCCAGAACGCAATTGCCGGGGCCGAACGCATTTTTACCATCCTCGATGAAACGCCCGCCGTGCAAGACCAGGCGGGCGCAAAGGCCATGCCGCCGATTAATGGCCGGGTGGATTTTGAGCATGTCTACGCCCACTATAAGGAAGGCGAGCCGGTACTGGAAGATGTGACCTTCAGCGCCGAACCAGGTCAGACGATTGCGATTGTCGGCCCAACCGGGGCAGGTAAAACGACCATCATCAACCTGCTGCCGCGCTTCTGGGATGTGACCAAAGGCAATGTGAAAATTGACGGTATTGACGTTCGTGATGTCACCACCCACAGCCTGCGGGAACAAATTGGCATTGTATTGCAGGATACATTCCTCTTCAGCGCCAGCGTGATGGAAAATGTGCGTTTTGGCCGACCAAACGCAACCGATGAAGAGGTGCTGACGGCGATCAAACTGGCCAATGCAGATACTTTCATTGAGCGCCTGCCGGAAAAATATGACACCGTATTGGGTGAACGTGGTTCCGGCCTGAGCCAGGGTCAGCGGCAATTGCTTTCCATCGCTCGCGCCGCGCTGGCCGACCCGCGCATCCTGATCCTGGACGAGGCCACCTCCAGCGTGGACACCCGCACCGAGCGGCTGATCCAGAAGGCGTTTGACCAGTTGCTTTCCGGCCGCACCGCCTTTGTGATTGCCCACCGCCTGAGCACCATCCGTAATGCGGATATGATCCTGGTGCTTGAAAAAGGCCGGATCGTCGAACGGGGCAGGCACGAAGAATTGCTGAAGAAGCAGGGTTCTTATTACAAACTGTACATGAGCCAGTTCAAGAAACAGGAAGAACTGGAAGCGGCGCAATAGAATTACAGCGCATGTAGCACGTCGGGATGCACACCCGCATCATATTCTGTGGGTATGCGTCCCGACCGCTGTTAAAATACAACCCAAAGGAACCCCGCCCCATGCAAACCTCGTCAAAAACGACCCTGTGGGTCTGGACCATTCTCAGTTTCTTTGCCTTCTTTGTGTTTGGCTTTACTGACAACCTGAAAGGCGCCATCCTGCCCGCCTTCCTGCGCGACATGGATTTTTCCTATGCCACTGGCGCGAATGTACTTCTGGGAATTTACATTGGATTCCTGGCTGCCACCTTGCTGGCCGGGCTGCTGGCGGATGTTGCCGGGAAGAAAGTTGTCCTGCTGCTGGCAGCCATTTTCATGATGGCCGGCATCACCGGTTTAAGCCTGTTCAGCGAGTTCTGGCCGCTGGCGCTCTCCATGCTTGTCCTCGGGCTGGGGTTTGGCGGGATCGAACTTGGCGCCAACAACCTGATTGTGGACCTGCATGCTGCCCAGAAAGGCCGCCTCTTAAATTTAATGTCTGTCATGCACGGACTGGGTTCCACAGCTGCCCCGTTGTATGCAGGGTTCCTGCTGGCCGGGGATTTTTCCTGGCGGCTTGTATACCAGGGCGCGTTGGTACTGGTGATTCTCTTGCTGGTGTTCCTGCTACTGGCAAGCTCCCCGCGCAGCGCTGAGCAAAAAAACGAACCGGTTGCTTTTGGCAAACTGGCCCGCACGGCCTTTACCGGCAACACCCCGTGGTTCTATGCGTTGATTGCCATCTACGTCGCCACTGAGATCGGCATTGCCTCCTGGATCGTGGAATACCTGCAAACCCAAAAAGGATTGGATGTTTCGCTCAGTACCCAGATGCTCTCGCTCTACTTCGGGTTGATGATGGTTGGGCGTTTCATCGGCAGCTTTTTGGTGGAACGGATCGGTTACCTGCGCATCATGCTGATGGCCGCCCTGGCCGCCCTGGCCTGCGTTGCTATCGGCATCTTTGGCCCGCCCGGTCTGTTTTTCTTCCTTCCTGCCAGCGGATTTTTCCTGTCGATTATCTTCCCAACCATTACTGCCACTGTCTCAGACCAGCATACTGAAAACCAGGGCGCCATCCTGGGGCTGCTGTTTACCTTTGCGGGTGTAGGCGGCATGGTTGGGCCCTGGCTGGTTGGCATTGCCAGCGACCTGCTCGGCTTGCAACTCGGCTTCAGCACATCCCTGTTGTTCGGTGGAGTAATGACCGCCGGGATGGGTTTCCTGCTCCATCAACAAAACAAACAGGCAAAATAATAAAACAAGGGCAGCCTCGCGAGGCTGCCCTTGTTGCTCCTTACCACAATGCTATCGGGCTCAGGCTGTTGATCCAGTCGAACAAGGCCGGTGAAATCCCCAGGCTGAAAGCCGCCACCAGCAGGCCGACAATCGCCCCGGCGATAATATCCGAAAGGTAATGCACACCCATGGCTACGCGGGCCAGCGCCACCAGCGGCGCCCAGACCCACAGGATGGTCGCCAGCCAGCCCGGCCCAAGCGCCCCTGCAATGAAAGCAATTAAAAATGAACGTGCCGCGTGTCCCGACGGGAAGGAATGCGGATCGGTATTGCGGTAAATTGCGCCCCAGTCCCCTTCCGGGCGGCGGCGGCGGATGATGAACTTGAGCGTCATTACCAGCGCAGCCAGCACCGAGACCCAGAAAAACTGGTAGATTGCCCAAACCTTCCAAAACGTGTCGCCCGCCAGCCACAGGATTAACATTCCCGCACCCCAGAACCACGAATCGCCAGAGTGGGCCAGGAACATGGCAATGTTCCGTCGCAGGCCTGGTTTTTCAGCCACGCGCAGAGCTTCCGAGCCGCGCGCGTCTAATTCAAGTAATTTCCTGAACATAACAACCCTTTTTGAGATGTAATTTTATCTTCCGAACGAAGGTTGAGTAGCCGCAAAGCGGCGTATCGAAACCGGGCGAAGCTATCTTTGGTTGCCCGTTTCTTCCAGATCTTCGCGCAGAATCTCCAACTGGTGCGGCTTGTCCACATCCATGCCTGGCTCGGCGCTTTCCCAGGCAATTGCCTTGCCTCGAATGCCAATCCGTTCGCTGGCCCGCGCCACCAGCCCTTCAATGGTCATTTGCCGGAACAAGATGCTGAACAACGTATCCACCCCGATGACCAGCGCCTGGCGCAACGGATTCTTGCGATGGCCGATCAGCGCCTCCCAGGTTTCCAGGTGTTCACGCGCCATACTGACGTGCACGGCATTGATGTCCGCGCCGCAGACTTCGGCGTCTTTTAGTTTAAGATACGTCCGGTTCGAGTCGGGGAAGCGTTCCTCCATCGCCTCGCGGCGCACAAACCCGTAATAAATATCCGCCGGTTCGGCCAGCACCTGCCCAGCCAGCCAGTCCACATGCGCGGCGCGGATGGCCGGGATGTCTGACGACACAATCAGGGCGTATTCCTGTCTGGGGTTCAGTTCCAGCGATTTATTAATCCCCGCCACAATGTTGGCCAGCATGCGCCCCTGGTTGGGCAGGTAATGCAGCGGCTTCTTGCAGGCCAGGCCAGCCTTCTCGGTCAGGCCAATCACGATCACATTTTCCACCTGCCTGCTCTCGCCCAGCGCGTCCAGCACCCACTGAATCATCGGCTTGCCGCCAATCTTAATCAGGGCTTTTGAATCGCCGCGACTTTCGGTGTAAAGCGGGTCTTCGGGCAGGGGAATTCCCCCGGCGGTTACGATAGCGTCCATCAGTTTAACTCCATGATTTGTGGTTCAAAACCCAGCTGGTCAATCAATTCGTTATATTCGTCCCAAGTCAGTGCACGGCCTTTGCCAGCCACTGCCACCAGTGCGGCCTCCATCATGTTCGTGCCGAATGAGCGGCCTTCCAGCATTGGCGTGGTTGTAACAAGGTACTTCACCCCGGCCCGCCTGAATTCTTCCACATCCTGTTCGGTGGTTGTGTTGGTCAGTACTACTTTTCCCTGCATGTTGGCAGGCATGTGTCGCTTGATGTAATGACAGTCCCCGGCCACCACTGTGGCCCACTGGTAATATTTTTCCCATTTTGGGATGCGTTCATCCTGCTTTTCGCCGGTGGGGTACAACCACTCAAAAGGAAAGCGCGTTACGATGGGTATCAGGAATTTTGCCAGCCGCCGCAGCCCTTCTAGGGTGTGGATTGGCAAAGGTACATCCAGTGCGAACATCAGGTCGCCAAAAACCACTTCGTATCCGGCCTGTACAAAAGCGCTCGAAAGCCCCCAGCGTTCCACACCCAGTGTGACGAAAACACGCCTGCCATGCCGGGCAATATAATCACCCAATTTCGCATCTAAAAAAGCTGGGGCGCGGTTTTCCAGCGTATTTTTTAGCCCGCCGCCATCCACCACCGGCGTTTTTTTCACAAACCTGACCAACTTTTGAACTGAATGAAAAGGATACAGCCTGCCATCCACCAGCGCCCCCAAGTCGGCCCCGCCCATGCCAAAAGCATCCGCCTGCCCGTCCAATTCGCGGAATTTCTGCGCCGCGGCTTCCATGTCACCGTTTGTACCGATCCGTTCAATGCGGATATCCTGCCCCAGCAGGCGCACCTGCACAGCCTTATCTCGTTTGGATGAACCGATACTTACACTCACGGCGTGTTTCATGGAAGAACTCCTACTGGACTGTATGGGCTGGAGTATACCGCAGCCAATGGGTTAAACCACGCTAGGAACCACCATGTGTTGCGGGCTCACCACGAGCGCGATTAGGGGTTAATCTGTCTGGTTAATTTCCTTGCCCTGTTGCCCCGCATTTGCTATAGTATAGAAGCCCCCGGCATTTTGCTGTCAACGCTTGCACATCAACGAGGAGAAAAAATGAGCACACGTGTGGTTGTTCTAGGCGCCGGTTTCGGCGGCCTGGAGTTAAGTTCCTTCCTTTCCGAAAAACTCGGCGACAGCCTGGACCTGACCCTGATCGACAAGAACGACTCGTTCATGTTCGGCTTCTCCAAGCTGGACATCATGTTTGGCCGCCAGAACCCGGATGCGGTGCGGCTGTACTATCGCGATATCGTCAAACCCGGCGTTCGCTTCCGGCAGGAAACAATCACCTCCATCGACCCCGAAAAACGGATGGTCATCACCGATGGCGGGACGTACCAGGCCGATATCCTGGTCATTGCGCTCGGCGCGGATTATGACCCCGCCTACACCCCCGGCCTGCAGGAAGGTGGTAATGAGTTTTACTCCATTGCCGGGGCAACCCGCCTGCGCGATGTGCTGCCAACCTTTACCAAAGGCAGGGCCATCATTGGCATTACTTCCACCCCGTTTAAGTGCCCGCCTGCACCCAGCGAAACCGCCCTGCTGCTGCATGATTTCCTGACTGCGCGGGGCGTCCGGCAGGATTGTGAAATCAGCGTGGTCATGCCGTTTGGCATTCCCATCCCGCCTTCCCCGGCCACCTCGCAGGGCATCCTGTCCGCGTTTGCAGAACGGAACATTATCTACGTCCCGGACCGGTTGGTGCGGGCGCTTGACCCGGCCCGCAAGGTTGTCATTTTGGATAACCAGCAAGAAATGCCTTACGACCTGTTCCTAGGCATCCCGAAACATTGTGTGCCCGCCGTGGTGGCCGAAAGCGGCCTGACCGAGGACGGCTGGATTCCGGTCAATACCAAGACTCTCAAGACTCGCTTCCCCGGCGTTTATGCGATTGGTGACGTCAACAGTGTTGGCACGCCCAAAGCGGGCGTCTTTGCCGAAGGCGCGGCCCGCACCGTCGCGGCGGACATCCTGGCCCAGGTTCAGGGCAGCGGCGAGACACCGGCCTATCGTGGCATTGGGGCCTGCTACATCGAGTTTGGCGGTGAAAGGGTGGGCCGGGTGGAAGTGGAATTCCTGGCCGGGCCGCCGACGGGCACGTTTACTGAGCCCTCGCAATCGCTGATGGCCGAGAAAGATGCGTTTGGCGCCACTCGCCGGGCGCGCTGGTTTGGCAAATCCTAAATCCGCGCTGGCAGGCAGGAGCTAGAAATGCCACTCAACTGGACCGAAACCACCGATTCGATGGACTGGGAGGAACTCTCCACCCTGTACCGCATTGCCCCGCTGGGCGAAAAACCCGCCGAACGACTAAAGATCGCCTTTGCCAACAGCATGTACAAATGCTTTGCTTACGACAATGGCGAACTGGTTGCGGCGGGGCGCTGCCTGGCCGACGGCATTGACTGCGCCTACCTGTGCGACATTGCCGTGCATCCCAACTATCAGGGCCGGGGGCTGGGCAAGGTAGTGGTCAATAAATTGCTCGGTTTTGCCGTTGGCCACAAAAAAATCATCCTGTATGCCGCGGCAGGCAAGGAACCGTTTTATAAAAAGTTTGGTTTTAAACGCATGACAACCGCCATGGCCATCTTCCAGGACGAACAGCGCGCGATTGAAAGCGGCGTCTTGGAAAAGGAATGACCCACCAAACCAGGAGGTGAACGATGAAAGTGCCCCAAATGATGCGCCGCATTGGCCGCCTTTGCTTTATGCTGATGTGGATTCCGTTTGTGACCCTGTTCATTGGCATGATTGGCATGCCAGACGGCAGTTATAGCTGGGAAGAGCTGCCCGCACTGACGCAATATTCCATTGTGATTGGCGGCGTCCTGATGATTGCCTCATTGATCTTGCAGGTCGGCGCGCCGATTATGGCTGGGATAATCAACCAGTCCATCCTGTCGCGCGGCCTGCCCGCCGAGGCGGCCATTTTGAAGATTACCGACACCGGCATGACCATTAATCAGGACCCAGTGGTGCGCCTGTTGCTGGAAGTTCGCCCGGAAAATGAACCCGCTTTCCAGGCGGAAGCTGAACGGCTTATCCCGCGTTTGCAGGTTCCCGAAATCCAGCCTGGGGTAATGCTCAGGGTGAAATATGACCCGTCCAGCAGGGATGTGGCGCTGCTGGATGCAGACGCCTGAGCCGGTCAGCGGCTTCTCCAACGGGAGCAGGCTGCTCGTGCGCCTGCCCGAAAATCCACCTACAACCCTGGCGGGGTTTCAGGGTTGTATTGCTTTAACATCCAGAATTTTATAAGATAGTAATAATACTTCGCCAACCCTATTCACCCAAAACGGAGGAAACATGCAAGAGAGCTTTATTTCAAGTGTTGTGCTGCCCCTCGCCATTTTCTTGATTATGGTCACAATGGGCATGACGCTGACTGTGGCCGATTTCAGGCGTGTCTTTTCACAGCCCTTGCAGGTGACAGTCGGCTTGGTGTGCCAGATGCTGCTGCTGCCGGTGCTGGGATTTGGTGTTGCGTATGCCTTTGCGCTTGAACCGATTTATGCCGTCAGCATTGTGTTGCTGGCAGCAGCGCCGGGCGGAACCACCTCGAACCTGATTGTCCACGCGGCAGAAGGTGACCGCGCCCTGTCAGTGACCCTGACCGCCATCTCAAACTCGATAGTTTTCCTGACCATGCCGTTCATCCTGAGCATTGGCGTGGGCGTGTTTGGCGGTGGTATTTCGGGGATTGAAGAATTCCCGGTGGTCAGTACCATGATCCAGGTGGCGGCGCTTTCGGTGGTGCCGGTGCTGATTGGCATGGGCATCCGCAATTGGAAGACCGACTTTGCCGAACGCAGCAAGGATGTGACCAAGATCCTGGCGGCAGGTTTCCTGTTCCTGGTGATTTTTGCGTTGGTTATCCAGAACTGGGAGACGATCGTACGAGATGGGCCGCGTTTCGCCCCGGCCTTTATTACGCTGAACCTTCTGGCGTTGTTGGTGGGCTATGTGGTCGCCCGGCTGATGCGGATTAATCACGTCCAGTCCAGCACCATCAGCATTGAAACCGGCCTGCAAAACGGCACAATCGCCATTACCATCGCGCTGACCATCCTTAACAATAACGACCTGGCCATCATCCCCGGCCTGTACTCGATCTGGATGCTGATCACCGGTTTTGGTCTGGCGTACTTCCTGGCGCGCGGTCACAATGCCCAGTCAGTGGCTGAAGCGGCCTAGCAAGGAGGTGTTTGATGAAAAAAGCAATCCTGTTCGTTGGTTTATTCCTGTTGCTCACCGCATGCAGCAGTTCCCCGGAGCCGACCATTACGGATAACGGCAACCCGGGGCAGATCCTGCTGGTCGTTTACCTGGATGAGAACCGCAACGGCGTCCGTGATGAGGGCGAAGCGGGTGTAAGTGGTGACGAGGTGGGCATCTCGCAGGACATCTCCTGCCCGGCGGGCGACTCGAGGAAGGCCACCCCGGCAATTACTGATACCAACGGCGAAGCGCTTTTTGAAAACCTGGCCCCCGGCAAGTACTGCACCGGGTATTCGGGCAAGAAAGGCGTGACCAGCAAGATTACTGTAGAAGTCTACCTGAGCAGCGACCAAAAAGCCGTGGTCAGCTGGGGTGTTGTGCCAACCGAGTAATCCACAGAGAAACAAAAGCAGGCGGAGCATTTGCTCCGCCTGCTGGTTTTAATAGGGTTTTTGCAGCAGGTCATCCAGCACTTTTTGCGAACTTTCGTCCACCACAGCATGCTGGCTCTGGCCGTGGCTGTCCATGGTTACCACCACGGGGAAGTCCTTGACCTCGATTACCCACATGGCTTCCGGCACGCCGAAATCCAGTTTGTGCACGCCATGTACCTTTACCACGCTCTGGGCAATGTAGGAGGCTGCGCCACCCACAGCATGGAAATACACAAAGGGCACTTCCTGGCAGCCTTTAAGCGTTTTTGCGCCCATGCCGCCCTTACCGATCACGCCTTTAACATTGAAGTGCTTCATCACATCGGCCTGGTAGGGCTCCTCGCGGATGCTGGTAGTCGGCCCGGCCGCCAAGAAGCGGTACTCGCCGTTTTCATCTTTTGAGACCACCGGTCCGCAGTGGTAGATTACACTACCGTTCAGCAGGGTTTTGAGCATTTCGTACACGGCCAGGTCTTCTGCATTGGCTGATTTGGTCTTTTTGACAAAAGTATCGATCATCCACTTGTGGGCGGCATCGCGGCCGGTCACAATGACCCCGTTGAGCAGGATCGGTTCGCCGACGTGCAGGCTGCGGATAATTTCATCGCTGAGGGGGGTTGTAATGCTGCGCATGGCGGTCTCCTAATCGTATTCCACTGTGTCGCCGGTGACGGTCATTTTCCGGCGGCGGTACGCCCAGCACATATATGAAACGGTGACAAAATAACTGGCTGGCAGGCGGTGCAGGCCGGTGATTTTGGTGTCGATGACGGTGGTTTTTCCGCCAAAGCCCATCGGGCCAATACCCAACTGGTTGGTCTCGTCGGTCAGGCGTTCCTCCAGCGCGGCGATCTCCGGGTCGGTGTTGCGTGTGCCAATTTCGTCATAAAGTACTTCTTTAGATTTGATATAGGACGAACCGCGGTCGCCGCCAATGGCGACACCCAGTACGCCCGGCGCGCAGCCCTGGCCCTGGGCTTTTTGTACGGCATCCAGCACCACTTTACGCACCCCGGCCAGGTCACGGCCTGCGCCAAGGTCATTGGCAGGCATGGAATATTGCCGCCCGACGTTTTCGCAGCCGCCTCCCTTGAGCATTAATTCAACGGTCAGTGGCGCGTTGGCATCCACTTCTTCAAAATGGATGGAGGGAAAATCGTCGCCTCCCAGGTTGTTGCCGGTATTCTTGTCGTAAATAGCGTCCACCGCATTCGGGCGCATGTAATTCTTGGCAGTGGCCTGCTCCATTGCGGCGCGGATCTGCTCGCGCAGTTTGCGTGTGCTCCAGCCTTCGGGGTAATGCACCCGGAAGATGGGCGTGCCGGTGTCCTGGCAGATGGGCGTGGATTTCTGGCGCGACAGTTCAATGTTCTTGACGATCGTTTCCATCGCGTTACGCGCCGCCGAGCCGGGGGCTTCTTTTTCCACCGCCGCGCGCAGCCGGGCTTCAATGTCTTTTGGCAGGTTGCTGGAGGTGCGGCGAATCAATTCCACAAGTTGTTCGGTCAGGTTGCGTTGGGTCATGGTACCTTCATCCGCATTTTAAAGGAATTGTTAAATGGTTTGTAATACTTTATTATCATACTCGAAAAATATTAACACATTATAATTTTTTGTAGCTACACTTAAATAAATTATGGCCGAGAATAAAATGTCTCACCTTCAAAATAGAATTTTTCCGGCGGTTATTTTTATTATCATTACAGCCCTGTTAAACAATGTGTTGGGTATTATTGATGACGCTTATTGGTTGGGTTGGAAAAGAAATATTGAATATCTGGTTGTTGGACGTCTGGCACAGTCACTGCAGACTGGTCCCTTCTCTTATGGGGGATTATTAGGGATTATTAATGCGGATGACTTTGACCTATCTCTGGATGCCGTAGACCGTCAATATGTCTTTTATACCACGCCACAAGGGCCTTATGAGACTTATTGGACATATAAATCTGTGCCCGGGTTTCAAGGCGTTATCTTTTATTACATAAAAATCGTCCTCGGGCTAGAACCATCTACCAGCATCCAGATTTTCACGTGGCTAATGATCAGTCTAATGGCAATCACCCTGACCATATTTGTCCTTTGGTTGATGCGCGAATTTGGCAGATTGACGTTCGTGCTTAACCTGGTCTATATTAGCTTTTCACCCTGGGTTTTGCTATTCGCCCCCAATTTCTATTGGAATTTATGGGTTTTTTACTTGGCTTTCTTGGTAATGACCGTGACATTTGCAAAAGGTTATCCGAGCCCCTGGTGGGTGTTCGGGATTATGCATGGTTTGGTTTTTGTAAAAATCCTTTTTAATGGGTTTGAATATATAACAACGGCCATAATTATGTCCAGCGTTCCTATTGTTTATTATTCGTTACTCGATCGGTGGCAACTCAGGAATTTTGTTATACAAATGGGCGCAGCTATAAGTGGGGCTACTGCTGCTATTGCCAGCGGATTGGCTACCCTGACACTCCAGATTACTCTTAATACCGGAAACTATAGGGATGGATTGGCGCATTGGGTAGATGCTTTTGGACGCCGGGCAACAGGCAACCCTGATGAATATTCCGGGATTTATGCAGAAAGCCTTCGTGCCAGTACTTTCTCTGTCGTATGGGAATATCTCAATGGTCCCGCGCTTGTTTTTGTTAATGCAAGATTTTCCCCGATTATTCCGAGTAATAATGCCATCAGCTACCTGAGCATATTAATCCTGGTTATGATAATTAGTACCATACTGATATACTGGCTCTGTGTATCAGGAAAGAGAACTGAAATTCACAGAAAGACAATAGCACTCTTGGTAACTACTTGGTATTCACTTCTCGCACCGCTTTCTTGGTTGATAATCTTTAAGGCACATTCTTATATTCATACATTCATGAATTATATCGTTTGGCAGATGCCCTTTATGTTTTTTGGAATTGCTCTGATTGGCTATTTCTTCTCAAACCTGGCAACTTTTCTACCTTCATCACGAGGAGAGTAGTTCCTCACTTCGTAATCACTAGCTGGGCCACATTGCCGGGCCGCCCGCCAAACTTGAACTTATAATCCTCGTCTCCGCGCATGAAGTCGAATTCGCGGCGTTTGTTTTCATTTGCCCATTGCAGCAGGTAGCCGAGTAATACCCAGCCTACAGACAGGTCGTTGAAGCGCCGGTCCATGCCGGAGTTATAAATCCACAGTTTGTTCTGGTAATCAAAGTTCAGGTAGGCGCTGGCCTTTTCGCCATCCACTTCGAGGAAAGCCAGCTGCAGCCAGCCTGCGCGGAAAGCGGCATGCACCAATTGCTTCATCTGGGTGCGCATCACCTCGGTCAGGAATTCGGCTTTGGCCGGGTCGTGTGCCATGAGCGCCAGGAAAGCTTCAATTTCTGCATCCAGTTTGCTTTCATCGTCCACAATGTACCAGCGTACGTTGCGGCCGCTTTCTTCGGCGCGGCGCATTTTGCGGCGAATCTCATGGCGCTGCTTTTTGTCGATGCCCGCCAGGTAGGTCTCAAAATCGCCGGGCAGGGCAATGGCCGGAACGGGTTGCAGGGTTTCCTGATGTACCGTCCAGTTGCGCTGCACGGCAGCCGCTTCGAGTGCTAGCAGGCCGGGAGAGCCGTCAGCCAGGTTGTACAGGTCGAGCGCCTGCCACGCCTCGGGGTAGCCCGCTGAAAGGTAGTCCAGCAAGCCACTGGCAAATTTATCCAAGTCTACGGGCCGTACAATCAGGTCAAGGTAATCCGAAATCTCGATACTACCAACAAACAAAAGCGATTTCTGCCCGGCGTGTTCGGTCAGGAACAACGGCGCAATACCGAGCAATTGGCCGTCCTGTTCGGCAGTGATGATGGCCAGTTTGGCCTCGCCGGGCCATTCGCCGCCGCCGCGCGTTTGCCACCAGGTGGACTGGTATTCGTGGCGCAGGAAAGGCAGGTTGGAGATGCTCTCTTCCAGCAGGCTGTTCCAGGCGTTGGCCAGGTGTTCGGGGAATTCGGTGTGCAGGGAGAATTGCATTGGGTGTCCTTGCGAGCAAAACGCGAGGCGGGCGGCCTCGCGGGGAGTTTTGGCGTATAGGCAAAGAAAATTTTACCAGTATAATGATAGAAAATTGTTGGAAAATCAACCGTGCCGCCCCCCCTCGATCTTACCCTTGTTAGTTTATATCGCCTGAACGGCCAGGAATGGCCGCTCTTGCCCGGTTTGCTGGCGCAAAACCCGCCCCGCAAGCTGGCGCGCGGCCGCGAGCAAGACCGCCTGCTGGTTTACCTGACGCTGGCGGGCAATGTGCTCTATTCATCGGCCGATTACAGCGAGATGGTGGCCGGGCTGTCTGAGACTTTTTACCAGACCCCCGGTTCGATCACCTATGCGTTAAAGACCACGGTTGAATCGCTCAATACCCAGCTGGCCAACAAAAACATGAAAACCACTGGCCATGGCCAGTACACCATCGGCGCGCTGGTGCTGGGCGCATTGCGCGGCAACCAGTTCTACCTGGTGCAGGCCGGGCCGACCCATATCTTCTGGCTGGGCAGCGAAGCCACCAAACACTTCCACGACACGGCCATATCTGGCAAAGGGCTGGGCCTGAGCCAGACCGCCCGCATGTATTTTGCCCAGGCCAACGTGCTGGATAACGACCGCCTGCTCCTGTGCGCAAGCCTACCCAACGACTGGCAAAAATCACTTGCCCAGCAAAACAGCCCCTCCAGTCTGGAGGCCACCCGCCGACGCTTGATGACTGCCACCGACAACAACCTGAATGCGATTCTGATGCAAGTGAAAGTGGGGAAAGGGGAGATTCACATCCTGCGGCCTGGCAAAGAAGACTCACCCGCAGAAGTGGAAACCACAACTGGCGCCCCCCAGCCTGTCCCCCGTGCTGTGAGTGTTGCCCAACGCCCGACCCGGACAGCCCCGCAAACCCCAACCCCGCCTGCCGAGGAAGCGCCGCCGCCGGCCTTCCAGAGCCTCCCGGTGCCGGCGACGGCCGCCCCGCGTGCGGAACACGCCCTGCCGCCGCTGGAAGATGAGATTAGGCCTGTAGAATCTGCCGCCCGTCCGCAATCCCGGCCTGCATATTCGGGTCGCGAGAAACAGCCGCTTGTCTCCCCGGAGCAGCTGGCCCGCCTGAAGGGTGCGGCAGGCGCAACCGCCCGTTTTATGCGCTGGGTACGGGTGAATTACCAGAAAGCTGCCGATACGATCGAACGGCTTATTCCGCGCCTGCTGCCCGGCGAACATACAGACACGGTGCCGGGTTTTTCCGCTTCGTGGCTGGCCTTCTTTGCGGTTGCCATCCCGTTGCTGGTGATGACAATGGCCGCCATTGTCTATGGCAATTTTGGCCGTACTGCGCAATATGATGCCTACTATACCCATGCTGTAAATACGGCCCTGCAAACCCTCGACATCCAGGACCCGATTGAGTTGCGGGTACGCTGGCAGACCGCCCTGACCTGGCTCGACAAAGCCGAAGCCTTTGAAATAACCGATGACTCGCGCCGCCTGCGCCAGGAGGCCCAGCAATCACTGGATAATCTCGACCGCATCAAACGGCTGGAGTTTCGCCAGGCGCTGGTTACCCCGCTGAGCAATAGTGTCAACATCACCCGCATGGCAGCCTCGGATACAGACCTGTACCTGCTGGACGGCAACGATAGCAAGGTATACCGTGCCCTGCTGACAGGTGGGCAATATACCCTGCAGGGTGGTTTTGTGTGCGAGCCGGGTCAGTATGATGGCGTCCAGATTGCGCGCTTGGTCGACATCCTGACCCTGCCGCGTGGCAATGATAGCGGCGCTTCATTGATTGGTGTGGATATTAACGGCAACCTGATTTATTGCTCGGTAGATCGTGCACCGCGCGCCGCCAGCCTGCAACGCCCCGACCTGGGCTGGGACGGTGTGACCGATATTGCCTACGACGCCGGTAACTTGTATGTGCTGGATGCCAATAACAATGCCGTCTGGGTTTATTTTGCCGAAGATGGATTTACCTTCCCAAACCCGCCCCTGTTCTTCTTCGAGGAACAGATCCCGGCCATGGAAAACGCCATCAGCCTGGCAGTGAACGGCGATGACCTGTACTTGTTACATACGGACGGCCACCTGACCACCTGTACCCTCAGCCGCATTTTCACTGCCCCAACCCGTTGCACCGACCCGGCCATCCTGACCGATACGCGCCCCGGCTATACAGGGGGGCCGACCTTGGCCGACGGGCTATTTAAGCAGATTGAATTCACCTCGCCGCCTGACCCCTCAGTGGCGTTGCTGGAACCCTTTACCCAGTCTGTCTTCCGCTTTAGTCCGCGCGCGCTGGAGTTGCAAAACCAATTGCGCGCCATGCCTGGCACACAATCGCCCTTCCCGAAGGGTCAGCCAATCACGGCCATGACCTTCAGCCCGAACAAAGTACTGTTTGTCTATGTGGGCGGGCAGGTCTATTTTGCTGTAAATATTCCCTGATCAAGGAGAAACATGATGGGTACCCCGCCGAAAAAGAGTTTCCTGGCCTCCCTGTGGGATGCCATCCTGTCCCTGTTTGCGGTTAAGAAACCGGCCCCGCCGCCCCAGCCTGCGCCTGTCCCTGTACAGCCGGTACCTGTTTCCCTGGAACCAGCCGCCATTGTCACCCGCAAGGTGCTGATGGTAATTTTTGATCCTGTCCTCAACCCGGCTACTGGGCTGAAGCTTTCGCAGCACATGAACTGGCACAAAGCGGATGACCTGGCGGCGGGTTTCCTCGCCGACATCCTTGAAACAAGCAATGGTCTTGCGCGTTACCAGATCGTCCAGCGCATGGAAGTCAACGAATTTCCGCGCAAAGCGGATGGCTTCCAGTACACAGCCGAAAGTTACCTGAATGTCATGCGGCGACAGGAACAACCTCACCAGCCCGACCTGGTGGATTACAACAACATGCTGCAAAAGTTCAACATCCTGCAGCGGGTGGCAACCAATGAAATTGATGAAGTCTGGCTTTTTGCCTTCCCGTTTGCCGGGTTTTACGAATCAACGATGGGCGGCAGCGGGGCCTTCTGGTGCAATTCTGGACCGCTACCCGGCACATCTCATTGCCCGCGGCGTTTCATCATTATGGGATTTTCCTATGAGCGCGGTGTGGGTGAAATGCTGGAGGCTTTTAATCATCGCGTAGAGTCGATTATGGAGCAGGTGTACAGGCCCACCCAGGGCGAAGCCAACATGTGGAAGCGTTTCATCCGCTACGACCTGAGCCACCCTGGCAAGGCTGAATGCGGTAATGTGCATTTTGCGCCCAACAGCACAAAAGATTATGAATGGGGCAACCCGCGCCTGGTGAACAGTTACTGTGATGACTGGGCCAACTACCCGAATTTTAAGGGGCTGTCACGCCAGGTGAATGCCCAGGAATGGGGCAACGGCGACCCGCGCCAGTATCATCGCTGGTGGCTGCGTCACATCCCCAAATTTGGCGGGCGGCTGAATAACATTGCCAACAACTGGTGGCAGTATATGCTGGATGTCAACCGGGTGTCTGTGTAAATAAAAGAGAGCGGCTAAAAACCGCTCTCTTTTTACTTCAAGTTGTGGACCTGTTTATTCGTACCGGGTGGCCGGCATCATGGCCGGGGTGTAAACATAACGGTGACGCCGTTCGGTCTGGTGCTGCGCATCAATACGGCGCTGGACGTGGGGCGCAAAGAACCCGGCATAACGGTGCTGCAATTCGGGCAGTTGCCAATCGTTCCCGGAGACGCTTCCGCGGCAGGTGGATGCCCCGCACAGGCAATCAAATTCGTCGTATGGGCGGGTGTCACACATGGCGTAGTCGAAGCAAACTTCTTCTCCGGGGTGGATGTCTCGCATGGCTACCAGCACAACCTGGCCCAAAAGCCCTGCATTAGGATTACAGGAGTGATTGACATAATCCCCTGCGCCGATCGGGCGCGGCACCAGGAAGAAGTTCTCCTCCACCTGGATGCACAGACTGCGCTCAATCTCTGGCAGGTTGACAAAGGTGTCCCATTCATAGATGACACCCCCGAAAACGGCTACGAGTTCACCCTTGTTGAGGGGCTGTAGGGCAAAGATGCCATTTCCGCTGCCATTGGCTTTCGGGCGGCCTTCCAACTTAGGGGAAAGGTACGAGCTTGGCTGGTTTTCCATTTTGCATATACTACCCTTTCTTTGGATTAAAGATTGGCGGCGCTCCTCCGGCCTGGCGAGACCGAAAAAACGCCAACGGCGTCAATATTACATCATATACCCCGCATGTAAAGGGTGTATGCACCTGCTGTTTGAGGGTTGAAAATTCACCAAACGATAAGTCGGGCTGGTTTTCTTGTTCTTAATGCAAAAATTTGGGTATTTTATTCACGAATCATCAAACACCCCCTACAAGCCTGGGAAGGCCTGTCAGGGGGTGTTGACAATTTTGTAAATAACAGTCAGGATTTTTGCCGTTTTTGCTGGACCCATTGCCGGGCAAAGGCCAGGAAAGCGGGAATCAGGCTTCGGCCGAGCCCGCTTTCTTTTTCCCGTTGCGGGTGTATCGCGTGTGCAGCTTGACTGGCTCAGATTTGCTGCGCAGGCGCAGGTTGAGCATCTCCACAAAAATAGAGAAGCCCATGGCAAAGTAGATATAACCCTTGGGGATGTGCTGGTGCAGGCCTTCAACAATCAGGGTGAAGCCAATCAGCAGCAAGAAGGAAAGCGCCAGCATTTTGACGGTGGGATGACGGTCGACGAATTCGCTGATGGGCGTGGCAGCGACAATCATGACGACGGCAGCCACAATGACGGCGATGACCATGATGGCAAGTTCATCGACCATGCCGACAGCGGTGATGACCGAGTCGAGCGAGAAGACAATATCCAGCAGCATAATCTGGATGATAACGCTGATGAATGAGGCGGCCACTTTGGCGGAGGCATGACCTTCGGCGCCTTCCAGTTTTTCATGAATTTCGAAGGTGCTTTTTGCAAGCAGGAACAGGCCGCCCCCGATCAGGATCAGGTCGCGCCCGGAGATGTTGAATGTGAGGAGGCTAAAGAGCGATTCTTCAAGGCTGATGATCCATGACAGGGAGAGTAGCAGCAGGATGCGGGTGATGACTGCCATGGCGATGCCGAGTGTACGGGCGCGCGGCTGCTGTTCTTTGGGCAATTTGCCCGCCAGGATGGAGATGAAGATGACGTTGTCGACGCCGAGCACCAATTCCAGGGCGACAAGAGTCAGGAAGGCGATCCAGGCTTCAGGGTTGGTAAGCCAGTCAAACATGGGGTTTCTCCTCGAACGAAGATGAATGGGCCAAACGGGAGCAATGATATCAAGAGTTAATTCGCTTTGACAGGGGGGAAATCGCTATAATGATGGTATTGTTTTCATGATGGAGATGCCGTATGAGTAGCGTACAAATAAAACCCGATGAGCAGGTCATTCGCAAGGAAGGCGGGAGGTTGTATCGGTCTGGCGGTCGCAGCAGCGCCTGGCTGACCCTGACCAACCAGCGATTGATTGTAGAGGCTTTCCTGGGCGGGACATCCGCCTACCCGCTCTCGCGGGTTACGCAGGTTTCGGAAACGGAAGCCCCCGCCATGCTGATCAGCTTCAAATTACTGAATGTAACCTTTGACAACGGAGATTCGATCCATTTTGGGCTGAACTCCCGGGTGGATTTCTGGATAAACCTGATCGAGGAAGCCCGCAGGAATGCGCCAGACCTGCCAGACGAACCCATGCCTGAACCCCGTCCGGCAGGTCCCCCTTCTGCACTGCCAAAAATCTTAATCGGGATGATTGCTGCGGCTGTGCTCTGCATCTGTTTTATGACAGTTGCCATGAGCGCTGTGGTTTTCCTGATCGTGATGGCGCCCGTCGGCGGATCCTAGCAGACAGGATGCTTAATAAAAAAGAAAATCCCCGGTTATTTTGCCGGGGATTTTCTGTCAATCATTCGCCAGGACGATCAGCCGGTCTTCGGGGCTGAATTGCACGCTGGCCGATTTTTTCGGGTTGGTCACCACGCCGTAACTGGCGCTTGCATCCCGCGCACTGGCCACAATGCGATACCCAATCGCCGTATGGCCGCGCTGGCTGGCAGATTCGACCAGGGTGTAGAAGTTAATCGGTTTGGAGATGTCGACATAATCGGTAATCGGTTTGAGGTAAACCTCCGCGCCTTCCGGGTCGAACAGGTCCATGAATACGCCGTAGAGCATGCTGTTTTCGGAAAGCTGGGCCAGCATCAGGCTGATCAGGTGGTCGCTGACGATGAAATCGTCCACTTTGGCCACCTCGGCCAGTTCCCGGTTGCGCAGGTCGAGCATTTCGCTGACGATGGAGAACGGTGTTTCGTCTTTTTCGGCAATGTCGCGTAAATGCAGCAGGGTGATTAGCGTGCGGGCGTCAGCTGCCTGGACATCCATGCGCGAATCGGAGAGCACAATCACGTGGTCGTAATCCATAACTCCCAGATGATCGAGCAGGTCACGGTCGGTGGTATCGCCAGCCTGGAAGGTTAGTTTCTGGTTGGCAAACTTTGGCAGGTTTTTTACATCGCCTTCAAATGGTTCGTCAGCCACAATATGTACCAGTGAGCCTTTGGCCACATAATGGTCCAACTCGCGGACAATGGTCTTGCCGCCGTCGTTCCAGCCGAGCAACAGGGCTTTTTCTGGCTTCGGCTTGGCTTCCTTGCCGGGCAGATGAATGGCACCGTCATCGACCGGTAAGCTGGACAACCCGGTGCGGTGAATGGTGTCATCATCCTGCGAAATGGCAATCAACTTGTCGCCGGGTTGCAGGCGGGTGGACATGGCCGGGTTAATCAGGGTGGCGCCTTCGCCGGTGTAAATGCCCAACACGGTCGATTCTTCATATTCCATCAGCGCGTCTTTGTAAGTGCGACCAGACAGGGCAGGTTCTTCTTTGAAGTAAATTTCATCCCCGCCAAAATCGAGCAACTCGGTATACACAACCGACAGGCCAGACTGTCGGCTGGTCTGAGCAGTGACGCGGGCGATTAGGTCGCTGGTCAGCAGGGCCTGCAGGTTGTCGTTTGCGCCAATCATTTTGATCAGCGACAGGCTTTTCTCCGAGTCGATGGATGTGACAATGTTATAGGGCTCGTCGTGGCGGTTCGGGTTGTTGGTAATGGCCAGGATGGTCTTGATAACAAACGAGTCGGCATCCTCGCCTTCGGGGCGTAGGATGATGATGGCGCTGGCCTCGTGCGGGCTGGCAATCTCCAGGTCGGTCGGGTCAAATGGGTTGCCAGAGCGGAAGATAACGCGGGTGTTCCTGGTGTCAGGCACGCGGGCCTTCACTTCGTCTTCCATTTCAACTTTATCTTTGTCCGCCAGCACCACAATGACCGGATTCTTCTCATTTTCATTGGAAATGACAATTTCGGGAATGACAGTGAAAATCTGTGGCGACCAGCCGAGGATAACGGTATGGCCGCTCTCGAGTACCAGCGAGCGGCCTTTGCGTAATTCATCCAGCTTGGATTCAACCCCGGCGCTCAACACGCCGATCAGGCTGGAGACGATGAAGATGCCACCCAGAGTGACCAACAGCATGATCAGCCGGTAGCCAAAACCGGTATCCCCGCCCATCGTTCCGGCATCCAGGGTACGCATCAGGGCCGCCCAGGTGGCCTCAAAAAAGCTCTCCTGTTCGCCGCCATCCTGGGCAATGCTGAACAGGGAAATGAGCAGCCCGGCCGCGGAAACAATCAGCAAGGAAAAAACAGCCAGCATGCCAATCATGGCGGGGGTCCCGGCGGCCATCAGGTTGTCGAACTGGTATTGCAGGCGTTGTAACAAGGTGGGGCGATTATGCATTGCACTCTCCTTTGAGGCGATAGATGCTCACATTATAGAATGTTTCGGCAGGCTTGCAATGGGCGGAAAAGGCCAAAGTGTTAAGTTGTATAATGGAATTATCGATCCCAAAATAGGAGGAACCATGATCAGCAAAACCATGCAAGATGCCATCAACGACCAGATCAACAAAGAAACCTTCTCTTCATACTTGTACCTCTCTATGGCGGCCTGGTTCGAGGGCCAGAACCTGCCCGGTTTTGGCAACTGGCTGCGCCTCCAGGCGGAGGAAGAACGCGAACACGCCATGAAACTCTATGACCACTTGCTGGAACGCGGCGGCAAGGTGCAACTCAAGGCCATTGCCGCGCCGCAAACCGAGTGGAAAAATGCGCTGGAAGCCGTGACCGAGGTGCTGGCTCACGAGCAGAAGGTGACCAAATCCATCCATGACCTGTACGAAACCGCCCAAACGGAAAAAGATTACCCGGCCCAGGTCATGCTGCACTGGTTCATCAGTGAACAGGTTGAGGAGGAGGCCAGTGCCGCTGCCATCCTTGAAAACATGCAGCGCATTGAGGCGCGCGACACAGCCATCCTGATGCTGGATCACCGCCTGAGCAAGCGCTCGGCAGAGTAACATCAAGGGCCGCAAGGCCCTTTTTTATTTAAGGGCTGGCGGTAAAACACTTGCTCGGGTTGTATAATTTGCCAATTCGTAAGGAGATGGATGACCACCTACCCGCTGAATGCACTGCGCGCCCTGGCCCTACACACCACCCTGCTGGACACACCCAACGGAGGCGAACTCCCCGCCGGCCGCGATTCCGTTTACGAGATTGCCAACCAACTGGGAGCAGTGCAAATAGACACCCTACAAATGGTCTCGCGCGCTCATTATTTAACCATCTGGAGCCGCCTGGGGAGTTACAACCGCGCCGATTTCGACGCCCTGGCTTTCGACCCGGCCGACCGGCGCCTGTTCGAGGGCTGGTATCACGCCGCCTGTTTCATCCCTACCCACGAGTACAGATACCAGACGCCCCGTTTCAGGCGGGTGCGTGAAGACGGCCACAGCTGGTACGCACGCTGGATTCACGAGCCGGGCAACCGCGATATGGTGCAGGCGGTGATTGAACGAATCCGCGCGGAGGGTGGGCTGCGCACCAAGGATTTTGAGAACCCGGAACATAAACGCGGCAGCTGGTGGGATTGGAAACCTGCCAAAGTAGCCCTGGAATATGCCTATGCCTACGGGGAGCTGATGGTTTCCAGCCGCCCTGCTTTTCACCGCGTCTACGATCTGACAGAGCGCGTGCTGCCCGCCTGGGCCGATCGCACTGAGCCGACTGCCGAAGAACGAAACCGATTCTTTGTCGAGCGTGGGGCAAAAGCCATGGGCGTGGGCCTGCACCGCAACCCCGGCGATTACACCTGGATGAACATCACCACCAGCAGGCCGATCGTCCGGGAATTGCTCAAGGAAGGCACACTGCTCGAAATCCAGGGTGAGACGGTTACGGGCGTGCAGCCGCTGGTGATTCACCGTGACAACCTGCCACTGCTGGAGAAAGCTGCCAGTGGGGAACTTATGCCACAACGCACGACCTTCCTCAACCCTTGGGATAACTTCTGGTGGCCGCAGGACCGCGACGAGGTATTGTGGGGCTTCAAGCACCTGATCGAAGTCTATGTGCCCGAGCCAAAACGCATCTATGGTTATTACCTGATGCCCATCCTGCACCGGGGCAACCTAGTGGGCCGTCTGGACCCAAAACTGGAACGTAAAACCGGGCTGCTGCGTCTGCGCGCCCTGCACCTAGAGCCTGGCGCGCCGCTGACAAATGAACTGGTGACCGACGTGGCCGCCGCGCTCAAGGATTTTATGACCTTCCACGAGGCAACTAACCTGCACATCGAGCGCAGTGAGCCGGGGGCGTTCGGGGAAGCATTGATGAAGAGATTTTAGGTGTTAGCCATTAGAGATAGGATGTTAGATATTGGACAAAACAGGAAAGATGCCCATGAAAAACCCGACCATTTCAGGCAATACCGTCACCATCACCTGGCAGGGTAAAACCGCCCCGCATTTCATCAGCGACCTGCACCAGTGGGAGAACAACCCCCGGCCACTGGCAGAAACCAGCCCTGGCCGCTGGCAGATTTCCTTTGACCTGCCAGACAATGCCTATCTTGAATATGCCTTCTTCGACCCGCAGACCAAAACCCGTTACCCTGATCCGCTTAACCCCAAAAGCCTGTACAACGGCGTGGGCGGCCACAACCACTACTTTTACATGCCCGGCGCGACGGCCACTCCCTACACCCGCCTCGGCCCCGGCGGCCTGCGCGGCAAAATCTCGCGCCATAAAATTGAAGCGCGCGGCGTGACCACCAGCGCCGAACGCAGTGTAACTCTTTACCACCCGCCAACCGATGCGCCCGCGCCGCTGCTGGTCGTCTACGACGGGCTGGATTACTTCCGGCGCGGCAGGCTGGCCGAAATTGTGGATAACCTGATCGCCGCTCAAAAAATCAGGCCGATCACGATTGCCTTCCTGCAAAATGCCGGGCAGGCCGGGCGGATGGTGGAATATGGCTGCTCCGAACCGACGCTGGGATTACTGACTCACCCGGTGCTGTCCCTGGCAAAAGAGCAACTCAACCTACTGGATGTGGAAAAACACCCTGGCGCATTTGGCGTGATGGGCTCCTCAATGGGCGGATTAATGTCCCTGTACACGGCCCTGCGCCTGCCGCATATCTTTGGCCGGGCGTTGTGCCAGGCGGGGGCCTACGACATCTGGGGGCAGGAGACGATCACCTACGGGATGGTGAAGCATTTCCAGAAGCCGGAAGTACGCCTGTGGTTGGACTGCGGCGCAATGGATTTCCTGTTAGAGTCCAACCGCAAGATGGCCTCCCAGCTCAGGAAACGGGGCTACACCTTCCATTATCAAGAAAACGGCGGCGCACACAACCAGACCACCTGGCGCAACGCGGCTGTGGACGGCCTGCAATACCTGTTTGGCGTATGAAACTGGCCACACTGTGTTATGTGAAACGCCCCGGCCAGACGCTCATGTTGCACCGGGTGAAGAAGGCCGGCGACATTCACCAGGGAAAATGGAACGGGCTGGGTGGCAAACTCGAGGCGGGCGAATCGCCGGAACAGTGTGTTATCCGTGAGGTGCGCGAGGAAGCCGGGTTGTTGATCGAGTCGCCGCGCTACCACGGCCTGCTGGTGTTTGCCAATTTCAAAGGGGAGGACTGGTACGTGTGGGTTTTCAGCGCCGAGCAGTTCAGCGGCAGCCCGATCGACTCACCTGAGGGCGAACTGGCCTGGGTGGCAGATGCCGATTTTGACCGGCTGCACCTGTGGCCCAGTGACCGGGTCTTCCTGCCCTGGCTTTCACAGGGGCGTATTTTTTCGGCGCGTTTCCAGTATGCCGAAGAGGAGATGTTGGGCCATGAAGTGCATTTTTATTAAGTCCTTACGGTAATAATATTATGATGGAGAGAAAAATGAAAATTATTGTCTTCGGTGCTTCTGGCGGGGTTGGTTACCAGGTTGTTAAGCAGGCCCTGGAAGCAGGACATAGCGTGACGGCTTTTGTCCGTTCGCCTGAAAAGTTAAATCTGAAAAACCCGAAACTGGCCTTGTTCAAAGGCGATTCGATGGATGCCGCCGCCGTCGAAAGCGCGATGGCCGGGCAGGAGGCGGTCATCAGTGCGTTGGGGCCCAGCCGCCCGCCCGTCGCGCATATGATGGAAGTATCGGCACAAAACATTGTGGCAGGTATGAAAAAGCACGGCCTGCGCCGCCTGGTCTTGACCACCGGCGCCGGGGTGCGCCAGCCGGAAGATCAGCCCAATTTTGCCGATCATTTGATCAGCTTCCTGCTGAACCTGCTAGCAAAGGAAGTTGTCCTGGATTCGGCTGAAAATGTAAAGGTGATCCAGGCCTCCGGGTTGGATTGGACCATTGCGCGCTACCCGCGCCTGGTGGATGGTGAGCATACCCGCAAATACCGGGTCGGCTATATGGGTAAAGACTCGGGCACGCAACTCTCCCGCGCCGATGGGGCTGATTTTTTGTTGAAGGAGTTAACAGAAAACCAGTGGCTCCAGAAATTGCCGCTGGTGAGTTATTAGAAGGTGAAGGGCTTGGTGGCCCCGGGGGGTCGAATCAACACTTTATCAAAACCAAGGAGGATGGACATGAATCTAAAACGTATTTCATCCAGCACCATTGCAGTTTTCATTGCGGCCTTGCTTGTGCTTATCACTGGCATACATACTGAAAATGGCGGGTTTCAACTCGCCGGGGTCATCTTCCTACTGGTGGGTTGTGTGCTCGCTTTTAATCAGGTGCGCAAAGGCGATGATTTAACGGATTAGGTTATACCGATTTATAAAAGATCGACGTGTCGGGCGGCAAATCGCTCAAGGTCAGCCCACAGGAGGAGATAACACTATGCCGATCAACAAATGGGGGGGCTTGCATCTTTCCGTTTGGCAGGGCGTGTGGTTCTGGAAGAACGATACTCAATGATGACCAAATCCATCCCGACCGAACTTACCCCGGCCAACATTCTTCGTGTACTGGAAGTGCTGACCGAAAGCCCCAACCGGCTGGCCCGGCTGGCAGCACAACCTCCGGAGCGATTAACTGCCCCGCTAGCCTCGGGCGAACGCTCTGCCACTGAAATGTTGGCCCATCTGCTGCACTGCGAGGCCATCTCAGCGGGTTTTATTTACCTGGCATTGATGCGTAATGGCGCAACCGACCAGGATATTCACCCGGAACGCGATCTGGGCAGGTTGTTGAAATTGGGGCAATTTCCCTTTATTGAGCTGATGGCTTACTTCCGTTTGCGGCGCATGGCCCTGCTGAGGGTGCTGGAAGCGCTCAAGCCGTTGCAATGGGAGAATTGCCTGCACGTACCCGGCAAGAAACGCGCCGAGACGGTCTACTGGCGGGCGCGTTCTCTGGCCTTGCACGAGGCTGAACACCTGGATGAAATCGATGTACGGCTGGCAAAGGGGTAGCTGCCAGCCGTACAGGGTTGTAACGATTCTTTTTATTTTTCTTTAAACACAATACTTTGTGGTATCCGGTAAATCTTCAACAGTTATTATGCTGCTGAGCAAATAACCAATGAATCTCCACCAACAAACGGGCCGGGAGCATCAATTAGTCATCGCCTTCGCTGCCGGATGAATCATCTTCACCACCGGACGAGTCGTCACCCTCGCTGCCGGACGAATCGTCACCGCCTTCGCTCGATGAGTCGTCGCCCTCACTGCCGGACGAGTCGTCACTGCTTTCGCTGGCGGAGTCGTCGCCCTCGCTGCCGGACGAGTCATCATCACTTTCACTGGATGTGTCATCGCTCTCCGAGCTTTCAGATTCGCCACCACCTTCTTCAGGATCCGTGTATTGTTCTGAAGGAGTTTCAACATCATCTGGCGGAGGGGCAGTCTCGCCAAGCCCGCCATCACGAATCTGCTCAATACTAATCGGGCAGCCTCCACACAACTGGAGGCCCATGGCCAGGAACTGGTTGGCCTGGTCCACAGTCATTTCACTGGGTGCGCCGGGAATTGGGGCGAGGCCCTTAACATCTACAGCCTGGCCCTGCTGCAGGGTCAGTTTTTGATCGCCACGCACAAAATTGCATTCGCCGGTCAGGCAGGTGGCTGTTAATACCTTTGTGTCGGGATTATATGCAACCCGCACTGTAGAGCCAACGATGCCGGAAGCGTCACCATCAGGAGTGCTCACCTGGAAAACCGCGCCTTCTGGCAATTTTGTTTCGCGGTGTTCAAGGGCCGCAGCGCCGCTGGTGAGCAGGATTTCCGTGACCGGTACATCTTTGCTGCCTCCCAGGGTTTTTACAACCGCCTGGGAGTTGTTGTCAATGATGACCATCGTTCTTGAATCACGGTACAGGGCGACAATGCCGTCTGCGCCAGTACGAATTTCAGCGCCTTCACGCAAGCGTTGTCCTTCAACCGCGGGGGCAAAAGTATCTGAACTGGATTGGCGGACTTCCACTGTGCCGCGCACCGTGGCAATTTGCAGGTAAAAATCAGCGCCAGTTCCGCCGGGGGCAGGGTTCGAGCCACATGCAGAAAGCAACAACATTAAAACCAATGCAAAACCAAGTGCAATTGCCGAATTCTTTTTCATAAGCCTCCAATTGAGAGTATATGGATAGTACATGTTGTATTAAAGCAT
Organism: Anaerolineales bacterium; assembly: GCA_024710905.1. Lineage (GTDB taxonomy): Bacteria > Chloroflexota > Anaerolineae > Anaerolineales > Villigracilaceae > JANJTV01. Next base: position 54,124 of record JANJTV010000120.1, on the reverse strand, counting down.
GTTGGTAGAAGAAATACAACAAGCAAAACAGAAATCTGTATTTACATTTATTTAGTCGTAATTACTGTTGTTTTTGTGTCGCAGGAATATATTCAAAGATTGCCCTGGGAGACTTTCTTCCCATCCCCAAAAACTTAAAACAAAACTATACTGGGGATATGAGCATCCTCTCCGGCAAACACATCCTGCTCGGCGTCACCGGCAGCATCGCCTGCTACAAAGCCGCCGACCTGGCCTCCAAGCTTACGCAGGCAGGCGCCATGGTGGATGTCATCCTGACTGCCGCTGCCGAACAATTCATCACCCCGTTAACCTTCCAATCGGTCACAGGACGCAAAGCCTTTACAGACGCCGACCTGTGGGGTGGGCAGGCGCATGTGCTGCATGTGGGTCTGGGTCACCAAGCCGACCTGCTGGTGATTGCCCCCTGCACTGCCAACACGCTCGCCAAACTGGCACACGGCCAGGCCGACAACCTGCTGGCCATTACTGCCCTGGCGGCGCAATGTCCGCTTGTCCTTGCCCCGGCCATGGACGCCGGCATGTATGACAACCCTGCCACACAGGCTAATGTGCAAAACCTACAGGCGCGCGGCGCAACTTTCCTTGGCCCGGCAGCCGGGCGCATGGCCTCTGGTATGCAGGGGCTGGGGCGCATGCTTGAGCCTGCCGAACTGCTGGGTGGAATTCGCCAGGCGCTGGGGCAGGCTGGCCCGCTCAAGGGCAGGCATTTGGTAATTACAGCGGGTGGCTCGCAGGAACCGATTGACCCGGTGCGTTTTATCTCGAACCGTTCTTCCGGCAAACAGGGTTATGCCCTGGCCCAGGCCGCCCTGGAAGCGGGCGCACGAGTGACTTTGTTTGCCCACCCGACGGCCCTGGTTCCGCCCTACGGGGCCGCCGTGCACACCGTCCGTACGGTGCAGGAGATGCTGGACGCCGTGATGGAGGTACTGCCTGACGCCGACGGGTTGATCATGGCGGCTGCGCTGGCCGATTTCAGGGTCGAGACTGTTGCCGAACACAAACTCAAGAAACAGGACGGCATCCCGAAGATTCGGCTGACAACTGCGCCGGACGTCCTGGCAACGGTGGCAAAGGCCCGGGGGAGCCTGCCCCGACTCAAACTTGTGGTAGGATTCGCTGCAGAGAGCCGTAACCTGCTTGAGAACGCAAAAGCCAAACTGGCTTCCAAAAAACTGGACCTGATCGTTGCCAACGATATTTCGGCCACGGATGCCGGTTTTGCGGTGGACGAGAACCGTGTAACGTTGTTGTTTGCCGATGGCCACCAGGAAAACCTGCCCCTGATGGGCAAGGACGAGGTGGCGCAGGCTGTACTCTCTCACATTCAGGCATTGCTGGAGCGATAATGCGCGTTTTGGTGCTTTCGGACATTCATGCCAACCTGACCGCCCTGGAGGCCGTACTGGCCGACGCCGGGGATACTGACGAAATCTGGTGCCTGGGCGACCTGGTGGGTTATGGCCCCGACCCCAATGAAGTCGTCGAGCGGATGCGCGCCATGCCGCACCTGACCTGTATGCTTGGCAACCATGATGTGGCCGCCATGGGTGGCATGGAGATGGAAGTCTTCAATACTGAGGCGCGTCGCAGCCTGCAATGGCAGAAGAAAACCATTACAGAAGATACCCTGAATTACCTGAAAAGCCTGCCCGACCAGACCATTATCAAGCAGGGCGTTTCGCTGGTGCATGGTAGCCCGCGTGACCCGGTTTGGGAGTACATCCTGAATACGCTGGTGGCGCGGCTGAACTTTGCCGCCTTTGAAACCGATTTTTGTTTTGTGGGCCACACCCACAACCAGTGTATGTTTAAGCTGGATACCAAACGTGACCGGGTTTCGTTGGAGATTCCCAAGCCGGGTGTCGTGCTTGAAATGACCTCACGGGCTATTTTTAACCCCGGCTCGGTTGGCCAGCCGCGTGACCGTGACCCACGCGCCGCATATGCCATTTACGATGTGGAGAAACAAACCTGGGAGCCACGCCGGGTAGAGTATGACATCCTCGCAGTGCAGAAACGCATCCGCGATGCGGGCCTGCCAGACAAGCATGCCGCCCGACTGGCCGAAGGCTGGTAAGCAAATGCCCAGGGACACCTTCAAGTGTCCCTGTATTCTTTAAGGAACCAATCCCGCCCGAGAGGCGTCTCTTATACAAGACCCTTGTTTTTTCCTGAAGGAGGAAGAGATGAAAAATGCCCTGATGTTACTTGTTGTTACTACCCTGTTGCTGGGTGCCTGTGCCAGCAGCCCGCTTGCACCGGCTTCCTACGAATACGAAATGCCGTTGGGCGGCGCTTCTGACTTTGTCGAGGAACGCGCCGGAGCGCCTGCCATTGCCATGGAATCGGATGCCATGCCAATGGCCACCGCGGTTTATTACGATACCAGCACTGCCAATACAGGCCAGCAGCGTATGGTCATCCAGAACGCCAACCTGAGCCTAGTGGTGCAAGACCCGAAAAACAGCCTGGAGGCCATTACCGCGCTGGCCACCCGCCTGGGCGGGTTTGTGGTTTCCTCCAACCTGTACCAGAACTACAGCGCCAGCGGCGAGCCGATTCCCGCCGGGACGCTCACCATTCGTGTGCCTGCCGAACGGCTGGAAGAAGCCCTGGCCGAGATTAAGGCTGGCGCAGTGGAGATCCAGTCTGAGAATCGCTCCGGGCAGGACGTCACCCAGCAGTACACTGACCTGGCCTCGCGCTTGAAAAACCTCGAAGCCGCCGAAGCAGAACTGCAGGAACTGATGACCCGCGCCGAAGACCCCGAGGATGTGATCGCCGTCTTCAACCAGTTGGTCTATTACCGCGAGCAAATTGAAGTGACCAAAGGCCAGATGCAATATTTTGAACAGTCTGCCGCGCTTTCGGCCATCACCATCCAGCTGACCGCCGAGGAAACCATCCAGCCGATCGAGGTGGCAGGCTGGCGGCCCGAAGGGGTGGCCCGCGATGCCATCCAGGCGCTGGTCAACTTCTTCCAGGGTTTTGTTGACTTCATGATCTGGCTGGTGCTCTTCATCCTGCCATCCTTTACGCTGATGCTGCTGCCCTTCCTGCTGGTCTTCCTGGTCATCCGCGCCTGGTGGAAGCGCCGCAAGGACAAAAAAGCCGACCCCGCGCCTGAAAAGAAGTAAGCGACCGTTTTTAAAGACATACCCCTCCCCAAAACGGGAGGGGTATAATTTCGCCCATTATGGATGTTGAGAAACTCGGCCTCGAAGCCCGCCAGTTGTTCGGCGTGACCCTGACCGCCCGGCAGTCGGCGCAGGTGGTCACCTATGCCCGCGAACTCCAGGACTGGAACAACCGCATCAACCTGACCGCCATCCGCGACGAAGAGGGCATCCGCAGCAAGCATTTCTTAGACTCGCTGTCCTGCGTCCCGGCCCTGCGCGAGCGCCCGCCCAAACGCCTGGTGGATGTCGGTACCGGCGCGGGCTTCCCCGGCCTGGTGCTTAAAATCATCTTCCCGGCCATGCGACTTACGTTGGTTGAGTCGGTTGGCAAGAAAGCCGGGTTCTGCACCCACATTGCCGAGGCGCTGGAACTGAAAGATGTGGAGGTGTTGCCCCTGCGCGCTGAAGAGGTGGGGCACCTCAGGGAGCATCGCGAGCAGTACGATTGGGCCGTGGCGCGCGCGGTGGCCCACCTGCCTGTGTTGAGCGAATACCTGCTGCCGCTGGTAAAAGTGGGCGGCTGGATGCTGGCCCAAAAAGGGGAAAGCGGCCCGGCTGAGGCGCAGGTTGCCGAGAAAGCGATCAGGTTGCTGGGGGGTCACCTGCGCCAACTGGCGCACGTCACGCTGCCGGGCGTGGTCGAGGAGCGTTACCTGGTGCTGGTGGAAAAAACTGCCGCCACGCCGCCTGCTTACCCGCGCAAGCCGGGCATCCCGGCCCGCAAGCCGCTCTAGTGCAGAAACTTTATAAAAATGTAGGGTAAAAGCAGCCAAAATACACTGTCTTTACCCTACAACTATAGGAAGTTCCGGTGCTAGTCGTTTATCCCTTTACATACGACAACTTCTCACGAATCAGCCCCTCGCGGACCAGGAAAATATCCACGCCGCGCACATGGCCGGGCTGGCCGTTCGCATCCACCCAGGTATATTTCCAGCGTAGCACGCAGTGCTGGTTAAGGCCGAACAGGTCTTCAATTTCAAAATGAAACTGTTCCGCCTGGTCGAAGAAATCCTGCCAGAACTGCGCATTGGCGGCTTTGCCCCGGTAGGGTGTGCCGTCCGGCGCGGGATAGGTGTTCTCGAACAGGACATCCTCGCCCATATAGTCCAGCATGCCGGGCATGTCGCGTCGATTGAGGGCCTCGTGAAAGGCCATCACCACGCGCATGGAATCTTCTATTTTTGACATTCGGATGGGGGACATGGAGTCTTCCTTCATTTCATTCTAGCAAATTCCCAACCAAATACAATCCCCTGTTAAAACAGTAGGGACGAATACCCACAGGACACGATGCAGCCGTGCGCCCAGAGAGCATCCGCCCCACAAGGAAATGTGTTTTTTCGTCCGGCTTACTTCCCGGCCACGCCTACCACGCTCTTGCCGCAGAAGACATCAAAGGTTTCCAGCGTACCTTCCTCGCCGAAACCGCTCAGACCCCAGGCCGGGCGCGGCGCGTCCACATTTAACTCCAGCAGGCTGACGCCGTTGATCTTCACGCCGCCGGTGTTCATCTGGCGGGCAACTTTCAGGGCATGTTCTTCATTGCTGCCATAAACATACCCGCCCAGGCCATACGGGGTCTGGTTGGCGAGCGCCACGGCTTCCTCGTCGGTTTTGAAAGTATGCAGCGTAGCCACCGGGCCGAAGATCTCCTCCAGCGTTTCATCGGGCGCGACGCCGGTGATGATGGTCGGCGGCAGGTAATAGCCGTCGGTTGGCGTTGCAGTTGCGGCATGCCTTTTGCCGCCTTTTTGCTCCAGAGCGCGGATGGCGCTTTCGATGCGGCCTTTGTGGGCTTCATTGGCCAGCGGGCCGAGCTGGCTTTCCAGCGAGAGGGCATCCCCGGCCTGCACCTGCTTGAACTTCTCAATGGCCGCATTGAGCACCTGCTCCTGGATCGATTCGTGCACCACCAGCCGCCCGAGGGCGCGGCACCACTGACCGTTAAGGGTGGTCATTCCGGCCACAATGCCTTCGGCCACTTTCTCTATATCGGCATCCGGCAGTACCACCATGGCATTGTTGCCGCCCAATTCCAGTTGCAGCGATTTGAAATCCGCCGCGCAGGCTGCCGCCACCGCCTGGCCGCCATTCAGGCCGCCGGTGAAGGAAACCGCCCGCACGCGTTTGTCGCTGACCAGTTTTTGGCCCACTTCCGCGCCGCCGTTCACGATCTGGAACAGGCCTTTCGGCAGCCCGGCGGCTTCCAATCCATCGGCTAGCAACAGGCAGGAGTATGGCGCCCATTCGGTTGGCTTGAGAATCACCGGGCAGCCCGCCGCCAAGGCGTTGGCCACTTTGTGGGCTGCCAGCGCCGCCGGGGAATTCCATGGCACGATGCACACCGCCACACCCAGTGGCTTGCGCAGGATTTCCACGTCACCGTGCGGGCCGGGCACCTTCGAGACGGCATATCCGCTGCGCAGCACGCCTGCCGCCGCTTTGAAGGCCAGCCAGACGATGTTGTTGACAAAACTGCTGGTGCTGAAGACAATCCCAGTGTTATAGGATTCCACGGCGGCAATCGCCGGGACAAGGCCCATCAGGGCGTTGGCGGCTGCGTCAAGGATGTCCGCGCGTTTTTCAGGCGGGGTATTGGCCCATGCCCCGGACTGGTGCAGGCGCTGGGCCACAGACAGGGCTTTTTCAATCTTCGCCGGGCTGGTGGCCATCTGGCGGGCGATTCGTTCTCCCGTGTTCGGGTTGCTGACCCATCCGTCCATTTCAATTTCTGGGGCCAGCCGTTCACCGTCAATATAATCGAACAACTCGAAGCGGGCTTTTACTTCGTCGAGCGGCGGGGGGGTGATTTGCGGGAAAGCCATGTTGGGTTCTCCTGAATGGGGATTATTTGCTCTCAGATACGGTAAAGGACTTGGTTTCTGCGCCGTCGGTGATGCTCTTGGCGGCTTCGAGGCGGCCGCGTTCGGCGGGGAAGGCCATCACCAGGCTCATGGCAATGTCGCGCAGCATACGCGAAATCACGCCGCTGTTGCCAGTGTTGCTGGTGCCGCACATCTTCATGGCCAGTTGGGCCACTTCAAACGCGCCTTCGGAGGCCACACCTTTGGCCATGCGCCAGTGCTGCACGACTTCGGTCTTGGGCTTGATGGGCGGCTCACAGGTTTCCAGGTCAATCTGGTATTTCAGCCACAGTCGGGCGGTTTCCATTTCAACCGTCATTTTGCCAATCAATTCCTGGTGGAATGGGCTGGTGTTGATGGGCTTGCCAGTGTCTTCAAATTTCATTTTGGTGGTGAAGTCGAGCGCAAAATCGTAGGCCTGCTTGGCCGCGCCGAGGTAAATGGCGGTGATGGCAGGCTGGTTGCCCATCAGCGAGCCGCGGCTGGATTGCATCATTTTAACGAATGCGCCCGGCACGCCTAGTGCGTCTTCGTCTGGTACAAAGACATCCTTTAACACGATCCCGTGGCTGGCCGTGGCGCGCATGCCCAGCGCGTCCCAACCGGGGCGCTCGCTCACGCCTTCCGCGTCGCGATTAACAAAGAACATTGCCAGCCCTTCGGCGGTTTCGTAGCCTTTCAGTTTGGCGGCCACTAGGTAGGCGTCGGCCACACCCGTGTTACAGCCAAAAGACTTGACCCCGTTCAACTTCCAGCCGCCATCCACAGTCTCGGCCTCGGTGGTGATGTGTACCGCGCTCTGGGAGGACTTGGCCGATTCGCTGGCAAAATTGCCCAGGAACTGCCCCTGGGTGCCCATTTTATGCAGCACTTTCTCGCCAAATGCACGCACCTGCGGGATTTCCTGCTCGCTAAACTTGCCTTCGGCGATCCCATCCAGGGCCAGCAATCCGCGCGAGGACGTGGAACAGTGGAAGAAATAAGCCAGCGCGGTGCTCGGGCAGGCCGTGCCCATGGCAAAGGTCGCGGCGGCCAGGTCGCGCAGGTTGCCGCCCAACCCGCCGTATTCTTCCGGGATGACCAGCCCCAGCAGGCCAGACTGGCTGAGGGTGTCGCGATGCGGCGCATAGAATTGCCCCAGCCGGTCAGCTTCCTCGGCACGGGCGCGCAATTCGGGCAGGATGGCCTCCACCCGTTCGGCGCGGGCGCGCTCGGCGGGGGTCAGGTCGTCAAATAAAAATTCGGCGGTCAATTTAGTCATGCGGAATCTCCTTGGCGATTACGAAAAATTTCCCATCATTTCGGCAATGGCTTGCAGGCTGTCTTCATCGTTGCGATAAATGCTGATGATCAGCAGCTGTACCCCGGCCTGCTGATATTGCCCAAACAGGTCTGCTGCCTGGGGGATGGTCAGCGGGTGCCCCCTGAAGTGCGTTCCCGCGTCGAGCTGCGCCATGCGGGCTGAGAGGTTGCTCTCATCCCTTGCAACCAGCACGTTCAGCAGGGCTGTTTTTTCAATATCCTTGTAATTGCGGTCTTCGTTTTCACAGTGTTGTTCCAGTACATCAAATTTATGGCGCACTTCCTGCGGGCTGCCAATCAGGTTGCAGGCGTTGCCGTGACGGGCCACCACTCGCAAGGTCAGTTGCTCGCCCGCGCCGCCCACCAGGATGGGTGGGTGCGGTTTTTGGATCGGTTTGGGCTGGAGAATGGCCTCTTTAACGGAATAAAAGCGGCCTCGGTAGTCACCCCGTTCTTCCATCCACATGGCTTTAATCAATTTGATGGCGTCTTCCAGACGGTGGATGCGGTCGGCTGGTTTGGGCAGGAATTCCCAATTGTATTGCTGGTATTCATCTTCGAACCAGCCCGCGCCAATGCCCAGCGTCAGGCGGCCCTTGCTGATGACATCCACCGTGGCGGCCATTTTGGCCAGCAGGGCCGGGTTGCGGTAGGAGGTGGACGAAACCAGCGTGGCAAGGCGGATTTTGCTGGTGACGGCGGCCAGCGCCGAGAGGGTGGTCCAACCTTCCATGAAAGGCTCGTCCGGCGGGCCGTGCACGGGGATTTGCATCATGTGATCCATGACCGAGAGCCAGGCAAAGCCCAGTTCTTCGAGGCGCAGGGCTTTTTCGCGGATGCCGTCGAAGGGGTTGCCGGGGTACAGCCAGGAGGGGGAATGGATGCCGAATTTCATGCGCCGGGACGTTTGATGTACTGCCCGTTGGCCGGGCCGAGCACCTTGCCGTTTTCGTAAATTTTCTGGCCGCGCAGGTAGGTGATCTTGACGCGCCCGTTCAGTTCGTGGCCTTCAAAGGGCGTATAGCCCTGGAATGATTCCGATTCGGTGGCACGCACGATGAAGGTCTCATTCGGGTCAAAGAGCACCAGGTCGGCGTCGTACCCTTCGGTGACATCGCCTTTGGCGAGCAGGCCGTAGCGCTGGGCGGGGTTCCAGCTCACCAGCTCGGCCATACGGTTAAGCGACAGTCCGCGTTTGCGGCCTTCGCTGTGCAGGCCGGAGAGCATGTACTCCGTGCCGCCGAAGCCGCTTTTGGCCATCCAGATGTCGTCCGGGTGGGCGGCGTTGTATTTTTGCTCGCTGGAGCAGCAGGCGTGGTCGCTGACCACCCAGTCCACATCGCCGGAGAGCACTTTCTCCCACAGGAATTCCACATCGGCGCGCGGTCGGATGGGCGGGTTGACCTTGGCCAGCACGCCGTTGGGCTCGTCGGTATCCAGCAGCAGGTGGCCGATGGTCACCTCGCGGCGGAAGTTGATGTGCGGGAACAGGTCACGCATCATCAGGGCGGCTTCAAGCGCCTTGCGCGAAGTGAGATGCAACAGATTGATGTTGGCGCAGTTGGTCTCATGCGCCAGGTAGGAGGCAATAAAAACGGCCAGCCCCTCGCTGTGCGGCGGTCGGGCGGCGCTGTAGGCGTGCAGGCCCTTGAGTTTGCCTTCCTTCTGCACGATGGTGGTGTAGGCGTTAAGAATATCTGCCACCTCGCAGTGCAGGCTCAGGCTGATGTAGGGCGCCTGCTGCGGGTTGGCTTTTAGCATCGCGCTGAGCTGGCGCATGATGAATTCAAAATGGGCAAAGTCGTATTTTTCATCTTCGGCCAGTTTCAGGAAGTTGTGCTGCTGGTCAGACTTGCCATGCAGGCCGTGCCCGCCGTAGAACATGAAGATTTTAAAAGAAGAAACGCCGTGTTGACTGAGCAGGGCGGGCATTTCATCGATATGGCTTTTGTTGATTGGCGCGAGATGGTAGGCATAATCCACCCAGTAGCGGCCAGAGGAAATATCCAATACTTCGGGGTAGAAATCCTTGTATGCGCCGCCTTTGTTCAGGTAATACTCGCCGGTACGGAAGTAAGTAATGGCGCTGGTCACGCCGCCCATGGCGGCAGCTTTGCTCTCGGTGACGGCATCCTGTGCCAGCGGCTGGTAAATACCTACGTGCATGTGGGCATCCACCAAGCCTGGGAAGGCCAGCCGGCCCTGGCCGTCGTGTACTTCTTTTGCTTCGCTGGACTCAATGGACGGGGCAATGCGGGCAAATTTGCCGTCGCGGATGCCAATATCAACTGTGGGGACATCCGCCTGGTTGGGGCGGACGAGCCGGACGTTTTTGATCAGCAGGTCGAGCATGCGGTAATTCTCCTTGTGCTTGACAACAATGTACTTTATAAGTATGATTGTTATAACATTATAACATTTCTTTTTCTTTGTACAATACTTTGGTGAAAACCATGATCACAATTGACCGCGAATCCCCCCTCCCCCTGTATTACCAGCTCAAACAATTGATTGTTGACAAGCTTGACTCCGGCGAATGGAAGCCCGGCGACCTGGTGCCCAGCGAACAGGAATTGCAGGAAACCTACGGACTCAGCCGGACCACCGTGCGCCAGGCCCTGGCCGAACTGACCTTTGAAGGCCGTTTCACCCGCCATCGCGGGCAGGGTACGTTTGTGGCCGCACGTGAGATCGTACACGACCCGATGGAGCGCATCAGCATCACTGCCTTGATGCGCCAGCAGGGCATTGAGCCGGAATGGCAATTCCTCAGCCGTGGCAATGGCGTGCCCTTCCAGCAGGTGCAGGAGGCGCTGGGCATCCCGGAAGATGAAAAGGTCTATCTGGTGGAGTTGTTGCTGCGCGCCAATGGCGAACCGATTGGGCGGCACTTTGTGGCCCTTACCCGCCATGGCAAATTTGACCCTGAAAATGCCAGCGACGAAGCCCTGCGCGACTACATGCGTGAACTGCCCGACCGGGACGGCATCCGCATCCGCCGCACGGTGCAGGCCGTGCCTGCCGGGACGACCGAAGCCGGTCTGTTGAAAATCAAGCCGGGTGAACCGGTGCTGTCCATCCAGGTGGTGTATTCGGATTCAGCGGGCAAACCGCTTGAGTTCCTGCGGGCCAACTACCGGGGCGATCGCTTCAAGTTCCAACTCAATATTTAGGAGTCTTTTCAATGAGCGAGAAAAATTACGGTGATCCGAAATCCACCCGTTCGTACCAGTGCTTTATGGGGCGCTGGGAAGGGTTGTGCAAAACCTTTGATGGTCAGGGGAATTTCCTGGAGGCCAGCGCGGTGCACATGGATGTGTACTGGATTGACGAGAACACTTGGCACCTGCACGAGGATTTTGAGAAGCTGTACGGCTATGGCCCGGCGGTCTATCACACAGACGTCAAAGTGGATGGCAAGTATTGCTCAGGCGGCAATGAGATGGTCCAGCTGCACGGAACGGAACTGACCCCCTACAATTATGTCTTTACTATTGAGAGCAACGTCTCGCAGTCCACGGTCTATAACAACCATTATTTCATTGACCCGAATAACCGCCGCATCATCACCCACAAGGTGCGCGATGGCAAGACGTTAATATTCCAGATTCAAGACTTTGTGCGCGTGCAGCAGCCCTAAAGGAGCCGATCATGATCATCCAGACCGCCGCCGAGGGCCAGCCCCATTTTGCGATAGAACAGGCCGACCACGCTCGCATGAGCGGGCAGTTTGCCAGCCAGTTTGGCAACCGGCAATTTGCAAAACCCGTTCCGCATGACCTGATGGTTTATATTGTGTCGCATCATGATGAAGGCTGGCAGCCTGTGGATGGCCTGCGTGAACAATCCCCGGCCACCGGCCTGCCACACCACCTGACCCAGACGCCCCTGCCGTACCTGATTCGCACCTCTAAGGGATCGCCGGATTTTAATGAGAAACACCATGCCTACTGTGGCCTACTTTCCTCCATGCATACCTACGGACTGTTTAATGGCCGCTATGGCATGTCTGATTTCATTTTTATTGACAAAATTGCCGAGGAGCACAAGGCTGCCGCGCAGCAAATGCTGGCCGACGAACTGGCCCGCCAGGAACGGCTCAAGGCTGCCCTGGCCGCTGACCCGGAGACCGCCGCCTGGGTCGAGCAAACCGCCCTGTTCAATAATTACAAGTTATTGCAATTCTTCGACACCCTTTCGCTGTACTTCCACATGACTCATGCCGAAGCCCGCAAGGAAGCTTCCTTCCTCAATGTGCCGGATGGCCAGGGCAACAACCTGATGCTGCAAATTGCCCCGCGCGGCGATGGCAGCTATGCGCTCAGCCCCTTCCCCTTTGAAGACGAATCGATTGAAGTCCGCGTTGAAGGCCGTTTCATCACCCCCCAGCCGCAGGGCGCGGATTTTGCCCACATTTTCCAGACCACGCCCCGGCAGGTGCAGTCTTACCGGTTGGTGGCAGGTTAGGCATGTCGCGCAGCGAAGGTTTCAGCAAAGCGGCCGGCAAATGGGCCGGGTGCGCCGAGGTGTACTCCGGCGAAGGCTGCTTTTTGGGCAATGGCACCGACCGCCGCAATGTGCAGCAGGTGGCCGAAAACCGCATTCGCATCGACCTTTCTTTCCTCGGCCCGTTCAAGTTTTCGGGTCATTATTTCATTGAAGACCGCAAGACTGAGCGCTTGTACCAGGGCCCGGTGAATGTCGGCTACGCCGAACCGCTCACTGAAACCCTGGTCGATTCAAACTCCTACTGGGCGGCGATTGGCATGAGCCAGCGTTTTTTCCTGATGGTGCTGCCAGACGGGAAAACCCAGCTCAGCCTGGCCCAACTTTCGCGCGGCGACCAGTTAATCTACAGTGTGGTTGGCGAAAACCAGCGTGTGGAGGATGCCTTCGAAGGTATCCCCGGCCTGGTGGATGGCAGCGAACACGACCTAAAAAATGACCCGGCCGCCGGGCGCGGCGAAATCCTATTACACCGCAAAGGCGTGTGGCGCGGCAGGCTGGCCGTGCTGGATGAAAAATTGAACGAGATTTCCGCCAACGAATATGTGGAGACCGTTGAAACGAACGGGAACCAGGTTGAAATCAGTTATTCCGGGATGGCGTACGATCCGCAGCCTACCACCGTTAAATGGAAAACCAACGGCTTCCAGGCTTGGTCCGGCCCCGGCGATCTGGCCGGTTCGTACAACCTGTGCGGCGGGCGGGCTTCCAGTGGGCACATCCAACACCTGCGGCCCAGCCTGCGAGTCTGGCGGCGGGAGGTGGTCACCCACACCGGTGACGTGAAAGCCGTTGTGCATTTATGGTATCGCGGCGGCCAGCGCATTGGCGCGCAGGTCGGCATCCTGACGTTTGAATCGCGCTGATGCCATGTCTGTTTCTTTTCTAGGTTCTTGGCTGGTTAGCGAGTACGTTTACAACGCAGATGGCTCATTTGCAGGCATTAATCGCCAGCGGCGCAGTCTGCACCGCCTGGAAGATGGCCGCATCCGTGTAACGCAGGTCTGCCTGCCGGATGAACAATTGAAGTCTCATGCGCTCGGTCGTTTTGCGGGCGAGTGGGTCTTTGACCTTTCGGTGAATGGGCGCGCCCGCCGCTACCACGGCCCGGATGTGATTGGCACAGGCCTGGCCTGGGGCGAGGGAGTCATCACCGGGCGTGGTTTCTGGACGCGCCTGGGTTTCAACTTCACATCCTTTGGCCTGCTGGCCGGGCCCAACCTGCAATTAACCGGCGGTAAATTCCACACGGCGGGCGAGGTTCGGGCCAATATTGTCGGGATTGCTGTTTTAGAGGAAACCACTGGCATGGACTACCCGACCTTTGGCGCACAGACCCGGCCGGAGCAGGTTGCACCCAATTGGTCTGGCAGCCTGCGACGGGTGAGCGCGGCGGGCATTGTGGAATTGGAAAACACCTTATCGAGACAGTATCACGCCTCCGGGTGGTCAGATTCCGGCGGGGAGCAGTCCTGGCTGCTGGAACCCGCTCCCCAGGACGGAATCCGGCGTATTACCAGCGACCATTTAACCGGCTTATCCAAACAAACCGGCCACCTGTTTGAAGCCGAACTGGCCGCAGGCGGCGACACGATTTTGGAAATCATGGAAGTCCTGGACCCGGCAGGCAGGCACCTGCTCGGCCTGCGCAAGTGGTTCACCGATCATGCCGTGACGCACGTTGAGTTTTACCACCTGACACCTGAATAGGAGAGAGAACTGTATGGCTACAACGCAATCGCTGATGGAATTATTGGCCGCCCAGCCCAATGTGGATACCTCTGGCTGGTTTGGCAAGCTGTGGGAAATTACCCGCGAACTGAGCGAAAAACTGGCCGCCCGCTTTGAGCTGACACCAGACGCCTCCACCGCGCCGTTTGCCAGCTACACCTCGCTGGATGGCAACGCCAAAGGCTCGCTGAACACGTTCACCGGGCCGGAGATCGACTGGCTGGTGCACAGCCACATTGGCAACCCGAAGCACAGCTTTACCAACATGCATTTCACCGTCTGGCTCGGGCCGCAAGTCAAGGCGCCGCATTTTGGCATGGCCATGGGCACAATGCCCGATATTTTCTTCTATTTTGATTACATCCCGCGTGTCGATTTAATGGTGGACCTGGATTACCTGGATAAATATTACCTGCCGGTAAACAACAAGTGGCGCGAATTCCAGGACAACCCGGACTACCGCCCGTTCATCAGCCGCGATGTGTACATGCGCACGTCTGTCTCGCAGACTGGTTTTGTTTACCTGGTGCAGCCGACGGACAAGGCAGTCAGCGAAATCCGCGACCTGGCGCACTGGATGTTCGATGGCTGGCTGAAGAACGTCAACGAAGCTGAGCCCACCCCTGCCAGCGAACGGCCCGCGCTGGCAGCCCGCGACCTGGCTGTCCGGCGCGCAATTGCAGACCGCGACCCGGCCAATGTGGTTGGCGAACAACTTTTTGGCAAGGACATGGCCGACAAACTGGTGCGCGGCCTGTGGGGCGGCGACCGGGTAAACCCGCGGCCAGAATGATGGTTCGGGCTTTTTTCCGTGCTGCAAAGGTGGCCAACGCCACAGCCCCGTATGACACCATCACGCTCAAGGTGTACTACCCGGCTGTGTTTGGCGATACACCCAACGAACGCAACACCGGTGTCATTCCGGCGGATACCAACCGCGCGCCCTACCCGGTGGTGATCTTCCTGCCCGGTGTGAACGTCGGCATGGAATCTTATGCCTGGCTGGCCGTGGAATTGGCCCGGCGCGGTGTGGTGACAATGCTGATGAGTTGGATTGCGGAAGACCTGCCCGGCTCGGTGGCGTTAACCCCCGGCATGGATCTGGCCGCCCTTAAAGCGGATGCCTACGGCTCCGGCCCCTCTGCCTCGGCCCTGCCCGCCATGCTGGAAGAACTCAGCCGCCTGAACGAAAGCTCCGTGCTGGCAGGCCTGCTGGATGTGAACAAAGTGATTCTCGGTGGTCATTCGGCGGGTGGCACCATCGCGCTGCTGAACGCCAACCGCGAATGGTTCCCGCAGGTGGTGGGTTCGTTCGCCTACGGCGCACACAGCGGGGCCAGCACCATGCTTGGCTATGCGGCTGGCACGGTTTTATCCCTGCCCGAAAACCCGCTCCTGATTGTAGGTGGGGCGCAGGATGGGGTGGTGGAAGCCTCCAGCCATCGTTATGCCCTCGACGGGCAGGGAACGCCCACCCTGCTCCTGGAACGTACTTTTGCCGAAGCGGCCAAAAACCCGGCGGCGCTGGCCATCCTCGAGGGCGCCAACCACTTCCTGGCCTGTCATCCACACGATGACACCACCGGGCGCGGATTCCTGGAACAGCCCGCAAGCGGCGACCAGGCCGCCCTGCGGCAGGTGTTCGTCGAACTGGTGGATGCTTTCATCCGGGCGGCAGTTGGCAGGCAAAGTTTTGAATCGTTAGCCCAAATCGCAAGGGAGAATCCGTTCATTACTCGGTTTGAAACCAGGTAAACAAGGAGAAAAGAAGATGTTAAAGAACTTTTGGTGGCCGCTCGAATTTGCTCATCTCATCAAAGACAAACCCTTGCGGGTGACGGCTCTCGAACAGGAATTCGTCATCTACCGTACGCCGGACGGTGTGGCGCATGTGCTGAGTGACCTGTGCGTGCATCGCGGCGGGGCACTTTCAGACGGCTGGATGAACGGCGACTGTATTGTCTGCCCGTACCACGGCTGGGAATACAAGGCTGATGGTTCGTGCGTCAAAATCCCTGCCCACCCCGATCTTGTCCCACCCAAGAAGGCGCGTGTGGATTCGTACCCGACGGTCGAAAAATATGGCTATATCTGGGCCTTCCTGGGTGACCTGCCCGAAGCGGAACGCCCGCCCCTGCCCGAATTGCCTTACTTTGACGACCCGCAATTCCGGGTGGTGCGCGGCACATTCGAGTGGGATGTGTACTACGAGCGCGCCCTTGAAAACAGCCTGGATGCCGCCCACGCCCCGTTTGTGCATGGCGGCGCGTTCGGCAACCGCGAAGAGCCGGACATCCCCGATTACGAAGTGGAGGATTATCCCTACGGCGGCAGCATGACGGTGACGCTCAAACCGCCGAGGAAGAATATCAAGGGCCTGTGGAGCAGTCTTTATAAAGAAGATCGTCCCGGTGTAAAGACCCGCGCCGCCTTCTGGATGCCCTGCATGACCCTGCTGGAAGTCACCCTGCCGATGGGCCTGATGATTCTGTTCAACTTCCACCTGCCGGTGGATGAATACAAAACCATCACAAAATGGACGCAACTGCGCACCTTTTTCAAAGGTAGTTGGGCAGATGGTGACGCCCTCAAGCGTGTGCTGAAAATATTCAATCAGGATTACCCGATTGTGCTCTCCCAGCGCCCGGAACTGCTGCCCTACGACATTGGCGCGGAATTGTCGGTCAAATCAGACGGCATCCAGATTGCTTACCGCCGCATGCGCCAGAAATATATTGATAAGGGTTGGCAGATTGATATTCACCGCATCAAACAGGAATACGGCCGCCAGCATGCTGTGGTGATTCCCTCCCCGGCCCGCAAGGACAACCCCGACCTGGCCAAGGCCTGGGTGTTGAAAGAAGTGCCGACTGTCAAGCCGGAATCCGGCGACTAGATTTATTCCCATCACGGAGAAGTACACCATGTCCTCCCTGCCTGCCCAGCTTTCGCTTGGAACGCTTGAAAAAATCCAGAAACGCTTTGGCCTGACCGAAATCGGCGCGCCGTACATGACCCTCACCAGCCCGATGTCCCCGGCCCCGGTGGGCAGCCTGCGCCTGTTTAGCGGTGATAAGGTTCACAAGATGGTTTACATTGGCCTGGCCGTCCCGCCGATCGGCCTGGATTCGCACATGATCTTTGCCTTCACTGCGCCGGGCAGCTACATCCCGCATTTCACCCTCGATTCGGTGCTGGCCGGGCCGTACTTTGCCTTCCACCTGGACCTGATTCCGCGCGCCGACCTGGGCGCCAACCTGGCTTACCTGAACGCCATCTTTGACGACCTGACGCCTATTTTTGAAGAAGCCAAGAAAATTGAAGGCCTGACTCCCGCCCAGCTTGGGCCGAAGCAATACGCGCTCATGTCGCCGTGGATGCTGGCTTACCGCGCAAACGAATCGGCGTTTGGGCAGATCCAGGCCCCGGTGAATGGCTATCTCGAACACTGGTTTAACCTGGTCGAAAATGGCATTCCCACCGGGGCGGTGCCTGCCGCCGACTTTGCCGGGCGCGACCAACTGAATCGCGCCGCCATTTTTGACCCGAACGTGGACAAGGTCTGGGCGCAGGTGGAGCGATTGGTTGGCGCGGAAACCAGCGAAAAAATGCGTCACGTCCTGATTAATCAATCGGTTGAAAAATAGTCTTGTAAGGAGATTTGATGAGCAACCCGCAACCTTCCAACTGGCAAAAATCCATTGAAGGCGAGTGGCACGGCCTGCCTTCCATTTTCGACACCGAAGGCAACCACATCGGCTACAACAAGGTCTACCGTTCGTCTGTCTTTGACCAGGCAAAAGGCTCGACCACATATACGATGAACACCCACCTGCAGGATTCTGCCGGGCCGTTGGTGGCACGTTTTGAAGTCTCGGATATCTTCTCATTTGGCGTCATCGATAGCGACCAGGACCGCATTTACCTCGGGCCGGATTTTATTGGCGCGGGACATCCTTATGGCAGCCTAGTAGACGCGCACTATTATTCCCCCGGCTGGACGGGGGACTTGCGCACCATGGTGCACATCCTGCCCGACGGCCAGACCCAGGTCTATTCTTCGCTCATTTACGACGGGCCAAAGATCTGCACCGTATTCAACGGCATTTACAAAGTGGCGTTTGACTATCACACCAATGCTGAAACCAAAACCCGCATCGACGCCTTCTGCGAAACCGAAAAAACCAATGGCCGCAACCCACACATCCTGCCGTCCAAGAAATCCGGGCACTGGCAGGGTGAAATGCTGGTGTATGGTGCAGACCAGCGAAAACTGGGCACCAACCAAGTGCGCATGGACTACAAACCGCTCGACCTGCTGCACGCCGAGATGAACATTTCCATCAGCGGCGTATTCAGCAAAAACTACAAGTTCAATCGCTATCGCAACAACAACCGCCATTTCTTTGAAGGGCCAGACCTGTTCGGCAATTCCTTTGGCTATGGCCGCGCGCTCTACACCAGCCAGCACTTCTACGGCGAGTCGCTCAAAATCAAAGGCCGCGAATTCATCATCGACGACAACTTCAACATGAGCGTGGTCTGGCAATTCTACAAATCAGACAAAATGCTATACACCAGCTTTGGCGTGCTCAACTGGGTGGCGGCATGAGCAAGGTGATTGTCATTACCGGTTCTACCAGGGGAATCGGATTGGGTCTGGCCGGGGGATTCCTGGCCGAGGGGTGTTCCGTCGTCATCAGCGGGCGCAACCCTGCGGCGCTGGAGCAGGCCGCCCGTCAGCTGGAATCCCGTTTCGGTACGGAACGCCTCGCCTCGTGCGCCTGCGACGTCACCCGCCCGGAAGATGTACAAAAACTCTGGGATTCCGCTGTAGCCAAATTCGGACGGGTGGACATCTGGATTAATAACGCCGGGCTGGCGCATCCACAAATTAAACTCTGGGAAGTGGACCAGGCCACCATCAACAATATTTTTGGCGCAAATGTCTTTGGCCTGCTGAACGGCGTGCGTGTGGCTGTGAAGGGCATGTTGGCGCAGGGCTTCGGGCATATTTTTAATTTTGAAGGATTTGGCTCCAATGGCCGTGTGCGCCCCGGCATTGGCATTTATGGCTCGTCGAAAGCGGCGGTATCGTTCATTAATAAGACCCTGGCCGCCGAGTTGGAGGGCACGCAGGTGCGGGTTAGCAGCCTGCAGCCAGGCATGGTCAAGACGGACATGGTGCTGGGGCAATTTGACCCGCATTCTGACGAGTGGGCGCGGTTCAAACCGATTTTTAATATCATCGCCAGCCGGGTGGAGGACGTTGTGCCTTTCCTTGTGAAGCAAATGCTCTCCAGGCCGAAGAATGGCGCACATATTGAATATCTCTCGCGCTTCGGGTTGATGCTGCGTTTCCTGACCGCCCCGTTTATCAAGCGCGATCTGTTCAAAGAAGATTAACCCAGTATGGCCTATTCCCCCGATAACTTCAAGCGTGCCATGTCCCAGTTTGCTTCCGGGGTAACGGTCGTTACCACCCGGCATGGTGAGACGCCGATTGGTATTACAGCCAGTTCGTTTACCAGCCTGAGCCTCGAGCCGCCGCTGGTGCTGGTCTCGCTAAATAAACGCCTATTCACCCACAATGTTATTGCCGAAAGCGGCTATTTTGCCGTGAACGTTCTCAGCGCTCGCCAACTCGACCTGGGCATGCGGTTCGCCGGGATGAAACCTGAAATTAAAGACCGGTTTGACGGGCTGAATGTCACCACTGCTGCCACGGGTGCGCCATTGCTGCCCGACAGCCTGGCCTGGGTGGATTGTACGGTCTGGGCCATGTACGACGGCGGCGATCACACGATTTTTGTTGGTGAAGTGAAAGACCTGGCGGTTTCTGATTTCGACATCCCATTGCTGTATCACAACCGCCTGTGGCGGCGCAGCGAAGCCCTTGAAGTTCCGACCGTACCGATAGAAGTCTCGCTGGTGGAAGTTGGACTGCGCGACGGCATCCAGCGCGAGGAGAAATTCATCCCGACCGAAACCAAACTTGAGTTTGTGCACGGGCTGGTTGAAGCAGGTCTGAAAGAGATTCAAGTTACTTCGTTTGTCAACCCGAGGATTGTGCCGCAACTGGCCGATGCTGACGCGCTGTGTGCCTCCCTGCCGAAGTTTGATGACGTGACTTATTCCGCGCTGGTGCTGAACATGAAAGGCCTCGAACGGGCCGCTGCAGCGGGCATCCGCAAGGTGGATATGGGTGTACCGGCCTCCGAAACGCTGGCCCTGAAGAACGCCAATACCAGCATCGAGGAAGGCATGCAGGAAATGTCCGCCATGGTACAAAAAGCCCGCGAATACGGTATGCAGGTACGCGCCGGGGTGCAGGTGGCCTTCGGCTGCGCCTTTGAGGGCCGCATTGAGACCGCCAAAGTGGTTTCTCTGTCCCGTCGTTTCCTCGCCATGGGCATTGATGAACTCTCGCTGGCCGATTCGGCCGGGCTGGGCAACCCGCAATTGATTCGCAAGACCGTACAGGAGATCCTGCCGATGGCGGGCAGTGTGCCGGTGGTGCTGCACCTGCACGACACACGCGGGCAGGGCCTGGCCAACCTGCTCTCGGCACTCAAATCCGGAGTTACTGCGTTTGACACATCCTTTGGCGGGCTGGGCGGTTGCCCGTTCATCCAGACCGCTAAAGGCAATGTTGCCACGGAGGACACGGCCTACATGCTGCACGAAATGAGCATCCAGACCGGGGTGGACATCCCCAAAGTGGCGGCGCTCTCGCGGCGCATGGAGGCCTTGCTCGGTAAGGAATTGCCCGCCAAAATGCACAAACTGGTTACAGACTAATTTTATGTTTCATCCCATGGCAACCCTTTCTGAACGCATTATCTCCAAACACGCCAGGAAGCCCGTCCGCGCTGGTGAAATCGCCATTGTGGATGTGGACGGCGTGATGGCTACCGACGCCACAGCGCCGTTCGCGATTAAAGCCTTTGAACAAATGGGCGGCAAAACGGTCTGGAACCGCGAAAAAGCCTTTCTGGTCATTGACCACGCCTCCCCGGCGCCGAACGAGCGCGTGGCCAACTTGCATAAAATGATGCGCGATTTTGCCCGTCAGCAGGGACTCAAACTCTACGACGTGGGCGCGGGCATCTGCCACCAGTTGATGGTGGAAAACGGACACGTCCGCCCCGGCGACCTGTTCCTCGGCGCGGATTCGCACACGCCAACCTATGGCGCGCTGGGCGCATTTGCCGTTGGCGTTGGTTCCACGGACCTGGCCGGGGTGCTGCGTACTGGCCAAACCTGGCTCAAAGTTCCCCAGACCGTATTGTTCACGCTTACCGGCCGTCTGCCAAAAGGCATTACCGCCAAAGACATCATCCTGCATCTGGTACAGCGAATGGGAGTGGAAGGCGCTGTTTATGAATCCATTGAATTCAATGGCCCGGTTGTGGAGCAAATGACCCTTGCCAGCCGCATGGTGCTGGCCAATATGGTGGCCGAGATGGGCGCCAAAGCCGGGCTGGTGGACACCACCGGCCTGCGCCTGGACGAACCGTTTGAGCACCAGCTGGTGGATGAAAGCGCCGACTTCCGCGCTCGCTACGAAGTGGATGTCTCCTCCCTGCGCCCGCAGGTGGCCGTTCCCCACTCGCCGGATAATGTCATCCCGATTGATGAAGTACTTGGCCAAAAAGTGGATGCTGCCTTCATTGGCTCGTGCACCAACAGCCGCCTCGAGGACTTGCAGGCCGTCGCCGAAGTATTGCGTGGCCGTAAACTGGCCGTACGCCTGATCATTGCCCCGGCTTCCAAAGCGGTATTCGAGGCTGCCCTAGCCGATGGAACCATCCAGACGCTGACAGAGGCCGGGGCAGTGTTCATCACCTCCGGCTGTGGGCCTTGCGTGGGCACCCACCTGGGCGTGCCCGGCGACGGCGAAGTGACCATTTCCTCCACCAACCGCAACTTCCAGGGGCGCATGGGCAACCCGCGTGCCAGTATTTTCCTTGCTTCCCCGGCCGTGGTGGCCGCCGCGGCTGTGGCGGGTGAAATCGTCGACCCGGAGGCCCTATGACCACCATCATCACCGGCAAGGCCCACGTCTATAATGTGGATAACATTGATACGGACCGCATCATCCCCGGCAAATACACCAAAACACTCGATACAACTGACCTGGCCGCACACGTACTTGAAGACCTCGACCCAGCCTTTGCCAGCGCCGTCCGCACCGGGGATGTGCTGGTAGTAGGCAGTAACTTTGGCTGTGGATCCAGCCGTGAGCAGGCGCCGATTGCCCTCAAGGCGGCGGGGGTTTCGGCGGTGGTGGCGCGTTCGTTTGCCCGCATTTTCTTCCGCAATGCCATTAACATTGGCCTGCTCTTGGTTGAAGCCCCGCAGCACGACATCCAACCCGGCGCGCAGGTTACAGTGGATATCCTCAATGGCGCGGTTTCCAGCAACCGCCAGATCTGGCAGGCCACCAAAATGCCGGATGTCATGCTGGAGATTCTCAACGCCGGGGGGCTGGTGGATTTCCTGAACCAGAAAGGCGGCTACAAATGAGTCGCCCACTGGCTGGCACCCGCGTGCTGGAATTTACCCACGCCGTGCTGGGCCCTACCACTGGCCTGTTCCTGGCCGATCTCGGCGCGGAGGTCATCCGCATTGAACCGCCCGAAGGCGACCCGACCCGCCGCCTGAAGGGCTTTGGCATGGGCTATTTCCCATTTTTCAACCGTAATAAGAAAAGCCTGGCCGTCAACCTGAAAGACCCGCAGGGGCTGGAAATCATCCAAAAATTGCTTGCCACAACGGATGTTCTGGTCGAAAACTACGCCCCCGGCACAATGGAAAGGTTAGGCCTGGGATATGAACAACTTGCGGCGGGCTACCCCCGGCTGGTGTACTGCCAATTAAAAGGATTCCTGCCCGGGCCGTATCAGTCCCGAACCGCGCTGGATGAAGTGGTGCAGATGATGTCTGGCCTGGCCTATATGACCGGCCCGGTTGGCCAGCCGTTGCGCGCCGGGGCATCGGTCATTGATGTCACCACCGGCATGATGGGCGCGATGGCCGTTTTGCTGGCCTTGCGCGAACGCGACTCAACCGGCCAGGGCCAGTTGGTGCAAAGCGCCCTGTTTGAAACCTCCGCCTTCCTGATGGGCCACCACATGGCCTATTCGGCTGTTTCCGGTGAGCCGGTGCCACCCATGCCTGCACGCGTCAGTGCCTGGGCCATTTATCACCAATTTGAGACAGTTGACGGCCAACGGGTTTTTGTCGGCGTTACCAGCGACAAACAATGGGCAAAATTCTGCCAGGCCTTTGGCCGTACAGACTGGCTGGCGGACACCCGCTTGGCAACCAACAACGACCGCATTTCGCAGCGGGAGTGGTTCCTGCCCGCCGTGCGGGAGATGATGGCTGGTCTTTCCCTGGCAGAAGTGATTTCCCGTTGCGAGCAGGCCGAGCTGCCCTTCTCTCCGATTGCCCGCCCCGAAGACCTGTTCGACGACCCGCAACTGGCCGCAGGCGGCAGCCTGATTCTCACAACCTTGCCTTCCGGCGAAGAAACGCGCCTGCCGCGCCTGCCGTTCTTAATGCAGCAGGAAACCGGCCCGGAAGCGGCCTCCCTGCCTGAGGTGGGGGAACACACCCCGGGCTTGCTCCGCGAGTTGGGGTATTCCGAATCAGAAATTCAATCGCTTAAATCCAACAACATTTTGGCGTAGGCATCCTGCCCATCCAAACACAGGCCGCCAGCGCGGTGTTTTTGGATTAATATTAAGGCATCCTGCCCGAGGAGAATGCCATGCTGATTATCGAAAAAGTGGATACCAACAACAAACGCCAAGTGCGCCGCTTTGTGGAATTGCCGCACCGGATTTATAAGGATTGCCCGCAGTGGGTGCCGCCGCTCAACGTGGACGCCTACAACCAGCTCAACCGCCGGAAGCACCCGTTCCACGAACACTCCGATGTGGATTTCTTCCTGGCGGTGCGCGATGCCCGGGATGTCGGGCGGATTGCAGCGATTGAGAACAAACCCTTTAATGCCTATCACAACGAAAAAACGGCCGATTTTTATTTTTTTGAGTGTGAAAACGACCCAGAGGCCGCGGTGGCTTTATTCAACACGGTCATTGAATGGTCGCGCGAACGCGGCCTGGATACGTTGATTGGCCCCAAAGGGCTTGGCCCGCTGGATGGATACGGCATCCTGGTGTTTGGCCACGAGCACCGCCAGACCATGACCATGCTCAATTACAACCACGCCTACTACCAACAATTGGTCGAGGCCCAGGGATTTACCAAGGAAGTGGATTTTGTCTCATGTTATGTACCGTCCGATAAATTCCACATCCCCGAGCGGGTGGCGCGAATTGCCGAACGCGCCCTGCAGCGCGGCAACTTGCAAGTCAAGCGCTTTAAGAACAAGAAAGAACTGCTTTCCTGGGCTGACCGAATTGGCCTGGCATATAACAATGCTTTTGTGCATAACTGGGAATACTACCCGCTGACCAAACGTGAGGTCGATTTTGTGGTCGAGAACATCATGACGATTGCCGACCACCGCCTGATTAAGATCATCACCCACAACGAAGATGTGGTTGGTTTCCTGTTTGCCTTCCACGACGTTTCGGCGGCCCTGCAACGCGCGCGCGGCAGCCTAAACCCGCTTTCCCTGCTCGACCTGCTGCTTGAAATGCGCCGCACCCAAACCGTCTCGGTCAATGGCATGGGCATCCTGCCGGAGCATCAGGGGCACGGTGGCAATGCCATTCTTTACAATGAAATGGGCCAGACCCTGTTGCAGTTCGGCCAGTTTCGGCATGTGGAAATGACCCAAGTGGCCGAAACCACCGAACAAATGCGCGCCGACCTGAAGAACCTGAACGGCGTGGAATATAAGAATCACCGCGTGTATCGCAAGGAGCTCTAAATGTCTTGGGATTGGCTGCCGCCTGCCCGCCACAAAGCGATATTCTGGACCCTTTTCTGGCTCACCCTGGCCTTTTTTGCTGTTTTCTCCTGGCTGGATGCCTGGCTGGTAACCCCCGCATCGAGCGGCATTGTCTCGTACGAACTGGCTGGCTCTGTGGAAAAAGCCTCCGCCATGCTGGCAGGCTGGGATTCATCTGCTAGGGCAGTGCTGGCTTTTGGCCTGGGATTGGATTATCTCTTCATGCCTGTGTATGCCAGCACCCTCAGCCTGGGTATTTTCATGGCTGCCTGGCGACGCAAGGAGGCTGTGTGGCAATTTGCTGGTAAAATGCTGGGCTGGGGCGCCTGGCTGGCGGTTGTTTTTGACGCCAGCGAAAATGCATTATTGTTCAGCATGCTGTTGACTGGCGCAGCCGACCCCATGCCAGCCTTGGCTGCCCTGTGCGCTGGGATGAAATTCCTGCTTTTGTTGGCTGGCCTGGTATATGCCCTGATTGGTTGGCGATCTCCAAACCGGGAAGAGAGTTGATTGATGAAGAATATTATTTTATTGCTGTTGTTAATGATCTTGCTTACTGCCTGTGCCATGCCGGGCCTGGAGGAACCAACGGCCACGCCAACGGCCACGCAGGAAGCCACCCTTACCCCCACCCTGACCAACACGCCTGAGCCGACGCCTACTTTCACGCCTGAACCAACTGCCACCCCCACACAGATGCCAGAGCCTGCCCCCGTACAGGGCCGCGCCCAGTCGAACGTAACCGTACGGGCCGAATCCCGCCGTGGCAGCCCCAGCCTGGGCGGGATCTACAGCAACCAAGGTGTTCAGATTATTGCCCGCAATGACCAGGCGCGCTGGTTTTACATTGTCTGGGCCGATTCACCCACCGGCCGCGCCTGGGTGCTGGCGGATGCGGTCAACCTGCTGGATGTGGACATTACCCAACTGCCGATTGCTATTGTCGATTCCAATAACAAAGTAAGCTTCCTGCCACCCTTCCTGTGGACGATCAGTGGCGAACCCCTGCCCATCCCGCCTGTGCCGCAAGTGGACAACGTCCGCCCGGCCGAGTTGATCCAGGCTGTCAATGTGCGCGTTGCCCCCAACCTGGGTTCCATGACCATCGGCTCGCTGCAGGTGGGCCAAGTGGTGACCATGACCGGCCGTTTTGGCCAGAACGAATGGGTGCAAATTGATTATCCCTCCGGCCCGGATGGCAAAGGGTGGATCTCCACCGAGGTGATAAAGCCCCTGGACGGTTTTGGCGACCTACCTTATTACAATATCCTGGCTACGCCGGTAACGCCGGAGCCGCCCACCCCCACGCTTGACCCCAACCAGCCTGTGCCGCCAACTGAAACGCCAACACCTGAACCGGCGGGTCCGCAGGGGCAGGTCACTGCCCAGATTAATGTGCGGGTTGGACCGGCCAGCAGTTATGAAGCGCTGACCATGCTCAACCCCGGCGATCTAGTTACGGTGACGGGTATTACCCTGAGCGGACTGTGGTACCAGATTGAATTTGCTGATGGCCCGGATGGCCGCGCCTGGGTGGCTTCGGAATATGTTCGTGCGCTTGGCGACTTCCGCAACCTGCCCTATTTTGACAATACCGGTATGCCGCTCAACCCGTAATCCCTGCTAGGGAGAAAAAAGGATGCCAGCATAATAGCCTGGCATCCTTTTTTGTTGGCATACTTGGCAGTACAATCATCCCATGCGTACAATATTGCTCCTGGTTTTCCTGCTCTTTACTGTCAGCGCTTGTTCTGGCCGGGTGGACGACCCGAATCAACAGTTAGTTCCCTCTGCCACCCTGCCGGCCTTTTCAACCGCCACCCTGCCGCCGACCTACACTCTGCGGCCAGATTTGATCATTCCGCAGCAGGAAACAGTTACCCCCACCCTGCAGCCAACCATCCAGCCTTTATCGGGCTATGTCAACAGCAATATTAATGTCCGTTCCGGCCCCGGCCAGTCCTATGATTCGCTGGGCCTGATTCCCCCGGCCACGACCGTTTTTGTGGTCGGGAAAGACTCAACTGGTGAGTGGTTGTTGGTTCAATACGAAACCGCCCCGCTGGGCGTGGGCTGGGTCACATCTCAGTATGTGGTTGTCACCGGAAACCAATCCCGGCTGCCGGTGCTGGACATCCCGCCTTATGTTGCCGCCACCCCAACCAGTGCAGTCACACAGATGCCCACGCCTTCGGGCGCGCTCAGCGCCCAAACCACCCAGCAGGTCAATGTCCGTTCTGGCCCCGGGACGGTTTATGACACCCTGGGGCAAATTGCTTCCGGGCAAACTGTGGCTATCACAGGCCGGAATGAAACCAGCACCTGGCTGCAAATTGCTTATGCTGAGTCGCCGGATGGGCGGGGCTGGGTGGCCGCGCTCTACCTGCGTCTGGGGGATGACCTTGCTGACCTGCCTTTTCTGGACCAAAACGGCAACCCGCTGACCGTGCTGGATGAAAGCGGCAACTTGCAGGCCACACCCACGCCTGGCCCCGTGGCAAATGATTCTGATTCCGCCTCCCGGCCTGCTGCCAGCCTGTCCATCAATCCGTATACCAGCCGCCTGGTGAGCTTCCAGAACGCGGTTTCTGCGCCGCAGGGCGATGCCAGCGACACCATCCTGCTTACTGTTGACGGTCAGCAACCTGTAAAAGTGCAACTCTCGCTGAATTGCACTGGCATGGGGGATGTCCGTGTTACGGCCAGCGGTGATGCCAATCTGCTGCCTGGCTGGCCGCTGGACGCCTGCTCCAGCCAGGCAGTGGTATTTACCTTCCAGCCGGGCGTGGTTTATTTGATGGAGATCGCTGCGGGGGAGCCAGGCGATGGGCCCGTCTCTGTGCAGTATGTTCTGAAATTAACAATATTGCAATAATCTGGCCGGTATTAATTTCTTCTATCGGACAAATCCGCCCTATAATCGGTCTCTATGAAAGAGAGGTCAAGATGAAAAAGCAATCCCTGCTATTGCTTGGTTTTTTGTTGATATTTACTGCCTGTGGTGCTCCAACTGAGGGGCAGGCAGTTGACCTTTCTGCCGAGTTGATGGAATTTTCGGGCGGGGTGGAGTTGCGCCAGGCCGCTGAGGGTGATTTTGCGCCTGCCCAACTGGGTATGAAACTGGAAAGCGGCGGCGCGTTGCGCACGGATGGTTCGGGCCGCGCCCGGCTGGACCTTTCGAGTGGGACGATCATCCGTGTGGCTCCCAGTTCGTTCTTTTCGCTGGAAAGTAATACACCTGCCGATGACGGCCTGCTGACCCGCCTGCAACTGGAATTTGGGCAAATTTTTATTGTGTTACAGGGCGGCCAGGCCGAGGTGGATACGCCCAGCGGGCTTGCCACTGTGCGTGGTAGTTACATGATGGTCTTCAGCGACCCGGAGACCGGGCAGGTATATGTCACCTGCCTGGAAGGCAATTGTGGTGTAAAAAATGAAAGCGGTACGCTGGAGTTCCAGGCGGGGCAGGCGGCGATGTTAATCCCTGCCGAGGCCGGGCAATTGCCCCTGCCGCCCCAGGGAA
This sequence comes from Anaerolineales bacterium, assembly GCA_024710905.1. Classification (GTDB taxonomy): domain Bacteria; phylum Chloroflexota; class Anaerolineae; order Anaerolineales; family Villigracilaceae; genus JANJTV01. The sequence continues at coordinate 26,059 of JANJTV010000120.1, read as the reverse complement.
TCTTGATGTCTGAAGAAGATTTTGCCGAATGGTTGTCGTCCATACCCGAGGCGGTGGAGATCCTGCCGGTTGCCAGCCAAACCCTTTCGGCGTTGCAGACGAACCAGCCAGGTTTGTTTGCCATATTGACATCGACAGCCACAGCCACACCCTTGCCGACCTCCACACCCACCCTTGAACCGACAGCGACTGCTACGAATACAATTGCGCCGCCGCCAATCATTTTCCTGCCGCCGCCAACTGCCACAAAAACACCTGATTTTTCACCCGCTCCGACCCCGGCAGACAGCGGCCCGGCAATCTTCTCAAGTGTATCGTTTGTCTTCGACGAAGTTTTGTGTGGCTTGGGAGTTTTCGAGGCGATTGTGACCGACCCGGATGGGATTGGCAGTGTCTATGTTGGTTTTGAAAAGAACAACCAATCGGTAACCACGCCGGTATATGTACAAATGAGCGAGGAAGGTCAGTCGATTTACACCATATCGACGGCCACGCTACCGGCAGGCGCTTATGGCGATACGTTGTTTTACTTCATCAAAGCCTATGATTCGAACGGTTACCTGACCATTGATACTGTTTTGAGCGAGCCATACCCGGAAGCCTGTGATTCGCCCAGCAGCTTCAGTAATCGGACTGTTTCTTATCCAACCGACTGCCAGGTGACCTTTACGGTGGATGTTACGGACCCTGAAACTGTGACAGACGTATTCCTGCGCCATGAGCTGAACTCCCCCATCTTCCAGAGCCAGGGCCTGCCCATGAATAATGTTATTGGCGATACCTGGGAGGTAACCATCTCGCTGATTGCCCCGGTCACCGGCTCGGATGTGATTCACTATGCTTTTGAAGCATATGACAACGCCAGTTACATTGCCATTGACGGTGTCCCGCCGTACACGGTCAATTACGCCGGGGCATGCAACCCCTAAGCCTGACCGATTAAAATATTTGCTCTGATGTATACTGCCTGTAACCGGATTACAGGCAGTATCGTTTTGGGAGAACTGATATGCTAAAAAATATCAACATGCGTGTGACGATTTTACTGTTTGTTATGGTTGCCATGCTGGCTCTGGAGCTCACAGCAGTTTTCTCAGGGGCAGCTCTGCTGCGCCGCCTCGAGCTGGGCACCCGCGACCTGTTCATGCGCTTGCACGCCTCCCAGGCATCGGATGAGATTGTTATCATTGCGATTGACGATTTTTCCTTTAACTGGACCGGGTATCAATGGCCCTGGCCGCGCGCTTATTTCGCCAGGGTGGTGGAAGAGTTGAATCGCGGCGGCGCGCGCGTGGTCGGGCTCGATATCCTGCTGTTTGAGCTAGATTCTGACCCTATAGGCGATAACGCCCTGGCGCGAGCGCTTGAGGAATCGCAATCATCTGTTGTCGTCATGCAGATTTTCCGCGAGAACAACAGCGAAACGCTCATGCTGCCTGTCCAGCCGATCACCCGCGCTGTTGACCGGATGGGTATCACCCCCGTCCTGCGGGATGAAGACGCAATCACCCGCTCGATTTTGGTCTATGAGTTTAGTAATTACAATAATACCTTCTACTATAACTGGGCTTTCCAGGTTGCCAGCCTTTACCTGGGTGTGCCCGAACCGGCTGGCCCCACCCCGGGCTCCATCTCGTTTAATCAGCGGGATATCCCGCTGACAGGCGGCGGCCAAATGCTGATTAATTACAATGGGCCTGCAGGCACATATACAACGTACTCAATTGCCTCTGTGGCTGAAGGGGATGTCCTGCAACAAAACCCGGATGCCTTCCGCGGCAAAATTGTGCTGGTGGGTGCGACCAGCCCCACCCTACAAGACCTCTACCCCACGCCGTACGATTCCCGATCTCCTACCCCGGGCGTGGAAGTTGTTGCCAATGCCATCGATACCATCCTATCCGGCCGGTACTTGCAAATCTCCCCGCCCTGGGTCAGCCTGGCCATGATCCTTGTTATGGCGGGTGCTTCCTGGCTGATTTTACGCAGCCAAACTATAGGGCGCTCGTTACTGGCATTGTTTGGCGGGATGCTGGCCTACCTTGTAGCCAGCTTTTTTACCTTCAGCCAGTTCAACCTCTTCCTGCCGGTCATTTCGCCGCTATTGATGCTGCTGGCCGGGGTGGTATTGCCGCAAGTGGAACGCGCCTTTGCAGAGGAAGTTGAAAAACGCCGCATCCGTACCCTGTTTACGCGTTTTATCTCTCCGGATATGGTAAACCAGTTGCTCGAAACCTCCGATATTGATAGCCTCAATCGTCGCTCCAACATCACCGTTTTGTTCAGCGATATCCGTGGGTTTACCACCCTGGCTGAAAAAATGACTCCTGAAGAAGTGGTTGGTTTGCTTAATCCCTATCTGGATGCAATGACGCAGATTATTCATCAACATGGTGGTACGGTGGATAAATACGAAGGGGATGCCATCATGGCCTTTTATGGCGAACCCGTGCGCTATCAAGACCATGCCCGCCGGGCCGCAGAGACAGCCCTTGATATGGCAAAGGAACTAAAAGCCTTGCGTCAGCGCTGGGAAGAAGAAGGCCGGTATACCGAAAAATTTTCAATTGGTATCGGCCTGAACAGCGGGGAAGCCTTTGTCGGGTTGCTGGGTTCGGCTCAAAGGGTCAATTACACAGCCATTGGTGATAATGTTAACCTGGCTGCTCGCCTGCAAGACCTGACCAAAACCTACCGCTGGCCGGTGCTTTTAAGTGAAAGTACTTACTTACAGATTAAGGAGTACTTTGACGCAGAATTTATTGAAAGCGTACTGGTCAAAGGCAAGACTGAGCCAGTCAATGTATACCGCCTGCTCGGGCGCAAGGGCGCAATCCCGGAAGAACAACTGCAACCGTTAAATATCTAGACAAGATTTATTGTGGCGAATTGCACAAAAAATGGTTTTATGGTAGATTAGTGCAATCTGTTGCAAACGGCCCGGGAGATATTGCCAATGAATACCCAGAAAATTCCAGACATCATCGTCAGCCGCCTGCCCGTTTACCTGCGCACGCTGCAACGCATGTCCGTCAGTGGCATTACTACTACGTCCTCCCAGGAGTTGGGGGAGCGGGTGGGTATTTCGGCAGCCCAAATTCGTAAGGACCTTTCTCAATTTGGTGAGTTTGGCAAGCAGGGCACTGGGTATTACATCCCGTTCCTGATTGATAAACTGCGCACCATCCTGAAAGTAGATCGGATCTGGGATGTCGCCGTAATTGGTATGGGCGATATGGGTCATGCCATTGTTCGTTATCAGGGCTTCGGTGATCGGGGTTTCCAGGTGGCGATGTGTTTTGACAGCGATCCGACTAAGATTGGGCAGAAAGTTGCCGGGTATGAAGTGCGAGATACGCGCAACCTGATCAAGGATTTACGCGAGTCTGGTATCAAGGTAGTTATGCTATGCGTGCCTGCTGCTGCCGCGCAGGAAGTAGCCGATAAGCTGGTAGAAGCCGGAGTGCGCGGGATATTGAATTATGCGCCAATCAGTCTGAGTGTGCCCGCCGAGGTGAAAGTGCAGTATATTGACCCGGCCATCGGCTTACAACGCATGACCTATTATTTGCCCTGAACAGAACAATGATATTTTTGGCCTCGCCAGTAAGTTGGCGGGGCTTTTTCTTTATCAACTCTTCACCTTTGCTTGAGATAATTTTCACAAATAAAAATTACACTTTGTAAAAAGGAGATGGCTATGATTAAACTGTTTGGAAGGCGGCATTCCCTATTTCGTCCTCGTACCATTTGGATTCGAAAAGTCGTACAGATATTTTTCTTTACCATGGTAACCCTTCTTTCAATCAATCATAGCCTTGCAGAAACAGGTCAGGCTATTCCATGGCTGGGTACAGCTTCGCTACATGCACTATGTCCATTCGGTGGCGTTGTAACCATATATCAGTATGCTGTGTCGGGCAATTTTGTGCAGAAGATCCATGAATCCGCATTCATTTTGATGGTGGTCGGTTTTTTCTTAGCAATACTGTTTGGGCCAGTATTTTGTGGTTGGGTGTGCCCATTGGGGAGTGTCCAGGAATGGGCCAGCCTGCTTGGCAAAAAAATCTTCCGTCGTCGATTTAATCATTTCATTCCTGCCAGGCTTGACACAGTCTTGCGATATCTACGCTACCTTGTGCTGGCTTGGGTGATTTATGTTACTGCAGTCACCGGAACATTGGTTTTTTCGGAGTACGATCCGTATTTTGCATTATTTAATTTTTGGAGTAGTGAGGTTGCTCTCAGTGGACTTGCAATCCTGGGACTTACCCTGCTGCTGTCTTTGTTTGTTGAACGCCCATGGTGTAAATATGCTTGCCCATATGGAGCCGTGTTGGGGATCAGCAATCTGTTTCGCATTTTTAGTATTCGCCGTAATGAGTCCACTTGCAAGGCGGATGGCGCTTGCTCTATTCTCTGCCCGATGAACATCGCTGTTGATAATAAGATTGTTGTCCGCGATCACCAGTGCATTTCGTGTCTGGAATGCACATCAGAAGCAATCTGCCCGGTTGTCAAGACGGTCCAGTTTTCCACGGGAGGTACAAAATGACCCTAACTTCAAAGCCACTGGCGTTTCTTGTCCTTGTGATTCTTTTTGGTGCAATTCTGATAACAAGTCTTATGGGATGGTGGCAGACTGAGTCCACCAAAGAAGTCGCCCTTTTTACTGATGGAGAATATGCCGGTTTGCCGAATCCGGCAGATATTCGCGGGTCATATACGTTTGGCGATATCGAACGAAACTTTGGTATTCGCGCCAAGGTCCTTGCGCAGGCTTTTCAAGTCAATACCACTGCCCCGGCATCGTACGCGATAAAGGATTTGGAAGTTCAGTATGCTGACAGTGATCTGGAAATTGGCACTGCATCAGTTCGTTTATTTGTGGCCTTTTATCTTGGATTACCAATCAACATCGATGCGGACATTTATCTTCCCAGGCAGGCAGCGGACCTTCTCATGGATCGCCCGCTTACAACCCAGCAGCGGGAATATGTCCAGAAGCATATCGCGGATAACACTTTGGGAGAATCCCAGAGTACGTCCGAACCTGAACCTGGCACCGAATCAGAAGCAACTCTTAAAGAAAATGACTCTGGTGATTGGGTTATAAAGGGAAAGACCACCTACGGAGAAATCCTCGCATGGGGTCTTCCGAGAGAGACTATAGAAAAAATCATTGGTGTTCCAATACCGGATGACGGGGTGAAAATCAAGGATCACTGTTCCGAAAATGGGTTAGATTTTGAAACTATCAAGCTTGCTTTGCAATCTGAAGTGGATAAACTAAAATAATCCTTATGTCCCAAAGGAAGTTCTCGACGTTGCTTATTAGTATAGTAATTCTGGGGATTTTGCTCGTACTGATATTTGGCTGGCGTGCAGTAAGCTCATTTCGTCATCTGCGAAGTGCTCCCATGCGCCCCTTGCCTGATGCCGGTGAGATTGAAAAAATCCGTGGTTGGATGACAATTCCATATGTTGCAAAACTGTATAACATCCCGGAAGAGTATCTGTGGGAACAGGTGGGAATTTCTCCCGAAGGCAACGAAGCCAAAAGTCTGGCTGAGCTGACCGTGGAATATTACCCGGAGCATGAACTTAATGTCCTCAATAAAGTTAAAGTTGCCGTGCGCGAGTTTTCCTTACGCTCCCGCCCGCCCCGGCCGGATGAACCTCCTATGCCAGGAAAGCCCGACTTCCCCACGCCGGCCCCATGAGCACCTCCCTGTCTGAGATACTCCTGCCGTTGTTGATCACCTATGGCCCGCCTATGCTGGGTCTGTTCCTGCTGCTCGGCGCTGCCGGGCTACCGTTACCTGGTTCCCTATTGGTGATTGCTACTGGTGCTTTTGTCCGCCAGGGTTTCCTCGATTGGCCGTTTTCAGCAGCGATCGCCTTGGCGGGTGCGGTTCTTGGGGATAGTATTGGGTTTGGCCTGGGTTACCATGCACGCAGTTGGGCTGAAAACCGTTTTGGCGGCAGTCCAACCTGGCAAACTGCCACCCAGGCCTTCGAAAAGGGAGGCAGCCAGGCGGTATTCCTGACCCGCTTCCTGATTACGGCGGCGGCAGTGCCGGTCAACCTGATTGCTGGGAGCAGTGATTATTCCTATCGACGCTTTCTTGTCTTTGCCCTGCTCGGCGAGACGGTCTGGGTATTCGGGTACGGCGGCCTCGGATACCTGTTTGGTAGTGAATGGGAGTTGGTCAGTACCTTCCTGAGCGATTTTGGCGGCCTAGTGTTGGGGCTGGCCTTGCTGGTTGGCGCATTGATGTACTGGCGCAGGCAACAAACCAGGGAATAAAAACGCCCGGTGAAGCCGGGCGTTCGTCTTTCATCTATGTTTATTTAGACGGGTGGAAGGTTGCGGCGTAAAATATTCTGCATTGCCAGGCCGCGCACAGCGCCCTCGGCCACACAGGTAAGCGGATTGTCCACCAGGTAAGCGGGGATGCCGAGGGATTTGGTCAGCAGTTTATCAATTCCGCGTAGGAGTGCGCCGCCGCCGGTGAGGGCCGCCCCGCGATCAATAATATCGGAGACCAGTTCTGGGGGTGTTTTTTCGAGCACTCGGCGGCAGGTTTCTGTAACCTGTTTGAGGGATTCTTGCAGGGCTTCGACAATTTCACCGGTGGTGATGGTTACCGGGCGGGGTAGGCCGGTGACCTGGTCTTGGCCCTGAACTTCCATGCTTAACTCGGTGTCTTGTGGCACTGCTGCACCGATCTTAACCTTAAGTACTTCAGCCGTCACATTGGAGATGATCACGCCATACTTACGGCGTACGTAATTGCTGATGGCCTCATCCATTTGCATGCCGCCAGCGCGTTGGGTTTCGGCAGCTACAATCCCATACATGGCCAGCACAGCTGCCTGGGTGGACCCGCCGCCAAGGCAGATTACCATATTGCCAGACGGGGAACTAATGGGCAGGTCGACCCCCAGCGCTGCGGCCAGCGGTTGTTGAATTAAAAGTACATCCCGACTGCCTGCCTGGAGGGCGGCTTCGTGCACAGCGCGGCTTTCCACGCTGGTGACTCCATAGGGAACAGTAATCATTACATGCGGCCCAAAGAGTTGAATCGGGCCGCTGGTGCGCTTGATCAGGTAATTTAGCAGGGTTTCAGTGATTTCAAAGTCGGCGATGACACCGTTTTGCAAAGGGCGCACCACCTCAATGCTATCGGGAACACGCCCTAGCATGTCGCGGGCCGCCTTACCAACTTCAACCACCTTTTGGTCGGCAACGTCAATCGCGACAATGGTAGGCTCCTCAATCACCACCTGAGCGCCCTCGGCAATGCGGGTATAAACGGTGCCCAGGTCTATGCCCAGGTCACGGGTAAGTCCAGCCATAGATGTGGGCTATTCCTCGCCCTGTCCGGACCGGCGGCCGGAACGGAAGCGTTTAGCAGCATCCAGGCGCAGGTTGGAACGGCGCAAGGCGGCTTCTAGGGCCAGGTAAGAATCCAGGTCGCCGCCATCCTGTTTGGTCTGGGCCAGGGCTTCTTCAGCGCGTTTGCGGGCTGTTTCGGCGCGGTTTACGTCAATTTCTTGTACGTTCTCAGCAGCATCTGCCAGGATGGTTACAATCTCGGGTTGAATTTCGGCTACACCGCCTGCTACCGTAAAAATCTCTTCTTTGTTGTTGGTACGAACCTTGACAATGCCGTATTTCAGCGTGGTCAACAGCGGTGCGTGGCGAGGCAGGATGCCCATTTCACCCTCCGCACCGGGCAGGGTGACGATATCAACATCACCTTCGAATACTTTACGGTCTTGGGAAACAATTTCGCAACGAATAGGCATGTACTACATCCTTTACTGGATACGCAACAATATCTCCGTTGCGTATCCAGTAACTATTTATATCGGGTTAGCTGCCCTTGGCGAGCGCTTCGGCCTTGGCACGCACATCATCAATTGTGCCGACCATCATAAAGGCCTGCTCGGGCAGGTCATCACACTTGCCGTCCAAAATTTCACGGAAGGAGCGGATGGTATCCTTGAGCGGGACATACACGCCCTTGATACCGGTGAACTGTTCGGCAGTAACGAAAGGCTGGCTGAAGAAACGCTCGATCTTGCGGGCGCGGGAAACCAGCAGCTTGTCGTCTTCGGAGAGCTCGTCCACGCCCAGGATGGCGATGATATCCTGCAGGTCTTTGTAACGCTGCAGAACACGCTGTACCTCGCGGGTGGTGGAGTAGTGTTCATCACCAACGATATTCGGATCAAGGATACGGCTAGTGGATGTAAGCGGATCCACAGCCGGGTAAATGCCCTTTTCCGCAATCGCGCGTTCCAGGGCAATAGTTGCATCCAGGTGGGTGAAGGTTGCCACCGGGGCCGGGTCAGAATAGTCATCTGCCGGAACATACACAGCCTGCATGGAGGTAATCGAACCGGTTCGGGTGGAGGTAATGCGTTCTTGCAGTTCGCCCATTTCGGTGGACAGCGTGGGCTGGTAACCCACCGCAGAGGGCATACGCCCGAGCAGCGCCGACACTTCGGAGCCGGACATCGTAAAACGGAAGATGTTATCGATGAACAGCAGAACGTCTTTGCCTTGGTCGCGGAAGTATTCAGCCATGGCAAGCGCTGAAAGGGCCACACGCAGGCGCACACCGGAGGGTTCGTTCATCTGGCCGAAGACCATCACAGTGTCTTTCATCACGCCGGATTCGATCATTTCCCGGAACAGCGCCGTGCCTTCACGGGTGCGTTCACCAACGCCAGCAAATACGGAGTTGCCCTTGTGTACGCGGGCGATGGAAGAGATCAGCTCAGTGATGACCACGGTCTTGCCTACGCCTGCGCCACCGAAGATACCGGTCTTACCGCCCTTGGTGAAGGGGGCAATCAGGTCAATTACTTTGATGCCGGTTTCAAAGATCTGTACGCCGGTGGATTGTTCGTCAAAAGTAGGTGCAGCACGGTGAATTGGGTAGCGGGTGGGAGCATCAACAGGACCTTTCTCGTCGATGGCATTGCCCAGCACATTAAAGATGCGACCCAGGATGTTGGGGCCAACCGGAACTTTGATCGGGGCGCCCGTAGAAGTTGCAGGGACGCCGCGCTGCAGACCATCGGTCGAATCCATCGCGACAGTGCGTACCCAATTGTTGCCCAGATGCTTCTGCACTTCAAGGATCAGGGTGTCTTTCCCTTCGCGGGGAACTTCAATCGCTTCATAAACGTCAGGCAGTTCACCTTCAGGAAAGGCTACATCCACCACACCACCTAAAATTTGTACAACACGGCCAGTTGCATTAGCCATTTTCGCCTCCAGCATGAGTAGAAGAAGATGTCGCTTGGGCGAGGGCTTCCGCGCCACCAGCGATATCAAGCATGTCGCTTGTAATGGATTGTTGACGTACTTTGTTATATTGCAATTGCAGTGCGCCTACCAGGTCGAGGGCATTGTCTGTCGCATTGCGCATGGCAACCATGCGGGCGGCATGTTCAGAAGCCAATGACTCAAGGATGGCCTGGTAGACCTGAAGGGCAGTAAAGCGCGGCACAATTTCGTCCAGCAATTCACGGCCATCCGGTTCATAGGTGTAGGCAGCTTTGCCGAGCCTGGATGCGCCTGTATTCCCCATTTCGCCAACCAGTTCGCCCTCGTGCGTGAATTCCAGAGGCAGGATCTTTTTTACGGTCGGGTCTTGCTTGACCATGTTGACGAAATCGGTGTAGACCAGGTAAACCTCGTCGGCGCGGCCAGACATGTATTCTTCAACTGCCATACGGCCAATCGCTGAGACATCCACAAAAGAGGGCGCAGCGGGCAGGTTGCTGAAATCCGCAATCACGTCCTGACGGCGGCGCAGCAACAAATCGCGCCCTTTGCGGCCCACCGCAATAAACTTGACCGGGGTTGGCCATTTGCCAAATGCCCGGAAGACAAAGCGGATCAGGTTGGTATTGTAAGCCCCGGCCAAACCGCGATCACCGCTGATGACAACCACCAGCGTATTCTTGACCTCGGTGCGACCTGTCAGCAGGGGGTGCAATGAATCGCGCCCGGGCTGGCCAGCGATGTGGGTCAGCACCTGCCAGGCTTTCGTGGCGTAGGGGCGGGTTCCCAGCAACGCGGCAATGGCCTTGCGGACCTTGCTGGCGCTGACGGCCTGCAGGGCGCGGGTCACTTGCGAGATGTTTTTGATGCTCCGAATGCGGAGCCGCATTTCACGGGCGGAAGCCATGATTGTTCACCTTAGGCTTGCCAGGTTGCCTTGAAGGCATCCAGTGCATCGCGGAGTTTCTTTTCGTTATCGGGCGTAATCTGTTTCTTTTCAACAATGTCCTTGCCCACTTCGGGGTAGGAGACATCCATGAACTTGGTCAGGGCCGTTTCCCAATCACGCACTTTTTCCACCGGCACATCATCGGCAAAACCGTTCGTTGCGGCGAAAATGGTCATAACCTGGTGTTCGAGGCTGGTTGGCTGGTACTGCGGCTGCTTGAGCACTTCCTGCATACGGCGGCCACGGTTAAGCTGCAATTGGGTTGATTTGTCGAGATCGGAGCCGAATTGTGCAAAGGCAGCCAGTTCGCGGTAGGCAGCCATATCCAGGCGCAGGCGGCCAGCCACCTGGCGCATGGCCTTGGTCTGGGCGGCGCCACCCACGCGGGAGACGGAGATACCCACGTTCACAGCCGGGCGGATGCCGGCGTTGAACAGGTTGGATTCGAGGTAAATCTGACCATCCGTAATGGAGATTACGTTGGTAGGTACATAAGCCGAAACATCGCCCAGCAGGGTTTCAATGATCGGCAGAGCGGTCAGTGAACCACCGCTATTAGCCACACGGGCTATCTTAAAGCCATCCCCCTTGGCCTTGAGGGCTTCTTTGGCGTCATGTTCGGCCATCGGTCCGGCATAAATCTTACCGTCCACCGCGTCTTTTTGGGTGGCTTCGCCATCAAAACTGGCCTTAACCACGGCGTAATTGACAGACAGGCGGGAGGCGCGTTCTAGCAGGCGGGAGTGCAGGTAGAACAGGTCGCCTGGGTAGGCTTCCCGTCCCGGTGGGCGGCGCAGCAACAGGGAAACCTGGCGGTAGGCCCAGGCGTGCTTGGAAAGGTCATCGTAGACAACAAGTGCATCGCGGCCGTTTTCCATGAACTCTTCGCCCATGGCGCAGCCACTATAAGGAGCAATGTATTGCAACGCTGCCGACTCGTCGGCAGCGGCCACCACCACAATGGTGTGATCCATCGCGCCGTGACGTTCCAGCAGGGCAACCGTACGGGCGATAGCGGCTTTCTTCTGGCCAATCGCCACATAAATACAGACCAGATCCTTACCCTTCTGGTTGATGATTGTGTCGATTGCGATGGCCGACTTGCCGGTCTGGCGGTCGCCAATGATGAGCTGGCGCTGGCCACGCCCGATGGCGGTCATCGCGTCAATGGCCTTGATACCGGTCTGGACCGGAGTATCCACATCCTGGCGGGCCACTACACCGGGAGCAATGCGCTCGATCGGGCGGTAACCGCTGAACTGGATCGGACCTTTGCCATCAATCGGCTCACCCAGGGCATTGACCACTCGGCCAACCAGTCCTTCTCCAACCGGAACCGAAGCAATGCGGCCGGTGGCGCGAACAGTCATGCCTTCGGTAATTTCATCAAAGGCACCCATGATGATTACACCGACCGAGTCTTTTTCGAGGTTGAAGGCAATCCCCATCACCCCATTTGCAAACTGCACGAGCTCCTGCGATTTGATGTTTGCCAGCCCCTTTACACGGGCAATGCCGTCACCGGCTTCGAGAACAGTACCGACATCGCTGACGGTTGCCTCTGGTTTATAAGTTTCAATTTGTTTCTGGAAATCACTGGTAATTTGCTTAATCAGGTCAGACATTTCGCCTCCACAACCATGAAATTCATTAATCCTGGCGCATTTTGCGCCGAATTTTCACCAAGGTGGGTTAAAACCAAAATTATTCCGGCCTAAGCCGGGACGGCGTAATGATACCCGAAAGGCAAAGCATTGTCTAGTTACAAAAATCACGGATTGATTTTCGCTGCCCGACTCATCCTTTTTTAACTTAACTCTTGTGTTTTTTCCGCAAAGTACTATACTTTGCGGCTGGTTCATTGAGCGAAAAGGAGAAAAAATGCCCAAAACCATCCCAGATGACCTGCCTCCCAGTATCGTCCGGCCAGAGAAACCCTGGCGGGTGGCTGTTCTCGCCAACATAAAGGATGACAACGCCGAACTGCCGCAGGATGTCCCTGCTGATGCCCTGGCCGACTTCGACCATATTGAAACGATTGACCATATCCGCGCTGCCATCGAGACAGATGGGCATGAAACCATCTTCGTCCAGGCGGACCGTGATCTCCCCTATACCATCAAAAAAGTAAAACCGGATATCTGCTTTAACATCGCCGAAGGCCTGGGCGGCGATGCTCGCGAGGCGCAGGTCCCGGCCCTGCTGGAAATGCTGCGTATTCCGTATACCCATTCACGTGTGATGGCCAATGCCATCTCGCTGGATAAAACCCTGACCAAACGCATCTGGCGTGACCGCCGCCTGCCGGTGGCCCCGTTCCAGGAATTCATTATTGGCGACGAAGCGCTGCGTCCGGAACTGCGCTTCCCGTTGTTCGTCAAACCGGCCCGCGAAGGTACCGGTATGGGCGTGGATGTGCGCGCAGTGGTTAATAATGAAGCAGAGCTAAGAGAACGGGTGAAACACATTATTGGTAACTACCGCCAACCGGCGCTGGTAGAGACCTTCCTCTCGGGCCGCGAATTCACCTGTGGCCTGGTTGGCCGTTGGGATGCGCAGCGTTACTCACGCAACCCGCAGTGGTACGAGGACAAAAAGCTTGGCTATCATGTCTTCCCCGTGCTCGAATTGGATAGCAGCCGTTCGGTGACGCCCGGCATTTACAGCCAGGCGGCCAAATCCAAAGACGTCGGCGATGAAGGCGCTCCCGGCTACATCTGCCCGGCGGATATTTCGCCGGAACTGGCCCGTAAGATCCAAACCCTGGTGGTGCGCGCCCACATGGCAATCAAAGCCATCGATGTCTCCCGTTCCGACATCCGCCTGAACGCCCAGGGCGAGCCGGTGCTGATCGAAATCAACACCCTGCCTGGCCTGACCCCCGGCTACAGTGACTTGTGCCTGGAGGCCGCTGCCGAGGGCATCTCCTATGAAGATTTAATCCTGGAGATTCTCTACCTTGGGGCAAGCCGCTGGGGCATGCTGACCCCCCGGGAGCTGCCTGCCATTGCCCCTCGCAACACTGGCAAACTGGGGAAATAAAGACAAATACACAGCTCCCCGAAAAAAGATTGTGTTATAATGCCGTTCGCCCAGACGGCAACATGGAGAGGTCGCATAGTCTGGCTGAGTGCGCACGCTTGGAAAGCGTGTATACCGAAAGGTATCGAGGGTTCAAATCCCTCCCTCTCCGCCACAAAAACACCTGCAGAAACGCGGGTGTTTTTATTTTCAAAGCATTGCATCATTGACTCGCCCCTTCAAAAAAAGGTACACTTACAATAACTTTGGAGGCAGCCATGCAAGAAAGAAGAAAACTCCCCCGTGTGTATCTGGCCATGTACTCCCGCGTCTTTGACCGGGGCACGGGCCGTGTGCTGGGTTACCTGGCCGACCTGAACCACATCGGCGCGATGATTATCAGCGATGATAGCCTTCCCGAAGGGCAGCACCTGCACCTGCGTCTCGACCTGCCCGACCCGATCTTCAACCAGGCACATGTGGATTTTGAAGCCCGCGTGGCCTGGTGCAAACCTGACCTCGACCCATCCTTCCAGAATATCGGTTTTGAATTTTTTGATGTCACCAAAGAACATAAAAAATTGATCGACCAGATTGTTGAAACCTACGAATTTAAGCGCAACCAGCCGGGCTACCCCACGCCGCCTTCCGTTTTGAAATAATCCCCACCTGGCCGACAGGATGCCCGCTGCGCTATGGCGGGCATTTGCTGTTATCATCATTCAATGGCTGACAACCACTCCCTGCCCATCCCTGAAGCGTACTGGGTACTCCCTGGCCGGTTCCTGGCTGGCGAAAACCCCGGTGCACTTCGCCATACTGAACGCACCCGCACACGGCTGGATGCTTTCCTGATGGCCGGGTTTGACACGTTCATCGACCTGACCGGTGAAAACGAGCCCACCTATAAAGACCTGCTGTCCGAACAGGCCGGTTATTTCGAGCGCCAGGTAACGTATCGGCGCTTCCCGATCGGCGATTTTGGCCTGCCGCGCCATGAACAGATGAAAGAACTACTAGATTTTATCGACCAATCCATTGCTGAAAACCGGAAAATCTACCTGCATTGCTGGGCCGGTGTGGGCCGTACAGGCACAGCTGTGGGCTGTTACCTGGTGCGCCATGGCAGGGATGGCAATGCGGCGTTGAAACAGCTCAGTGACTGGTGGCAATTGGTTCCCAAGCACGTGCATATGAGCCATTCCCCTGAAACCCAGGCACAGATGAATTTTGTGCGCAACTGGCAGGAAGATGAATAAGATCGACTGGCACGCCCGTTATACCCAGCAGGCTAGCTGGACGCGCCTGCTGCGCGAACATCTGCTTCATCGGGCCGGGATGGGGCAGGCCACACGCATTCTGGAGGTTGGCTGCGGCACGGGGGCCATCCTAGCTGAACTGCCTGCCACGACGCAAATTGTTGGCCTAGATATTGACCGCGAGGCGTTGCGATTGGCCCGCAGGCATGCGCCAGCTGCTGCCCTGAGCCGGGCAGATGCCCATGGCCTGCCTTTTGCCTCAGGTGTTTTTGGGATTGTTTTTTGCCATTACCTGCTGTTATGGCTGGATGAGCCATTAACCGCTTTAAGGGAAATGACCCGCCTATGCAAACCGGGTGGCTGGGTGCTGGCGCTGGCCGAGCCCGATTATGGCGGCCGTATTGATTACCCTGCTGAACTGGCCGTACTGGGCCGCTGGCAGGCGGATGCATTGCGTGGGCAGGGCGCCGAGCCGGAGATGGGCCGCAGGCTGGCCGGGTTGTTCCAGCAGGCCGGGTTGAAGGATGTCGAAACGGGAGTCATGGCCGGGGCGTGGACTGCCTCCGCGCTGGCTGAAACGGGACTCGAATGGGAGGTGCTGGCTGCCGATTTGGCGGGGAACATCCCTGGGGCAGACCTCCAGAAAATGAAAGAGATTGACCTGCGAGCCCGCCAGCAGGGTGAACGGGTGTTGTTTGTACCGACCTTTTATGCACTGGGGCGGGCCGGGTGAAACTTGCTACGCCACTTAAGCCGTTTTATAATGACGGCGGAGGCTCTATTGGAACAAATTCCCCCTGATGTCGATGCAATGATGGATGAAGTGACGCCTGCACCACAGAACAAGTGGTTGCGGCTGTTTTTGGACGTGCTCGAAACGGTGCTGCTTTCGGCGGTGCTGTTCCTTGTGATCAATACCCTGACAGCGCGAGTGCGCGTGGATGGCTTTAGCATGCTGCCAACCCTGGAAGACGGACAATTTGTGCTGGTCAACCGGCTGGCGTACCAGTTTGATAAACCGCACTACGGTGATATTGTTGTCTTTCATTACCCGCTGGACCCCGGCCAGGATTTGATCAAACGTGTGATTGGCCTGCCCGGTGATACGGTTGTGGTGAGTGGTGGTAAAGTATATGTGAATGGCGCGCAGTTGAGTGAGCCTTATATTGCCGCAATCCCTATGTATGAAGTTGAGTGGATGGTGCCTGAAGATCACCTGTTCGTGCTGGGTGACAACCGGAACGATTCATCCGATTCTCATTCCTGGGGGCCGGTGCCAATGAAGAACATGATCGGTAAGGCGGTGCTGGTGTACTTCCCGTTCAATAAAATGATGTTGATTGATCATACTGATGTTGCCATGGCGGCTCAAGAATGAACGACTTAACCTTCCCTGAAATTGAACGCAACCCCGGCACAGCCTTTGATTTGGGCTGGGTGGAAAGCTTGCGGGTGAACAAAAGTGCCATCGAACGGCGCACGGCCACCTTGCCGGCCCGCCGTACGGTGAAAAAGGACTGGCAGGCGGCTTGGCTGATGCGCGCCATCCGCTGTATGGACCTGACCACCCTCTCCGGTGACGACACCAGGACCAACGTACTGCGCCTGTGCGCCAAGGCGCGTCAGCCTGTGCGGGCAGACCTGTTGGAGTCGCTGGGCTTGCCCGGCCTGACAGTTGGCGCGGTATGCGTCTATCACCAGTTTGTCGGCACGGCGGTTGAAGCGTTGCAGGGCAGCAACATCCCTGTGGCGGCGGTGTCAACCGGTTTCCCGGCCGGTCTGAACCCGATGGCGTTGAAGCTAAAGGAAATTGACGCCTCCGTACGCGATGGCGCAAAAGAAATAGATATTGTCATCAGCCGCCACCTGGCATTGGGCGGCGACTGGCAGGCTTTATATAATGAAGTGAAAGCCTTTCGCACAGCTTGCGGCGAGGCGCACATGAAGACCATCCTTGCCACCGGCGAGCTGGGTACCCTGACCAATGTGGCCCGCGCCAGCATGGTTTGCATGATGGCCGGAGCCGATTTCATTAAGACTTCCACCGGCAAGGAAAACGTCAATGCCACCCTGCCGTTCAGTCTGGTGATGACCCGCATGGTGCGCGAGTATCATGAAGCCACTGGTTACAAAGTGGGCTTTAAACCGGCAGGCGGAATCCGCACGGCCAAACAATCGCTGGACTGGTTAATCCTGATGAAGGAAGAACTCGGCGACGAATGGCTCTCACCCAACCTGTTCCGTTTTGGGGCCAGCACCCTGCTGGGCGACATTGAGCGCCAACTGGAACACTACCTGACTGGCCAGTACTCAGCCTCCTTCAGGCACCCGCTCGGATAAGACACTGGAAAAACCATGACGAAAGCTGCCGAATTGTACAAAACCCTGCCCTACGGTCCTGCTCCCGAATCATCAGGCCCGGCCATTGCCTGGCTGGATGCCCACAAACGCTCGTTTGGCCTGTATATTGACGGGAAGTTCACTAAACCGGGTGCAGACCAGTTCGATACGGTTAACCCGGCCAACAAACAGCCGCTGGCAAAAATCACCCAGGCCAGCCCGGCAGAGATTAACGCCGCTGTTGCCGCCGCTCGCCGCGCCTACAAGACCTGGAGCCAGACTCCCGGCCATGTACGCGCCCGTTACCTGTACGCCCTGGCGCGCCAGCTCCAGAAACACAGCCGTCTGTTTGCCGTGCTGGAAACGATGGACAACGGCAAACCCATCCGTGAGACGCGCGACATTGACATCCCGCTGGTGGCGCGGCATTTTTATCACCATGCGGGTTGGGCGCAGTTGCTGGAAAAAGAACTGCCCAACTACGAATCGGTCGGTGTGGTCGGCCAGATCATCCCCTGGAATTTTCCCATGCTCATGCTGGCCTGGAAGATCGCCCCGGCCCTGGCCTGCGGTAACACGGTCGTGCTCAAACCCGCCGAATGGACCTCGCTAACTGCCCTGCTGTTTGCCGAAATCTGTGACTCGGTCGGCCTACCGCCCGGCGTGGTTAACATCATCACTGGCGATGGCAAGGTTGGCGCGGCCATTGTCGGCCATAAGGACATCAATAAAATCGCCTTCACCGGCTCCACCGAAGTCGGGCGCATTATTCGCGGCGCAACTGCGGGCAGCGGCAAAAAGCTCTCGCTCGAATTGGGCGGTAAATCCCCGTTCATTGTTTTTGAAGACGCCGACCTGGACAGTGTGGTGGAAGGCGTGGTGGATGCCATCTGGTTCAACCAGGGGCAGGTTTGCTGTGCCGGGTCGCGCCTGTTGGTCCAGGAAAATGTGGCTGAAAAACTGCTCAACAAACTGCGTGCCCGCATGGAAAAACTGCGTGTTGGCGACCCGCTCGACAAGGCTGTCGATATTGGTGCAATCATCGCCCCGGCCCAGTTGCAAAAAATTGAACGGTTGGTCAAGCAGGGGCAGGACGAAGGCGCGGAACTCTGGCAGCCTTCCTGGGCCTGTCCCACCGACGGCTACTTCTACCCGCCGAGCCTGTTTACCAACGTTTCGCCCGCCTCCACCATCTCGCAGGAGGAAATCTTCGGCCCGGTGCTGGTCAGCACCACTTTCCGTACACCTGCCGAAGCGGTGGCCCTGGCCAACAACACCCGTTTTGGCCTGGCCGCCAGCGTGTGGAGCGAAGACATTAATACCGCGCTGGATCTTGCCCGCCAGGTCAAGGCAGGCGTGGTGTGGATCAACAGCACCAATATGTTTGATGCCGCCTCTGGATTTGGCGGATATCGCGAAAGTGGCTTTGGCCGCGAGGGAGGCCGCGAGGGCCTGGTCGAGTACCTGAAACGGAAACCTTCCCCGGCCCGGCCTGCTGTTAAACTGGCCAAAACAAAGGCAGGCTCCTCCGCAGCCGAAACCCGTTTGCCGGAAATTGACCGCACGCCCAAACTGTACATCGGCGGCAAGCAGGCCCGGCCAGATTCGGGCTACAGCCTGCCGGTCTACAGCGCGGAGGGCCGCCTGCTGGGCGAGGTCGGCGAGGGCAATCGCAAGGACATTCGCAACGCGGTGGAAGCTGCCCGCGCCAGTAGTTGGGCCAACACCACCGGTCATGCCCGTGCCCAAATCCTGTATTACGTCGCTGAGAACCTTTCGGCCCGTGCCGGGGAGTTTGCCCGCCGCATTGCAAGCCTGACCGGCCAACCGCAGGCCGACTGTGAAGCGGAAGTGCAGGCCAGCATCGAACGGCTGTTTACTTATGCGGCCTATGCGGATAAATATGACGGCGCAGTGCACCACACGCCCTTCCGTATGGTCACGCTGGCCATGCCCGAAGCCATCGGCACACTGGGCCTGGTGTGCGCCGACGAGCAGCCCCTACTGGGATTTATCTCCATGATTGCCCCGGCCATTGCGATGGGCAATACCTGTATTGCTATCCCATCTGAAAAATACCCGCTGGCGGTGACGGACCTGTATCAGGTCTTTGACACCAGCGACCTGCCCGGCGGCGTGGTGAATATTGTCACCGGCAGGCACGAGGCCCTGATCAAGACCCTGGCCGAGCATAACGATGTGGACGGCATCTGGTATTTTGGTTCTGCCGAAGGTGTAGCGCTGGTTGAGAAGGCATCGGTCAGCAACCTGAAACAGACCTGGGCGCATGCCCCGCACAACTGGCTGGCTGACGACCTGGCCGATGAATGCCTGCGTCATGCTGTGCAGATTAAGAACATCTGGACGCCCTACGGGATTTAGCCATAACCTTTCAGAGTTGGTATAATCCAGTTATCTTTTTATGAGCAGTCTCCCTTTCAGCACTTTTCCTTGTAATGAATGCCAGGCGGGCGTGATGTCTTTGCGCTCGCTGACGTATTTCACTTGGGTGGGTGAGGAACTGGTGACTGTGCCGAACTTCCCGGCCTGGGTATGCGACATGTGCGGCAAACGTGAATATGACAGCCGGGCCGTAAGCTGGATGACCACCCTGCTCAGCCCGAACGCCGGGCACGGCAAACGTCCTGCGCGGCGAGTACGCCCGACGGCCAGCCGCAAACGTCCCGCCCAGCGGCCCACCTCTACAGACTAGGAACAACCAAAAATGGAACCCTCGGGAACCCAGCGCCAGGTCAACGCCGATTTCTTTACTTCCAGTTACCGGGTGGTGGGAAAGGTGATGATTCCCAACTCCGGGCTGATTGGTTTGCTGAATGATACGCTTTCGGCCTCGATTGATATCGTCGATGCCCATCTCGCGCGTTCGCACATGCCGACCAAACTGGTGGGCAGTTATGAAATCGTCCGGCTGGTCAAGCACCAGATTATTGCTGTTTGCCTGGCGCGCCGTGAAGATATGGGTCCGGCGGCGGTGGTGCGTGGCGGGTTCACCAACATGCAGCAATACCCGACCCTGCTGACCACAGCCGATTATGAGATTAGCGGCGCGCTGGAGATGCCCGGTCGATTTGATTTCTCATCGCTGGTGGTGGAAGGCGCACGCGACTTCTCTCCCGCCTACGACGTGACCCTGACCGGCATCCTGATTCCCGCCTTGAAGGTGGAAAGCCCGGCCATGCTGTTCAACAAGCGCCATGTGCACATGGCTGCCCTGCAAAACCAAAAGCGGGAAAGTTGAGAAATTCCCTTGACCATCAAACAGCGGGGTGTTACAATACCGCCCGCTTAACCAAATAGTGCTCGCCCCCATCGTCTAGTGGACTAGGACGCAGCCCTTTCAAGGCTACGACCGGGGTTCGTATCCCCGTGGGGGCACAAAAAAATCCGCCTACTTGGCGGATTTTTTTGTTAATCCATAGTATGGTTGGTGGATTTGAATAAGTTACATCACGGACAAAATGTCGAAAAACGGTTTCATGAAGTAGAAAGGAACCATTAAGAACAATTCGCCGACAGGGAACGGATCGGGATAATAGTATTTTGAGTTTTCAATCAGGTGGAATATGGCGATGGCAACCCAATTTGCCATAATGGCTGAAAAGAGACCAAGCGCGGCAAGTCGTTTTGTAAAAAGCAGCACGATAAACGCAATGCCACTGATGAGAAGCGGGCCGGGCAGACAAAGGATTAACACCATTCCAGAATCAGGATTCGGTTGATTCATAAAGAACTGGCCTGCCACGCGGACCGCCACCCAGTACAGGGTGACAAACAAAAACCACCCGAAAAAGCCAAGCAGGAAACTGCGAATATTGTCGGGCTTTTGTATTGGTGCGGTTGAATTTTCCATTCTGATTCTCCTTTTTATCCAATGGGCGAGCAAGAATTTATTCACATCCCAGCAGTGCATTGACCTGTGCCCAGGCCTGGTCTTTTTCAGGAGCGACGGGCGTATCGGCTATGATACGCTGCCAGTTGCCGCATAGGAAGGGTTTCATCTCAATCGTGCGGGTGTTGGCCTGTTCAGTCAGGCGGGCGGCCTCGGGCCAATTACCCAGGCGGGCGTTGGCTTCGATGAATGGCAGGTATTCGTTGCCGAACATGGGCATCTGCCCGGCGGATTGGGCCTGCTGCCAGAGGGCCGGAATCTGATCCCAGCGTTGGAACTGGCGGGCAAGGTCAGCTTTTTGGAAATAGTAACACCATCCGTGCGGCAGTTCGGGGCCGAAAACGTCTGTGGGCATGGGCAGGTCGGCGTCCGGCAGGATGTGCTGCGGGTGGGTGGTCAGGAACATGCGTTTTTCGTTTTCCCCCAGCAGGGGGGTATCTTTATATACAGGGTCGGCCACCAGCAGGCACTGGCGTGAGAGATTGCCCAAGATGGGCACGGCGTAATCCATGTCTGATTCAAATTGGATGGTACGGAAGGTCCGCCCGGCAAAATGGCGGGCGTTGGGTTCGGCGTTCATGACACCGCGCAGTTCCTCCGGACCGTTGAACCACCAGTGCTGTGAGTCGGTGCTGTTGTTGCCCGGAGCATAGAGGATATTTACAGCGAAGGCCATCTGGTAATCCACCGTCAGGGCGGTGGCGGATTGGGGCGAGACGAGGAAGGCCTGGGGGGCGAGCGCCGGGATCCGCCACTTGAGCTGCCAGAAGAAGTTGCGCTGGTAATCCCAGTCGCGGGCGTAGACATTCCCCGTCCTGAATTGCAATGAGAAGGCCCCTGCCAGCAGGAGCGCCAGGGTGATGTGCAGGGCGGCGCGGCGGTTTTGCCCGGCCAGCCAGGCGACGGCCAGCACGACCAGCGAAACGGCCCCGAAGATTTGCCCGAACAGGAATCGGCTGGACCACATGCCCCCAAGCGCCTGCCTGCCGATGGCCCAACTGGGCAGCCCGCCCAATAGCACGGCGATGAAGGCGGTTGCCACAATCAGGCCTGGGAAGGGTTCGCGGGCGTCGTCGGGAGTCGTGTTGTGCGCCCAGGCTTCCATGACGAGAACGGCCAGCATGGCGATGACAAGGGCCAGCGCCCAGGAGACGCTATAGGCCCGCGCGTTCAGTTCGATGCTGCCCGGGGTGATGGGCAGCGTCCAGACATACAGGATGGCGTGGGTGATGTCTTGTGTGACCAGGTTGGCAAAGTTGAGCAGCGTCCCGGCCGGGTCGAGGGCCAGTTGTTCGAGCAGTTTGAGTTCGTGTTTGGGGGCTTCGCCGCCGATTTGCAGGCGCGGCAGCAGCAGGAACTTGTAACCGACAAAAACGATGAAGATCGAGAGGTAAGGCAGCCAGGCCAGCACCGATATTTTCAATGCTTCCAGCGCCTGGCCGGTTTCGCGCCGGTACAGGTAGAACAGCAGGAAGATGCGGATGAGCTCCAGCCCGCCGAAGTATTCGATTAACAGGCTGTGCATGCAACCGAGCAAAATGGATGTAATGATCAGCCAGGCGCGCTGGCGCGGGTGTTTGAAAGCCAGCACCAGCAGCAGCAGCGAGAGCATGAACAGTAGCATGGCGGTGTAGTGCGGCATGCTGGTGCGGATGACAAACTGGCGGGTGATGCCTGGGTAGAGCGCCAGCAGCAGGCCAATCCAGCCGATGACCGGCACGCGCTGCGGCCAGATTTCCAGCAGCATGCGCACGAAGAGCAGGATGGCCGCCCAGTAGAGCACCAATCCAAAAATGTGCCAGGCCACCGAGGAAGCCCCAAAGAGCGGATTGAACAGGATGTGCACCAGCGAGGAGAATGGCCGGTCCGTTAGGAAGTATTCCCAGATCTGCGTGGGAGAGAAATTTTGCTTGTAGAGGAAGACGCCTTCCCAGTCGTCATAGTAAAAGCCCATGCGCCAGACCTGCGAATCGTAGGCCAGGAACATGATGACGAACAGGGCCAGCATGTACAGGCGGAAGCCGCCCAGCGGTTCCAGTTTGGTGAGCAGGGTTTGCCATGCGGATTTTAGTTTTTCAATGGGCACATATTGCTCCGGGATTCAGGGTTGGCGAATCATATCAAACATTGTCATCTATGGGTATTAACCAATACTCCCCATTTTTACGCGTTAGTAATTGATGTTCAATCAGGGAGCGGCGCAGCCAGGCAACATCGTCATTAAATTCGACCAAAATGCGGTTGACATCTGCCTCGCTATACACCTTGCCTGGTTCAAACTCGCGCGCAATTTTCTCTAAGACGATGCGCTGTTTTTTGAGCTGGGCTGGAATCTTTACCAAACGGCCACGCTTATAGAAGACATGGAGGACTTTTTCGCGATAGGCATCCGTTTTTACCTGTTGCCGTAAATCAGGCTGGGGGAGGCGAATGACATCATCTAGGGAACGTTGCAACATATTCTGAGCCAGCGAGTAGACGTGATAATACTGATCTTTTCTCACTTCCAGAAGCCCAACTTCCGCAAGTTTGCTTAAATGATGTGAAACCGTTGCTGGGTTCAATTGCAATAGCGCGGCCAGTTCCTCACCATGTCGGGCTTTGGAAATCACCAGATTCATGATTAACAGGCGCATGGGATGCCCAAGCGCTTTGAACAATTGCGCCCTGGCTTCCAGATCGTCTTCCCTGCTTGTTTGATTGTTTTGATCCGTCATTTTTTCCACCGTTTATCGGCTGCAAATTGCTTTGAAAATTTAAAGATGCCCTGTGCATGCCGATACATGCTAATCTGGATGCTGAGGCGTTTTTTGCCCTCATCATCTTTCATTGTCTGGGCGACCGTCAGTTCATTCTCCAGTTGCTGTATGGCTATGTTGGTAATCTTCATAAACATGGCTTCCAGGCGCTCATGTTCATTCATCGATTGTGCGTTTTCCAGTTCAAAGTTCTTAAAGTCTTCCATGGGCTGCCATTCCTTGTACAAAATAAAGCAATAGAAAAGAATATTATAATTTGACAATTATCAAATCAGATAGTAAAATTTCTTTTGAAGAATTATACAGCACAAAAGAGCTGCCATGAGCCTCACCCTTTTATCGCCTGAACAATATTCTTTTGTCAATCCGCTGATCGATGCCGGTATCTCCCTACCGCTTTATTGCGCCGGTGTTTTATCCGGGAAATACCCTGGCAAGGTCATCATTGATGACCTTGTTCATCCCCGATCGGCTCTTCTAATCAAGGATGTTTGGTGTCACCTGCTTGGCGACCCGACGGAGTTATCTTTTGTTGATGATTTGCGCCGCGCATTAAGAGATAAGGAGTTTATTGGCGAAAAGACCAATGTGCTCTTTTTTATCAACCCGACAGATGCCTGGCGAGATGTTTTGAACTTGCTGGTGGAAAATCGCCAGCCGATTGAAACACCGCGTTCTTTATACGTTGCCACCCAGGCGTATCTCGGCTCCCGGCCTGTCCTTCCTACAGGTTTTATACTCTACTATATTGATGACGCCATTCGGGAAAGGGTGGATGGGGATCTGCCGGACGATGTTCAGAAAGTACTGGATTTACGAAAAGGTTCTGTAACACCCGATCAGATGGCGTTTGGGTTTGCGGCCATTCACGAGAGGACCTGTGCAGCCTGGGCTGTGATTGATTTTATTGTCGGTAACGAGGGGGAGATTCGGCTGGTGACCCATCCGGATTATCGCAGGCTTGGTCTGGCCCTGGCGACATCAGATGCTGCCATTCGGCACGGGTTGGCTCTCGGCCTCCAGCAAATTGACTGGGATGTAGCCGACTCGAATATTGGTTCCATTCGAACAGCCGAAAAACTGGGATTACAACTGCTGCGTGAGACTAAAGAATACATCATTATCTTCCCTGAAGTTGGTTACCTGATTAACCTGGCCTGGAGTCACCTGGATGCTGGCCGGTTTGAACAAACCCGTTTGGTTGCCGAAATCATGCTTTCCAAAGGGGAAAAAATCCTTGACCAATATGGAAAATTCTTAACCGGTGCATCCTGGGCGGGCCTGGGAAACCCAACCCTGGCCATTGAAAATTTGGGTAAGGCCCTGGATGCGGGTTTTGATGATCTGTCTGAAATGGAGAATTGCCCGCCATTACGAGCCTTGCAAAACACGGAAGAGTGGGCCTTGTTGATGGCCCGTATGGAATAAACACGTTGTTTTTGAATATAAAAGGGCGGGCCATTGGCCCGCCCTGAATTTTGGTGCAATCTGTTTTACTTCATCCGCTCGGCGACGATCTCGGCCACATCCTTTACCTGGATGCTACCGCCGTCGGCCTTGCTGGCGTCGGTCATCATCGTCATGCAGAAGGGGCAGCCCACTGCCACCGTCTCCGCGCCGGTGGTTTTGGCCTCGGCAAAACGGGCGGCATTGACCTTCTGCTCCCCGGCTTCCTCCTCTTTCCACATCTGGGCGCCGCCCGCCCCACAGCAGAAGGATTTGGACCCGTGGCGCGGCATTTCGATTGTCATTGCTCCGGCGGTGTGCAGCGCTTCGCGCGGCGCATCCAGCACGCCATTGTGGCGGCCCAGGTAACACGGGTCGTGGAAGGTGACTTTCAGGTCGTCTTTGGTCGTTTCGAGCGCGATCTTGCCCGCGCCAACCAGTTCGTTAATCAGCTGGGTGTGGTGGATGACGGTGTACTCCCCGCCAAAGGCTGGGTATTCGTTCTTGATGGTATGCAGGCAATGCGGGCAGGTGGTGACAATTCGTTTGGGGGCCACCTCGTTAAGAATCTCCACGTTCTGGCTGGCCAGCCCGAAAAAGATGTCCTCGCGCCCCGCGCGGCGGGCCGAATCGCCGGTGCAGGCTTCGTTCTTGCCGAGTACGGCAAAGTTCACCCCGGCGGCATTCAGGATTTTTGCAAAGGCCTGGGCGGTTTTCTGGGCGCGCGCGTCGGTGGCCGGGGCGCAGCCCACCCACCAGAGCAATTCCGGTTCCGGGTTTTGCTCAATCGTCGGCACGGCCAGCCCCTCGGCCCATTTCATGCGGTCCGCCTGCGGCACATTCCAGGGATTCAGGTTGCGTTCCATGCCCTTAAAGGCCGTTTCGAGCTGTTTCGGGAAACTACTATCCATCATTGCCAGGTTGCGTCGGATGTCCAGGATGTCGCGCATCGGCTCATTGCCGACCGGGCAAATATCCACGCATGCGCCGCAGGAGGTGCAGGCCCAGACCGCCTCCTCAGGAATCAGGTCAGTAAGCGGTTTGTCGGTGCCCCCGCCCAAGTTAAAG
>JANJTV010000112.1 GCA_024710905.1 Anaerolineales bacterium | reverse complement strand
TGATATTGCTTAAAGCCCGCCCAGTAGGAGGTGATGTTGCCCGCATTGCCCACCGGCAGGCACAGCCAGCCTGGCGCAGCGCCGAGCGTGTCGCAGATTTCGAAAGCGGCGGTTTTCTGCCCCTCGATGCGGAAGGGGTTGATTGAATTGACCAGTGAAATGGGGTGCCGATTGGAGATTTCCACCACTAGGCCAAGTGCGTCATCGAACGAGCCATCAATCTGGATGACCTGTGCGCCATAGGCCACCGCCCCGGCCAGTTTGCCCGCCGCGACCTTGCTCTGCGGAATCAGCACAATGGATTTCATGCCCGCCCGCGCGGCGTAGGCGGCAGCCGAGGCGGCAGTGTTGCCGGTGCTGGCGCAAATGACCGTTTTTGCCCCGCGCCCGAGCGCTTCGCTGATGGCGGCCGTCATGCCACGATCCTTGAAAGAGCCGGTCGGGTTCAGGCCTTCATATTTAATGAATAACTCGAACCCGCCGCCCAGGTCTTGCGCCAGGCGTGGGGCCGGGATGAGCGGGGTGTTGCCTTCCAGCAGGGAGATGGGTTGGGTGTGGGCGGGCAGGTCGAGCAAGTGCCCGTATTTACCCAGAAGGCCGGGGTAGGGGGAGGTCATGATTTTCAGTTGTTGGTGGTTAGATGCCAGTGGTTGGTAGTTGGTTATTTAGCCAAGGATTTAATCAGGACATCTTTGTCAACCACCATATCGTATTTTTCTTTTCGGGCTTCCTTAATAGTTATGTCGATTTTTATTTGTTTTAAGAAATCTCGAAAATCAGGGTTGATACTTGCCAGTTTGTTGACCGTGTCCCAGTCAATAATATCTTTTGTTTTGGCAGGCAGTAAAACTTCAGAAGAATCAGGATCGGAAATATCAAGCTTAATAACACCGATGCCAAAGGCCGTCGATAATCTTTTTAATTCGCTTGCAAAGTCTTCGTCTTTGTCTATGATTGCGGCTACAAGGTAGCCCTCATTTGCCCAGGATGAATTTGATACTGCCTGGAAAAACGCTTCTCGGATATTTCCAATAGACAGTTCTCGTTTGAGTTCAAATGAAAAGAGCTTTACAGCAGAGTCTCCCATGAGAGAGCTTACTTCTACGATTTCATCTTCCCAATCACGGAATGGAAAATAACATCCCACCATATCAGGGTGAACCCATTCACCAAAGCCCCGCTTATCTGATTTGCTGTGACTGATTGTTTTAAGATGGGCCTTTAGGTAGTAAAACCCATAGAAGGCTAAAAGCGGGTGAAGGTCTTTTTCAAGAAAAGATGGTTTTTCCGAATAAATATTTGTAGCTTTGTTGGCATCTATCTGATTGCTATCAAAATCTGCAAGATCACTTTTGAGAATAAATCTTTTGGGCCGAACGCCAACTGGAGAAAAAACGGAATTGTGGTTATCCCTTACGTCTACATAAATAAGCGCTCCAAGAGTTGCCCAGGGCGTTTTACCTTTTGAGTCAAGTAGCTTGTCGTAACCTTTGTTAACAGCAATATGCCAAATCTCGGACGCAGATAAAGGCAATTTTTCTTCGTTAAGAACTTTTTCAGCCATTTGTAAAAATGTAATTGCCATCCTGCCTCCTTGCCAATGACCACCCACGCCGCTAACAACTACCAACCACCAACACCACCTACCCCTTCAACGGCGGTGCATCCTTGTCATACACAAAGACCTGGATGTCAAACCCATCCTTGTTCAGGAAATCCATGGCCGGTTGGAAGGTGGCGTCCTTAATCTTCTGGATATCCCCCGCCGGGGCCAGCACTGTCAGGCGGGCCTCCTCATCAGAAATCTTGACCGCCTTTACCTCGGCAGCCGCGCAGGCCGCCGTAATTTTTGCCTGCATGTCTTTCATCGCATCATCAATCGCCATGACCTTCCTCCAGTTAAAAAGTTCCAAAAAATTATAATCCAAAACCAAAACTGCCCGCGCGGCTTGTGATAAGATAGCCGCCATGGATGCCTCCCCCATTACTCCCGCCCTGCTGATTGGCGTCACCCCGCGTCCGGCAGAATATGACACCCTGCGCCAGATGGGTGTGCGGATGATCATCAATATGCGCCACGAACAGGCCATCCCGCCTGACGGGCATGATGATCCGCTGGAGATTCTCTGGCTGCGGACTCACGACAATCCGTTTATCCCCATCCCAATCCCTGCCCTGGCTGAGGGCGTGCGCCGCGCCTTACCCGTCATAACGGGCGGCGGGAAAGTGTTTGTCCATTGCGCCTATGGTCGCCATCGTAGCGTGGCCATGGGTGCGGCCATCCTGATCGCGCAGGGATACGAGGCGCAGGCTGCCATGCAATTAATCAAAGAAAAAAGGCGCGTGGCCGACCCCGGCCTGTTTTACATCCGCTGGCGCATCGAAAAGTTTTACACGTACTGGCAAGAAAACAAAAAGGAGATTTATCAATGAAAAATACTTTTCTAGCGGCATTCCTTGTGCTGACCCTGCTGGCGGCCTGCGCCCCGGCCGGTGGCGATGATCCTGCTGCACGCGCAGTAGAGACGTACCTGCAGGCGCTGGCCGACAAAAACGAAGCCCGCCTGCTGGCCCTGTCCTGCTCCGAAAACGAGTTCAATGCCCTGCTCGAACTGGATGCCTTTGCCCTGGTTGAAACCCGCCTCGAGGGGCTGGCCTGCGCCAGTAACGCCGATGGCACCGTCAGCTGCCAGGGGCGTATTGCGGCCACATACACCAACGAAGTCCAGAACTTTGAACTGGCCGGGCGGGTGTACACCGTCAGCAACGAAAGCGGAGACTGGCTGGTATGCGGCTACAGCGAGCAGTAATCCTCCTTGTTTTTTTGCTGGGTGCCTGTGGTGAGCCTGCCGTGGTCACACCTGTGGCAACGGAAGTTTCCCCTACGGAAACTCCCGTTTTACCCACTGCCACAGCCTTACCTGTTCAAGAGTCTGTTCCGCAGGAAACAGCCGAGCCTGTCGCCACCGATGCGCCGGTCTATGTGCCGTTGGATCCTGAAGATTGGATGTCCTGGCCGATGGAACCGCTGGTCAGCCCGGCCATGCGCGAGGTGTACCTGCGCGGGCAAGCCAACGGCCTGGATCTGCGTGCACTTTCCATTTTTGGTGATTGCCAGAGCGCGCCGGAGGATTTCCTCGGCTATTACCTCGACAACCCGGAAGCCTACGCTGCCCTGCCCGCTGAACTCCAGGAAACAGTTGACCACTTTTCCGATTCGCTGACTCGCAACAGCCCGACTGCCCAGCCGGGCGCAACGGCGGGGGCGCTGCTGTGGTCTGGCTGGCCGGATGGCGATTTCAGCAACTGCCTTAAGAATGAGACCCCGGCGGCCTGCGAACTGCGCAATCATCGTCCAGCGTTCGTAATCATCAATATTGGTACACATTACGAAACCCGTAACGAACGGTACATGCGCATGCTGGTGGATATGCTGCTGGAAAAGGGCAGTATTCCGATTATCACTTTCAAGGCCGATAACCGCGAAGGCAACCATACCATCAACCTGGGGAATGCCGCCCTGGTTACCGAATACCAGATCCCCTACTGGAACCTGTGGCAGGCAGTGGATGAATTACCCGGGCATAACCTGTATGTTAAAGAAGGTGAGGAGGCCCTGGGTGAAATCTACCTGAACGAAGTTGCCCAGGAAGCCCAGCGCCGCACTGCCCTGCAAGTGCTGAACGCCGTCTGGCGGGCGGTGGAGCAACCCTGATGAATATGAAAAATCCGTACCTGGCCAGGTACGGATTTTTCATATTCATCAGGGTTGCTCCACCGCCCGCCAGACGGCGTTCAG
>JANJTV010000076.1 GCA_024710905.1 Anaerolineales bacterium | reverse complement strand
TTGAGCGCCGCCGCGGCCTGCTTAAGTGTCTTGATGCGCCGGGCCGCCAAATCATACGCGCCGCGCCCGGTCACCGCCTCGATGCGGCGAACGCCGGCGGCCGCCGATCCCTCGTTGACGATGAAGAACGCGCCGACATCTGACGTACGCTGCAAATGAGTCCCGCCGCACAGTTCAAACGAATGGCGTTCGTCGGGCGCGCCGATGGTGATGGTGCGAACCGTCTCGCCATATTTTTCACCAAACAGGGCCATTGCACCTTCGGCAATTGCTTCTTCGCGGGCGCGTTCCTTTGGCGTGACGGGCATGTCGGCGGCAACGGCTTCGTTGACCAGCCGCTCGACCCGTTCAACCTGCTCGGCGGTCATTGCTTCGGGATGGTTGAAGTCGAAACGCAGGCGGTCTGGCGCAACCAGTGAACCGGCCTGGCGGGCATGTTCCCCCAGCACTTTGTGCAGCGCGGCATGTAACAAGTGAGTAGCCGTATGATTGCGCATGGTGTCATGCCGCAGCGTGGAATCCACCTCGGCAATGGCTTTCTCGCCCACCCTGGGCCTGCCCGAAATCACCTCCCCAACATGGACGATCACGCCCGGCGCGGGTTTGCGCATCTCCGTGACTTCGATCTCCCAGCCTGGCCCATGAATTGAGCCACTGTCTGTTACCTGCCCACCGGATTCTATGTAAAAACCGGTCTTGGGCAGCAAAACTTCCACCTGGTCGCCAAACTGGGCATCAGGAACAGGTTTTCCGTTCACCACCAACGCCAGGACCTCGGTGTTGACCTGCAGGCTGTTGTAGGGATCATATTCCACGCCCGAAGCAGGCAGTTTCCCGGCTGCGGTCAGTTCCTTGAAGAGTCCCGTGTAAAAATCGGCGTCCTCGCCGCCCATCTCGCCCATGGCCTTGCCGCCGCCGGAAGCCAGGCGATGTTCTTCCATCCCGGCCCTGAAGCCGCCCTCGTCTACATCCAGGTCTTGCTCGCGGGCAATATCACGGGTAATTTCAAACGGCAGGCCGTATGTGGCGTACAACTCAAAAGCCTTGTGGCCGTCCAGGACGGTCTTGCCGGATGTTTTCAGGGCATCCAGCAGGTCTTGCAGGTGTGCTGTGCCCGTTTCAATGGTGCGGGCAAAACGCTGTTCTTCGCGGGTCAGGTTGTCCAGGATGGTCGGGCGCGCCTTAACCAGTTCCGGGTAAAAGTCACCATAGATGCGGATGACCTCCTCCGCCACTGGGGCCAGGAAAGGTTCGTGCAGGCCAATCTTGGTGCCAAAACGGGCTGCGCGGCGCACAATCATGCGGCAGACATAGTTTCGGCCTACATTTCCCGGCACGACGCCATCGGCAATCAGGAAAGACGCCGTACGCACATGGTCAGCGATCACGCGGTACGGCGTGAAATTCTCCTCGCGCTCGGCATCACTTTGCCCACTCAGCGCCTGGGTTTTCTGGATGAGCGGCCAGAGCAAGTCCGTTCGATAATTGGAGGAGACATCCTGCAACACTGCAACGATGCGCTCAAAACCCATGCCGGTATCCACGTGCGTGGCTGCCAGGGGCTCAAGGCGACCATCATCGTACAGGTTGTACTGGATAAAAACGTTATTCCACAGCTCAAGGAAACGCGTGCAATCGCCATTTACTTCACAACGGTGCGGCTGGCCCTGTAGGTCGCAATATTCAATTCCGCGATCAATGTGGATTTCCGAACAAGGCCCGCACGGGCCAGTCTCGCCCATCTGCCAGAAATTTTCCTTGCGCCCGAAGAACAACACATGGCTTGGGTCAAAGCCGGGCTGCGCGCGCCAAATGCCTGCTGCTTCTTCGTCGGTGGGCACATTGCCCTTGTCATCCTTGAAGCAGGTGGCGTAAAGGCTTTCCTTCGGGATGCCCCACACATCGGTCAACAGCTGCCAGCTCCAGGCAATGGCTTCTTTTTTGTAATAGTCGCCAAATGACCAGTTGCCCAGCATTTCAAAAAACGTATGGTGGGTATCATCCCGGCCCACATCATCCAGATCGTTGTGCTTACCTGCCACACGCATGCATTTTTGAGAATTGACTGCGCGGGTATAAGGCCGCTTATCCGTGCCCAGAAATACATCCTTAAACTGCACCATGCCCGAGTTGGTAAACAACAGGGTGGCATCCCCTCCCGGCACCAGGCTGGCAGACGGCACAATGGTATGCTGGTGTTCAACAAAAAAGTCTATAAAAGTCTGGCGGATCTCCGCCCCGGTCAATTTTTTCTGGCCCATTCGCGCTCCACTTCCAGGAAATTAGTGGGGGAATTATATCTGAAAAGGCCTGCTATTTCTTAAGAAAGTTCCGGCGAGAGTATAATCCTGGTGAAATGAAGAAAGTATCCGTTCTCAGCCTGCTCCTGCTTTCCGTTGCCCTGGCCTGCAACCTGCCCTCCCTGGCGATTCCGTTAACCCCCACCCCGGAACCCTCCGAAACGCCACCCCCCGCCGCTGAACGTTACAGCGCCTGCGGATGGATGTGGGCGACCGAGGACTTGCCTGAGCTTTCAAAAGAACTTTCCGCGCACCTGTCAGGCAATAACCTGCCGCAGACCACCGTCATTGCAACCGCCTACGGCGAGAACTGCCTCAACCAGCAAGGCGACGTAGAATATTTTCTTGCCATGCAAACCGATTTCTACGTTACGATTCCGGTGGACCGCCTGGATGACGCCACCAGCATGGGTGACCTGGCGGGGAAAATCCTTACCGCGCTGGATTCTTTTCCGCGGGATGAACTTCCCGGCAACGGGCCAGGCCAGGTACAACTCCGCTTTACCGCAGGCGAGGATGAAAAATTCTTCTGGTTTTCCTACCACGATTGGTTAACCGCCCGGGAAGCAGGGCTGCAAGGTGCCGATTTGCTTGAAGCGCTGGCTAACAAATAATTATGAATTGGTTATCATTGGATTAACAGAATGTGATATAAATCGGCTACATTCAATAAGAGAGACGCCTTTGGAAACCTTGACACTCGCATTCCTCGGTCACATGGTGGGAGATTACATCCTTCAGATTGACTGGATGGCCGAAAACAAAAAGAACGACAACATCTCGTGCCTGGTGCACAGCCTGGTCTGGACGGCCTCCGTGCTGTTCTTCACTGGCTGGTGGGGCTGGTTGCCTTTCTTAATCCTGTTTGGCTTCCATTTCCTGCAAGACCGCACCCAATTTGTCGGCTTCTGGATGAACCTGGTTGGCCAGCGTAACTTCGCCACCGGCCCGTATGCTCCCTGGTCCATGGTGATCATCGACAACACCTTCCACCTGCTGCAGATCTGGCTGGTCTGGAAGTTGATCGGCATGAACATTATCGTCCTGTAGATATCAAAAAAAGCCTAATAATCCCCTTGACACGGGGATTATTTTATTGTACACTTTGTTTAGTAGTTACTAAACATTCTAAATGGATAAACCATGAACAACTCAACCACGGAAATCAAGCAACACTTCATTGAAGGGCTGAGCGGCATCAGTGCCTTTTGGGGCTTCCCCAAAGCCATGGGCGCCATCTTTGCCGTGCTTTACTTGGCCCCCGACCCCCTGCCGCTGGATGAACTGGTGGCGCAAACCGGGCTGACCAAAGGCGCCATCAGCACCACCGTCCGCTCCCTCGCCCGGATGGGGCTGGTTCACCCGGTGACCCGCCTCGGCGATCGCAAGGATTACTACCGCGCCGAAACAGATTTTTACAAGTCCATCCGCAACATCCTGGCCGAACGCCAGAACAGCGAATTCGACCGGGCCGTTGCCTCGGTGCGCGAAACGCTCGAGAAACTGGACCACGGCCAGGGAGAGTTCGCCCCCGAGGAGCGTGCCTTCCTGATCGAACGGGTGCGCGCCCTCCAGGATTTTTTCGACGCACTGGACAGTCTCACCCGCGCCGTTTCCCGGCTTGAAGGGCTGGGGCTGGGTACCGTCCAGAACGTGCTGAAAATCCTTAAGTAACCCATCTCACTAAACTCTGTTCGCAAACCGGGGCATCCGCCGCCGGAGGGATTAATGTTGCCAAAAACGAAAGGAGCAACCATGAACACCATTTTGATTTACCTCGCCCAACTAATTGTCACCCTGCTGGCCTGCCTGGGCTTGGCAGCCTACATCCGCCCGCACTTGCGGCGGGTGCTGGCCGACCTGTGCGGCACGGAAGAACGCGCCCTGTTCTGGACAGTTTTCTCCAACCTGATGCTGGTCGTCATGCCGGTCATCTTCGGTCTGGGTTTTGTGCCTGTCGCTGAAACCAGCCCTGCGGCCTTCTTCGAACTGGCCGACCAGCTGCGCTGGAACCTGCTGGGCTTCATCTTCTCGCTGGTATGCATCGCCGGGGCAGTGGCATTCTTCGCCATGGTCGCCCCCCGGCCCACCAAACAACAAGGAGGCTGACATGAAAAAAATCGCCATCACCGGAGCATTCTCTTACACTGGAAGGTACATCACGCACCGCCTGCTGGCCCAGGGCCACGAAGTGATTACCCTGACCAATCACCCCAAGCGCCGCGATCCATTTAACGGCCAGGTGCAGGCTTTCCCGTTGGATTTTGACCTGACCAACATGACCAAAGCCCTGATGGGCGTGGATACGCTCTACAACACTTACTGGGTGCGGTTTGACAAATCCAGCAATACCCAACCCCAGGCCGTGGAGAATACCCGCCTGCTGGTCAAAGCCGCCCAACTGGCCGGGGTGCGCCGCATGGTACACATCAGCATCACCAACCCCAGCGCCGACTCCCCCCTGCCCTACTTCTGGGGCAAGGCCGCCAACGAAAAAGCGGTCATCGAATCTGGAATGGAGTACGCCATCCTGCGTCCCACCGTTTTATTCGGCAAGGAGGATGTGCTGATTAACAACATCGCCTGGCTGCTGCGGCGCTTCCCGTTCTTTGCCCAGATCGGCGACGGGCAGTATAAAATCCAACCGGTTTATGTGGATGATGTGGCCGCCCTGGCCGTGGAAGCAGGCAACCGCAATGACAATCTGGTCTGGGATGCGGTCGGCCCGGAAATCTACACCTTCGATGGCCTGGTGAAGGAAATAGGCAACTCTATTGGCTATACGAAGCCCATCCTGCACACCCATCCCCGGCTGGCATTGCTGGCATCGCAGATTATCGGCCTGTTCCTGGGGGATGTGGTACTTACCCCGGAAGAGGTGGACGGGCTGATGGCCAACCTGCTGGTCTCCCCCGAACCTGCCCGCTGCCCGACCAAAATCTCAGCCTGGCTGAGGGAAAACCGCGATACGGTTGGCGTGCAGTATGCCAATGAAATCCAGCGACATTACCAGTAAAGAACAAAGAAGAGGAAAGACGGTCAACCATCTTTCCTCTTTTGCATTTAATTTACAAAAGTCTCTCAAGAATTAATCAAAGCCAACAACTGCTCTTTGATAGCCGCGTTACAGGCCAGGGCTTCGTTATGCGTATGCCCTTCACGCCCATCCCAACTGCCGAAAAATCCACCTGCCTGCTTGATGATCACCGGGAAGGGCCCGCAATCCCAGATGTTCATAATCGGGTCGAGCATCACTTCAGCCCGGCCGGTTGCCACCGCCAGGTATCCGTAGGCATCGCTCCAGCCGCGCGAGGCATAGGCAACGGCACTTATCCGCTCCCAGGCCTCTTCGCGGTTGTACTTTGCCATGTTACGAATGTTGGTATAGCAAAGGAAAGCCCTGTCCAGGCTGTCAATCTCGGAAACCCGCGCCGGACGGCCATTCCACCAGGCGCCCAGGCCTTCAGCGGCGCACAGCATTTCATCGGTGCCGGGATAATACGCTGCGCCTACCTTCACCACCCCTTCCACTTCCAGGCCAATCAACACCCCGTAGAGCGGAATACCGCGCATAAAGGATTTTGTCCCGTCAATCGGGTCAATAATCCAGCGGAAGACTGAGCCGGAAGCTGTCTCACCAAACTCTTCGCCCAGAATGGCATGTTTCGGGTAGCGCTTTTCGATTTCAGCGCGGATAAACTGCTCGGCGGCCCGGTCGGCAACAGTTACCGGCGTATCGTCTTCCTTGTAGTCGGGACGCACCCCGGCATTGAAATAGCCCAGCGTAATCCGCCCGGCGCGGTAGGCCAGGTCTGTTGCAAACTCATAAAGTGATTGCAGGTTTTCTGTCATACGTTTAACCCTTGGCCTGCCCGGCAGGCATGGCAACCACCGCCTTGCAATCCGGGAAGTTCAGGCAGCCATAATACTGCTGGCCTTTTTTGGGCCCATCTGTGTAAAAACGCAGCACCATGGTGATCTCGCAGTTCGGGCAGATGGGAGAAAAATCCTGCTCCTGCCCGTGCTGGTGATCCCGCGCACGGCGCATGGCATCCTTGAACAGCCCGGCAATTTCGGCCACTTCGTATTTCTCTTGCAGGGGTACATAGACCAGGGGCAGGTTGGCCGCCGCAAAGACCTGATCAAGGAACTCGTCACGCGGGCGATGGTGGGACTTGGCCAGGTGAAACAACTTGACGCCAAGTACCGGTTTCATGTTGGTATGACTGATCAACAGGAAATCGATCGTCTTGCGGTAGATTTTATTAAAGTAATGCACGTTTTCGTTGGGCCGGGTCACAGAGAATAATTCCTGCAGCGAAACCTTGGCGCACACATAAAAACGGTCGTGCATGGCATCGGCCACCAGGCGAAAGAAGGTCATCTCACTGGGGCTGAGAAAATCCTGGCGGATTCGGTATGGGAGTTGTTCTTCAGGCATGAGCGTAGTATACAGCGATTGTTTAATTGGAAGCAAGCAATTCCCGCAACAGGGCTTGCTCCCCGGCCCCGGTACTGACCAACCCATCCAGGCGGGCGGCACGCACCTGCCAGAGAACCCTACGATACAGCGGACCAGGCGGCACCCCCAGGGCCTTAAGCGTCTCGCCGGTTGTTTCAGCTTGCACATGCCGCCAGCCTGTTGCGTAATTGTGCAATTCTGCCTGTTCGCTATGCAAATAGGCAGCATAGATCGCTGTCATGGGCAATCCATCCAGCCGGGCAACCCATGCAGAAGGCGGCTGCCCGCGCAAGCCTGTCAAGTCACGAGTCAGGGCGCTGGCAGCACGGATGACTTTTAGCATCGGCGCGGCAAAAGCAAGGCTCGCATTGGCAGCATCCAGCGCGGCGGTGGTTAAAGACATCAGCCACAGGGCATAGCCCAAAACCCGCTTTAACGGTTGGTGGCCGAGGGTGGGCCTGAGTCCCCAGCTGGGCGGCGGCGGCTGGTGGGCCAAATCCAGCAGGCGGGTTAGAGGCGGTTCCACGGGCAGGACATCCGGCAGGAATGACTGCAAACCCAAACCATACAGGCGCGACAACATGGCCGGGGCATGCGGCTCGTCCAGGATCATATCCAGTTCATGGCGCAGGCGTTCCGGCGAGAGCAGGCGCAGGCCGGGTCGGGCCGCCTCCAGCCAGCCCCGCGTGGAGGGCTCCATCGCAAACCCATAGCGCTGCTCATAGCGAATGGCACGCAGGATGCGGGTGGGATCATCAATAAACGAATTTTTATGCAGGGCACGAACAACGCCTTTTTGAAGGTCTTGCAGGCCATTGTGTTCATCCACCAGTTCCCCATCCACCAGGCGGATGGCGAGGGTGTTGATGCTAAAGTCACGGCGCGCCAGGTCGTCGGCAAGCTTCGCGGGCTGCACAACCGGCAGGCTGGCCGGGGCCGGGTAATGCTCCCGGCGGGCAGTTATCAGGTCCATGAAAACGCCAGGTCGGGGCTGCCAGACCGCAGTCTGGAAAGCCGGATGTACGATGATTTCCCCGCCATGCTGTGCAGCCAGCCGCCGGGCAACATCCACCGCATTGCTTTCAAAAACCAGGTCCAGATCCAGCGAAGGACGACCCAGCAGCAGATCGCGCACCACGCCGCCCACCAGGGTTGCCGGGGACAGCTTGGCGGCCAACCCCAGCCAGTAAAAATGCTCTTGCGGCAGGAAATCCCGCAGTCTCTCAGACAGGTTCATAGCCTTATTGTACCGCGCAGCGCAATAATGGTATAATGCCCGCCATGCTAAACAACCCGTCCCCTGCCCCGAAATATTTCAAAGCCTCCTGGTCTGGATAGGTTTAATTAGACATGCAACCCGGCGGCTCCCCACCCAGGCGAGCCGCTTTTTTTATCAGAAGGAAAAGGAGCTGGCTCCCCCGCGCCTGACCCCGATATGGAAATCAAAGACCTGACCGAAGAGATGAACCGTTTTGTCCGCGCAAAAGGCTGGTACGAGGCCGGCAGCAAACGCCCGCAAACCCCGCGCAACCTGGCCATTTCACTATCGCTGGAAGCCAGTGAGATCCTCGAGCACTTCCAGTGGGCTGAGGACGTAAAAGACAAGGATGAACTGGCCGGTGAATTGGCCGACGTTGCGCTTTACCTGCTGCAACTGGCCTCGGTGTCAGGCATCGACCTGGAGCAAGCTGTGCTGGAAAAACTAAAAGTAAACGAAACCCGGAGTTGGGACACCGGGCAAGGATAATTTGCAAGGAAGAAACCATGAACATCACCGTTTTTGGCGGCTCACAACCCAAGGCAGGCTCACCTGGCTATCAAGAAGCCCAAACCCTCGGCAGGCTATTGGCTGAGGCCGGGCACAATCTGCTGACCGGCGGCTATATCGGTACGATGGAGGCCGCCAGCCGTGGCGCAGCCGAAGCAGGCGGGCACGTGATTGGCGTGACCTGCGAAGAAATTGAAGCCTGGCGCGCAGTAAAACCCAAC
Source organism: Anaerolineales bacterium (assembly GCA_024710905.1). Classification (GTDB taxonomy): domain Bacteria; phylum Chloroflexota; class Anaerolineae; order Anaerolineales; family Villigracilaceae; genus JANJTV01. The sequence goes on along the minus strand of JANJTV010000076.1, from coordinate 148,119 downwards.
GAATGGGTAAAAGAGGAACGCAGGAAACACTCTTTGCTTGAGCGGCTCGAAGCGTTGATTAGCGGCTGCGATGCGGCCATCGCCCTGCCCGGCGGTCCCGGCACTCTGACCGAGATTGTGCTCATGTGGAACCTGATGATCGTGGACTCCCTGCCCCGGAGGCCGCTCATCCTGGTCGGGGAAGGCTGGCAGGCCGTTTTCGACCAGGTTTTCAGCAGGCTGGGGCAGTACACACCCGAACAACAGCGCGACCTGTTACAATTTGCCCCTGATATTGAAACTGCCGTTGCCATGTTGGGCAACAATCAAAAAAACACCAATAACAAACACGGGCTGGCTTAGTTCAGCAGCCCGGAGACTGAAAAAAATCGAGGAAAAATGGCAGAAGACCAACTTACCCCCCGCGCCGAGAACTTCTCGGACTGGTACAACGAGATCGTGCTCAAGGCCGAGATGGCCGATTACTCACCCGTGCGTGGCTGCATGGTCGTCCGTCCATACGGCTGGACGTTATGGGAAAATATCCAGCAAGGGCTGGACCGCCGCTTCAAAGAAACCGGCCACGTTAACGCGGCCTTCCCGCTTTTCATCCCCATGTCTTTCCTTGAAAAAGAGAAAGAACATGTGGAAGGCTTCGCCCCCGAATTGGCTGTCGTCACCCACGGTGGCGGCGAAAAACTGGAAGAACCCCTGGTCGTGCGCCCGACCTCCGAGACCATCATCGGCTACATGTACAGCAAGTGGATTAAATCCTGGCGCGACCTGCCCGTGCTAATCAACCAGTGGGGCAACGTTGTACGCTGGGAGATGCGCACCAAGCTCTTCCTGCGCACCGCCGAGTTCTACTGGCAGGAAGGCCACACCGCCCACGCCACCGAGGACGAAGCCCGCGAGGAAACCCTGCGCATGCTGGATGTTTATGCCGATTTTGCCATCAACGACGCTGCCATCCCGGTCATCAAGGGAATCAAATCAGAAACCGAGAAATTTGCCGGGGCGGTCATGTCCACCACCATCGAGGCCATGATGGGCGACACCAAGGCCCTGCAGAGCGGTACCAGCCACTACCTGGGCCAGAACTTCGCCAAAGCCTTCGAGATCCAGTACACCGACCAGGGCAACCAGCTGCAATACTGCCACACCACCTCCTGGGGCCTGTCCACGCGCATGATCGGGGCCATCATTATGACCCATGGCGATGACAAAGGCCTGGTACTGCCTCCCAAGCTTGCACCGATCCAACTGGTGATGGTGCCCATCTTCCGCAGTGAAGATGAAAAAACGCTGGTCATGCCCGTTGCTGACCGTATTTTTAGTGAACTGAAAGCAGCCGGCATCCGCGTAAAGATGGATGACCGCGAAGAAGTGACCCCCGGCTTCAAGTACAACGACTGGGAAATGCGCGGTGTTCCCCTACGGATGGAGATCGGCCCCAAAGATGTGGAAAAGAACTCCGTAGCCCTGGCCCGCCGCGACCAGCCCGGCAAGGAGGGCAAAACCTTCGTTTCCCAGGAAAATATCGCCAGTACGGTTGCCTCCCTGCTGGTGGACATCCAGGCAGCCTTGCTGGCCAAAGCCACCGCCTTTCGCGACTCGAATATCCATAACCCCAAGGATTATAACGAACTAAAGAAAGTCGTACAGGATGGCTGGGCGTTCTCCTGGTGGTGCGAAAGCAAGGAGTGCGAAGCCAAAGTCAAAGAAGATACCAAAGCCTCAACGCGCTGCATCCCGCTCGAAAGGCAGCCCGGTGGCGAAGGTGCGTGCATCGTGTGCGGCGGCAAATCCACCCGCAAAGTATATTTTGCCAAGGCGTACTAGGCCATCTTGCCTCGCCCAAACCCACAACCCTGGTCTGGGCGAGGCAATTCCATAAACCCATGCCAGCCATTGATATTGCCAGACTGAAGATCCAGGCCGCGACGCTGGTCGAGAATTTCGACCAGCCAGATGCCTTCCTGAAAGGGTTGCACGAGATTCTGGATTTATACGCTGACCGCACCCTGCGAGTCGGCGTGGTTGCTGCACCCATTTCGGTACTGCCGAGTTATCGCGCCCCGCAATCTGTGTTGCGCCAGATCGAGCAGGAACTGCTGCCATTGGCGGCCACCTTCCCCGAACAAGCCATGGATCTGACCGATGCCCTGTGGAAAGATGGTCACCTGGAAACGCGACTGCTGGCCGCATCCCTGCTTGGCCGTATCCACCCGTCCACACCGCTACTATTAGACCGGATCAGCGCCTGGGTCAGCCGCGCCAGGGACAAAACCCTACGCAACGCCCTGCTTGGCAACAGCCTGGGCCGCCTGCGCCGCGAAACGCCGGACCAATTCCTGGCGCTGATGCAGGAATGGCTCGCCTCGGATTGGCAAAAAATGTGGCCAAATGCCATCCTGGCCATGCTGCCCCTGGTTGAAGACCCGGCTTACGACAACCTGCCACCTGTCTACGAGATCATCAAACCGGTACTGGAAAATGCCCCGGTGGCCCTGCAGGTCGAAATCTCGGAACTGGTCAACACCCTGTATGAAGCCTCACCAGTCGAAACGGCCTTTTTTATGAAGCAAACCATCCTGCTTTCACAAAACCCGCAAACAGCTGTACTTTTCCGCCGCATGCTGCCCGCCCTGCACGAAGATTTGCAGGAACGGGTACGCGAATGGCTGCGCGAAGCCGCCAAAGCGCCGCGGTAGTGAATTTTCTGGTATAATTCTTTGTCCAAGACTGGTCCTGTCTGCGGTTCGGCTTCCTTAGCGGGCTGCGCACATGGAGACCTGCACCATCCATTTAGAAAGGAGAAGCAAACGTCATGCCGTTAGACAAAACTGTCAAAACTCAGGTTATCAGCGACTTCCATCGCCATGAAACCGATACCGGTTCCCCGGAAGTCCAGGTCGCCATCCTGAGCAAACGCATCACCCAGCTGACGGAGCACTTACGCGCCAACAAACACGATGAATCGTGCCGCCGTGGCCTGCTCCGCCTCGTGGGTCAGCGCCGCCGATTGCTGGCCTACCTGCGTAAGAACGATTACGCTCGTTACCTGGCCATCACCGAAAGCCTGAACCTGCGCCGCGCCAAATAAGTTCGTCGTATCTGTAGGGGCGACTCCCCAAAGGGTCGCCCCTACATTTCAAACATATCCCGCACAGCCGTCAGGAATTGAAACACGCTGACAACCCCACTTCACAAATCTATTGTTGTCATCGTCCTTCAGTCCCTGACCAGGCGGGAAATACCGGCAGGCCCCAAGACGGCCTGCCACAGGAGATAATTTATGAAACCCGAAGCAAAACGCTACACAACCACCGTTGGTACGCGCACCGTTGCCTTTGAAACCGGCAAGCTGGCCCACCAGGCTGGCGGCGCGGTCACGGTCGCCATCGACGAGGCCATCATCTTCGCCGCTGCCACCATGGGCGGTGTGCGTGAAGGTATAGACTTCTTCCCGCTCAGCGTGGAATACGAAGAACGCCTGTACGCTGGCGGCAAAATCCCCGGCTCATTCTTCCGCCGCGAAGGCCGCCCCAGCACCGATGCCATCCTGACCGCCCGCCTGACAGACCGCCCCCTGCGCCCGCTCTTCGCGCACGGCATGCGCAACGAAGTGCAAGTGATGATGTTCTCACTCTCCTCCGACGGCATCAACCCGCTGGATATCCTCGCCATCAACGCTGCCTCCGCTGCTATCATGATCTCAGATATCCCCTGGGACGGCCCGGTCGGCGCAGTACGCATTGGTCGCGTCAACGGCCAGTTTATCGTCAATCCGACCTTTGAAGAAATTTCCCAGTCTGACCTTGACTTGCGCCTGGCTGGAACCAGGGATGCCATCCTGATGGTCGAATGCGGCGCAGATGAGATTCCCGAAGACGTAATGGTTGCCGCCCTTGAACTCGGCCACCAGTCCATCCAGCCCATTATCGACTTGCAGTTCAAGATGCAGTCCGAAGTCGGCAAGCCCAAGCGTGAAGCCTCTTTTGCCAACGCCACCGACGAACTCAACAAAAAAGTGTTGGATCGCGTCAGCGGCCCGATGAACGACCTGCTTGACAAGCCACTTGCCAAGGCCGAATTTTACGGCGGGATGGACGCCATCCTGGAAGAAGTGCTGGCCGAAATGTGCACGGTGCCCGAAGGTGCTGACCCAACAGGCTACCCCTCAGAGAAAGCCGTTAAAGCGGCCTTTGGAGAAGCGGAAGGCGCCATCGTACGCGAGCGCATCCTCGGCATGGGCAAACGCCCCGATGGTCGCGCACCGGCGGATATCCGCCCGATCTGGTGCGAAGTTGGCCTTTCCCCGCGCGCGCACGGCTCCGGCCTGTTCACCCGCGGCGAGACCCAGGTACTTACCCTTGCCACCCTCGGCACCCTCGGCGAAGCCCAGGAACTGGACAATCTCTCCCCCGTCGATAGCAAACGCTACCTCCATCATTACAACTTCCCACCCTTCTCCACGGGTGAAGTGAAACCCCTACGCGGGCAGTCCCGCCGCGAAGTAGGCCACGGCGCGCTGGCCGAACGCGCGCTGGAACCGGTCATCCCCAACGAAGAAACCTTCCCCTACACCCTGCGCCTCGTCTCCGAAGTGCTGGCCTCCAATGGCTCATCCTCGATGGCCTCTGTGTGCGGCTCAACCCTAGCATTAATGGATGCTGGCGTGCCGATTAAGGCCCCTGTTGCCGGTGTGGCCATGGGCCTGGTGACTGACGACAGCGGCCGTTACAAGATCCTGACCGACATCCAGGGCACGGAAGATCACCTTGGCGACATGGATTTCAAAGTGGCCGGGACGACCAAGGGTATCACTGCCCTGCAAATGGATATTAAAATCAGCGGTCTGAGCACAAAAATGATGACCGAGGCCCTGGCCCAGGCCCGCGATGCCCGCCTGCATATCCTGGACAAAATGTTTGAAGCCATCGCATCGCCGCGCCCCGAACTCAAACCGCATGCTCCGCGCATCATCACGGTTAAAATCCCGGTTGACAAGATTGGCGCATTAATTGGCCCCGGTGGGAAGAACATCCGCGCCTTGCAGGAAGAAACCAAAGTCAAGATTGACGTGCAGGAAGATGGCACCGTCTTCATTGCCTCGGTTAACGGCGTAGGCGCAGAAATTGCCCGGCAACGGGTGGAAGCCCTGGGTGAGTCTGCCGAAATTGGCCGCATTTACACGGGCAAGGTTGTCCGCGTGGCAGATTTCGGCGCATTCGTTGAAATCCTACCCGGCGTTGATGGCATGGTGCATATCTCCCAGCTCGACACCGAACGAGTGAACAAAGTGGAAGATGTCGTCAACCTGGGCGACGAGATTTCGGTCATGGTGATTGATATTGACCCCGGCTCCGGGAAGATTCGCCTTTCCCGCCAGGCTGTATTGGAAGGCTGGACCGCAGAGGAAGCGCGCGAAAAAGACCAGCGCAAACCTGGCGGTGGCGGCCGCCCGAATGGCGGGGGCAGGCCCGGCGGAGGCCGCCCACATGGCGGTGGTGACCGTCGTGGCAACGACCGTAGGCGCTAAATTAACGGAGCAGGATTAATCCTGCTCCGTTTTTCGTTAAGCGAATATGAGTAATGCCATCAAAATTATATGGAAAAATAGGTTATTTCACCGTATAATTTTGACATTGGCCCAACCAAAGGAGAATGTATGAAAAAGTATCTGCTCACAAGTGTCGGTTTTCTCTTGGTTCTTTTTGCAGTATTTGCCCTCACCCCAACCGCTCGAGCTGTGCAACATCAACAGGACGATATCATTGCGCGCGGCAAGTACCTGGCCGGTATCGCCGGATGTACACATTGCCATACCCCCTACCGTGCAGAATTCAATGACTTTGCCACCCTGACACTGGATCAGATTCGCATGATCGCCTTTGATGAGCAACTGGCGATGGACACCGATCGATGGATGGCAGGTGGCCGTGCGTTTGACCTAGGCCCGGCCGGTGTGGTTTTTACACGCAACATTACGCCGGATGCTGAAACCGGCATTGGCGGTTGGACAGATGAGCAATTAAAAGTCGCCATCCGCACCGGGCAGACTCCATCCGGCGAAATGCTCTTCCCGGTCATGCCCTATCACAATTACAATGGACTCGCCGATGCTGATCTGGATGCAATTATTGCCTATATGCGCTCGGTCGACGCGGTCAGCAACCAGGTTCCCGATGAGACTGTTTCCAAGCAGTTCCTCCAGCCATTGCCTTATCGCCAGGGTATCACTGCGCCGGACCCATCTGACAAGGCCGCGCGCGGCAAATACCTGGTGGAAGTGGTAATGGGCTGTACGGATTGCCACACACCAATTAATCCTGAAACTGGCGCACCGCGTATGGACCTTTACCTGGCAGGCGGCCAACCTTACCAGGGGCCGTGGGGCATTGTCTATGGCGGCAACATCACGCCTGACAACGAAACCGGCCTGGGGGACTGGACCGAAGATGAAATGAAGCGTGCCATCCTGACGGGTGTCGGAAAAGATGGGCGCCGCTTAATCCTCATGCCGTGGTATGCTTATTCCGGCCTCACCGAGCAAGATGCCGATGCAGTCGCCTATTACATGACCAGTGTTTTACAGCCTGTTAAGAATGAAGTGCCAGCCGCATCCGTAATTGCCGAGTTTGTTGTGATGGGTGAAGAAGAAACCGCCACCCCGCTCGCTGGCAACCTTCCTGATGCAGGGATTCTGGCGGCCATTGGCGGTGCACTGGTTGCTATTGCTGTGCTCGTTACCCTCTTTAGACGGAAAGCCAACTAATAAATTATGTTCTCACAGTTTCGAGATATCTTCGAAAAACGCTACCTGAGCATTCGCTGGAAACTGGTTCTGCCCCTGGCGGCAGCCATCCTCATTGTTCTTTTGGTGTTCTCACCCATCACCAACCTGTTTATCACTTCGCAGATTGAAGCGGAGTCTGACCGCAGGCTAGCGGAAATTGCCGACTCGGTGGGTGCACTGATTGAAAACTCGGAAAACCTGGCGCGTACCAGTGCGGCATTGCTGGCCAATCAACCAGAGGTTATCTCTGCATTCACCAACCTGGACGAGAACACGCCCACACTGCTCTCAAACAAAGACTCCCTGCGATTACAGGAACTCTCCCTGTACACCCCCAACTATCAACCCGGTGACATTGCCTATTTTTACGGTGGGCCACAAGTGGCGCGACGGTTGCAGGTTAACGAGCAAGCACAGACTATCCGGGATGAATTAATCAAGCAAGCCCTCGAACTCAGGGTTCCGGTCAGCAGCGTGGCAATTGCCCCGCAAAACTCCCAGATCATTGGCGTGGCTCCCGTTTTTGACAAACAAACCAATCGCTTGCTTGGAGTCGTATTCGCCGCCTTTTATATGGATGACGAATACATCAACAACATCTCCGGGATCATCGACACAGATTTGGCCATTGTGGTCGAAAACAAGGTGGTTGTCAGCAACATTGACAAGGAAGCAGGTTACGAGGCGCTGATTAACACCGGTTGGCTGGGGAGTTCCGAGCAACCCACCCAGAACGTTCGTTACGCCAACGGGCAGGAATATCGCCTGCTCGGGCACCCGCTGGTCATCTCAAATCGCCAGCTCGGGAACGTCCTGGTGGTTGCCCAACCCATTGAGCAGCTCAACGCCGTCAGCCGCAATATCCAGATCATCCTGTTCTCGTTGATCGGCCTGTTCACCCTGATGACCGTCTGGTTCTGGGTAGCGGCCTTCCTGGCCTTTTCCCGACCATTGGAGCAGCTTACCAAAGCAACAACTCGCATCAGTCTTGGTGAATTCGCACAGAACGTCAGCACAGACTACTTATTCTTAAAAGATGAAATCACTGTGCTGAGTGAAAATTTCAATGCCATGACCTATCACCTGAACGAGTTGTATGCCAGCCTCGAAGACCGGGTCGTGCAACGAACACAGGAGTTGGTCGAAGAGCGCAATAAATTAGCCATTGCCTTGCGCAACCTGGAAGATGCCCTGCAAGACCTGGCAGAAGCCCGCGATGAAGCCGTCATGGCAAACAAATCCAAAACCGAATTCGTCTCTGTCGTTTCTCACGAGCTCAAAATCCCCATGACCTCCATCAAGGGTTACAGTGACTTAATGCTTTCCGGCGCGACCGGCCAGCTCAATGACAACCAAGCAAACTTTCTCAAAACCATTCGCGCCAACGTCAACCGCATGGCAACCCTGGTTTCCGACCTGTCGGACATCTCTCGTATCGAAAGCGGCAACTTGCGCCTTGAACCCAAAATGATTGATGTACGCGAAGTAATTGAGGAAGTTGTCTCGCTGTCACAGGCGCAGATTGACCAAAAGCACCAAACCCTTACCACCAGCTTCCCTGAAGGGCTTGGGAATGTGTTTTATGACCGCAACCGCCTGGCCCAGATCATCACCAACCTGGTCAGCAATGCCAATAAATACTCCCAGGAGGGTGCGGCCATCTCGATTGAAATCGCCCCCTTCTCGGAAGAGATTGAAGGCGCAGATGGGGAGGGGCAACAAGATTTCCTGCGAGTCAAGGTTCAAGACAACGGCCTGGGAATGACCCCGGAAGACCAGGCGCAGTTGTTCAACAAGTTCTTCCGTTCAGCCGATGACAAAGTTCGTGAAGCGCCGGGAACAGGCCTTGGCCTGAGCATCACCAAAAACCTGATCGAACTGCAGGGCGGTCGCATCTGGTTTGAAAGCGAGTTCCGTAAAGGAACAACGTTCTTTTTCACCATCCCGCTGAAAACAGAAGCAACCCCGACCGAATAGCATAAAAACTCCCGCAAAATACACTGCGGGAGTTTTTATATCAACAACTTGGCCTCCAACATTTTTTTGACATCCGGCCATTCAGAATCCACAATACTAAAATACACCGAATGACGAAACAGGCCATCTTCCAGGATCATATGATTGCGTAACACCCCTTCTCGCCTAGCGCCAATTCTTTCAATGGCCGCCAATGACCGCTCATTTCGTGAATCCGCCTTAAACTGCACACGGATGCAATCCAGCGTTTCAAATGCAAATGTCAACAGCAGGTATTTTGTCTCTGTGTTTACACCCGTACGCTGGAACGCCTTCCCATACCAGGTCCCGCCAATCTCCAGTCCGCGATGCGCCGGGCGAATGTCCAGGTAACGGGTCGCCCCGGCCACCTCCCCGCTCGGTCTGTGGATTACGGCAAAGGGGTAGTCTACCCCCGTTTTCTTCCTTTGGAGAAGGTCCTCCACCCAGCGACTGATCCCATCTTCAGAAGCGACATCCCCATATAACATATACCGCCAAATCGAGGGATCGCTTCCCACCCGAGCCAGACCACCGACATGGGAAAGGCTCAGCGGCTCCAAACGGACCACCTGGCCTTCCAGCACGATTTCCTGGTCAAAGTAATGGGTTGGCATCACAGCAACAAACCTACCCTTCTTGCGTGGGCAAATAAGGCATCTCAGGACCTTTTTTTCCCAAAAGTTCAGCCAGGGCCGCCCGCATGGCGGTTCGGTCATCCCACAAATATTCTGTCACGCCAAAACACATGGATTGCTCGTGCCCTTTGCCACAGGCAATGACCAGGTCGCCAGGAAGTGCCATCTTGACGGCAAACCGGATGGCCTCGCCGCGATCCCGTACACGCGTGAAGGTCTCACCTTCCCTGCTGCCCCTGGCGCGGGCCCCGGCAGCCATTTCTTCCAGGATGTCATCCAAAGACTCAGTCCGCGGGTCTTCAGCGGTGAGCACAGAAAAGTCTGCCAGCCCAGCAGAAGTTTCGGCCATCATGCGTCGTTTCTCCCTGTCACGCAAACCGGCAGAGCCAAATACAGAAATAATCCGGCCCGATGTCATCTGGCGGGCAGCCTCGAGCGCTACACGCAACGCATTGGGGGTGTGCGCGAAATCAACGATTGCAGTGAAGTTCTGTCCAAGATCGATCACTTCCATTCGACCCGGGATGCCGGGCAGCCGCGAAAGTCCGCGCGCAGCCACTTGAGGGTCAATCCCCAGACCAGAGACCGCCGCCGAGAACGCCGCCAGGCAGTTGGACACGTTATACGCACCAACCAGGTTGGATGTCGCAGGAACCATAAACCCCGCCCCGCAAATGTCAAAAGACAATCCACTGGGGGAATATTCAACGTTCGTTGCGTAAATATCTGCACTTGGGAACAACCCATAGCTGACCCGTTTTGTTTTGATCAGCTGATGTAAATACTCGTAAGACTTAACATCATCACGATTGAGTACCCCCAGGCGCGGATTTCCCTGCGGCTTTTCTACTGTATCCTGTAATAGCTCAAACAAGCGGCCTTTGGCTGCACGATAGTTTTCATAGGAACCATGCTCATCAAAGTGCTCATGGGTAATATTGGTCACCACGGCGATATCATACTGCGAGGCATCTGCCCGGTATTGTGATAGGCCATGCGAAGTTGTCTCAAGGATGACATGCGTCAGGCCTGCCTGAACCATGCGCGCCAGGTATCGCTGGACGTCCGGCGCATCAGGCGTTGTGACATGAAAACCTGTGTCCAGCACCTCATCTCCGATCACAGCATTGACCGTTGAAATCAGGCCAACCTTTAACCCGGCTTCTTGCAGGATATGGAACAACAAATTACTGGTCGTCGTCTTGCCATCTGTTCCCGTTACGCCGATCACCGTCAGGCGATGTCCCGGGTAATCATAAAAAGCAGAAGCCAGGTAAGTCACTGAGCGGCGCGCATTCTCAACCCGGACATACGGTACGGGTAGGCCGGAGGACAGGTCTTGTTCACCCACTACCGCCACTGCCCCGTTCTGGATTGCCGTCGGGATAAATCGGTGCCCGTCCGCGCTGCCACCCGGCATGGCAATGAACAAATCCCCCGGTTTTATTTTCCGGGAGTCGATCTGGATACCCAGAATTTCAGGGTTTTCTCCAAAAGTTCCTTGGTAGACGAAGGGGAATTTCGGAAATAATTCTGCAAGGCGGATAGTTGTCATGGGCAAGTTTTACCATAAAACAAAGACCTGGCGGGATTCTCCGCCAGGTCTTATGGAATCTTTTAGAAACTTAGCGCAGGTTGGAGCGCAGGCCTTCGAGTTTGCCGGAGACAGAACCATCCAGCACCTTATCACCCACGCGCACAACCAAGCCACCCAGGATGGACGGATCCACACGGAAGGTCACCGCAGCGGCGCCTGCCTTGGAAAGCACATCCTTTTTGACAGTTTCCTGCTCTTCCTTTGTGAGCGGCAGGGCGCTGGTTATTTCAGCAGACTGGCCGGTAACGCCAGCAGCATCCAGAACAACCAGTTTGCCAGATTTGACACCAGAGAAGAATTCGTCGATAAGGGCACGCTGGCGTTTTTCATCCAGGGCTTCGCCAACCAGCTTCTGGGTGGCAGAAATTGCCAGGGCGGCCACCTGGCCGCGCAAGTCACCGAGGATGCGGTTGCGTTCTTCTTCCACTTCGGCCAGTTTCTTTTCAGCGGCCTTGCCAGCCTCTGCATCAGCAGCAGCCTTCACATCACGCGCAGCAGCTTCAGCGCGCTCAGTGGCCTCGCGAACGATCGTGCCAGCCTTGGCCTGAGCCTCAGCAATGATCTTTTCAGCTTCTTTTTCAGCGTTGGCGCGGGCTTCAGCAGCCTCGCGGGCGTCTTCGAGACCCTGTGCAATTGCCTTCTTGCGGTTCTCAAGCATGTTCAGGATGGGGGTGTACATCCAGTTCGCGAGAACTGTGAAAACGACAATAAACGCAATGACAAATACCACCAAAGAGCCGAGATTAATACCAAGTGCTTCCATGAACAGCTCCTTAGGCTTACACGAAGAGAATAATCAGAGCGACGGCCAGGGCGTAAATGGCGACAGCTTCTGCGAAAGCGATACCCAAAATCATGTTGGTCTGGATCGTGCCAGTATAGTCAGGGTTACGGCTCATCGCTTGCACAGCACCACCCACCACGATACCAATACCAGCGCCAGCGCCAGCCACACCAATCACGGCCAAACCAGCACCGATGTAGCGCATTGCCTGTAAGAAGACCACGGGATCATTCATGATGTAATTTCCTCCAAATCGTAAGTTTGATTTTTTATAAGTTTAGTGAGCTTCAGCGTGTTCGTCGCCGTGATGGCTGACGGTTGCCTGACTCATGAACGTCTGGGCCAGGGTGGCAAACACATATGCCTGGATCAGGCCCACAAAGGTTTCAAGGCCATACAAGAAGCCTGGAACAAGGGCGGGAACCAGCACGCCCAGAATACCCAGCAGGAGGGTACCCGCAAAGATGGTACCAAAAAGACGCAAGCCAAACGAGAGCACTTTGGCAATTTCACTGATCAACTCAAGCACACCAACGATGGTATCCATCAGGCCAAAGAACGGCTTCTTGATGATGGTGGTGAAATTGAAGAACTTCACGAGGTAGGACGGGCCAAGCGCCATGAAACCAAATACCTGCACCATGACCATGGTAATGATCGCCAGCGAGAACGTGAAGTTCAGGTCAGTCGCCGCGCCACGGAAACTAGGCGCCAGGAAACAATCATCTACACAGGCATGACCTCGCTTGTGCTTGACTTCTTCCCCGTGGTCACCTTCTTCGGCATGCGCAGCGCGCTCGCTGGACTTCACCACGTGTGAGCCGTCCAAGGTCATGACCGGCAGGCCACCAATTTCGAAGAGCGTCTGCGTATCATAGCCAGTGTAGCTGCCATAGCCTTCTTCAAAATAGCCGATCGTTTCATGGAAAGGCAGCAATTTAACCAGATTCGCCGTCAGCACAACCAGGAAGATGGTCATCACAAACGGGAAAATGCGGCGGGCATGTTTGCCAGCAGCGCTTTGCGTACTGTTCCAGAAAAATTCCACCAGGAACTCAACAAAATTGTAGAAACCTGACGGAACCTGCTGGCCGCTGCGAATAAAGGGCTGGACAACAAAAAACACGAGCGCAAACAGCAGGATGATGGCCAGACTCAACGAGGCCATTGTGTTCGTAAAGTAGGTTTCGAACGGGGTGCCGTAGGCTATCTTCGCCAGGCTCGGGATGAACGGCTCGGCAGGCAGGATTACGGTCGGGCTGATCGGGGTGAAAATCCCCTTCACGGCGAACGCAAGCCAGCCGCCCAGGATCATCAGACCGAGCAACACCCAGCGTTTGAACCCAAAACGTCGTTCAGTTTTGGCGGTCATAAGTTAGTTTATTACTCTCCTTGATTTTTAGTAGAGGGCGGCGACATCTTAGAAATCGCGCTCATGGCCACCCGGTACATCACAAAGATGCTAATCGGGGCGCTGACAATCATCAACAAAATCGTAAATAAAGGCTTGACATTCAACATCCCATCCAGCCAAAGCCCAAGCGCCAGCGCACCAATCACTATACCCAGAATTATGAACCCTCCAAGGCTGACAACCCCGGCCAGGGTCATCGTAAAGGAGGCTTTTCGTTTTTCAATGTCAGCCTGGTCAGTCATAGGTTCGGATTATATCAAAGGCTTATGGATACGTCCAGAAAGTCGTGACGGGTTTCACGATTGAAACCCGTCACGCGCGGATTTCTTCTGGCAGGTTGCTAAAAGAGCGCTTTGGCCGCTTCGGTGGAGATTCCAAACCAGGGGGCGACGATCGTCCCCACCAGGATGATACCCACCGACAGGATGGTCAGTGCGATCACAAACGGACGGGACATGACCACTGGGAATTCGGCTTCGTTTTCACCTTCCAGGCGGTACAGGTAAACATATTTCAGCACCGTCAGGTAGTAGTATACGCTGATGACCGAGTTGACAATACCCACCAGCACCAGCCACAACCAACCCGTCTGGATGCCTGCCATAAAAATGAAGACCTTGGCCACAAAACCGCCAAACGGAGGCATACCGGCCAGGGACAGGAATGCAATCAGCATGGCTAACGCCAGGTAAGGTGAACGGCGGCCCAGGCCATCATAGGCGCGGATCTCATCAGAGCCCAGGGTTTGCGCGGCCACCGCCACGATGCCAAAGGCGGCCAGGTTGGTCAGGATGTAAGCAATCAGGTAAAAAACGACACCTGCCACACCGAGTTCATTGGCAGCCACCACACCGATCAGGGCGTACCCGGCATGTGAGATGGACGAGTAAGCCAGCAGGCGCTTGATGTTGGTCTGCGCGAGGGCCACCAGGTTGCCCAGGGTCATGGTCAGGACGGCGATAATCGCCAGGATCCACTGCCACTGGCCACTCAGGCCGGCTGAAGCGGGGAATATATCGATGAACAGGCGCACCAGGACGGCAAAACCTGCCGCCTTGGAAGCCGTGGAAAGGTACCCGGCAATCGGGGTCGGGGAACCTTCATAGGTATCAGGCGCCCAGAAGTGGAACGGAACCAGCGAAATCTTAAAACCAATCCCGACCACCAGCAGCATAATCAAGCCAAGCGTAAAAGGCGTCATGCCGGTGAACTGCCAGGAAATCACCGAGTAGTGGGTGCTGCCAGCAAACCCGTAAATCAATGACAGGCCGTAGAGCATGATGGCCGAGGTCATCGCGCCAAAGAGCAGGTATTTGAAACCGGCTTCGGTGGATTTTTTGTCATTGAGCAGGAAACCCGCCAGCACATACATGGGGATGGAAGTAGTTTCCACCGCCAGGTAGAGCATGACCAGGTCTGAAGCGGCAGCCATCAGGCTCATGCCGATGGTGGCAGCCAGCAACAGCAGGTACGACTCCGGACGCTCGGACAGGCCAGGTGAATCCATCATAAACAGCGCGGTGATGGCTGCGCCAAAAACAAAGGCCATTTTGAGCGCAAAGGAGAACATATCGTAGCGGATCATGCCGCCAAACGCAGAAGCAGCTTCACCCGGGACAGCCAACAGCAGGCTGGCGGCCAGGGTAACGGTAAGACCGCCTGCTGTGAGCCAGCCAAGCCGAAGGCGGCGGTGCTCATCCCGCCAGAATGGGTCCAGCACAAGGATGAGGATGCCAACCAGGAGGATCATTACCTCCGGCAGGATGGCCAGGAAATTGACATCAAAAGCGGGCATTTATGCACCTCCCAACAGGCGCAGGATGTAATCCACGCCGGTAGAGACCATGGGAACCATCAGGCCGGGGAAAAGGCCGAGTGCGATCATAAGGACGCACAGGGTGGCCAGGGCAAGTTTATCGAGAACGGTGATGGAGGTAATGTGACCCTCAAACTGGGCAGGCATCTCGCCGAAGAAGACTTTGCGGACGACCAGCAAAATGTAAGAGGCGGTGATGACAATGGAGAGGGCGGCAATGGCGGCAATGCCCCATTGGCCGATCTGCCAGACACCCATAAAGATGGGGAACTCGGCGACGAAACCGGAGAAACCGGGCATGCCCATCGAGACCAGACCGCCGATGATGAAGGCGATGGCCACCCAGGGCAGTGGTTTGACCATGCCACCCAGCTCGGGAATCTGCCGGGTGTGGGCGCGGTCATACACCATGCCGACGGCAGCAAAGAAGAGGGCCGTCATCACGCCGTGCGAGAACATCTGAACGCTGGCGCCAATCAGGCCCTGCTCGGTGAGGGTGGCAAAACCAAGCATGACCAACCCCATGTGCGAGACAGACGAGAAACCGATGACGTACTTCATGTCGGTCTGGATCATGGCGATAAATGCGCCATAGATGACATTGACCGTGGCCAGGCCGAGCACCACCCACTTCCAGTACAGTGCGCCTTCGGGCAGCAGCATGATGCCAACGCGCAGGGCGGCAAACGCACCCAGTTTCATCAGCACGCCCGCATGGAACATCGAAACGGCAGTCGGGGCAGCCACGTGACCGTCAGGAGACCAGTTGTGGAAGGGGAAGATGCCACCCAGGATGGCGAAACCGAGGAAAACAAATGGGAACCAGAAAATCTGGAATTCCTTTGAAAAGCCTGCGCCCTCCATGGCCAGCATATCGAATGTAAACGTGCCTGTGTTGTTGCCGGTAGCCCAGTACATGGCCAGCGCGCCGACCAGGGCAAACACTGAACCAACAAACAGGTACAGGGTCAGTTTCATGGCCGCATACTCGCGGGTGACTTTCCAGCCCCAGATGGCGATCAGCAGGTACATCGGGAAGACCGCGATTTCATAGAAGAAGAAGAGCATAAACAGGTCCAGCGCGACAAAGACGCCGAACACGCCACCCGCCAGCAGGAACAGGAAGGCAAAGAATTCACGCGGGCGATCGTCGATGCCCCAGGAGATCAGCACGCCGGTGAACATGACGATGCCGGTCAGCAGCACCAGCGGGGCGCTGATGCCATCCACGCCGAGGTGCAGGGAAATGCCCAGCGCAGGCAACCAGTTGTATTTTTCCACGAACTGGTAGCCGGCCGCTGCCTGGTCGTAAGTTACATAGACCCAGATGGACAGCAACAAGGCGAGAACAGCCGCCGCCAGGGCCGTGACGCGAATCTCGTTCTTGCGCTCCTCCTTGAACAGGAAAAGCAACGCGCCAGCGACCAGTGGTGTAAACGTGATGACACTAAGGATGGGAAATTGCATGGTTCACCTCGACTAGAACAGCATGGTCATGGCTTTGTTGATGACATCCAGCAGCCACATCGGCCAGATGCCAAGGACGAGAATGAGCACCATGAGCGGGGCCATGACAATCAACTCGCGGGTGTTGATCTCGGTCAGTTTGTGTTCGCCGTGCGCCCAGTGTTCGTTGAGCGGGCCATGCAGCACCTTGGCAACACCTTTCAGGATATACGCGCCGGTCATCAGCAGGCCGATCATTGCCAGGGCGGTAAAGACCGGCAGGATGCCAAACGCGCCGCGTACCACCAGGAACTCGGAGATAAAGCCGTTCAGGCCGGGCAGGCCCAAGGAGGCCATGCTGGTAAAGATCAGTATCGCGCCATAAACAGGCACAAGCGGGAACAGGCCTCCAAGCTTCTCCAGGTCGCGGGTATGGGTGCGTTCATAGATCACGCCGACCAGGAAGAACATGCCTGCCGCCGAAAGGCCATGGTTGAACATTTGAAGCACAGCCCCGTTCAAGGCGATGGTGGCGCTTTCAGTACCCATGGCTTTGGCCGCGGCAGCGATGCCGAGCAGCACAAAGCCCATATGATTGACCGAGGAATAGGCCACCAGCCGCTTGAAGTCCGTCTGGCCGAAGGAGCCAAACGCGCCAAAGATGATCGCCATGACGGCCAGGAAGGCAAGCCATTCGGCATACTGGGCAGATTCAGCCGGGTAAAGCGGCAAGACCAAGCGCAGGAAGCCATACGCGCCAAGCTTGAGCAGCACACCCGCCAGGATCATCGAACCGGCTGTGGGGGCTTCCGTATGGGCGTCGGGCAGCCAGGTATGGAAAGGCCAGACCGGCACCTTGATGGCAAAGGCAATCACAAAGGCCCAGAAGGTCACCACTTTGACCGTTTCAATCGGCATCCCCAGGAAGGTGGCCGGGTTGAAACTCGTCCATCGCTCGACCAGGGTCACCAGGTCGTAAGTCTGGAAGGTGACGCCCAGCATCTGGATGGCAAGCAGCAGGCCCAATGAACCGCCCATGGTATAGATCATAAACTTGAGCGAGGCGTAGTTACGATTGGCCGAACCCCACTGGTTGATCAGGAAGTACATCGGCACCAGACCAATCTCCCAGAAGACAAAGAAGATTAGCAAGTCAAGCGCCAGGAAGACGCCCAGCATGCCTGTTTCGAGGAACAGGAAGAGCATCATGTAGGCCTTGACTTTGTCCGTGACGCTGAAGGAGGCCAGGATGGCCAGTGGCGTCAACAGGGTGGTCAACAAGACCATGCTCAGCGACAACCCATCCACGCCGAGGTGGAAGTTGGAGTTGATCGCCTCGTACCAGATATAGTTTTCCTGGAACTGGAAGCCGGGCATATCCGGGTTGAACTGCGTCCAGAGCCAGACCGAAAGGCCGAACGGCACCAGGCTGGCGAGCAAGGCCGTCCAACGGATCAGCTTGACTTCGTCCTTGGGCAGGAAGAAGATGACCAGCGCAGCCAAGGTCGGGAAAAACAAGATGCTTGTCAGCAGGTGAGTGCTAATGAAATCCATTGTTCACTCCCCTTCTAGAAGATGAAGTAGTAAAGCGCGCCGACAATCAAGAGTGTCGCCAGTGCGCCCAACAGGTAGGTCTGGATGCGCCCGGTCTGGACCTTGCGCAATGCGCGGCCAGCGGGTTGGAAGGTCCAATATGCGCCCAGTTTGTCGCCGATCAATTCATTGATGATCGGTTTGTCGAAGTAGTTGCGGATGGTGTTGCCAATAAAGGCCGCGCCAGCGCCAATCGAGTGCAGGAACCCATCGAACAGGAACTTGTCCATCCAGATGTAGGAGAACACTTCCGAGAACCAGGTTACCGGCCTGACCACAAAGAAATTGTAGAACTCGTCAAAGTACCACTTATTGGCCAGCAGGGTGTAAATCGGGCCGAGCGGTTTCTTGAGCGGATCAGGCTGGCCTGCCTTGACATCCTTATACACCAGCCAGCCCAGGCCCAGACCCCCCAGCGCCACACCGATCGATATGGCCAGCGGTACCCAACTAAACTCAGGGGCTTTGGGGTGTTCAGCCAGGGTCCCACCCACGAAATCGTGGAACAAGTTCGGAAGCAGCCCGCCGACCAGGGGGAATTTCTCAGGGATGCCGACCCACCCGAAGCCAATCGCGAAGATTGAAAGGACCACCAGCGGAAGGGTCATCGTCCAGGGCGTTTCATGGGCGTGTTCTGCAGCCTTGGTACGCGGCTCGCCGAGGAAGGTCAGGGTGATCTGCCGCATGGTGTAGAAAGCGGTCATCAGTGCCGCAATCGAAAGCGTGATCAGCACTGCGTAGTGATGGTGGGCAAAGGCGTCGGCCAGGATTTCGTCCTTGCTCCAGAAGCCCGCCGTCACCAGCGGGAAGCCGGACAGGGCGAAGCCGCCGATCAGGAAGGTCCAAAAGGTAATGGGCATCTTCTTGCGCAGGCCACCCATGTTGAACATATCCTGCGGATCAACATGATCGTTGCTGTGGAACGCGCCATGCTCCATGCCGTGAATGACTGAGCCGGAACCCAGAAAGAGCAGCGCCTTGAAGAAGGCATGCGTCACCAGGTGGAAGGCAGCGGCAATGTAAGCTTCGATACCCAGCGCGGCAATCATGAAGCCCAGTTGCGAAATGGTCGAGTAAGCCAGCACTTTCTTGATGTCATTTTGCGCCAGGGCAATCGTGGCCGCAAAAATGGCCGTGAAGGTACCAATCAGGGAAACAATCGAGAGGGTCGTACCGGTCGGCTCCGCTTCAAGCAGCGGGAAGAAGCGCAGCGCAGCATATACGCCCGCCGAGACCATCGTGGCGGCATGAATCATCGCGCTGACCGGGGTTGGGCCTTCCATGGCGTCGGGCAACCAGATGTGCAAAGGCCACTGTGCCGATTTGCCAATTGTGCCAATAAAAAGCAGCAGGCCAATCAACCCGGCCGCGGAAAGGCCCAGGACGGGCGTTCCAACGGAGGCCAGAGAATGCAGCATTTCTTCCGTGAAGATCTCGCGGTAACTGAGGGTGCCGGTGGCCGTGTACAACCAGGCGATACCGAGCAGCATAAAGACATCGCCCACGCGAGTGGTCATAAAAGCCTTGATGGCTGCCGCGCGCGCGGAAGGTTTGCCATACCAGAAACCAATCAGCAGGTACGAGCACAGGCCCATGATTTCCCAGCCGACGAACATGGTCAGCAGGTTGTCTGAAATAACCAATGTGTACATGCCAAAGGCGAACAGGCCAATAAAAGCGAAGAAACGGCTGTACATCGGTTCGATGGAAAGTACGGTGTGCTTCTTGCCTTTGTCGTCCTTCATGGTTGCGCCATGCGGGGGCAGGCCGGCACGGTCATGGTCGCCTACGGGCTGGCCGAAATTGTGATAGCCCACACTGTACAGGAAGATCATCAACACGGTGATGGCGACAAAGAAGAGCGTCACCGCCGAGAGCGGATCGATCAAGACGCCGATTTTCAAGAAGCCTTCGCCGGTCGGCAGCCAATTGATGGATGACTCAAAGGGGTGCTCGCCAAAATGATCCACGCCCAGCGTACTGAAGAAAACCACCATGCTGCCCGCAAACGAGAGCAGAGCCGCGCCCACCGCAATGGTATGCGAAAGCGCCTTGTTCTTGTTGGTGAACAGCACAATCAGGAAAAACGCCAGCAGCGGCGGCAGGGGCAAAAGCCAGATGAGTGTTTCAGTTGCCATGTGTTTCTCCTACCACTTCATCAGGTCGAGTTCATCGGCGATGATGGTATTACGCTGGCGATAAACCGAAATGACCAGCGCCAGGCCAACAGCCACTTCGGCTGCCGCCACCGCAAAGACGATGATGGAAAATACCTGGCCCGCCATGTTGGAAGTGTCTCCATAGCGCCAGAACGAGACCAGGTTGATATTGACTGCGTTCAGCATCAGTTCGATGCCCAGCAGGATGGCAATGGCATTCTTGCGCGCCAGCACACCATACAGGCCAATGCTGAACAACGCCGCAGCAAGGATGAGATACCAGGAAAGCGGAACCATAATTTTGCCAGCCTCCTACTTTCGATACGCCACATACACGGCGCCAACCAGCGCCGCCAGCAGCAGGATGGATGCCACCTCGAAAGGCAGCACGTACGCATTGGGGGAAACCAGCGCGTTCGCCAGCGCCATCAGCGGGTCGCCAGAGACGGCCCCGCGTTCAGCGTTGAAGTTGTTCAGTTCGCGCACGGTCAGGAACAGGCCGCCAAACGACAGCAGGGCAATTAGCAGCGCCACCGGCCAGTTCTTGTTGGTCTGCGAGACCTTATCCAGCAGGTCACGGCGGGTCAGCATGACGGCGAAGATGAACATGATCGCAATTGCGCCAATGTACACCACCACCTGCGCCACGGCCAGGAAGGAAGCGTCCAATTTGGCATACAGGATGGCGACACCAAACAGGGTGGAAACCAGCCACAACGCGGCATGGATCAGGTTGCGGGTGGTGACCACCATCAATGCCGAACTGATGATCAGCGCCGCGGTAAGGACAAAAATAATTTGCTCAGCCATGTGTTTGCTCCGTTAATCCCCGGCCCCGACGCTTTCGAGCGCGGCGCGGTCACGGCGAGATTTGGCGCGCAAGCCTTCCAGGGTGATCCAGGCAACCACCACATTGGAAAGGAACATGCCCGCAATGTACCACCCGGTGGGGGCGTCCAGCAGGGCGCGGTGCACCACAGCCGTCACCATCAAGAGGATAAAAGCCAGCGGGGTCAGGAATTTCCAGTTGAAGGCCAGCATGTGGTCAATGCGGATGCGCGGCACGGTGTACTTGATCCACATGATCACCCAGTAGCCGATCATCGCCTTGGCGACAAAGTAAAACGCGCCCAGCAGCGGGTATTCCTCGGCCCACGGGCCATGCCAGCCGCCAAAGAACAGCACGGCCATGAAACCGCCGAAGGTAAAGGCATGCAGCAGCTCGCCAGCGTAGAACAGGCCGAACTTCATGCCGGAATACTCAATATGGTAGCCCGAAACGATTTCCGATTCGCCTTCGTTCAGGTCAAACGGAGAACGTCCCAGTTCGGCAATGGCCGCCACCAGGAAAATCAAAAATCCCAGCGGCGATATCAGCACAAACCAGTAGCCCGCCTGCGCTTCGGTGATTACCTTCAGGCTCATCGAGCCGGTGATAATGGTCGGGATGAGCAGGGCCACCACCATCGGGATTTCGTAAGAAATCATGTTCGCGACCATACGGTACGCGCCCAGCAGGGCAAATTTGTTGTTGCTGGCCCAGCCCGCCATGATGATCGCCAGCGTTCCAATCGCGCCGGTTGCTACCAGGTAGAGCAAGGCCACGTTCAGGTCCACGCCATAAATACGCGATGCCAGCGGTACCACCGCCCACAGGAAAACCACCGAAGCCATGGAAAGCACCGGAGCAAGGTTAAAGACCACCTTGTCGGCTCCTTCTGGGGTGATGTCTTCCTTAATAATGAGCTTGATGATGTCCGGGAAGGGCTGCAGGATGCCGAAGGGCCCCACGCGGTTCGGGCCCAGGCGATCCTGGAAGCGCGCCACAACCTTGCGCTCCACCCATACCAGGAAGATATCCAGCACCATGGCCGCCGTGATCAACAACACAATACCCAGCAGGTTGAGGATGATGTCGGCAGCCAAGGCATCCAGGCCCCAGCCGGTGAAGATTTGCAGCAGCCAGTCGTAGGCCACTTTAATAGGGTCGGTCCAAAAATTCATGGAACACTCCTCTGTCACGAATAAAAGGCTGAGGGGAGATTTCCCATCAGCCTTCCTGTTTCCAAAGTGTCAATTACGCCCATTCCAACATTCCCTTGCGCCAGGCATAAATCAGGCCGGCAAAAAGGATGAGGATGAAGATGATACCTTCCACAACCACAAACATGGGCAGCAAGTTCAACGACAGCGCCCACGGGAACAGGAAGACCACTTCAACATCGAAAATCAGGAACACCAGGGCATACACGTAATACTGGGCCTTAAATTGCACCCAGCTGTCCCCCACCGTTTCGATGCCGCACTCATAAGTGCTTTGCTTGATTGGATTGGGCTTGCGGGGAGCCACCAGTGCCGAAATGACAATTGGCGCCACCGGAATCAGCGTCCCAACGATCAAAAAGAGACCAACGTACATCCAGGGACTATCCATACAACATTCTCCTCTTTAAGATTGGGCAATTCATCACAAACAGTCTTGAGAATTTTATCACACCAAAAATACACAGGGAAATTACCCGTGTAAGCAATTCCCATGATATTTGTCACATTTTTGGAGTCGGGCGGGCTACCCGCGAACTGGCTGCCGTTTCATCCGCCGCCACAGCCAGCGGAGCGCTTCCTCGAAGAACGGCATGCCCAGCACCGAGCCGAGCGCCGTGCCCACCAACCCGGCCACCCGCGCCGTCCCGGCATCCATGCCGAAGAAAGACGTGGCCTGGATTTCGATCACCTGCGAAGAAAGCGCCTGTCGGCTCTCCGGAGAACCATCCAACGGAATGTAGGTCAGGTAGAACCAGACCGTACCGCGATAGTTGCCAACATCTTCAGGCCGGAGGCTCCAGTAAAACGTGACCGACTGCCCGGGCCGAAGCGGTTCGCTGATCTCTCCCGACGGGCGCACTTCCATCCCGGCCATATCCAGCCGGGCCTGCGCCAGCACATTGTGAGTCTCAAACAGGTCGGGGAATTCGATCACCTCCCCTTCGGTGACATTCCCGTCCAGTTCAGCGGTCGGCGTGATGTTCCCCCGGTCGTCCACTTCCAGCGTTAGGCGCACCACATCCGAATCCCCTGCTCGGATGCCGGGCGGGTATTCCAGCACCAGCATGCGCCGTTCCAAAAGGGTGGGAGGGCTGGCAGGCGGGATGCCCGGTTCTTCTGTAGCTTCAATATCCAGCCCCTCGGTGGGGATGGCCTCAGCAGGAGCTTCGGTCGGTTCGGGCGCGGGCATGGCCTGCGGAGCGCAGGCGACAAACAATATTCCCAGCGCCAGGCCAACCAGGGCGCGCAACCCCCAGGAACGGAATTGCCGTAACGTGCCCATCGCGTCAGCGGTTCACTTCTTCCACTTCGGTATACCAACGCAGGCGCGTGCCCACCCGGTCTCTTAACTGCCAGAGCACCGGCTTGTTGACGCGGTCCAGCATGCGCCGGATGGTATCGATACGCCCCAGCACCACCTGCACCGAGTCGTCGTCCAGGCCGGGGTTTTCATTAATTAAGACATTCTCCACCTTGCTCAAGGTAATCGTCAGGGTTTTATATAGGCCCCAGTCCTTCAGGCACAGGCGGGTGATGCGGTCTACATTGATGCCGCTGTCATCGTTGAACGTCACGTCGTTATCCAGCAGCAACGAGATGATGTCCAGCGCGTCCTTGCGGTTCAGGTCAACGATCTGTATTTTGGAGAGGAACAATTCGGCCAGCGGCACGGTTAACGGGTGTTTGTCGAAACGGTCGCGCATGGGCAGTTTGTGGCACATCTCAAAATCGCCGACAAAGACATCGATGCGGCGGCCCGACTCGGGGTCGAAGAAAATCTGGCGGCGGTCGCCGTTCAGCAGGTTGAAGGTCTTCTCCGGCTGGTAGCCAATGCTCGAAAAGAAGGCGTCCAGGCGGCGTTTGTCCTTTTTAGGCACCACCAGGTCGATGTCCGGGTAGTCCCGGTGCAGGCCGCCGCGGTGCTGCTGGGCGGTTGGGCTGTGAAAACGAATGGCCAGTCCGCCGATCAGGCGCAGGGGCAGGCCCTGCTGATGGGCGGCATCCATGAGGTATTGCATTTCGTCAACAATACTGCGCATACGGTTTCCTGCCAGCCCCTCCCCACCAACGAGGAGGGGCTGGTCTTAATTTTATTTTATTCTACTGGAATTTCCTGGTGAACCTTCTCAATATCAATGCCCTTGCGTTTTCGGTAGGCCCGGAAGCCAAAGTAAATGGCCGCCGCAATGGCATACAACGAGAGAATGAACACAATTGAGCCGCCATTCTTATACCCGTCCGGGTTGATGCTGTAGCCAATGCCATACAGCGCGTTGGGGTCAAACAGCCACTGGTAAAGCAGGAATAGGCTAAACCCGCCAAAAACAACGCCCGCAATGGTGATCAGCGGGATGCCCAAGACCTGGTACTTGACGATGGGCGAGGCCTCGTACAGGTCTTTCTTGGTGTAGGGCAGCAGGATGGCCGCAATGGAAGTGCCCAGGTAGGTGACGGCAATCACCAATGTGGAGGCCAGCGTCAGCGAGCGGAAGCCGCCCAAGCCATCTGGGTCAGCGCCGACATTGAATGCAAACAGGTACGAAATCAGGATGGACGGCACGACCATCAGCAGCAGCGCATAGAGCGGTGTGCGGGTGCGCGGTTCAATTTCGGCCACTTTTTCGGGCAGCAGGCGGTCGAAAGCGGCGGCGAAGATCACGCGGGTGGAGGACAGGAAGAGCGTGCCGCTCCAGCCGAACCACCACAGGCTGATCAGCGCCACCAGCAAAATCTGGATGGCGCGATTCTCAAAGAAAAAGGCCGCAAACAAGGCCGGGTTGGGCCAGTAGGGCAGCGGCGCAGCCTGGTCGGTGAAGCCCCAGGTGTAATTCCAGTAGGCGGCGTTGGCCTGCATGTAGAAATCCCAGCCGATGCCGCGATCCAGCGCCAGCGCAAACAATACGCCCAGCACGGTGGTGACGATCAGCGCGGAGGCCATGCCCCAGAAGTTCCGTTTGAAATCGGTTGCGCCGCGCACTTCGCCGTACAGCGTGGCGCCCCAGTTGGGGTACAAGTTAAAGAAGACCAGGTACGGCATGGCCAGGAAGATGGCCGCCAGCGTGCCGCCTGAAACGGCAAACGTGGTGCCGGCACCGGCTTCAACCGTGGCGTCGTACACGCCCGGCGCGGCCCCAAACAGGGCCACCGAGTTGGCTTCCAGCCCGGCCTTGAAGGCTTCTGTGTCGCCAAAGGCAAACACGGCAATGATCGCCAGCAGGCCAGCCATGCCGGCCCAGAAGGTAAAACGCTGTACCCGCGCGTACCACTGCATGCCCGCGCCAACGAAAATGCTCACCAGCGCGAGGGTGATCAGGGAGGTGACGAACAGCCCAAGCTCGGTCTGCCCGAACCACAGGGCTGCATCTCTGGCACCGAACAGGCCCAGCAGCGGGGTGATCACAATATGGCGGAGCATATCCGCATAAATGGGCACCCACAGCCACAAAATGAACCACCAGCCGGTGACGGCCAGGATGAACCCGACCGCCCCGCCCAGCACGCGGCTCTGCCAGACGTAATCGCCGCCGGAACGCGGCATGACGGCGATCAGCCCGGCATAGACGATGACTTCAAAGAGTATGAAGACCGCGCTGACCAGCAGGGTGGGGACCAACCCGCCCTCCAGGAAGTACATCTGGCTGAAGATGTAGAAGCCGAGTGTGACCAGGTTGATCGAGAAGGCCGCGTAAATGAACGCGTCCCAGACAGACCAGGCCCTCACCAGCCCGGTGGCCTTGCGAATGAACAAATCGGACATGCTGTTTTCTCCTCTTGGCGGTTGGGTTTGGGTATCGGGCCAGCGCCCGTACTTCACTTAAGTTTAACCCTGGGTCAGCACAAACTGTTCCACTTTGTCGCGGCCCAGCGTCACCAGCGCGCCTTGCAAGACGCCCTGCTCGTACATGCTGCCGGGGTTGATGCACAGTGTGCGCCCGATGCGGGCATGCCCGCGCCCCTCGTGGATGTGCCCGTGCAGGCTGAGCAGCGGCTGGTGTTCTTCGATTGCGGCACGCAGGGCGGTGGAACCGACGGGTATAAGCGCGTTGCCGGCGTATTTCGGGCGTAATTGTTCGTCCAGTTCCGGCGCTTCATCCAGGTTCGACGCATACGGCGGGACGTGGATGTTGTAAATGGCAGATTGGGGATTTTTCAGCCGCGAAATCATGGCCTGGTAACGGAGGGCAAGCTGGTCTTCGGGCTGCTCCCGGTGCGTGTTCCACGGCGTGGGATTGGACCAGCCCGAGGCGATCATTTCATGCCCGGCGGCCACTTCGATGACTTCGCCCTCGGCCAGGGTGACAACCTGAGATTGGCGCAGGAGGTCATCCACCTCGAACTGGTCGTCATTGCCGGGCGCAACGTAGACACGCATGCCGGTGCCTTCCAGTTTTCGGGCGGCAATCGCCATCCATTCCTCCACCACCTTGAGCACCTGCTGGAGGAAGATCTTGTTGACTTTGTCGGGGTCGCGCCCCAGTTCAACCAGTTCGTCGGGGTTGGTCAGGTAGGGGTAGTAGCCGCGCGAACGAATCTTTTTGACCATTTCGGCCAGTTCGTCCGGGCCATGCAGTGAAAATTGTTGTTCGAGCAGGGTGACGTTGTACTTGCCCGCGCCCTGTTCCACCACCGGCACCACCGCTTTGCCGGTCATGTCGCCGCCCAGGATGAGCACCTGCGCCCCGTAGAACTTGCCCGCGTTGAGAAATTTGTTCCAGCAAATATCTGATCCGTGTATGTCGGTGGCGAAGAAAATGGTGGTCACCCGGCGGTCTCCGTTTGGTTAAAGGGTTAACACCACAAACCCTGTGTCGTGGAGCACACAGGCTGCGGGGTTGGGGATGTGGGCCAATTGGCGTTTGCCCGGCAGGCTAGCCTCCGGGGTGGGGAGCTGCATCTGGGTCGGTTCTATTGGCTGGCGGCGCACGTTGCGCGGGCCGGGCAGCAGGCTCCAGGCCAGCAGGGCCAGCGAGAGGCCCAGGCTCAGCAGGGCCAGCGTCAGGCGCAGGGGTTTTGGCATGGGTGAATTATAGCATCCGTCCGCCGGTTAACGGGCGCAGGGTGCTGTTATTTAAACTTGAAAAGTGAACCATTTAAAGTTTAAATAACAAATGACAAACCCACGTTTGACAAAACCTCCTGGATTGGCTATGCTTAACTCATGAAACGGGAAAAAGCCCTGCGTCTCCTGCAAAATAATCGCGCCGCGCTGGCGAGTCGTTATCACATTGCTTCGCTTTCCATCTTTGGGTCTGTCGCCCGGGATGAAGCCCGCGACAGCAGTGATATTGACGTACTGGTTGAATTCTCAAAAACCCCCGGCCTGTTCGAATTCATCGCCCTGCAACAAGAGTTGGAAAACCTGTTGGGCTGCAAAGTAGACATCGGCACCCCGCGCTCCCTGAAACCGCACATCAAACCCACCGCGATTAAAGAGGCCATTCGTGCCCCCTAGGCATTGGCAAGAGCGCATCAGCGACATGCTGGACGAAGAAATACTCTGGAACGCCGCTCAAGAAAACATTCCGGAATTAATCGTATCCATCAAGCGCATTTCAGGGTAATTTGAAGAATTGCGCAAAAGCATCGCCAACTCCCTCCGCCGGATTGTCGAGTTCAGCCGGTGAGATGCCAATGACACTAGCAGAGTTGCGCCACCAGATCAGCAAATTCCTGGGTTTCACCATTGCCGAACACCCGGTAGCCTTCAGTACGCACAATGTGGTTGAACAAGAAGGCTATCAGCGGTTGCGCATCAGTTATCAAAGCCAGGAAGGGGATCAGATTCCGGCCTACCTGCTCCTGCCTCATGGGGAGGGTCCTTTTGGCGCAGTGTTGGTGCATCATCAACACAACAGCCAGAGACACTTTGGCAAAAGTGAAGTCTGCGGGTTGGTTGGTGATTCCCTGCAGGCGTTTGGCCCCGCCCTGGCAAGGCAGAAAATGATCGTCCTTGCGCCAGATTCAATCTGTTTTGAAGACCGCCGCCAGAATCGGTCCGGGACTGAGGCAGATGAGCCAGCCGATATTGCACAACACTTCAATGAAATGTGTTATCGCCTGTTGCGCGGCGATACGCTGATGCGCAAGGTGTTGAGCGACTCTGCACAGGCCATCTCCCTGTTGCGTACACACGAACTGGTTGACCCTGAACGCGTCGGCATTTTGGGGCATTCGTATGGCGGCAATACCGTGCTTTTCCATGGTGCGCTGGACGAGCGAATCCAGTTTGCCTGTTCGAGCGGCGCCGCGTGCACCTATCAATACAAGCTGGCTCACCAAATTGGCATTGAAATGGCCGAAGTGATTCCAGATTTTGTGGCACATTTTGACATCCCTGACTTGGTTGCCTGTTTTGCCCCACGACATCTGCTGCTTTTGTCAGCAACAGAAGATAAGGCCTCCTAGGATGCAGAAGAGATTGTCGACCGAGTAAAAGAGAGGTGGGCATCAATGAAGGCTTTCTCGCGCCTTGCGCATCAGCGATATGAAGGAGGACATGCCTTAACTCAGGAACGCTTCGATAACATAATGCGCTGGTGTACCAGGTTTGCCCATTGAACGCTGGCCGGAAGCACATCTGCTGTTTACACATGAAGAGCCCGGGCCGGGCAATAATCGAAAAAGGAAAGATCCCAAAAGTATTATGGCGCGGGATCTTTCCTTTCTTATATTAGGCCATTTGAAGTGACAAATATCACTGACGAGCCTCCGGCCCGACGTGCTACACTTTTTACACAGCCAAAAAAGAGTCGCCATGCCCAAAGACCTGCCGGAACCAACCTTCATACCAGCGTTGTCATTCCCATTTTGCCCGCAACGTGCAAACAAGGTTTACGCGATGCGGGCAAAATTCTTTCGGCAAGGATTCACACACTAAAATCATAGTTAAGTGCCGCTCACCAAGAGGTAAAAATGGCCCTCACAAATGAAGAAATTTCAGCCCTAAATGAAGCTGAAAAAAAGGCGCAGGGATCTGCAGAAAAAGATGCTATTTTAAAACCGCTCCCCATTTATAAGGTCATTGAAGTGTTAAGAGAACACCCCAATGAAAGTTTACGAATTATTGCTTTTACGCATCTGGGTGTTTATTACAAAGAATCCCCTGGGGTAATGGAAGCATTGTACGAAGCCGCGCAGAACAAAGAAAATAGCGTCGATTTCCAGGCAGGCGCCAGACAATTTTTACTTTCAGATTCGCCAAAGCCTAAACAAAAGGATAGTGTACCTAATACTAATCGGGGAAATTTGGGGTTTGCAGTGAAAGGTCTTTTATTTGTTTCCCCAATGATTGTTTCAATAGTCGTCAATACATTTGATATCGTTGAAAACCCAGTGCTGGCGAATATATTAAGTAACGCTCACCTGGCGTATCCTGTCATTGCTTTTGTGATTTTCGTCTTATGGGTGATTGGTTCCGTAACCAGCGCCATACAGGCTGCTCAACCCACTGCAACACAAATCGGAATGCGATTTCTTGATTCAGGCCATTACAAAGATGCCATTGAAAGTTTCAAACAAGCAACCAATGACAATCCCCAAGATGATCGTGCATGGTACTTGCTCGGCTTATCTTACGATAATAACCAACAAGAAGATGAAGCAATGAGATGTTACGACCGGGCGATAATACTTAATTCATTTCAGCCCAATGCCTGGAATAACAAAGGAAGAATATATTATGGGAGGGGTGAGTTTTCGAAAGCAAAAGAGTGTTATGAAAAAGCACTTGAATATGGCAGCCAGGAAGCGAAGAACAACCTGGAGACCATGAAGCGTTTTGGGCGCTCCGAGTAAAATTTTACTGACAAAGCTGCTTAGCAAGGATCTCGCACAAAAAAAACGTGTGTGATCTTTTAGTCCTTAAAACTCAGGCCATTTGATGTGACGAATATCACTGACAGGCGTCCCGCCCGGCATGCTACACTTTTTGCACAGCCAAAAAGGAGTCGCCATGCCCAACACCCTGCCGGAACCCTACCGCATAAAAGTTGTTGAACCCATCCAGCTCATCCCGCCCGAAGCGCGCGAATCCGCATTGCGCGAGGCGGGTTACAACCTGTTCAGCCTGAAAGCGGAAGACATCTTCATCGACCTGCTGACCGATTCCGGCACCGGTGCCATGAGCCAGGAGCAGTGGGCCGCCATCATGCGCGGCGACGAAAGCTACGCCGGGGCCAGGTCCTATCATCGCCTGAAAGCCGCCGTCGAAGACATCTTCGGTTTTAAATATTTCGTCCCCACCCACCAGGGCCGCGCCGCCGAGAACATCCTGAGCGCCGTGCTGGTCAGACCGGGCAATTACATCCCCAGCAACATGCATTTCGACACCACCGACGCCAACATCCGCGCGCGCGGTGGCCGCCCGGCGAACCTGGTGATTGACGAGGCCTACGACCCCGAAAACCCACATCCGTTCAAAGGCAATATGGATGTTGCCAAATTGCGGGCCTTCATCGAGACAATCGGCGTGGCAAATATCCCCTTTGGCATGCTGACCGTGACGAACAACGCTGGGGGCGGCCAGCCCGTTTCGATGGAAAACATCCGCGCCGTGGCAGGCATCTACCGCGAATATGGCATCCCATTCTTCATCGACGCCGCCCGCTACGCCGAAAACTGCTATTTCATCCGCCAACGGGAACATGGCTACGCGCAAAAATCCGTCAAAGAGATCGCCCGGGAGATGTTCTCGCTGGCTGACGGCATGACCATGTCCGCCAAAAAAGACGCCATTGTGAACATTGGCGGGCTGCTTTGCCTGAACGCCGAATCCACCTTCCAGCACATCCGCAACGAGTTAATCCTGCGCGAGGGCTTCCCCACCTACGGCGGGCTGGCCGGGCGCGATCTGGACGCAATGGCGGTTGGCCTGTACGAAGGCCTGCAGGAAGACTACCTGGCCCACCGGCTGGGACAAACCGCCTTCCTGGCCGCCCGGCTGAACGAAGCCGGCATCCCGACCATC
Source organism: Anaerolineales bacterium (assembly GCA_024710905.1). Taxonomy (GTDB): domain Bacteria; phylum Chloroflexota; class Anaerolineae; order Anaerolineales; family Villigracilaceae; genus JANJTV01. The sequence continues at coordinate 116,885 of JANJTV010000076.1, read as the reverse complement.
CAACCGGCGGGCGGGCATGGCGTGTACATCAACGCCGGGGCCATCCTGCCGCACATCCCGCAGCACGAATTCCCGGCCCAGTCTCTGGCGGTGGAGTTATACCGCGCAGGCGGAATCCGTGGCGTGGAGATCGGCTCGGTCATGTTCGCTTGCCTCGACCCTGAAACCAACCAGTGGCACTACCCCAAACTGGAACTGCTGCGCCTGGCCATCCCGCGCCGCACCTACACCCACAGCCACCTGTCCTACGTCGCCGACATACTGGCCGAAATCAAAGAGCGAGCGGGCCAGTTGCGCGGCTACAAATATACCTACGCGCCAGAGCTGCTGCGCCACTTCACTGCCCGCTTCGAGCCATTATAGGCATCTTTCCCCAGTCCAAAACTTGTGTTTGCTACCCAACTAGTAAAGCACCCTTGACAAAATATCAAGTATCCAATATATTAATAGTCAAGCATGCTTTACTAATTGTCAAAGGAGACAAACACATGAAAACCAACCACCGCAATCACGGCCTTGCCCTGGGCATTGGCCTCGGCACAGCGCTCGGCGTGGCATTCGACAACCTCGCCGCAGGGGTTGCCCTCGGGGCAGCCATTGGCCTGGCCTTCGGCCAGTTCATCAAGGACAACACCTGCCTGCCCTCCGATAAAACCGACCAGGCCGGGGAGTAACCGATGGACCACCGCGAAATTTCCAGGCGCTACCTGCGTGAACTACTGGGCGGCATGCTCATTTACATCATCCTGCTGGTCAGCAGCCTGACCCTGCTCAAAAGCATTGACCTTACCGGCACGCCCTTGCTGGCCGCCCTGGTCGCCATTGCGCCCGCCATCGGGGTGGTGCTGGTCATGCTGGCGCTGATGCGCCTGCTGCGTGACAGCGACGAATTCCTGCAGCGCATCCAGTTGCAGGCCACGGCCTTCGCCGCCGGGGTCACCGCCATGGTCACCTTCAGTTATGGCTTCCTCGAAAATGTTGGCCTGCCCAAATTTCCCACCTTTGCCGTGCTACCCATGATGATACTACTCTGGGGACTGGGGCTGGCATATTTCAACCGGAGATACGAATGAAAAATCGGCTCAAGGTGCTGCGCGCCGAACGGGATTGGTCCCAGGCCGACCTGGCCGACCGGCTCAAGGTCTCGCGCCAGACCATCAACGCCATCGAGACGGGTAAATATGACCCCAGCCTGCCGCTCGCCTTCAAGATTGCCGAACTCTTCGGCCTGAAAATCGAGCAGATCTTCTTCCCGGAATGACCCGCCCGGCAGGCGCACGAGCAGCCTGCCACCCTTATACAAAACGCCGCCACCCTGCCGGTTTCAACCCAGGCAGGGTTTTTATCAAAATTGGCAGATATAATTGCTTATCCCACACAAACAAAGGCGGTGACCCATGAAAAACTTGAGGATTTTGCTTACCGTTGGTTTTATCATTCTGCTGCTCATCCCCACTGTGCCGGTCAACATCAAAGAACTGGCTACCGGCGGCATGCTCATTTTCGCCGCACTTACCTACCGAACGGACTGGTGGCGGCGGGGCGTAATCCTGGCCTCCGGCATCTTTGTATTGCTGCTCGGGCTCAACCTGGTCTAGCCCGAAGAAAGCAGACCATGACGGATCAAGAAATTCCCCTGTATTACGCCGACTATCTCGAATTGGAAAAAGTGCTGGACAGCCAGCACCCGAAAAGCGCTCCCCTGGCCGGCGGCGTGGGTGATGAAATGCTCTTCATCATCATCCACCAGGCCTATGAGTTGTGGTTCAAGCAAATCCTGCATGAACTGGGCTGGGTGCTGCAGGTCTTTGCCCAGGACAACATCAATGACAACGCCGCCGACCTGAGCAATGCCGTCCACAAGCTCAAACGGGTCGGGAAGATTTTGGAACTACTCAACCAGCAGGTTGGCGTGCTTGAAACCATGACCGCCCTGGATTTCCTGGAATTCCGCAACCTGCTTCAACCCTCCTCCGGATTCCAGAGCCTGCAATTCCGCCTGATCGAAGCGCGGCTGGGCCTGAAAATGGAAAACCGCTACAAGGCCGATTACTACAAAAACACCCGGCCGGGCGGTTTCAGGCAGGAAGACTTTGAACGCATCAACGAAGTGGAATCCCAGCCCACGCTCAAGCAACTGGTCATCAAGTGGGCCGAACGCACGCCATTTTTTGACCGCGACCTTTGGCAGGGCTACCAGCCGCTCCATCCGCAACAGGCAAGCCTGGACAGTCACCCGTTCTGGAACGATTACCGCCAGATCTACGCCAGCAGCCTGTCTGGCAACGAAGCGGGCCGCCTGGATGAGCTGGACAAAGCCTTCTTCACCGAGGGGCGCGGCGAATTCCCTGTGGCGGCCTTCCGGGCCGTGTTGTTCATCAACCTGTACCGCAACCTGCCTATCTTCCACCTGCCGTTTGAACTGCTCAGTTCACTGATTGAGATCGATGAATTGCTCTCCAACTGGCGCTACCGCCACATGATGATGGTGCGCCGCATGATTGGTATCCGCACCGGGACAGGTGGCACGAGCGGGGCGGGCTACCTCGAAGGCGCACTCAGCCAGCACTATATTTTCAAGGAACTGACGGAGGCCGCCACTTTCCTGGTTGAGCGCAGCCGCCTGCCGGAACTTCCGCGCGGGGTACGGGAGAAAGCCAGTTTTAACGCCTGAGAAAACCGTTTCATGGCCCGGCAGAAAAGTTAAGGCATATACATCTCGATACGGCGGCGATGGTCGAGTAACCCTTGGTTGTCGAGCTTGTCGAGACAAGGGTATATCGAGACCCACCGCCTACTCGACCGCTTGGAATTAATTTGCCTACCAGCACTAGCGAAACTTGATCCCAAAATGGTTCGCCACCGCCCGCTCCAGGCCGGGGACGCCCCGGTCAATGGGCGAATTCATGATTTTTACCTCGCCGGTCAACGGGTCGCGGATGACCATGGTGGAAGACCCGCCGCCATCCAGCAGGATGGCATTATCGCCACCGTAGAACAGCATCAGCTCGGCCAGCTCCGAAATGGTTGCCCCCTCGCTGTAGAACGGCTGGCGTCCATCCACAACGATCATAATCAGGCGGTTGCCCGGCCCATCCACACCAATCGCGGTACGCGGCGCCACTTCATTGTCCGGCAACTCAGTGACCGGCTCACGGTTGCGGACAATCCAATGACTGCCTGAAATGGCATTGTACAACTCGCCTTTTAATTCTCCAAAAGATATTTTTCGATTGTCGTAAAAATAAATGGTCGGGCCTTTATACAGACCGTAGGTACGCCCGCGTACAGCGGTGAAACCATTGGTCACCACCGGGTCACCGGGGCGGGGATAGTAATCCAGGGGGTTGTTGGACCACCAGGGAGTAAAGCCGTCACCATTAATCCCTGCGATTAAGTCAAACTCGGTCACAAATTGCTTGGTGGTGCGCGCATTAAGTGGGTACGGCTCTTCGCGGTCGCGGCGATCGGCCGGTGTGATGAAGACATCCAGCGATTGCTCACGCAAGTCGGCGGTCAGGATGTGCGCCACCATCAGGCGGGGGAAGTAGTGCACCTTGCGGTAATAGACCATGCCAGGGTAAAGTTCTTCCCGCATTTCGACCATCGCCGGGCGGCCGGAATAATAGACTGCGGGGCCAAGCACACACAGGCCCATCAGCAAAACAATAGACAGCAGCAGGATTTGTTTTCGTTTCATTCTCACCTTTCCACAAAAATTGTACCGGGATATTTTTAACGAAACATGAGAAACAAAACAGCCGCAGCGGACACCCGTGCGGCTGTTGTTTTGCTGTGCAATGAATGGTTAATCAGCCGCTTCGAACTTGCGCATCTCATTAAAGGAGGTAATTGCCACTTCCAGCATGGCCAGGTCTGGTTCGCGGGTGGTCAGGCGCTGCAGGGCCAGGTTCGGGATGACCAGGGCCCGCACAAGCGGGTTCTCCAGGTTATTGGCCGTCCAACGGATGATTTCCAGCGCAATGCCCGCCAGCACCGGCAGCAAGAGCAACCGACCGGCAATTTGCCAGCCCACCGGCAAGGGATGCAGGAAGCTGAAGACCAGGATGGACAGCAACACCAGCGTGAGCAGGAAGGCCGTGCCACAGCGGGGATGCTCCAACGGGAAACGGGAGACAGACTCGGGGGTGAGTTCGGCCCCGGCTTCATAGGCGTTGATTGTCTTGTGCTCCGCGCCGTGATACATGAACACGCGCCGGATGTCCTCCATCCGCCCGATCAGCAGGATGTAACCAATCAGCAGCAGCAGGCGGGTAAAACCTTCAATAGCTGCCGCAACCCAGACATTCACGCCCAACCACTCCACGCCTTTCGAGACGCCGTACGGTACAAGGAAAAACAGGCCAATACTAAAGGCCAGCGAAAGTGCCAGCGTGCCAACCAGGGCCGGACCTTCCAGCTTTTCGTCTTCGCCACTCTGGGTATTGGCAGACATGGTCAGGGCGCGCATGCCCAGCCCGAGCGCATCCCAGAGCAGGATGCTGCCACGCAGGAACGGCACCTTTGGCACCCACGAGTTATACAGACCGGAGAGCTTCTCCGTGTGAACAACGATTTCACCGTCCGGCGCGCGCATGGCAACCGCCATGCCTTTCTGGCCGCGCATCATCACCCCTTCAATGACGGCCTGCCCGCCGTAAGCCATAATTTTATCTTCCATACCAGTAAATCCTTTTTTTCGTTAAATTACGCCAGATTAAATAAGAAATGAACCAACGCTTTTGTGCCGTTGTGCCAGGAGGGCAGGTCAAGTTTTTCATTGGGCGCATGCAGGTTGTCATCCGGCAGGCCAAAACCGGTCAGCACCGATTCCATGCCAAGGATCTTCTGCATGTAACCCACCACCGGCACAGAGCCGCCCTCGCGCTTGAAGTACGGGCGTTTGCCCCAAACGGTCTCAAACGCTTTGGCCAGGGCTTGTGCGCCGGGGAGATTAATATCAGAAATGGAGGCCGCACCACCTGCAAACATGACCACTTCCCATGTTACGGTCTTGGGGGCATTCTTCTCCAGATACGCCAGCAGTTGCTGGTGCACTTCCTTGGGATCCTGGTCTGGTACCAGGCGCATCGACACCTTGGCCATGGCCTTGGCGGGCAGCACAGTTTTGGAACCTTCGCCAACAAAGCCGGAAAGGAAACCATTTACATCCAGGGTCGGCCGTGCGCCAATCCGCTCGACAGTCGTATAGCCTTTTTCGCCATACACTTCGGGAACACCCGTCAGGGCCTTCGTCTTTTCATCGGTAATTGGCAGGCGGGCCAGTTCAGCGCGTTCTTCCGCAGGAAGCTCACGCACCCGGTCATAAAAACCAGGCAAGGTAATGCGGCCATCCCTGTCGTGCATCCCGGCCACCAGTTCAGCCAGCACAATGGCCGGGTTATGCACCGCGCCACCATAAATGCCTGAGTGCAGGTCACTGGCCGGACCCTGCACACGGATTTCAAAGTAGGCTAGGCCGCGCAGGCCGTACGTCAGGGTTGGTTCATCGCGCGCCAGCATGCCCGAATCCGGGTTCAGACAGAAATCAGCTTTTAGCAATTCCTTGTGCTGTTCCAGGAATTTCGGCAGGGAAGGCGAACCGATCTCTTCTTCACCTTCCAGAATCCACTTGACGTTCACCGGCAGGCTGCCTGTCTTGACAATCGATTCAACTGCATTAAAACAGGCCGCATCCTGGCCTTTCATGTCCGAAGCGCCACGTCCCATCATGCGGTCACCATCCACCCTGCCGCTGAAGGGGTCATCGCGCCACAGTTCGATCGGGTCCACAGGCTGCACATCATAATGGCCATAAATCAGCACGGTCGGTTTGCCCGGCGCGCCCAGCCATTCACCATACACCACCGGGTGCAGGTCGGTTGGCAGGATCTGAACGTTATTCATCCCCAAGCTTTTCAGGCGGTTGGCCACCCAGTCGGCAGCCTGCTGCATCTGCGGTTTGTGTTCCGGGCTGGTGGAGATGCTCGGGATGGCAACAAATTCCTGCAGGTTCTTTTCAAAGTCGCGTTCATGCTGACGGGCATAGTCCAGCGCCGCCTGTCGGTGGTCAGTCATCAGTTCCTCCTGGGTTAGTGTTTTACGTACAAAAACCAAAATTCGTGCGGCGCAAACGCCGAACGGAATATTTCCAGCCAGATAAACTCCCCGTCCCCAACCTGCCTGCGCAGGGCCGCATCCAACTGGTCCAACTGTGCCCACTCGGGGAGGTCAGGTACTTCATTTTTTAAGAGTTGCAGGATGGTGCGCTGGCGGGCTTCGTTGGCATACGCGGGCAGGGAGGTGTTCGGGGCAAATTTCACATCAGACAGGTATTGCGACCAAAGCCTAAGGCGGCTGGTCGTTTCCCTGGCTGCTTTCCGCTCCCAGGCCACACGCCATTTGCGTTTTACATCCTCCACAGCCTGGAGATAATTGCTCGCCTCGGCAGGGTGGGTCTGCCCCAGGCGCTTGGTGGCAAGCAGGATATTGCCGGGCGTCAGACGGTACACACCGCGGCTGACCGCCCAGTAAAGTTCTTCCGAGAGGAGGTAGTCCTGCATCAGAGGCAGGGCTTCTTCCAAAAAAGTCAGGTCTTGTTGTTCTTCAAAATCCATTTCAGGGTTGCGCTTCCGCCGATTCTTCCGCCCCGCGCCGGGTCACCAGGTACCACTCGCCAATCGTCAGGAAGCGATCACTGGTATCAAACAACGGGGGAACCTGCACGCCAAGTACCTGCTGGCTGACCCCATAACTATAGACAGGATAATACAACGGTAGGGCTGGCAGTTCACGGCCAAATACCACCTGGAAGTTGCGATACAGGCGGGTGCGGAAATCAAAATCGGTATTAATGCGCGCCTGCTCCAAGTACTCACTGGCCGTGCGGTTATCCCAACCGGTGTAATTTTGTCCGCTGGTGGCTTCGAACTGGTGCCAGAAGGGGTAGGGATCCGGGTCTGGCAGGCGCGCAAGGTTCAAATCCACCAGTGCAGCCTGGTAACCGCGAGTCATGATCCACTCATTGACCATCTGCTCATAAGGCAGGGCTTCCAGTGTCACGCGCACACCCACCTGCGCCCAGGTCTCCTGGATGGATTGGGCAATGGCTGTATGCAGCGCATCATCCGGGTGCACCAGGCTGAATTCCAACAGGTTTCCGCTTTCATCCGCACGTACATCCCCGCCCGCAGATGGAATTTGATATCCTGCACGCTTTAACAAATCAATGGCCGCCTGCGGATCATAGGTCAGTTGCTCGGTATTTTCGTAATAGGCCCAAGTGCCGGGAAAAATCGGCCCGTGCGCCACAATCCCTTGCCCGCCCAACAGGCGGTCCACAATGCGCTGGCGATTAATAGCCAGTAACAGCGCCCGACGCAAGTCGGGGTCTTTCAGGAACGGCTTCTCAGGGGAATTATGGTTCAGCAGCACCATGCTCATCTCGGGCAGGCGGCCGGTATAAACAGAAAGGGTCGGTTCGGCCAGCGCCATGGGCAGCACGTCCGGAGTGATCTGGCTGATCGCCAGAACCTCGCCTTCCCGGAAGGCAGCCAGGGCAGCATCCGAGGATGGGTAATAACGGAACACCACCTGCTGGATGAACGGCTTCTGGCCGTAATAATCGGTAAACAGGCTCAACTCCACGCCTGTCACTTGCCCGCCGGAAACCACCAGGCGGTCAAACTTGTATGGCCCGCTGCCAACCGGGTTGAGGTTGAACTCCGCGGCAGGGATTTGGTCCGGCGGGATGCTCCCCAGCAGGTGTTGCGGCAGCACACCAAACGTCAGGTAATCCAGGAAAGGCGCATATGGCTCAGGCAGGACAAATTGAAGGGTCTTGTCATTCAGTCGTTTAATCTGAACCTGCTTCCACAGGTCGCGAACATCCAGTGGGAAGAAAGTGACATCATTTTTGATCAACTCGATCGTAAAGATGACGTCATCACTGGTCACAGGCTGCCCGTCGTGCCAGATCGCATTCGGGCGGATGGAAAAATTGTAAATCGTGCCGTCCTGCGAAACACCCCACGACTCCGCCAAGTCTGGCATTGGCATGCCGCGGGAATCAAAGCGAATCAAACCGCTAAAGATCAAGCGGTCAATATCGCGATCAGCCGGGTTGTTCAGGTCGAGCAGCGGGTTCAGGCGGCTGATCGAACCGATCAACGCTTCAGAGTAAATCCCCCCGGTGGCAGGTTGTGGCACGAACGAAACCGCCTGGGTGCCTGCATCCTGTGTAAATAGCAGGACGGCCACAAACAGCAGGGTCACAATGACAACAAGGAGTTGTAAACGGAGTTTTTTCATGAGAGTGGATTGAAAAGAAGGCCCGCGTCCCTGCCAGCCTAGCAATGGCTCAGGCCAGGGCGGGGCCTTCCTTCTATTCAATGGGTACGAGGACTATAGCCCCAGCACCAGGGCCAGGATGGCCAGCACAAAGAACAAGATGCTCAGCGCGATCGTCGCCCCAAACAGGGTTTTCTCGATGCCGCGCCGGGCCGTGAACACAGTACCGGTATCGGCGCCCGTCAGGCCACCCAAACCAGCACCCTTGCTCTGCAAAATGACACTTGCAATCAGAGCCAGGGAAGTAATTACCAAACCAATGTCGATAAACGTTTCCATTCGGATGTTTTGCCTCCTGCAAAATTAGCGCGGACATTATAATTGCCAACAATCGAAATCGTCAACCACGAGGGATTTAATGGAAGAACTGGTCGTAAACCTGCACATGCACACCCGCTATTCCGATGGTTCCGGCAGCCACGCCGACATCGCCCGCGCTGCCCTGCAAACCGGGCTGGACGTGGTCATTGTTACTGATCATAACATCTATGTCGAAGGGCGTGACCAGTACTTTCGGGAAGGCAAACACCGCCTGCTCATGCTGATCGGCGAGGAAGTCCACGACCAGGCCCGCGACCCGCAACGCAACCACCTGCTGGTCTTTGGCGCGCGCCGCGAACTGGCTACTTTTGCAGACAAGCCGCAAAACCTGATCGACAACACCCGCAAAGCCGGTGGAATCTGCTTCCTGGCCCACCCTCACGACGCCGAGAGCAAACCCATCCACGAAACGGGCATCGCCTGGGAAGACTGGTCTGTCACCAACTATAACGGCATCGAGTTATGGAATGGCCTGAGCGAACTAAAAGAAGTTTCGCCCACCCTGGCCCATTTTGTCTTCCACGCCTACCTGCCCCACCTGGTGGGCCGCAGCCCAAACCCGCTCACACTTGCCAAATGGGATGAACTGCTCGCCAGCGGCCAGCGCGTGGTTGCCATTGGCGGCTCAGACGCGCACGCCTGGCCTGCCAGCCTAGGCCCGCTCAAAGGCATCATCTACCCCTACGAATTCCATTTCAAGACCATCAACACCCACATCCTGACCGACTCTCCCCTGACCGGCAACCTGGAAAAAGACTCGAAAATGGTCTACGACGCCCTCTCCAGCGGGCATTGCTTCGTCGCCTACGACCTGCCCGGCAGCACCCGCGGATTCCGGTTTTCGGCCCAGGGCGCGACTGCCCGCGCCATCATGGGCGATGAGATCGAATTGGAAGGCGGGGTCACCTTGCAGGCCAAGCTGCCCCAACCTGCTGACATTCACCTGCTCAGGGACGGCAAAGTCATCCAACGCTGGCGCGATCGCGACATCTTCTCCTACATCGCCACCCAGCCCGGCGCCTACCGCGTGGAGGCCTATCGCCCTTACCTTGGCCGCATGCGTGGCTGGGTGTATTCCAATCCCATTTACATTCGGGAATAGGCCATGGATTCTTCCACACTGACGATGGAAACCACCCGGCAGGCGCTTGCCTCGGGCGAATTGACCCCGGGCGGGCTCACCCGGACCTTGCTCACCATCATTGAAGCCAAAAACCCCACCCTGAACGCCTTTGTACAAACGATCGACCCGGAGACCCTTGCTGACAAACCATATAACAGCCAACTCTCACTTTCCGGCGTTCCCATCGCCATCAAGGACCTGATCGACCTGGCAGGCTGGCCCACCAAAGCCGGTTCACCAAAGTTCTTTGGCAACCCGCCCGCCGCCAAAGATGCCGCGGTCACAGAAAAACTCAAATCCGCCGGGGCCATACTGCTCGGCAAAACCAATACGCATGAAATCGCCCTGGGCATCACGGGGATCAACCCGCACACTGGGCCAGTTCGCAATCCGCACGATCCGCAGCGCATCACTGGCGGATCCTCCAGCGGCTCGGCGGCGGCGGTCGCAGCGGGGATGTGCATTGCCGCGCTGGGTAGTGACACAGGCGGGTCGGTTCGCATCCCAGCGGCGTTGTGCGGTGTGGTCGGCCTGAAACCGACCTACGGACGGGTCAGCACCCGTGGCGTGCTGCCGCTTTCCTGGAACCTGGACCACATTGGCCCAATCACCAAGACCGCCAAAGATGCCGCCCTCCTGCTTAATGTACTGGCAGGCTACGACCCACGCGACCCCGGCAGCATTAACCATTCAACCGAAGATTACTACGCGAATATTACAGGCGGCGTGGCTGGTTGGCGGGTGGCCCTGGCAGCCGGGGAATATATCGATGAAAGCGATGCAGAGATACTGGCCGCCTTAAACCAGGCTGCAGAATTATTGAAAGCCCTCGGTGCAACCGTCACCCCGGTTGAAATTGTCCGCCTACGCGAGTGCGCCGCAGCCAACGGCACGATGGTCATTGCCGACGCAGCTGCCTTCCACAGGGACAGGCTGGCCGAACACCCGGACTGGTTCGGCGAGGACGTACGCACCCGATTGGAAAAAGGCCGTGCGGTGACCTCCACCGAATATGCCCTGGCGCGCCGCACCCAGCAGGAGATGAAACACTATTTCAGCTTATTCTTTGAAGAATACGACCTGCTCCTGCTGCCTACCACCGCCACCAGCGCCGCAAAAATCGAAGGGCTGGATTCAGCCACTTTTGCCCCCAAAATGACCCGCTTCACCGCGCCATTCAACCTGACAGGCCTGCCCGCCCTGTCGCTGCCGTTGGGAAAAACACCAGCCGGGATGCCGCTTGGAATTCAGCTGGTCAGCGAGGCGTGGGGGGAGGCGAAACTGCTACGCGCTGCTTATGCGCTGGAACAGGCGAATCGTTCCAAATAAAATCCCGCCATGATAAATCAAGACGGGATTTCTTATCCATGACATCCTGATCTTTTACGGTCCAGCACAATATCCGCCAGCCGCGCCGACCGGGGAGGAAACCCAGGTGCAGCCAAAATTCGATTGCGCCATGCAGTCCCCGAAGGTGGTGAACTGGCAGCAGTAACAAGTCTGGGGCGGCGGCTCGTGAGGGGTCGGGGTTGGACAAACCGGTATGTACACCTGACCGGTGTTGCACAGGTTGGGCAGGTACTCATACAACACACAGGAATTGGTGCAGTCGCTCCACACGTAACCGATCGGGCAGAATAACTCTGGCATCTCGACCTGGCAGCAATCTTCATCCGGGTCGTAAACTGTGCCGCCCCAGCAATACGAGTCACAAACCCCGAGGTGGGCATCGCGATAGTAAGGGACCATGCAACTGTCCAGCGGCCAGCAAATATCAAAATCCGTCCAGAGCATGAAGCCCGCCGGGCAGCCGCTGGCAGAAGGCAAAGGCACACAGCCAATTTCTGTGAAAACAAACCCCGCAGGGCAGCCACCCCCTTCATCGACCCGCGGCAGCACGTCATCGCAATAGCCCAGTTCAGGGTTGAACACGTAGCCATCCGGGCAGGTTGCTTCAGGGTCAGGGATGGGCGGGCCTGTTCTCTCACGACAAACCCGGACATCTGGTGTGCTCCCCTGGTGCAGGATCGCCCCGTAGCAACTATATTTGCCGAGCGCATAGGGCGAACAGGTCAAATTTATTTCATCAATTTTGGCATCGTAGGTATAGTTCAGCAAATCATCTTCGGAGCCAAAGACGGTGAAATTGACACCGGTAAACTGGCCTTTCTCGCGTTCTTCACAATACCCTTCGATATCGAAATCCCATGCCACGGGCGGGGTGGGGTCAGAAGGCGAACCACCAGAACGAACAAGGGGCACCACGCAAAACGGGGCTGGCGCGCGGCCCGTAAGCACACATCGAAAACCAAGGTCCGGGCGGTGTTCGTCGGGCTGCTCCGCAAAACGCAATGCTGCATCAAGTTCATCCGCGACCGAAGCATATCCACCGCCACGAATCACCCGATGCGTACCAATTTCTGGCCCCCGGGGGTTGGAGGCCGGTGAAACCAGGTAGTACTCTTCGGCATACCAATCAGAGACCCATTCAAACACATTCCCGGTCATATCATCCAGTTTATATGGACTGATCCCAAACGGGTAACTGGCTACCGCTGCCGGGCCAACCGGCTCGATACAGCCGTTGTAATTTGCCAATTCGCATGTCGGCTCAGTGTTTCCCCACGGGTAAAGCCGGGCGTCCACACCGCGCGAGGATTTTTCCCACTCCGCTTCAGTGGGCAGGCGCGCATCGATCCACAGGCAATAGGCTTGCGCCTGCTCCCACGAGACATTCACGACCGGGGAATCCAATTTTGCAGGGTCGGCATACCAATCCGGCTCGCCTGCTTCTGTCACGGGAGGGGAACATTGCCCGGCAGCCACACAGGCACCATATTGCTGGTTGGTTACCTCGGTGCGCTGGATCCAAAACCCGAACAGGGAAACAGCATGGGCAGGAGAGTAATCCGCGCCACCGGGCACATCCCGACCCATAACAAATTCCCCGCCCGGCACATAGACAAACTCGCTTTGGTCAAACCAGGTCAGGGTTGTCCCGGCCGGGGGTTCTTCCGGCATTCCTTCCGGCTCCTCGTCAGGAATGGATGTGGCCAGTTCAACTTCGACGGCTGGCTCCAGGCTCTCATCATTCCCGGTCACCGGGATAACCGGTGAAGGCCAGCTGCAACCGGAAAACAGGAATAACCCGGCAATAAGGAGGGCGCAAATCCGTTTCATGACAGGGCTCCTTTCACTGCGGTCAGGCATAAATTAAACAGACCCCACCGCCGGGGTGAGGCCTGTTATGGTATGTTCTAATTACTCTCGCCCAAGGGCGGCATCTAGACGACCAATATTTTCAATTTCATTATAGCCACTCTAAAACGGAAAACATCCTTACAGGTTTGGGACCCTGCAATAACCAAATACGGACAAACAGTAAACTCTCCTTAGGGTTCACAAACGTAGGTCGGGAAGTACAGGTCAAGCCCTTTTACGAATCGCATCCACCGCCTCCGGGTTGACCAGTGAACTGGTATCCCCAGGTTCCTGGCCCAGGTACGCCGCGCGGATCATGCGCCGCATCACTTTGGCGTTGCGCGTCTTGGGCAGGTCAGCTACAAAGAGTATCTCCTTCGGCGCCAGCGGCTTGCCCATTTCTGCAATGATCATGGTTTTTAACTCGCTTACCAGCGCATCAGCGGGAGCAAAACCTGCCTTCAACACCACTAAGACCACCAGTTCGCTGCCTTTCACCTCGTGTGGCACACCAATGGCCGCCGACTCAACCACTGCCGGGTGACGAACAAGGATCGATTCAACTTCTGCCGGACCAAGCCGTTTGCCGGCGATCTTAATCGTGTCATCGCTGCGACCCAGGATGTACCACAGGCCGTCGCTGTCAATGGCGGCAAAATCACCATGCACCCAGGTGCCGGGCCAGCGGTTCCAGTATGTATCAAGGTAACGCTGTTCGTCCTTCCAGAATCCGCGCGTCATGCCAATCCACGGGGCCGTCAGTACCAGTTCCCCAACCGCGTTACGAACCGGCTGGCCATTCTCGTCCACCACTTCAGCAGCCATGCCCGGGCACGGGCCAGAAAAGGCACATGGCTTGAGTGGCAAAAGCGGGTTACCCATGACAATGCCGCCAGAAATCTCCGTACCACCGGAATAATTAATGATTGGCCGCTTACCCTGCCCAACCTTTTCAAATAACCACTTCCACGGTTCCGGGTTCCACGGCTCGCCAGTGCTGGCAAAAAAACGGATACACGACAGGTCATGTTTCTGGTGCATCTCATCACCATGCGGGATGAGCGAACGGATTAGCGTGGGCGAAACTCCCAGGTGTGTAACCCGGTGGTCGGCAGCCAGCTTCCAGAGCCTGTCCGGGGCGGGGAAATCCGGCGCGCCATCATAAAGGAACATGGTTGCCCCCAGCAACAGCGTGCCAAACACCAACCAGGGTCCCATCATCCAGCCCATGTCGGTCATCCAGTACATCACATCCCCGGCATGGACATCCGTGCCAAAGGCCATGTCCTGGGCGGCCTTAACAGGGAAACCGCAATGGGTATGTAGCGCGCCTTTGGGTCGCCCGGTGGTTCCGGATGTGTAAATAATCATCAGGGGGTCTTCGGCGCTGGTTTGCTCAGTCTCGCAGGTGGTTGACTGCCTGGCAACCAGTTCGTGCCACCAGTGGTCGCGGCTAGGCTGCATGGGGATGTCCTGCCCGGTGCGCTGAAGCACAATCAAATGCTTGAGATGCGGCAACTGGGCGGCGGCTTCGTCGGCAATGGATTTCATCTCAACGGGTTTGCCACGCCGGAACGCACCATCACAGGTAAACAAGGCTACCGCTTCAGCATCAGCCAGGCGGCTGGCGACCGCCCCCGCGCCGTACCCGCTAAACAGGGGCAGGATCACACCTCCCAACTTGGCTACCGCCAGCAGGGCAATCACAATTTCAGGGGTCATTGGCATGAACAGGCCAACTGCATCCCCCTTTTTAATGCCCAGCGCTTTCAGGGCATTGGCGGCCTGGTTTACCTGCATGGATAATTCGGCATAGGACAAGCTACGTACTGGGCCTTCTTCACCTTCCCAGGAAATGGCTGTCCGGCTGGCCTTTTTAGTCGCCTGCCACTTGTCGATACAGTTGTGGACGATATTCATGCGGCCATTCACACACCAGGCCGGCAATTGGATGCCCCGGCTGAGGTCCACCACCTGGCTGTATGGCTGGTAAAACTGGATGTCAAGATAGTCCAGGACTGCTTCAGTAAACCAGGGGACATCGCTGGTGGAGCGGGTCATCAGCTCTTGAAAACTGGCAATACCGTGGCGGCGCATGAATTCTGTCAGGTGAGCCTTTTCGATGTATTCCGGGCCGGGCCGCCAGACAATCTCGCCGCCAAAGTCAAAGGTTTGTTCCATCCGTTACTCCTGTGGGCAGGTTGGGGTTGATACTGATAATTATACGGGAAAGCGCAACAAGCTTAACAAGAACAACAATTACCCTGTTATGAATTCCTGACAAATAAAAAGTAGAATTAATCACAATGAAATTGCCATTTGAGAGCGCCCCGGCCATCCCTGTTGCCAGCAATCCAACAGAACTAGAAACATCCACACGTCGCATGCGTCTGACTGGCCTGGCCATTCAGGAGGATGCCTGCTGGTTGTATTCCGGGGGGAGGCCACTGCACGGATACCGCAAGAACGGCCAGGGCTGGGCCCGCATCTCAAATGCCGATGCGCAAGGAAAAACGTCCACCGGCGAAACACTTTTTCGGGTTATCCCTGCCGCCGGGGTGCAATTTTCCAAGATTCTCTTTGAAAACGAAGGGGCCAGTGAGGTAGTTTCTCTGACACCTTCTGCATTAGTAAATTTGGTGGAGAATGCCGGGGAGGATACCTCCCCTAATCTGATTCGCATCCAGCAAAATAGCATGGAAGGCTTTTGGCTGATCTCGCGGCAGAACCCGGAAGCCACCCGCAGCGTAACCCTGCAGGGAAACCAATGGCTTGAAGGGGAAACCTCGTCACAATTGTTAAAAAACGCCGCCAGGGAGGACGGGCTGACAGCCACGTTGTTCAGGGGAAGCGTAAAAAATGAAGCCTGGCAAGAGCTATACCTGAATATCATTTTTGAATGGATGACTGACCGCGTTCTGGAACGCTATGGTCAGTTGACCGGACGGGTAATGATCGGGGCGGTGACCCGTGATTTGCTGCTGCATGCCTCACGCAACAACTTGAACCTGTCCTTTGAAAATAACCGCTTAACCAGCAACAGCCTGTTTGCGAGCGCCAGTGACATGGCGCAATCGCATACAGCCTGCATGGAACTTATCACCCGCCATATTGAAGCCGTGATTGGGATTGGCATGATGATATTGATCATGCGCCAGATACAAAACAGCCTCGGCCCTACTTATCTGGCTGTTGCCCGCCAGTATGGATTTATTTTCGCCTGATTTCACTTAAGGAAAGCCAACCATGAGCAACACGCACCACGCAAAAGTCTTGCAGGTAGCCTTGCTGCCAACCCTGGCAATCTTTGGCCTGTACATCTGGGTGTATCTTCAGTCTCCATTTTCCGATTTTACCAACCGCCTCGTGCTTAACGGGGTGACTGTTTTTGCAGCCGCCTTCTGCGCCATCATGCTCTTCCTGTTGGTTCGTAATTTTCAGGCCGATGAACCCGCCCGGAAAATCTGGTTCCTGTTTGCAATTGCCATCAGCCTGTGGGTAGCAGGGGAATTACTGTGGGCCTACTACAACCTGACCATTGAGGAAGTTCCCGCACTGAGCGCGGCAGATTGGTTCTGGGCAGCAGGGTATGTTTTCCTGACTTGGTCCATCCTGAAACAATACCAGTTGGTCTTTCCCGGCCATATCAATCGCTTGCGCTTTATTGCCCTGGGAATCTGGCTATTTATGCTCTTGCTGACAACATACATTGTGGTCGTCAACGAACCTGAACACTTCTGGGAAGATTTCCTGGTTTTCTTTTACCCTACCGGCGATTTCTTCATAGCAGTGTCAGCACTGGCGCTGGTATTCATCTTCAGAAGCGGGCAACTGGCCCGCCCTTGGCTGAGCCTGTTTGTCTTTGTCGTTTCCGATGCGCTTTACCTGTGGGCAACCACCTCGGGCAGCTACGACTTCGCCATGTCGGCAGACGTCACCAGCCTTTTGGTCGATACAGTCTACCTGCTGGCCTATACCGTGCTCGGTTGGGGGGTCTTCAACCAATTCCTGTTGATGCATTTCAGCCGCCGCTCTTAATCAAAAACCCCCTACGGGGCGTTTTTTTGTTGCATGCAACCAAGTACATCCACCAATACACCATCAGGTGGTTTACTGGTGATGGCCAACACGGGCAACAGCAGCGGGTTTTCCAGGGGAATCAGGCGGATATCTGTCCCAGCAGAGCGGCGGCCGATATAGCCGATAGCGTTCACATCACGGGCGATTTCGGCGCGCAATTCCTCCCCGGCTGCCGCCAGCCTGGCCGTTGAGACGGGGAATCCCGCTCCCAGGACCACGCTGTTAAACCCTTCACCAAGGTCGCCTTGCGGCGCAAAGACCCAAACCTGCACCGGTGCTTCCACCCCGGTGACCTCCAGCCAGTTCGTAATGTCTCCCGAAAACAACCCTTGAACCTGTGCCTGGCTGATAAATGCAGCCGGGTTCTCAGGGTGCACGGCCAGGGCAATTTCCTCTTCACCAACCTGGTAAGCAAACCCTTCCAGTAGATTGGGTTCTCCCACCCGCAAAACAACCTGCGCATTGGCCGGGTCGTTCAGGCGGATGATTGCGCCATAAGCATCGGCGCAGGCGAACATGTCTCCCAACCAGGGCTGCGCAGCCTGGCTGGCGTACACATCAACCACCTCGGGCAGTGAGTCTGTGCTGGCCGCCGGCGAGCCGCTACAGGCCGACTGGAGGATGATCCAAACAGCCAGCAAAGATACAATGACTACACGATATTTGTTTACCATTTTTCCAACAATAAGGCCAGCAAGGCTGCCCTTTCAGGCAGGCTGCTGGCAAGGATATATTCACGTTCTGAGTGCAGGCCATCACCCACTGCCCCCATACCATCCAGCACAGGGACGCCGAGCGGGGCGATAAAATTCCCATCCGAGCCGCCACCCGAACCACCCGCCTTAAGTTCCACGCCCAGTTCACGGGCAATTTCACTGGCCTTCACAAAGGCAGCCTGATTGATTTCATTAAAAGGCAACGGTGGGCGGTTGAGACCACCGGTAATTTCAATCGAGGTATCCGGCAAGATTGGTTTCAGGGCACGCAAGGCCGCATCAATGCGTTCTGCTTCGCCGGGTTGGAGCACACGCATGTCAATTTCAGCCATGGCTTCATCCGGCACGACATTGGCCGCCATGCCGCCGCTGACCATACCAACATTTAGAGTTGTCGCCTTGGAATAATCAGTTAACTTCTGGATGGCGATAATCTGGTGGGCCAGCTCTTCAATCGCATTACGTCCTTTTTCGTGGTCGCCACCCGCATGCGCTGCACGCCCTTTGACCTTGATGAGGTAATCGCCAACGCCCTTGCGCCAGGTCTTAAGCGACCCGTCTGACAGCGCAGGTTCCATGACAAACACCATTTCGGCATCGCAGGCCATCGATTCGATCAATGCCTGTGAGGTCAGGCTGCCGACTTCCTCGTCAGAGGTGAACAGGGCCGTAATGGAACGGGAGGCAGGCATGCCGGTGGCGGCCAGTTTGGCAATCGCCGCCAGGGCGATGACAATGCCCGCTTTCATATCCTGCACGCCAGGACCGTGAATCCGCCCGTCTTTTTCATAAAAAGGCATTTTCGCCAGGGTGCCAAGCGGGTAGACCGTATCCATGTGGCAGAGGATCAGGATGTTCGGGCCGCTGCCCCAACGGGCCGAAATGTGGTTGCCCGCGCTGTGCTGGGGGTGGATTTCCACCAGGCCGCCCAGGCTACGGCATTGCTCGGCAACAATTGTGCCCACCCGGTCTACAGCCGATTTTTCATGGGTGGGCGATTCAGTTTCGACCAGCGTTTTCAGCAGGCCGGTCATGGACGGAAGGTCGGGGGTAATGGTCATACGTTCCTTAAAGAATGAAATGAGCAGACAGGCAGGCCAGGCCCAGCACGGCGCAATAGATGGCGAAAACGGCAAGAGAACGCTTGCTCAGGAATTCTATCAGCCAGCGGATGGCCAGCCAGCCAAACAGGGCAGCCGCGAGAAAACCAATCCCCAGCAGGGGTAGGAAGGCGGCCAGGCCGGGCATTTGAAAAACATCGATCAGTTCATAAAGGCCGGCCGCCAGCATGACCGGCACAGACATCAGGAAAGCAAAGCGGGCGGCGGAGGGGCGATCCAGCCCGCGCAACATACCGCCGCTGATGGTCGTTCCGCTGCGCGAGGCGCCCGGAAAGACCGCAATGACCTGGAACAGGCCAACCACCAGTGCATCCAGCCAGGTCATGGTAGAGAGCTGGCGATTCTTTTTTGAGAGCGTTTCGGCCAGGGTAAGCAGCACCGCCGCCGCCATCAAACGGATGCCGGCCTGCAGGATGGGTTGGGCAAACAGGGCTTCAACAGCATCCCGCAGCAAATAGCCGATCACCAAGGCTGGGAGAGTGGCCAGCAGAACATACAGGCCGAGCAATGCCTGCGGTTTTTGGGAATCTGGGAAGTCACTGCGCTGAAGATGGGAAAGGGTAAATGCGCCTGTGGAAGCGGCAATGCTGAGCAGGTCCTGCCAGTAATAAATGAAAAGGGACACCAGGGTTCCAAGCTGGACAATCACCAGGAAGGAAAACATGGCACTGTCAGCAGGCAGGCCAAGCAGGTTTTGGGCAATTAACAGGTGTGCGGTGGAGGAAACCGGGATGAATTCGGTCAGTCCCTGGATCATGCCGAGCAGGAGAGCGTGGAGGAGGGTCATGTTTTCTCTTTATTAATAACAGTAATCGCCGCTATTCATCATCACAAAGATTCATCATGGCTGATCAATCGCGAAGTTTCGGCGATTCAGTGTTGGTTATGGGTTTTGATTGTTGCCGCATATGCAGAACGATTGATTCCAATCGGCTCCAGATCATCGAAATGCCCTGCGTAGAAATCAAACAGATCAATGGCATGGCCGGAACCCTGAAACGAGGTTCCGCAGGGGGGCCTGGTAATAAGATTAGATATATGGCAGGCAAAGATAATATCAACAAAGTGGGCCAATTACCACTTTTAAGCAAAGAGTAGCCCCCTGCGACCGAGGCAAGATAAATTATTCCCAAGAGAACAATAAAAGGAAAAAGGATTAGAAGGGCAAACATATTACCATTGAAATAATGCATAACCGCAGCAAAAAGGCCCTTTTGTTTTAATATATCTAATGTACCATTCTGGCCGGAGGTGATGCCCAATATCTCCAGGATACCTGTATCGGGCAGGAGGGAATTCATGCTTGTGCGTAAATGCACGCCAAGATACTCCACGGGGGAAGAAAGTATGGCCCTCGTTGCCAAATCGCTTGCAACTAAAGCGCGATTGCGCTCCGAATCTTCCAAACCGCGAAGGCCTAATTCCCTTTCAAGGTTTTGGGCATATTTTTCCCTTAGAACCCCTTCATTGTCTCCAGTCATGGACGATTCGAGCGCCACCGCGCTGTAATAATATAAATTCTCATTAGAGATCGTAGAAATAGTAAACAAACCAACATGCTGAAGGTTCCGAAACATCCAAGGGAGAACAATTACCAGACAGGCCAGAACAAAGATACTAATTTTTTGTATCTTTTTATGTAATGATATTGACTCAATCGCAATGAAGAATACAAAGACTAATGGGAAAAGCACAGCCAATGGGCGTGTCAAAATCCCAATCGCCATTAACAGGCCTGACAATCCCAATAACATCCCCGAATGGGTTTTCCGGCTTAAGACATAGCAATATATCGAGAGGACTAGGAAAAATGTAAATAGTGTTTCAGTTAATAAGTAAAAACTATGAGAGATGCTCTCGCCACTTATTGCGAGAAGTATGATTGCGATCAGGCCATGTTTCGAATCCAGCAATTCCCTGCCGATTGCGTATACAAAAGCCAGGGTACTTAACCCGACAATGGACTGAGCAATGATAGAAAGAATAATGTTTTCCAGTAGGATGGCTAAAAATACCGGATACACTGGTGTTCGATAGGCAGAGGGATATTCCCATCCTGCGCCTGCCATAATAGCCTGGGAAAATTTTTGATACGTCACTGTATCCGGTGCAATGGCACGGCTTGGATCTGCCAAGGCGGCAATCAGGATTACTATCCTGATCAAAACAAAGAAACCAAGCAAGATGATTAATTTCTTGTTATTCAATCAAAATCCCTTTCCAGCGAAGTATTTTTTCTTGCCGCATTTCCTTGCCACCTTTCCAGCAGCCTAGGAATATTTTCAGTCAACTTACCACTCGCAATCAACCCACGCATCTCCTCCATCAGGCGGATTAAGGCCCGCAGGTTGTGAATGGAAATTAACGTCGCGGCAAGGAACTCCCTGGCGACAATCAGGTGACGGATGTAGGCGCGGGTAAAGGTCTGGCAGGTGTAGCAATCGCAGCTCTCGTCAATTGGACGGGAATCCCGCGCAAAGGTGGCGTTCATCAGGTTCAGGCGGCCTTCTGGCGCAAAGGCGGAGTGATGGCGGGCCAGCCGGGTGGGCAGGACGCAATCGAAAATATCCACGCCGCGCGCCACACCGTGAATCAGGTCTTCGGGGGTGCCGACGCCCATCAGGTAGCGCGGTTTGTTCTCTGGCAATAATGGGGTGACGACATCCAGCGTGTTGTACATTTCGTCTTTGGTTTCACCTACCGAAAGCCCGCCAATCGCGATACCGGGAAACGGCAGGGAGGCGATGAAACCTGCCGAAACGGCGCGCAGCTCCGGGCTGACCCCGCCCTGCACAATCCCAAACAGGGCTTGCTCGTCGGGGCGGGTATGCGCCGCCAGCGAACGTTCGGCCCAGCGGTGTGTGCGTTCCATGGCCTGCTTGATATAGGCATGGTCGTTTGGGTCGGCGCACTCGTCAAAAGCCATGATGATATCCGCGCCGAGGTTGTTTTGGATCTGGATGGAACGCTCGGGGGTGAAGCGGTGAATCGAGCCATCAATGTGACTCTTGAAGTTCACACCGTCTTCGTCAATTTTGCGGGTCTTCGAAAGCGAAAAGACCTGGAAACCGCCCGAATCGGTCAGCATGGGATTGGGCCACTGCATAAAGTTGTGCAGACCGCCCATCTCACGGATCAGTTCATCACCGGGGCGCAGGTACAGGTGATAGGTGTTCGAAAGCACCAGCGAGGCGTTGATCCCTTTGAGATGTTCCGGGGTCAGGGTCTTGACAGTGGCCTGCGTGCCAACCGGGGCAAAGACCGGGGTTTGAAGTCTGCCGTGCGGGGTGGCGAAACGGCCGTTGCGAGCGCGGCCATCCTGAGCGGTGATGGTGAATTCAAACATGGGACAGATTATACACAGAGAAAAGAAAATGCCCGGTTTGCGCCGGGCATTTCAAAATTTAGAAATAGTTGGTTACGGCAGGCAATTTCCCTGGCAGAATTCGTAAGCCGTAAGCGCATCCTGTTTACACTGCTCAAATATCACAGTCTGTTCAGCAATACACGTAGTATTACGCCCACAATTTATAGGGTCTTGATAAGAACAATACTCCATAGCCTGATTGTAGGTTGTAAGACACGTATCCTTGCAGACCAGGCAGGATTCTGAATCCTCGCAAACCGGGGCTAGTGTTGGGGTGGCAACAAATTGCGGCGGGGAACTGTCAAATAACGGCACACTGACGGAATAAATGTTGCCGTTCCAGTTTATAGTCACATCCTCACCATTAACTTTGTTCAAACCACCCGGTAACACACAGGCAACCTTGCCGTCATCGCGCAGTTCACAATGAAGCTTGTGCGTTTTCGAACCGTCAGAAACGGAGATATTCAAGGATTTAACATTTACATCTTCCGCAACGTCAAACAGGAAAACCAATCCCTTGCCTTGCACGACAGAAACACCGAGGAAAACCGGGGTGCTGGCCGCATAAGCAGGAATGATGGCCACTCCTATCATGGCAAGGGCGACCAATAATAAAACAGCGAATTCTTTGAAAACTTTAACCATGTATCCTCCTGAAATTGATTATTTCATTTTACCGATAAGTCGGTCTGAAAACTGATCGGAATTATATATATATATATTGTCCAGTCAAGAAACGATTTAATCTTACCTTGTAAGAAAACCCAATATATCCACCATATCCTATACAACCCACAATTGAATTCGTGATATAACACGCAATGAAGCAACGCCTATGAACGACCCCAACTATAACGACGCCCTGCAAGATTTTACCGAAGCCCGCCTGAAAGCCTCCATGCAGGAGATTCTGGCGCGCCTGCGTGGCCAGAGCAATGAACTGCTTTCATATGACGAGGTGGCCAAAAAACTGCGCCTGAGCGCACGCGCCGAGCGCGGCATCCAGCAAATTCCTCTGGATTCGATCGTCGGCAGTGTGGGCCGCTACACCGATTTTACGCGCAGCTTCATGCCCAAGGCCAACACCAGCCAGGAACGCTGGGCGCGGGTGAAAGCGGCAATTGACAACCCGGCCGGACCCGGCTGGCCCCCGATTGACGTGTACAAAGTCGGGGAGGTGTATTTCGTGCTGGATGGCAATCACCGCGTCTCGGTCGCCCGCCAGGAGGGTTTCGCCACCATCGAAGCGCACGTAATCGAAATTAAAACCAGCGTCTCTCTGACAGCGGACGTCCAGCCCGATGACCTGATCATCAAGGCCGAATACGCCGCCTTCCTCGAAGCGACCGGTTTTGACAACCTGCGCCCCGGCGTGGATTTGAGCGTCTCGGTCCCAGGGCAGTATGAGCACCTGCTGGAGCACATCAAGGTGCACCAGTATTTCATGGGCATCGATTTCAAACGCGACGATGTGACTTACGAGGAAGCGGTGGCACACTGGTACGATGCTGTTTACCTGCCATTGACAGAACCCATCCGAGAACGCGGGGTACTGCGCTGGTTCCCCGGACGCACCGAAACCGACCTGTACATCTGGGTCTCAGAGCATCGCGCTGTGCTCGAGGAAGAGATTGGCTGGAAGATCCGCCCGGAAGCCGCCGCCGAAGACCTGGCCATCCGCCTGAAGCGGCGTACCGAACGCGGGAGCAAAAAGCCGGGACAATGGCGCGAGAGCAAGATGTTCGACCGATACACAGACCGATTGTTCAGGGATGTACTGGTGGCCTTCAGCGGTTCACCTTCGGGCTGGCTGGCACTCGAGCAGGCCATCCTGGTGGCGCAAAAGGAAAATGCCCGCATCCAGGGGCTGCATGTGCACACCCAGAAACCAACGCCCCACGAGCACCCGGAAGACCTGGCAGACTCTTTTTCCCGGCGCTGCGCGCAGGAGGGCATCCAGGAGGCCAGCCTGTCCACCACGCAAGGGGATGTCCCGAATGCAATTGTCGAGCGCGGTCTGCTGAACGACCTCATCGTTCTGAATGTCAGCCATCCGCCTGAACCGGGCATCCCCGGTCTGGGCTCCGGGCTGCGGGCCATCATCAGTCGCGCGGCGCGACCTGTGTTGACCATCCCGGGCAAAACATCCCCAATGGATCGTATCCTGGTTGGGTACGACGGCAGCCAGAAATCGCACGAAGCCCTGTTTGTCGCCACCTACCTGGCCGAAAAATGGCAGAGCACCATCAGTGTACTGACCCTGGAAAACAACCAGAAACGCGGGCAGAAGATCCAGCAGCAGGCACGGGCCTACCTGGATTTACACGAAATCCAGGCCAATTACATATTGCAAAAGATCACCCCGGGCGCTTTTGGAGAAGTCATCGAAGCACAGGGGATTAACCTGGTGGCCGTGGGTAGTTACGGGCGGCCTGCCTGGCGGGAGATTTTCGTCGGCTCGACGGTGAGCGAGTTGCTGCGCGAGGCGCGTTGTGCAGTGTTGATTTGCCGGTGAACGTGTTTAACCACGACGGCAACGACGGGGCACAAAGGAAAATCAAAAATCTTTGCGGCTTCGCGCCTTTTCGATAAAACGCTACTTAATGACCAAACCCCGGCTGGTATTCATCTTCATCACTGTTTTTGTGGACATGCTCGGCTACAGCATGATGCTGCCCTTGCTGCCGTTCTTCGTCACCCAGAACGGCGGGAATGCCGCCATTGCGGGCGGACTGAGTTCATTTTACGCCTTCATCCAATTATTTAGCGGGCCGGTGCTTGGCTCGCTTTCAGACCGGGTGGGCCGCAAACCCGTCCTGCTGGCCTGCCTGTTCGGCACGGCCATTGCCTATGCCCTGTTTGGCCTGGCTGGCAGCCTGTGGATGCTGTTCGCCGCCGTGCTGCTGGACGGCCTGACCGGCAACAACCTGACCACTTCCTATGCCTATGTAGCCGACGTGACCGACGAAAAAAGCCGCGCGGGCGGCATGGGGATGGTCGGCGCGGCCTTCGGGCTGGGGTTAATGTCCGGCCCGGCGCTGGGCGGTTTGCTCAGCCAGTGGGGGCTGGCCCTGCCGGCCTATGCGGCCGCGGCGCTGGCCCTGCTAAATGTGCTCTACGGGCTGTTCTTCCTGCCCGAGTCGCTGGCGCCAGAAAAACGCTCCAGCCAGCCCATCCGTATTAACGCGCTGGGGCTGCTGGCCGATCTGTTCGCCAGCCCAAAACTCAAAAAACTGCTGGCCGGGCTGTTCCTGCTCAACCTGGCCTTTGCCGGGCTGCAAACAAACTTCCCGCTCTTCAGCAACGCCCGCTTTGGCTGGACGGCCTACGACAATGGCCTTTTCTTCGCCTTTGTTGGCGTGTTTGGCGTCATAGTGCAGGGGGTGCTGGTGATGCGCCTGCAGCCGGTCTTCGGCGAGCGCAGGCTGATGATCGCCGGGCTAGCCTGCATGGCACTGGGAATGGCATTGGTGGCGGCGGTGCCGCAGGCCAATTGGCTCTACCCGGCGGTGGCGGTGGCCGCGCTGGGCTCCGGGCTGGCGATTCCATCCATTGCCGGGCTGCTTTCCATCCGCGCGGACGAGCGCCAGCAGGGCCAGTTGATGGGCGGCCAGCAATCGCTGCTCAGTCTGACCAACATCTTCGGGCCGAGCCTGGCCGGGCTGACCTTTACGTTTATCGCCATCCCTGCGCCGTACTGGATCGGGGCAGGGATTGTGGCGCTGGCATTTTTGGTTGTGCTGGGGGATTCAAACTAGCAGGCGCACCGCGGCCGTGATTCCGTCTTCGCGGCGGAGTTGCGCTTCCAGGGTTCGGGTCGTTACCCCGTAGGCGCTGGTTTCGTTGGCATCTTGCAAGGCGCGGGCAAAATTTTGGGCAGTCAACCCGCGCTGCGGGATGGCTTTCGGCCCGGCGCCAAGTTGTTCAATTCGTTCGGCCCAGAAGAACTGGTCAATGGCCAGCGGCAGCAAGACCTGCGGCCTGCCGGAAAACAGGGCCGAGGCAGTGGTGCCCGCGCCGCCGTGATGAACAACCACATCCATTTGCGGGTAGAGCCAGTCGTGCGGGGCATAGTCGAGGGGATATATATTTTCCGCACGTACAGAGTCATGCCAGATGCTCGGCAGGGTGACGATGGCCGAGAATCCGGCCTGTTGCAGGGCCGCGCGCACGACTTCCAACGTACGGGCAAACTGGCTGCCGGGGCTGCCAAAGCCAATCGCTGCCAGCGGGCGGGGCGCTTTCTCGAGGAAGGCATGCAGTTCTGCTGGCGGATGCCAGTCCTTGTTGTGATACTGCCAGTAGCCGGTGATGTGATGGCTTTCCGGCCAGTCTTCGGGGCGTGGGACAATGGATTGGCTGAACCCGTGCAGGCTGAGCGCGCTGGCGGAATCGCCCAGCAGGGCAGGGTCGCTGACCGGCGCGGGAGGCAGCCCAAGCGTGGCCCGCCAACGGTTAATCTCCCCCCGCCAGGCCAGCCAGGTGAGCTGGGCCACCATCCAGGCGCTGAAGCGGTTCCAGCCTTTCCCCAACGAAAAACGGAAGGGCAGCAGCGCGGAGGGGAAGGCGCGGGTCGGGCTGAGCGGCTGGAGCAGGGCGCGCACGGGCTGTGCGCCGAGGGCTTCGGCCAGGTGCCAGCCCCACAGGCTGGGCAGGCCATACAGCACCTGCTGGCTGCCCTGGCAGACTTCGAAGGCGCTTTGCAGCATGGCGCGGTAGAGCGGACGGGCTTCGCGCAGGTGGCCCAGGCTGGCCAGCAGCGAGGCCAGCGGGTTGCGCCCGAGCGTGAGGGCGTTTTTTTGTTCAGCGGCAATTAACAGGTCGGAGGGATTGCCGCGAAAGGGGGCAAACGGCAGCCCGGCGGCACGGACGAGATCGCCAAAGCCTTCCGGCGCAGACAGGCGCACCGCGCGCCCGGCGGCCTGCAGGCCGAGACCGAGGGCAATGTAGGGAGTCACGTCTCCGCGCGTGCCGGAAGTCAGCAGGGTGATCAAATAATTTTTTCTAGCCGGGAAATTGATTTCGGGATTTCCTGCCGGATAAAGGTTAACTTATCCCGCTCGTGCATAATCTATGGCCTCGCGCCGGACTTGTTCGCGAAAAACTGGGCTGAGAAAATTAGGCGTGTTTAAGTCCACCTCGCGCCCAAGGATTTCTTACAGTTCTTTTCGCATGCCGAAAAACGCAAGCCCTGGCGTGTGACCGGGTTCAAATTCAACCAGCACATCCACGTCGCTTTCCGGGTTAAAGTCATCCCGTAAAACGGACCCGAAAAAAGCCAGCTGCCGGATTTGATAGCGGCGACAAAATTCGGCCAGTTTTTTCTGCGGGAGGGTGATTTTTAGCCTTGCCATGCGTTCATTATAACAAAATTGAAGGGCAGGGTCATGGGGGCATTATAGGGGAAAACGGGGAAGTTAGGCGGGAATGTCACTTTAATCAGGTGGTGTTTTTACAACCCATTGAGTATTTAATCATCTATGTTAAGCCCAATTCATTATCTCTTTTGTTTCATATACTTCAAGCTAACCCGTAGAATTTGGGGGTGCCAAAGCAAAAATCACACTTACTGTAAGGGGGAACTATGGCAATGTGTCTATTGCGGGATAATCATCTGCTTTGAGGAAGGTTCAACAGACTTACCTGAATTATGCGATGACTGCTGGAATAAATTTCGAGAAAAAGAACATATAATACTAGTCAATGAATATGATGAGATTGTCTCCATCAGCGACAAGCAAATATACCAGCTCGAGTCAAAAAATTCGGGTGATGAGTGAAGCATGGGTGAAGACATCCATATTTTGTCCTAACTGCGGAAAAACACTCGTAAAGTTTGAAAACAATCAACCCGTAGCAGATTTTCAATGCAATAGCTGCCCTGAACAATACGAACTCAAATCAAAATCGGGGTCTTTGGGACAAAAAATCGTTGATGGTGCTTTCAGCACAATGATTGAAAGATTAAATTCCGACGAAAGCCCAAATTTCTTTTTCCTGACCTATGATAAAAATTCCTTGCAGGTTAAGAACTTCCTGACCATCCCCAAATACTTTTTCACCACAGATATTATTGAACGGCGCAACCCGCTGGCAGCCACAGCCCGCCGTGCAGGTTGGGTTGGTTGCAACATCTTAATGACAGGCATCCCCGAATACGGTAAGATTTTTTACATTCAAAACGGTACCCCGATGCAACGCGAAGAAGTCCTTGCCAAATGGGAACGCACCAATTTTGTCCGTGAAACCAAAGTAGAAGCGCGTGGATGGCTTTTTGATATTTCACTTTGCATCGAGAAACTTGGCAAACAGGAATTTACACTGGAAGAAATGTATCGCTTTGAAAACCATTTGCAGGGCAAGCATCCTGATAACAATAACATCAGGCCAAAAATCCGCCAGCAACTACAAATCCTTCGCGACCGAAATTTCCTTGAGTTTGTTGGCAATGGAAAGTATCACAGGAAACAAGTTATACTCCCGCCCAATCACTAACCCCTGACCGCTAATCGCTGAAAGCTTCCCACCCATGACCTCCCACAAAAACCGCTGGCTGCTGCAAGCGCCCATCACCGAGGCCGCCAGCCAGGAACTGCAAAAATTCCCGCCGGTGCTGCGCCAAGCGCTCTTTAATCGCGGCGTGACCACCGCCGAACAGGCCAGCCGCTTCCTGCGCGCCGAAGCCCCCTTCGATACCTCCCCCTGGCAAATGAAAGACATGCAAAGCGCCATAGCGCGCATCCTGTCCGCCATCCAGGCCGGGGAGTTGATCGCCGTGTATGGCGACTACGATGTAGACGGCGTGACCGCCACCGCCCTGCTCGTTTCCGCGCTGAAAGCCATCGGCGCAAACGCCCGCGAATACATCCCCAACCGCTTCGACGAAGGCTACGGCCTGAACCGCGAAGCCCTTTCCCAGCTTAAAGAAAGCGGCGCGGCCCTGGTCATCTCAGTGGATTGCGGCATCCGCTCGCCCGCCGAAGCCGAACACGCCCGCAGCATTGGCCTGGACCTGATCATCACCGACCACCACGAACCGGCCGGGGACCTGCCGCAGGCGTTGGCGGTGCTCAACCCCAAACAGCCCGGCGACAACTACCCCGAAAAATACCTGGCCGGGGTGGGCATTGCCTACAAACTGGCCCAAGCCCTATTTGAAAAACGCCCGCCCGAAAGGCTCAACCCAGAGTCCCTGTTAGACCTGGTGGCCCTCGGCACGGTCGCAGACCTGGCCCCGCTGACCGGCGAAAACCGCATGCTGGTGCGTGGCGGCCTGCGTCAGC
The DNA here is from genome assembly GCA_024710905.1 of Anaerolineales bacterium. Classification (GTDB taxonomy): domain Bacteria; phylum Chloroflexota; class Anaerolineae; order Anaerolineales; family Villigracilaceae; genus JANJTV01. The sequence continues at coordinate 87,321 of JANJTV010000076.1, read as the reverse complement.
TTCGCGCGGCGCAACGCCAGGGAACCGTCTCGCTGGCGGCGGTTTCAGATATTTCCCTGGCCAAAGTTACCGCCATCAACATCGGCTTTGCGCTTGGCCCGCGCCTCAACGCCTCCGGGCGGCTGGAAAGCGCGCTCGATTCCTACCGCCTGCTGGTCACCGAGGATGTCTTTGAAGCCGGAACCCTGGCCCAGAAGCTGGATGTCCAGAACCGCGAACGACAGCGCCTGACCAGGGACATCCAGGCCAAAGCCGAGGTCCTGGCCGTGGGCGATGCCGATCAGGCGCCCCTGATGCTGTTCGCCGTGGATCCGGGCTTTAATCCCGGCGTGGTGGGGCTGGCCGCGGCGCGACTGACCGAAGCCTACTACCGCCCCTCCGTGGTCGGCCATAACGACGGTGAATTTACGCGCTGCTCCTGTCGCTCCATCCCCGAGTTTCACATCACCAAAGCGCTGGATGAATGCGCCGAATTATTCGAACGCCATGGCGGGCATGCCGCCGCCGCCGGGTTTACCATCCGCAATGAGCACCTGCCCGAACTGCAAGCGCGGCTGGCGGCCATCGCCGAACGCGAACTGGCGGGCAAAGACCTGCGCCATACTTACCTGGCTGACACCGAAGTGCAACTGCCCGAACTGACCTTTGACCTGCTGAAATACCTCGACTACCTCGAACCAACCGGTTACGGTAACCCCGGCACTGTTTTCATTACACGCAGTGTAAAAGTCGTCAGCGGCCGGGCGGTCGGCTCGGATGCCAATCACCTGAAACTGGCCGTCTCCGATGGGCGCGTGACATTCGACTGCATCGGCTTCCGCCTTGGCGAATGGGCCAATCAACTGCCCGAACGGGCCGATCTGCTTTTCACCTTTGAAACCAACGAATTCAATGGCCGTACCACGCTGCAATTAAATCTCAAAGACCTGAAACCAGCCGGGATGACGGACTAGAGGATAGACTTTAGTGGGCATTAGATATTAGATGCAAGAGAGAAGACGAGACGGTAGCACATGCCAACTGTAGAATTTCACTGCCATACCATTTATTCCAAAGACTGCCTGACGACGCCCGAGGCACTGGTGCGCGCCGCCCGGAAAAAAGGCCTCGACCGGGTGATTGTTACCGACCACAACAGCATTGCCGGGGCGCGGGCCGCGCAACAGATCGACCCGCAGCGCATCATCGTTGGTGAGGAGATCATGACCACGCGCGGCGAGATTCTGGCTGCCTTTGTGCAGGAGGAAATCCCGCCTGGCCTGACGCCACTTGAAACCATCCGCCTGCTGCGTGAGCAGGGTGCATTTATCAGCGTATCGCATCCGTTTGACGTGTGGCGCGGCGGGCACTGGGAACTGAATGATTTGCTTGAAATTGCCCCGCTGGTGGATGCAATTGAAACCTTCAATGCCCGCTGTTACCTGCCAGCCTTCAACGAAAAAGCGGCAGCCTTTGTAAAGCAGCACAACCTGAGCGGCACCGTCGGCTCGGACGCGCACACCACCTGGGAGCTGGGCCAGGCTACGTTAACGGTGGCAGACTTTGGGAGCGGCCCGCAACTGAAACTGGCCCTGGCCACCTCCACAGCCCGGGTGCGGCTGTCCTCCCCGTTCATCCACGCCACCTCCCGTTTTGCCATCATCATGAAGAAGCTGGGGCTGGTAAAACGCCCGGTCTAAGCGTCTCTTGACATGCATTTTTGGTCGTGATAATCTTGCGCCTGGTCGGCAAAAGACCCGGCCAAAATTTTTATGCAGGAGAAAAGTAAGATGTCGGAACGAATTGTTGGAACTGTCAGGTGGTTCAACGCGACCAAGGGCTACGGCTTCATTGGTTACGAAGGCGGCGAGGATGTGTTCGTGCACTTCTCGGCCATCCAGATGGACGGCTACAAGCGCCTGGAACCCGAGCAAAAGGTGGAGTTTTCCATTGAGCAGGGACCGAAGGGCGCTCAGGCGGCCAACGTGACCCCGATTGGGTAAGACCCCCGCGTTAGTTTTACCAGCAACCAAGAAAAGGACTGTGATGAGCCACTCACAGTCCTTTTCTCTTTCCATGACTTTTGTCATGATGACAACCTGCCAACCGCGCCCTATAATGAAAATAGGGATTGTTTTTTTTTATCCCCAAGGCACATATGAATTTATTGAAATTCTTCCAGCCCGAACGCGCGCGCCGCGAAGTGATGAAAGCCGGGCAGGTTGTCCCCGACGCCAGCCGGTGCGTCCAATGTGGGATTTGCAATTACAACTGCCCCATTGAAATTGATGTTCGCCGACATGCCTGGCAGGGCTTGCCGGTCATTCACAGCCAGTGCCTGACATGTGGCGAATGCGTGGCGCGCTGCCCACGCGGCGTACTACAGTTTGTTCGCACAAACCTTTTCGAGGCTGATTCAAAATGATGCGCTACGTCATTCTCGGGACAGGTGTTGCCGGGCTTGCGGCAGCAGAAGTCATCCGCGAACTGGATCGGCAAGGTCAGGTTATTTTTATATGCAAGGATCCGCAGGGGTATTATTCGCGTCCCGGGCTGGCCTATTACTTAAGCGGTGAACTCAATGAAGATCAGTTGTACCCCTACCAGGAAGAAGATTACAAAAAACTAGATGCCCGGTTTTATCAAGGGGCGGCCCTGAAAATAAACCCTGCCGAAAAACTGGTGGAGGTTGAAAATGGTCACACGGTAGCCTACGACCGCCTGCTGGTCGCAACCGGGGCCAGTGCGACCCGGTTGACCACCCCGGGCGCAAACCTGGGCGGAGTGTTTAAGCTCGACCACATTGAAGATGCCCGGCAGATCCTTGCCCGCGCTCGAAAATCCAAAGTGGCTGTTGTTACCGGTGGCGGCATCACCGCCCTTGAACTCGCAGAAGGGCTGTCTGCCCGGGGGTTAAAGGTCCATTATGTCTATCGGAGCGAACGCTACTGGCCAAACGTGCTGGATGAAAGCGAAAGCCGCCTGGTTGAAAAGCGACTGGAACACGAGGGGATACACCTGCATCGTGGCAGCGAACTGACTGAAATCATCGGCGAACGCGGGTTGGTGAAATCTGTCCTGCTCAATAATGGGGAGCAAATCAAATGTGACCTGGTTGCCTTTGCAATCGGCATTCAGCCGAGCATCGAGCTGGCCGCGCAGGCTGGCCTGTCCTGCGAACGAGGCATCCTGGTCGATCAACGCATGCGCACCTCAACAAGGGATATTTATGCCGCAGGGGATGTCGCCCAGGTATTTGACCCGATGATCGGGAAGCACGTCCTGGACAGCTTATGGGGACCAGCCCGCGAGCAGGGAAAAATCGCCGGGCAGAACATGGCCGGGCTGGCCGTTGAATACCAAAAACCCGCCCCTTACAACGTTACCCGACTGGCCGGGCTCACCGCCACAATCATTGGCACAGTGGGCGCTGGCAAGGTTGCAGACCTAGCAGGCATTGTTCGCGGCGACAGCGAAACATGGAGGAATATCCCGGGCGCGATAGTTGCACAAGGTGGTTTTGAGAACAACCACCTGCGGCTGATGGTCGGTGACAAACACATCGTTGGCGCCATCGTGATGGGTGATCAAAAACTCTCCTCACCGCTTCAACACATCATTCAAAAACAAATGGACATTTCCCTCATTCGAGATCAACTACTCAAAAAAGATGCTCCAATTGCGGATATCCTGGCTGAATTCTGGGCAACAAGCACGACTGGACAAATAAAAGAAGGTTGATATGCTCAAAAATGCAAAAGAATTATGGTTAGCCTTGCTGGCCTGTATTTTGATTACGATCTCATACGCCTGGGTGCTCTGGCTGGGGAACAAGATTCCCGCAGCCAGTGGATTTTATGGCCACACGATCGGGGTCCTTGGCTTTGTGCTCATGCTGGCCACCGAAATCTTGTATTCCCTGAGGAAGCGCTCCCGTTCTGCGCGCTGGGGCCGCACAGCTGACTGGCTGCAGTTCCATATTTTTACCGGCATTGTCGGGCCATACATGGTCTTGCTACATTCGTCCTGGAAGATTAACGGCCTGGCCGGGGCAACGCTACTCATGACAGGCGTGATTGTCTTTAGCGGATTCATTGGCCGCTACATCTATACACGCATCCCGCGCACAGCCGACGGCATCGAAGACACCGGCGCGCTGGGTGAAATGCAAGCCAGCGCCCTGGCCAATGCCCGGCGCCTGATGGCGCTCTGGCACACCATTCACATCCCCATCGGCATGGCTTTGTTTACTGCCGCCTTCGTTCATATCTTGGGCGCACTCTATTACGCCACCTTCCTGAGGTAGCCATGAACAACAATCGCATCGGCTGTCTTTCCCCGCTGGCAATCTTAAGCGCCTTCATAACCCTGGTGGTTATTATTGCCGCCGAGCTGCTTTCGGGCAATACATTATTCACTGCAGGCGCCCTTAATGCGCAACCTGGTCGCACAATGGGGGGCATCAGCAGCCACGCAGAAATGGGGGGGGATTGCGGCCTGTGCCATGCCGCTCCATGGGATGCAGACAAAATGTCTGATCGATGTATGGCCTGCCATGAAAATATCCGAGAAGAACAACAAGACCCGGAAAGTATTCACGGGGCCATCGCAGCCGTTAATCCCGCCAGCGAATGCCGGGATTGTCATCCGGAACATAATGGCCCCAACGCCTCACTCATTGCAGATGAAATAAAAGGGTACCCTCACGAAAAGTCTGGGTTTTTGCTCACCGCGCACAGGCGCACCACAGACGGTATCCCGTTTCACTGCCGGGATTGCCACGCTGAAAGGTTCTCCGATTTTGAGCAGGACACCTGCACCCAGTGTCACCAGGCAATTGATCGTGGTTTTATGGATGCCCATCGCCAGGATTTTGGCGAAAATTGCCAGGTCTGTCATGACGGGGCAGATCGATTTAGTGGTTTTAACCACAGCCAGACGAACTTCACCCTAGATGGGGAACACCTCAAGATAGCCTGTTCGGGTTGTCACATCAACGCCAGGAAACCAGCCGATCTGGGGATTCTGCCAGTCGCCTGTGAGGCCTGCCACCGCCCGGATAATCCGCACAGGGAAAAATTCCCATCCTGCGGGGAATGCCATACATCTGCCGGGTGGAGCCCTGCCGAGTTTGATCACGACCTGGCCAGCTTCAAACTGGAGGGAGAACACGCCGAAGCAGAGTGCAAGGACTGTCATCGTAACGGCATTCGTGAACAAGTTGCAAATGATTGCTATTCCTGCCATAAACAGGACGATGAACACAATGGCGAGTACGGCCAGGATTGCGCCGCCTGTCACGACCCGGCCAGTGACTGGGAAGATGCAATCATTGACCACAACCTGTTCAACTTCAAGTTGGATGGCGCACACACACAGGTGGAATGCACACAATGTCACCTTGGCGGGGTTTTCAAAGGAATCCCGACCGACTGTTTTTCCTGCCACGCGCAGGACGATCAACATAACGGGCGGTTTGGGACAATCTGCTCCCTGTGTCATTCCACCAGTGATTGGGGCAGGATAATCTTCAGCCATAACCTGTCGCGCTTCCCCTTGACCGGCAGGCATGCTGACCTGTCATGCGAATCCTGTCATGCCGGCGGCAGGTTTACCAATACACCACTTACCTGCGCCGGATGTCATGGTGAACCCGCTTATCACGCAGGGATGTTCAGCAGCAACTGCGCAAGTTGCCATAACACCAATAACTGGTCGGCCAGGTACACCGGCCCGCACCCGCAAATCTCCGATGATGATGGGGGCTCGGGTGTCAACCATGGCGGGCAGGGTTGTGGTTCCTGCCACACCAAAACACTGAGGGAAGCGAGCTGCTCAAACTGTCATGATGGGAATGATTTTGATGATGACGGTGATGACGGCGAGGATGACGATTAATACAAAATACGGCCGGGTGCAAAATGCACCCGGCCGCTCACTCAGGAGGAACAACTTATTTGATGGCCGGGGAGGCCACCGGGGCCACCTGCTGGCCGCTGTGATTGCTCTCGATGTTCATAATGGCCGGGACAAAGAAGGCAACCATGACAATCGCCAGGTTGAGCAGGGCCGTCACCCAGAACCAGGTGCGGATGCCGAACATGTCCGAGAGTGGCCCGGCGATTAGCAGGCCAAGTGGCATCATGGCGCTGGCGGCGCTGACCAGGATGGAAATAACACGCCCCTGCATGTCCTTACGGACAACCGTCTGCAACAGTGCATGGATTGGCCCATTCACAATCGGGCTGAGGAAACCGACAATGAACATGCCGCCCAGCGCCAGCGGGAACAATGCGGCTGGGGCAATGCCAATCAGGCCGACACCGATGCTAAAGCCAAGAATCCCGACCAGTGAGGTGACAATCTTGCGCTTGAAACCACCCCATACACCCAGGGTAACACCACCCAGGATCATGCCAATCCCAAAGACCGAATCAGTCAGGCCCAGCTCGAGCGCGCCCTTGCCAAAATGGCCAGTCACCAGCAAGGGCAGCAAGGCCGACATGGGTGTGAACAGGAAGTTAATCAACGTCGCCATAATGGAAATACCCAGCAGGCCCGGCCAGGAAACCATATAAAGAAACCCTTCCTTGAAATCCTGGGCAAAACTGGTCGAATGGCCTGCCTGGCCTTCAACAACCTGACGTACCGGTTGGGGGACGCTGAGGAATAACAGCGGCAGGATGGCCACCAGTGCGGTGCCAACATCAATCAAGAGCACATTTTGGGTGGGCATCACTTCTACAAAGAGGGCGCCAACCGGCGGGGCAATGATGCTTACCAGGCCCTGCAGGGTCTGGTTCAGCCCGGCCACACGGGAGAGATGCTCCTGTGGAACCATCAGCGAGGTGGAAGCGGCCATGGCCGGGTGATGGAAGGCCCCGCCCGCCGAACGGATGAACATGGCCACATAAATGTGCCAGATTTCCACCTGCCCGGTGAAAAACAGGTAGGCTAGAGCGAGCGTGACCAGCGCAATCGTGGCATCCGCCAGAATCATCACCAGCCTGCGGCTGTTGCGGTCAACAAATGTCCCCGCAATGGGGCCTAGCACAATTTGCGGCAGCAGGGCAAAGAGAGTGGCAATCGCCAGCACAGTGGCCGAGCCGGTTTCACGGGTCAGGTGCCAGACCAGCGCAAACTGCACCAACGCGGAGCCAAATAACGAGAAGGCCTGCCCGCCCCAGATGGCGAAGAAACGCAACGCCCAGTTTTTTGGCAGATCGTGTGAAGTTTCCATTTTCTTAACTCCCGGTAAATTTTCTTGAAATTAGTCCAAATCGATATTGAATATTTTATCTATTTTTTTGATTATGTCAATATTTTCTGATTATTTTTCTATTTTTCATATTTGTTAGTAAATTTATTTAATGGGCGCATAAAGAAAGTAAAAGTGCCTGCCAGCCTGGCAGGCACCAGGGCAATTGTGGCTGGTCATTACCGAAGGATGTTTTTTTCGTAAAACACCCGTTTTGTAACCGTGCGGAAACCAACGCTTTCATACAGATGCAGCGCCTGGTTGGCGTTCTGGGTATCCACGCCCAGCATCGCCGCCTCCAGCCCCATTTCCCTGAACACCAGCAGGCTTCGCAAGAGCAGCGCCCGCGCCAGGCCGCGCTTCCGCCAGGGACGACGGGTAAAGATGGGGTCTGTCCAGCCAACGTTCGACCCAAGGTTTTGGTTGGCCGATTCGTCCACATAATTGAGCACCCCTGCCGCCACCTGCTCCCCATCCCAGGCCACCTGCCAGAGATGCGGCATAAACTGCGGGCTCACTTCGATTTGTGAAATAACTTCTTCACTGATCGGGGTATAGCCCCAGTGATCACGAAAGGCTTCATCCAGCGCATAGTAAACAGTCCGATACTCACCCTGCAACACGGGGCGTACTTCCAACCCATCGGGCAGGACAGCTGCATCAATCGGTTCCGACAACTCCCGCCGCATCTGGTACATCAGGCGCGCAGCTGAAAAACCCTGGGCTTCCAGCGCCTCACTGAACATCCCTTCGTTCTCTGCATTCCGTACAAGCACCCGGAGCAGGCTGGGCGAGTCGCCGCGCGTGGTTTCAGCCACCAAACGAGCGCGTTTCTCCACCCAATTCAGCAAATAAGTCATCAACTCATTCGAGCGATGTTCCGGGTGGATATTAAACGGGAACGAAAAGACCTGCCTGTTTTCGCCATCCAGTTCCCAGCCAACCCGCACATAGGCCACCAGAGTGCCTGCGGAGTCCTCCACCATCAGCATATCCTCTTCCGGAACCGAATGAATCAAGTGCTGGTAATCGCGCTCAATCTCCTCGGCCGAAGTCCAGTACCCTGCTTCGTCGGCCAGCGAAATCGCCTGCAACAAACTGGCCATTTTCGGAAAATCGCCACTGCGCTCAAAAGAGCGAAATTTCAATCGGGCAATTGCATCCATTACGCGCCTCACTTCATCCGTCCAGCCAGGGCTGCCTTGACGGGTTCGGGTGCATCAAACACACCGCGTACTTGCACCACCTCAAAAACCTCGGCAGCCAGTTCAGGCGTCACATCGGCATCCAAGTGAAACACCCCCACCACCGTGGCGGTCAGTTTCACCCCATCGGCAAGGCGTTTTTCGAGGTCAGCACGGCTGTAGTGCAGCACACCGATCACAAACGAGTGTCGGTTAACAGTTTGTTGAATTTCCATGGTGTGTTTCTCCAGTTGAGAACGAATCGCCGTACGGATGAAATCCGTTCGGTTGCTATAGACCCCTTCCTGCACCAGCAGGTCAATCTTGCCAAGGTCCACAGCGTTCATATTGATGGTGATCTTTTCGCTATCGGGCATATTCATCTCCTTCTTATTACCATCCATATGGATGGTATATGGAGCATTTTATGCAATTCGCGGGTTCTGTCAAGGTTTCACCATCCATATGGATGGTGAAACCTTGACAGAACCCGCGAATTGCATAAAATGCTCCATATACCATCCATATGGATGGTAATAAGAAGGAGATGAATATGCCCGATAGCGAAAAGATCACCATCAATATGAACGCTGTGGACCTTGGCAAGATTGACCTGCTGGTGCAGGAAGGGGTCTATAGCAACCGAACGGATTTCATCCGTACGGCGATTCGTTCTCAACTGGAGAAACACACCATGGAAATTCAACAAACTGTTAACCGACACTCGTTTGTGATCGGTGTGCTGCACTACAGCCGTGCTGACCTCGAAAAACGCCTTGCCGATGGGGTGAAACTGACCGCCACGGTGGTGGGGGTGTTTCACTTGGATGCCGATGTGACGCCTGAACTGGCTGCCGAGGTTTTTGAGGTGGTGCAAGTACGCGGTGTGTTTGATGCACCCGAACCCGTCAAGGCAGCCCTGGCTGGACGGATGAAGTGAGGCGCGTAATGGATGCAATTGCCCGATTGAAATTTCGCTCTTTTGAGCGCAGTGGCGATTTTCCGAAAATGGCCAGTTTGTTGCAGGCGATTTCGCTGGCCGACGAAGCAGGGTACTGGACTTCGGCCGAGGAGATTGAGCGCGATTACCAGCACTTGATTCATTCGGTTCCGGAAGAGGATATGCTGATGGTGGAGGACTCCGCAGGCACTCTGGTGGCCTATGTGCGGGTTGGCTGGGAACTGGATGGCGAAAACAGGCAGGTCTTTTCGTTCCCGTTTAATATCCACCCGGAACATCGCTCGAATGAGTTGATGACTTATTTGCTGAATTGGGTGGAGAAACGCGCTCGTTTGGTGGCTGAAACCACGCGCGGCGACTCGCCCAGCCTGCTCCGGGTGCTTGTACGGAATGCAGAGAACGAAGGGATGTTCAGTGAGGCGCTGGAAGCCCAGGGTTTTTCAGCTGCGCGCCTGATGTACCAGATGCGGCGGGAGTTGTCGGAACCGATTGATGCAGCTGTCCTGCCCGATGGGTTGGAAGTACGCCCCGTGTTGCAGGGTGAGTATCGGACTGTTTACTATGCGCTGGATGAAGCCTTTCGTGATCACTGGGGCTATACCCCGATCAGTGAAGAAGTTATTTCACAAATCGAAGTGAGCCCGCAGTTTATGCCGCATCTCTGGCAGGTGGCCTGGGATGGGGAGCAGGTGGCGGCAGGGGTGCTCAATTATGTGGACGAATCGGCCAACCAAAACCTTGGGTCGAACGTTGGCTGGACAGACCCCATCTTTACCCGTCGTCCCTGGCGGAAGCGCGGCCTGGCGCGGGCGCTGCTCTTGCGAAGCCTGCTGGTGTTCAGGGAAATGGGGCTGGAGGCGGCGATGCTGGGCGTGGATACCCAGAACGCCAACCAGGCGCTGCATCTGTATGAAAGCGTTGGTTTCCGCACGGTTACAAAACGGGTGTTTTACGAAAAAAACATCCTTCGGTAATGACCAGCCACAATTGCCCTGGTGCCTGCCAGGCTGGCAGGCACTTTTACTTTCTTTATGCGCCCATTAAATAAATTTACTAACAAATATGAAAAATAGAAAAATAATCAGAAAATATTGACATAATCAAAAAAATAGATAAAATATTCAATATCGATTTGGACTAATTTCAAGAAAATTTACCGGGAGTTAAGAAAATGGAAACTTCACACGATCTGCCAAAAAACTGGGCGTTGCGTTTCTTCGCCATCTGGGGCGGGCAGGCCTTCTCGTTATTTGGCTCCGCGTTGGTGCAGTTTGCGCTGGTCTGGCACCTGACCCGTGAAACCGGCTCGGCCACTGTGCTGGCGATTGCCACTCTCTTTGCCCTGCTGCCGCAAATTGTGCTAGGCCCCATTGCGGGGACATTTGTTGACCGCAACAGCCGCAGGCTGGTGATGATTCTGGCGGATGCCACGATTGCGCTGGTCACGCTCGCTCTAGCCTACCTGTTTTTCACCGGGCAGGTGGAAATCTGGCACATTTATGTGGCCATGTTCATCCGTTCGGCGGGCGGGGCCTTCCATCACCCGGCCATGGCCGCTTCCACCTCGCTGATGGTTCCACAGGAGCATCTCTCCCGTGTGGCCGGGCTGAACCAGACCCTGCAGGGCCTGGTAAGCATCATTGCCCCGCCGGTTGGCGCCCTCTTTGTAGAAGTGATGCCCACCCAAAATGTGCTCTTGATTGATGTTGGCACCGCACTGGTGGCCATCCTGCCGCTGTTATTCCTCAGCGTCCCCCAACCGGTACGTCAGGTTGTTGAAGGCCAGGCAGGCCATTCGACCAGTTTTGCCCAGGATTTCAAGGAAGGGTTTCTTTATATGGTTTCCTGGCCGGGCCTGCTGGGTATTTCCATTATGGCGACGTTGATTAACTTCCTGTTCACACCCATGTCGGCCTTGCTGCCCTTGCTGGTGACTGGCCATTTTGGCAAGGGCGCGCTCGAGCTGGGCCTGACTGATTCGGTCTTTGGGATTGGCATGATCCTGGGTGGTGTTACCCTGGGTGTATGGGGTGGTTTCAAGCGCAAGATTGTCACCTCACTGGTCGGGATTCTTGGCTTTAGCATCGGTGTCGGCCTGATTGGCATTGCCCCAGCCGCATTGTTCCCGCTGGCGCTGGGCGGCATGTTCATTGTCGGTTTCCTCAGCCCGATTGTGAATGGGCCAATCCATGCACTGTTGCAGACGGTTGTCCGTAAGGACATGCAGGGGCGTGTTATTTCCATCCTGGTCAGCGCCGCCAGCGCCATGATGCCACTTGGCCTGCTAATCGCCGGGCCACTCTCGGACATGTTCGGCATCCGCACCTGGTTCTGGGTGACGGCCCTGCTCAACCTGGCGATTGTCATGGTTGCCTTCTTTGTCCCGGCCATTATGAACATCGAGAGCAATCACAGCGGCCAGCAGGTGGCCCCGGTGGCCTCCCCGGCCATCAAATAAGTTGTTCCTCCTGAGTGAGCGGCCGGGTGCATTTTGCACCCGGCCGTATTTTGTATTAATCGTCATCCTCGCCGTCATCACCGTCATCATCAAAATCATTCCCATCATGACAGTTTGAGCAGCTCGCTTCCCTCAGTGTTTTGGTGTGGCAGGAACCACAACCCTGCCCGCCATGGTTGACACCCGAGCCCCCATCATCATCGGAGATTTGCGGGTGCGGGCCGGTGTACCTGGCCGACCAGTTATTGGTGTTATGGCAACTTGCGCAGTTGCTGCTGAACATCCCTGCGTGATAAGCGGGTTCACCATGACATCCGGCGCAGGTAAGTGGTGTATTGGTAAACCTGCCGCCGGCATGACAGGATTCGCATGACAGGTCAGCATGCCTGCCGGTCAAGGGGAAGCGCGACAGGTTATGGCTGAAGATTATCCTGCCCCAATCACTGGTGGAATGACACAGGGAGCAGATTGTCCCAAACCGCCCGTTATGTTGATCGTCCTGCGCGTGGCAGGAAAAACAGTCGGTCGGGATTCCTTTGAAAACCCCGCCAAGGTGACATTGTGTGCATTCCACCTGTGTGTGTGCGCCATCCAACTTGAAGTTGAACAGGTTGTGGTCAATGATTGCATCTTCCCAGTCACTGGCCGGGTCGTGACAGGCGGCGCAATCCTGGCCGTACTCGCCATTGTGTTCATCGTCCTGTTTATGGCAGGAATAGCAATCATTTGCAACTTGTTCACGAATGCCGTTACGATGACAGTCCTTGCACTCTGCTTCGGCGTGTTCTCCCTCCAGTTTGAAGCTGGCCAGGTCGTGATCAAACTCGGCAGGGCTCCACCCGGCAGATGTATGGCATTCCCCGCAGGATGGGAATTTTTCCCTGTGCGGATTATCCGGGCGGTGGCAGGCCTCACAGGCGACTGGCAGAATCCCCAGATCGGCTGGTTTCCTGGCGTTGATGTGACAACCCGAACAGGCTATCTTGAGGTGTTCCCCATCTAGGGTGAAGTTCGTCTGGCTGTGGTTAAAACCACTAAATCGATCTGCCCCGTCATGACAGACCTGGCAATTTTCGCCAAAATCCTGGCGATGGGCATCCATAAAACCACGATCAATTGCCTGGTGACACTGGGTGCAGGTGTCCTGCTCAAAATCGGAGAACCTTTCAGCGTGGCAATCCCGGCAGTGAAACGGGATACCGTCTGTGGTGCGCCTGTGCGCGGTGAGCAAAAACCCAGACTTTTCGTGAGGGTACCCTTTTATTTCATCTGCAATGAGTGAGGCGTTGGGGCCATTATGTTCCGGATGACAATCCCGGCATTCGCTGGCGGGATTAACGGCTGCGATGGCCCCGTGAATACTTTCCGGGTCTTGTTGTTCTTCTCGGATATTTTCATGGCAGGCCATACATCGATCAGACATTTTGTCTGCATCCCATGGAGCGGCATGGCACAGGCCGCAATCCCCCCCCATTTCTGCGTGGCTGCTGATGCCCCCCATTGTGCGACCAGGTTGCGCATTAAGGGCGCCTGCAGTGAATAATGTATTGCCCGAAAGCAGCTCGGCGGCAATAATAACCACCAGGGTTATGAAGGCGCTTAAGATTGCCAGCGGGGAAAGACAGCCGATGCGATTGTTGTTCATGGCTACCTCAGGAAGGTGGCGTAATAGAGTGCGCCCAAGATATGAACGAAGGCGGCAGTAAACAAAGCCATGCCGATGGGGATGTGAATGGTGTGCCAGAGCGCCATCAGGCGCCGGGCATTGGCCAGGGCGCTGGCTTGCATTTCACCCAGCGCGCCGGTGTCTTCGATGCCGTCGGCTGTGCGCGGGATGCGTGTATAGATGTAGCGGCCAATGAATCCGCTAAAGACAATCACGCCTGTCATGAGTAGCGTTGCCCCGGCCAGGCCGTTAATCTTCCAGGACGAATGTAGCAAGACCATGTATGGCCCGACAATGCCGGTAAAAATATGGAACTGCAGCCAGTCAGCTGTGCGGCCCCAGCGCGCAGAACGGGAGCGCTTCCTCAGGGAATACAAGATTTCGGTGGCCAGCATGAGCACAAAGCCAAGGACCCCGATCGTGTGGCCATAAAATCCACTGGCTGCGGGAATCTTGTTCCCCAGCCAGAGCACCCAGGCGTATGAGATCGTAATCAAAATACAGGCCAGCAAGGCTAACCATAATTCTTTTGCATTTTTGAGCATATCAACCTTCTTTTATTTGTCCAGTCGTGCTTGTTGCCCAGAATTCAGCCAGGATATCCGCAATTGGAGCATCTTTTTTGAGTAGTTGATCTCGAATGAGGGAAATGTCCATTTGTTTTTGAATGATGTGTTGAAGCGGTGAGGAGAGTTTTTGATCACCCATCACGATGGCGCCAACGATGTGTTTGTCACCGACCATCAGCCGCAGGTGGTTGTTCTCAAAACCACCTTGTGCAACTATCGCGCCCGGGATATTCCTCCATGTTTCGCTGTCGCCGCGAACAATGCCTGCTAGGTCTGCAACCTTGCCAGCGCCCACTGTGCCAATGATTGTGGCGGTGAGCCCGGCCAGTCGGGTAACGTTGTAAGGGGCGGGTTTTTGGTATTCAACGGCCAGCCCGGCCATGTTCTGCCCGGCGATTTTTCCCTGCTCGCGGGCTGGTCCCCATAAGCTGTCCAGGACGTGCTTCCCGATCATCGGGTCAAATACCTGGGCGACATCCCCTGCGGCATAAATATCCCTTGTTGAGGTGCGCATGCGTTGATCGACCAGGATGCCTCGTTCGCAGGACAGGCCAGCCTGCGCGGCCAGCTCGATGCTCGGCTGAATGCCGATTGCAAAGGCAACCAGGTCACATTTGATTTGCTCCCCATTATTGAGCAGGACAGATTTCACCAACCCGCGTTCGCCGATGATTTCAGTCAGTTCGCTGCCACGATGCAGGTGTATCCCCTCGTGTTCCAGTCGCTTTTCAACCAGGCGGCTTTCGCTTTCATCCAGCACGTTTGGCCAGTAGCGTTCGCTCCGATAGACATAATGGACCTTTAACCCCCGGGCAGACAGCCCTTCTGCGAGTTCAAGGGCGGTGATGCCGCCACCGGTAACAACAGCCACTTTGGATTTTCGAGCGCGGGCAAGGATCTGCCGGGCATCTTCAATGTGGTCGAGCTTAAACACTCCGCCCAGGTTTGCGCCCGGGGTGGTCAACCGGGTCGCACTGGCCCCGGTTGCGACCAGCAGGCGGTCGTAGGCTACCGTGTGACCATTTTCAACCTCCACCAGTTTTTCGGCAGGGTTTATTTTCAGGGCCGCCCCTTGATAAAACCGGGCATCTAGTTTTTTGTAATCTTCTTCCTGGTAGGGGTACAACTGATCTTCATTGAGTTCACCGCTTAAGTAATAGGCCAGCCCGGGACGCGAATAATACCCCTGCGGATCCTTGCATATAAAAATAACCTGACCTTGCCGATCCAGTTCGCGGATGACTTCTGCTGCCGCAAGCCCGGCAACACCTGTCCCGAGAATGACGTAGCGCATCATTTTGAATCAGCCTCGAAAAGGTTTGTGCGAACAAACTGTAGTACGCCGCGTGGGCAGCGCGCCACGCATTCGCCACATGTCAGGCACTGGCTGTGAATGACCGGCAAGCCCTGCCAGGCATGTCGGCGAACATCAATTTCAATGGGGCAGTTGTAATTGCAAATCCCACATTGGACGCACCGGCTGGCGTCGGGGACAACCTGCCCGGCTTTCATCACTTCGCGGCGCGCGCGTTCGGGCTGGAAGAATTTCAATAAATTCATATGTGCCTTGGGGATAAAAAAAAACAATCCCTATTTTCATTATAGGGCGCGGTTGGCAGGTTGTCATCATGACAAAAGTCATGGAAAGAGAAAAGGACTGTGAGTGGCTCATCACAGTCCTTTTCTTGGTTGCTGGTAAAACTAACGCGGGGGTCTTACCCAATCGGGGTCACGTTGGCCGCCTGAGCGCCCTTCGGTCCCTGCTCAATGGAAAACTCCACCTTTTGCTCGGGTTCCAGGCGCTTGTAGCCGTCCATCTGGATGGCCGAGAAGTGCACGAACACATCCTCGCCGCCTTCGTAACCAATGAAGCCGTAGCCCTTGGTCGCGTTGAACCACCTGACAGTTCCAACAATTCGTTCCGACATCTTACTTTTCTCCTGCATAAAAATTTTGGCCGGGTCTTTTGCCGACCAGGCGCAAGATTATCACGACCAAAAATGCATGTCAAGAGACGCTTAGACCGGGCGTTTTACCAGCCCCAGCTTCTTCATGATGATGGCAAAACGGGAGGTGGCGTGGATGAACGGGGAGGACAGCCGCACCCGGGCTGTGGAGGTGGCCAGGGCCAGTTTCAGTTGCGGGCCGCTCCCAAAGTCTGCCACCGTTAACGTAGCCTGGCCCAGCTCCCAGGTGGTGTGCGCGTCCGAGCCGACGGTGCCGCTCAGGTTGTGCTGCTTTACAAAGGCTGCCGCTTTTTCGTTGAAGGCTGGCAGGTAACAGCGGGCATTGAAGGTTTCAATTGCATCCACCAGCGGGGCAATTTCAAGCAAATCATTCAGTTCCCAGTGCCCGCCGCGCCACACGTCAAACGGATGCGATACGCTGATAAATGCACCCTGCTCACGCAGCAGGCGGATGGTTTCAAGTGGCGTCAGGCCAGGCGGGATTTCCTCCTGCACAAAGGCAGCCAGAATCTCGCCGCGCGTGGTCATGATCTCCTCACCAACGATGATGCGCTGCGGGTCGATCTGTTGCGCGGCCCGCGCCCCGGCAATGCTGTTGTGGTCGGTAACAATCACCCGGTCGAGGCCTTTTTTCCGGGCGGCGCGCACCAGTGCCTCGGGCGTCGTCAGGCAGTCTTTGGAATAAATGGTATGGCAGTGAAATTCTACAGTTGGCATGTGCTACCGTCTCGTCTTCTCTCTTGCATCTAATATCTAATGCCCACTAAAGTCTATCCTCTAGTCCGTCATCCCGGCTGGTTTCAGGTCTTTGAGATTTAATTGCAGCGTGGTACGGCCATTGAATTCGTTGGTTTCAAAGGTGAAAAGCAGATCGGCCCGTTCGGGCAGTTGATTGGCCCATTCGCCAAGGCGGAAGCCGATGCAGTCGAATGTCACGCGCCCATCGGAGACGGCCAGTTTCAGGTGATTGGCATCCGAGCCGACCGCCCGGCCGCTGACGACTTTTACACTGCGTGTAATGAAAACAGTGCCGGGGTTACCGTAACCGGTTGGTTCGAGGTAGTCGAGGTATTTCAGCAGGTCAAAGGTCAGTTCGGGCAGTTGCACTTCGGTGTCAGCCAGGTAAGTATGGCGCAGGTCTTTGCCCGCCAGTTCGCGTTCGGCGATGGCCGCCAGCCGCGCTTGCAGTTCGGGCAGGTGCTCATTGCGGATGGTAAACCCGGCGGCGGCGGCATGCCCGCCATGGCGTTCGAATAATTCGGCGCATTCATCCAGCGCTTTGGTGATGTGAAACTCGGGGATGGAGCGACAGGAGCAGCGCGTAAATTCACCGTCGTTATGGCCGACCACGGAGGGGCGGTAGTAGGCTTCGGTCAGTCGCGCCGCGGCCAGCCCCACCACGCCGGGATTAAAGCCCGGATCCACGGCGAACAGCATCAGGGGCGCCTGATCGGCATCGCCCACGGCCAGGACCTCGGCTTTGGCCTGGATGTCCCTGGTCAGGCGCTGTCGTTCGCGGTTCTGGACATCCAGCTTCTGGGCCAGGGTTCCGGCTTCAAAGACATCCTCGGTGACCAGCAGGCGGTAGGAATCGAGCGCGCTTTCCAGCCGCCCGGAGGCGTTGAGGCGCGGGCCAAGCGCAAAGCCGATGTTGATGGCGGTAACTTTGGCCAGGGAAATATCTGAAACCGCCGCCAGCGAGACGGTTCCCTGGCGTTGCGCCGCGCGAAGCTGACGCAGGCCGCCACGCACCAGCATGCGGTTTTCGCCGGTCAGCGGGGCCAGGTCTGCGACCGTGCCGAGGGCCACCAGGTCTAACAGGGACTCTGGGTTGAGCCTTTCGGGCGGGCGTTTTTCAAATAGGGCTTGGGCCAGTTTGTAGGCAATGCCCACCCCGGCCAGGTATTTTTCGGGGTAGTTGTCGCCGGGCTGTTTGGGGTTGAGCACCGCCAACGCCTGCGGCAGGTCCCCGGCCGGTTCGTGGTGGTCGGTGATGATCAGGTCCAGGCCAATGCTGCGGGCGTGTTCGGCTTCGGCGGGCGAGCGGATGCCGCAATCCACTGAGATGACCAGGGCCGCGCCGCTTTCTTTAAGCTGGGAAAGGGCTTCGCGGTTCAGGCCGTAGCCTTCGTCGAAGCGGTTGGGGATGTATTCGCGGGCGTTTGCGCCGATGGCTTTCAGCGCGGAAACGAGCAGGGCGGTGGCGGTCACGCCGTCTACATCGTAGTCGCCATACACGGCGATCAACTCCCCGGCCTGGATGGCGGACAGGATGCGCGCTATGGCGCTTTGCATGTCTTTCATTTGCCAGGGGGAGGTATCGAAGGGGGCTTCGGCGCGCAGGAAGCGGCTGGCCTGTTCGGCGGTGGTCACGCCGCGATTAAAGAGCGCTTGGCGCAGCACCGGCGGGAATTTTTGCAGTTCCTGGCTGGCGGCCTCGGTGATGGGCGCTTGCAGCAGCCAGCGGTTTTTGTGGGAGGTCATGGGTGGGAAGCTTTCAGCGATTAGCGGTCAGGGGTTAGTGATTGGGCGGGAGTATAACTTGTTTCCTGTGATACTTTCCATTGCCAACAAACTCAAGGAAATTTCGGTCGCGAAGGATTTGTAGTTGCTGGCGGATTTTTGGCCTGATGTTATTGTTATCAGGATGCTTGCCCTGCAAATGGTTTTCAAAGCGATACATTTCTTCCAGTGTAAATTCCTGTTTGCCAAGTTTCTCGATGCAAAGTGAAATATCAAAAAGCCATCCACGCGCTTCTACTTTGGTTTCACGGACAAAATTGGTGCGTTCCCATTTGGCAAGGACTTCTTCGCGTTGCATCGGGGTACCGTTTTGAATGTAAAAAATCTTACCGTATTCGGGGATGCCTGTCATTAAGATGTTGCAACCAACCCAACCTGCACGGCGGGCTGTGGCTGCCAGCGGGTTGCGCCGTTCAATAATATCTGTGGTGAAAAAGTATTTGGGGATGGTCAGGAAGTTCTTAACCTGCAAGGAATTTTTATCATAGGTCAGGAAAAAGAAATTTGGGCTTTCGTCGGAATTTAATCTTTCAATCATTGTGCTGAAAGCACCATCAACGATTTTTTGTCCCAAAGACCCCGATTTTGATTTGAGTTCGTATTGTTCAGGGCAGCTATTGCATTGAAAATCTGCTACGGGTTGATTGTTTTCAAACTTTACGAGTGTTTTTCCGCAGTTAGGACAAAATATGGATGTCTTCACCCATGCTTCACTCATCACCCGAATTTTTTGACTCGAGCTGGTATATTTGCTTGTCGCTGATGGAGACAATCTCATCATATTCATTGACTAGTATTATATGTTCTTTTTCTCGAAATTTATTCCAGCAGTCATCGCATAATTCAGGTAAGTCTGTTGAACCTTCCTCAAAGCAGATGATTATCCCGCAATAGACACATTGCCATAGTTCCCCCTTACAGTAAGTGTGATTTTTGCTTTGGCACCCCCAAATTCTACGGGTTAGCTTGAAGTATATGAAACAAAAGAGATAATGAATTGGGCTTAACATAGATGATTAAATACTCAATGGGTTGTAAAAACACCACCTGATTAAAGTGACATTCCCGCCTAACTTCCCCGTTTTCCCCTATAATGCCCCCATGACCCTGCCCTTCAATTTTGTTATAATGAACGCATGGCAAGGCTAAAAATCACCCTCCCGCAGAAAAAACTGGCCGAATTTTGTCGCCGCTATCAAATCCGGCAGCTGGCTTTTTTCGGGTCCGTTTTACGGGATGACTTTAACCCGGAAAGCGACGTGGATGTGCTGGTTGAATTTGAACCCGGTCACACGCCAGGGCTTGCGTTTTTCGGCATGCGAAAAGAACTGTAAGAAATCCTTGGGCGCGAGGTGGACTTAAACACGCCTAATTTTCTCAGCCCAGTTTTTCGCGAACAAGTCCGGCGCGAGGCCATAGATTATGCACGAGCGGGATAAGTTAACCTTTATCCGGCAGGAAATCCCGAAATCAATTTCCCGGCTAGAAAAAATTATTTGATCACCCTGCTGACTTCCGGCACGCGCGGAGACGTGACTCCCTACATTGCCCTCGGTCTCGGCCTGCAGGCCGCCGGGCGCGCGGTGCGCCTGTCTGCGCCGGAAGGCTTTGGCGATCTCGTCCGTGCCGCCGGGCTGCCGTTTGCCCCCTTTCGCGGCAATCCCTCCGACCTGTTAATTGCCGCTGAACAAAAAAACGCCCTCACGCTCGGGCGCAACCCGCTGGCCTCGCTGCTGGCCAGCCTGGGCCACCTGCGCGAAGCCCGTCCGCTCTACCGCGCCATGCTGCAAAGCGCCTTCGAAGTCTGCCAGGGCAGCCAGCAGGTGCTGTATGGCCTGCCCAGCCTGTGGGGCTGGCACCTGGCCGAAGCCCTCGGCGCACAGCCCGTGCGCGCCCTGCTCCAGCCGCTCAGCCCGACCCGCGCCTTCCCCTCCGCGCTGCTGCCCTTCCGTTTTTCGTTGGGGAAAGGCTGGAACCGCTTCAGCGCCTGGATGGTGGCCCAGCTCACCTGGCTGGCCTGGCGGGGGGAGATTAACCGTTGGCGGGCCACGCTTGGGCTGCCTCCCGCGCCGGTCAGCGACCCTGCCCTGCTGGGCGATTCCGCCAGCGCGCTCAGCCTGCACGGGTTCAGCCAATCCATTGTCCCACGCCCCGAAGACTGGCCGGAAAGCCATCACATCACCGGCTACTGGCAGTATCACAACAAGGACTGGCATCCGCCAGCAGAACTGCATGCCTTCCTCGAGAAAGCGCCCCGCCCGCTGGCAGCGATTGGCTTTGGCAGCCCCGGCAGCCAGTTTGCCCGTACGTTGGAAGTCGTGCGCGCGGCCCTGCAACAGGCCGGATTCTCGGCCATCGTCACCCTGCCGAGCATCTGGCATGACTCTGTACGTGCGGAAAATATATATCCCCTCGACTATGCCCCGCACGACTGGCTCTACCCGCAAATGGATGTGGTTGTTCATCACGGCGGCGCGGGCACCACTGCCTCGGCCCTGTTTTCCGGCAGGCCGCAGGTCTTGCTGCCGCTGGCCATTGACCAGTTCTTCTGGGCCGAACGAATTGAACAACTTGGCGCCGGGCCGAAAGCCATCCCGCAGCGCGGGTTGACTGCCCAAAATTTTGCCCGCGCCTTGCAAGATGCCAACGAAACCAGCGCCTACGGGGTAACGACCCGAACCCTGGAAGCGCAACTCCGCCGCGAAGACGGAATCACGGCCGCGGTGCGCCTGCTAGTTTGAATCCCCCAGCACAACCAAAAATGCCAGCGCCACAATCCCTGCCCCGATCCAGTACGGCGCAGGGATGGCGATAAACGTAAAGGTCAGCCCGGCCAGGCTCGGCCCGAAGATGTTGGTCAGACTGAGCAGCGATTGCTGGCCGCCCATCAACTGGCCCTGCTGGCGCTCGTCCGCGCGGATGGAAAGCAGCCCGGCAATGGATGGAATCGCCAGCCCGGAGCCCAGCGCGGCCACCGCCACCGCCGGGTAGAGCCAATTGGCCTGCGGCACCGCCGCCACCAATGCCATTCCCAGTGCCATGCAGGCTAGCCCGGCGATCATCAGCCTGCGCTCGCCGAAGACCGGCTGCAGGCGCATCACCAGCACCCCCTGCACTATGACGCCAAACACGCCAACAAAGGCGAAGAAAAGGCCATTGTCGTAGGCCGTCCAGCCAAAGCGGGCGTTGCTGAAGAGCGGGAAGTTTGTTTGCAGCCCGGCAAAGGCCAGGTTGAGCAGGAACAGCCCGGCCAGCAGTTTTTTGAGTTTTGGGCTGGCGAACAGATCGGCCAGCAGCCCCAGCGCGTTAATACGGATGGGCTGGCTGGAGCGTTTTTCTGGCGCCAGCGACTCGGGCAGGAAGAACAGCCCGTAGAGCACATTTAGCAGGGCCAGCGCCGCGGCCGCATAGGCCGGCAGGGCCAGCCCCCACTGGCTGAGCAAACCGCCCAGCGCCGGGCCGGACATTAACCCCAGCCCGAAGGCCGCGCCGACCATCCCCATGCCGCCCGCGCGGCTTTTTTCGTCGGTCACGTCGGCTACATAGGCATAGGAAGTGGTCAGGTTGTTGCCGGTCAGGCCGTCCAGCAGCACGGCGGCGAACAGCATCCACAGGCTGCCAGCCAGGCCAAACAGGGCATAGGCAATGGCCGTGCCGAACAGGCAGGCCAGCAGGACGGGTTTGCGGCCCACCCGGTCTGAAAGCGAGCCAAGCACCGGCCCGCTAAATAATTGGATGAAGGCGTAAAATGAACTCAGTCCGCCCGCAATGGCGGCATTCCCGCCGTTCTGGGTGACGAAGAACGGCAGCAAGGGCAGCATCATGCTGTAGCCGAGCATGTCCACAAAAACAGTGATGAAGATGAATACCAGCCGGGGTTTGGTCATTAAGTAGCGTTTTATCGAAAAGGCGCGAAGCCGCAAAGATTTTTGATTTTCCTTTGTGCCCCGTCGTTGCCGTCGTGGTTAAACACGTTCACCGGCAAATCAACACTGCACAACGCGCCTCGCGCAGCAACTCGCTCACCGTCGAGCCGACGAAAATCTCCCGCCAGGCAGGCCGCCCGTAACTACCCACGGCCACCAGGTTAATCCCCTGTGCTTCGATGACTTCTCCAAAAGCGCCCGGGGTGATCTTTTGCAATATGTAATTGGCCTGGATTTCGTGTAAATCCAGGTAGGCCCGTGCCTGCTGCTGGATCTTCTGCCCGCGTTTCTGGTTGTTTTCCAGGGTCAGTACACTGATGGTGCTCTGCCATTTTTCGGCCAGGTAGGTGGCGACAAACAGGGCTTCGTGCGATTTCTGGCTGCCGTCGTACCCAACCAGGATACGATCCATTGGGGATGTTTTGCCCGGGATGGTCAACACAGGTCGCGCCGCGCGACTGATGATGGCCCGCAGCCCGGAGCCCAGACCGGGGATGCCCGGTTCAGGCGGATGGCTGACATTCAGAACGATGAGGTCGTTCAGCAGACCGCGCTCGACAATTGCATTCGGGACATCCCCTTGCGTGGTGGACAGGCTGGCCTCCTGGATGCCCTCCTGCGCGCAGCGCCGGGAAAAAGAGTCTGCCAGGTCTTCCGGGTGCTCGTGGGGCGTTGGTTTCTGGGTGTGCACATGCAGCCCCTGGATGCGGGCATTTTCCTTTTGCGCCACCAGGATGGCCTGCTCGAGTGCCAGCCAGCCCGAAGGTGAACCGCTGAAGGCCACCAGTACATCCCTGAACAATCGGTCTGTGTATCGGTCGAACATCTTGCTCTCGCGCCATTGTCCCGGCTTTTTGCTCCCGCGTTCGGTACGCCGCTTCAGGCGGATGGCCAGGTCTTCGGCGGCGGCTTCCGGGCGGATCTTCCAGCCAATCTCTTCCTCGAGCACAGCGCGATGCTCTGAGACCCAGATGTACAGGTCGGTTTCGGTGCGTCCGGGGAACCAGCGCAGTACCCCGCGTTCTCGGATGGGTTCTGTCAATGGCAGGTAAACAGCATCGTACCAGTGTGCCACCGCTTCCTCGTAAGTCACATCGTCGCGTTTGAAATCGATGCCCATGAAATACTGGTGCACCTTGATGTGCTCCAGCAGGTGCTCATACTGCCCTGGGACCGAGACGCTCAAATCCACGCCGGGGCGCAGGTTGTCAAAACCGGTCGCTTCGAGGAAGGCGGCGTATTCGGCCTTGATGATCAGGTCATCGGGCTGGACGTCCGCTGTCAGAGAGACGCTGGTTTTAATTTCGATTACGTGCGCTTCGATGGTGGCGAAACCCTCCTGGCGGGCGACCGAGACGCGGTGATTGCCATCCAGCACGAAATACACCTCCCCGACTTTGTACACGTCAATCGGGGGCCAGCCGGGTCCGGCCGGGTTGTCAATTGCCGCTTTCACCCGCGCCCAGCGTTCCTGGCTGGTGTTGGCCTTGGGCATGAAGCTGCGCGTAAAATCGGTGTAGCGGCCCACACTGCCGACGATCGAATCCAGAGGAATTTGCTGGATGCCGCGCTCGGCGCGTGCGCTCAGGCGCAGTTTTTTGGCCACCTCGTCATATGAAAGCAGTTCATTGCTCTGGCCACGCAGGCGCGCCAGAATCTCCTGCATGGAGGCTTTCAGGCGGGCTTCGGTAAAATCTTGCAGGGCGTCGTTATAGTTGGGGTCGTTCATAGGCGTTGCTTCATTGCGTGTTATATCACGAATTCAATTGTGGGTTGTATAGGATATGGTGGATATATTGGGTTTTCTTACAAGGTAAGATTAAATCGTTTCTTGACTGGACAATATATATATATATAATTCCGATCAGTTTTCAGACCGACTTATCGGTAAAATGAAATAATCAATTTCAGGAGGATACATGGTTAAAGTTTTCAAAGAATTCGCTGTTTTATTATTGGTCGCCCTTGCCATGATAGGAGTGGCCATCATTCCTGCTTATGCGGCCAGCACCCCGGTTTTCCTCGGTGTTTCTGTCGTGCAAGGCAAGGGATTGGTTTTCCTGTTTGACGTTGCGGAAGATGTAAATGTTAAATCCTTGAATATCTCCGTTTCTGACGGTTCGAAAACGCACAAGCTTCATTGTGAACTGCGCGATGACGGCAAGGTTGCCTGTGTGTTACCGGGTGGTTTGAACAAAGTTAATGGTGAGGATGTGACTATAAACTGGAACGGCAACATTTATTCCGTCAGTGTGCCGTTATTTGACAGTTCCCCGCCGCAATTTGTTGCCACCCCAACACTAGCCCCGGTTTGCGAGGATTCAGAATCCTGCCTGGTCTGCAAGGATACGTGTCTTACAACCTACAATCAGGCTATGGAGTATTGTTCTTATCAAGACCCTATAAATTGTGGGCGTAATACTACGTGTATTGCTGAACAGACTGTGATATTTGAGCAGTGTAAACAGGATGCGCTTACGGCTTACGAATTCTGCCAGGGAAATTGCCTGCCGTAACCAACTATTTCTAAATTTTGAAATGCCCGGCGCAAACCGGGCATTTTCTTTTCTCTGTGTATAATCTGTCCCATGTTTGAATTCACCATCACCGCTCAGGATGGCCGCGCTCGCAACGGCCGTTTCGCCACCCCGCACGGCAGACTTCAAACCCCGGTCTTTGCCCCGGTTGGCACGCAGGCCACTGTCAAGACCCTGACCCCGGAACATCTCAAAGGGATCAACGCCTCGCTGGTGCTTTCGAACACCTATCACCTGTACCTGCGCCCCGGTGATGAACTGATCCGTGAGATGGGCGGTCTGCACAACTTTATGCAGTGGCCCAATCCCATGCTGACCGATTCGGGCGGTTTCCAGGTCTTTTCGCTTTCGAAGACCCGCAAAATTGACGAAGACGGTGTGAACTTCAAGAGTCACATTGATGGCTCGATTCACCGCTTCACCCCCGAGCGTTCCATCCAGATCCAAAACAACCTCGGCGCGGATATCATCATGGCTTTTGACGAGTGCGCCGACCCAAACGACCATGCCTATATCAAGCAGGCCATGGAACGCACACACCGCTGGGCCGAACGTTCGCTGGCGGCGCATACCCGCCCCGACGAGCAAGCCCTGTTTGGGATTGTGCAGGGCGGGGTCAGCCCGGAGCTGCGCGCCGTTTCGGCAGGTTTCATCGCCTCCCTGCCGTTTCCCGGTATCGCGATTGGCGGGCTTTCGGTAGGTGAAACCAAAGACGAAATGTACAACACGCTGGATGTCGTCACCCCATTATTGCCAGAGAACAAACCGCGCTACCTGATGGGCGTCGGCACCCCCGAAGACCTGATTCACGGTGTGGCGCGCGGCGTGGATATTTTCGATTGCGTCCTGCCCACCCGGCTGGCCCGCCATCACTCCGCCTTTGCGCCAGAAGGCCGCCTGAACCTGATGAACGCCACCTTTGCGCGGGATTCCCGTCCAATTGACGAGAGCTGCGATTGCTACACCTGCCAGACCTTTACCCGCGCCTACATCCGTCACCTGATTGTCGCCAGGGAGTTCCTTGCCGCGACGTTAATTTCCATTCACAACCTGCGGGCCTTAATCCGCCTGATGGAGGAGATGCGTGGGTTGATTGCGAGTGGTAAGTTGACTGAAAATATTCCTAGGCTGCTGGAAAGGTGGCAAGGAAATGCGGCAAGAAAAAATACTTCGCTGGAAAGGGATTTTGATTGAATAACAAGAAATTAATCATCTTGCTTGGTTTCTTTGTTTTGATCAGGATAGTAATCCTGATTGCCGCCTTGGCAGATCCAAGCCGTGCCATTGCACCGGATACAGTGACGTATCAAAAATTTTCCCAGGCTATTATGGCAGGCGCAGGATGGGAATATCCCTCTGCCTATCGAACACCAGTGTATCCGGTATTTTTAGCCATCCTACTGGAAAACATTATTCTTTCTATCATTGCTCAGTCCATTGTCGGGTTAAGTACCCTGGCTTTTGTATACGCAATCGGCAGGGAATTGCTGGATTCGAAACATGGCCTGATCGCAATCATACTTCTCGCAATAAGTGGCGAGAGCATCTCTCATAGTTTTTACTTATTAACTGAAACACTATTTACATTTTTCCTAGTCCTCTCGATATATTGCTATGTCTTAAGCCGGAAAACCCATTCGGGGATGTTATTGGGATTGTCAGGCCTGTTAATGGCGATTGGGATTTTGACACGCCCATTGGCTGTGCTTTTCCCATTAGTCTTTGTATTCTTCATTGCGATTGAGTCAATATCATTACATAAAAAGATACAAAAAATTAGTATCTTTGTTCTGGCCTGTCTGGTAATTGTTCTCCCTTGGATGTTTCGGAACCTTCAGCATGTTGGTTTGTTTACTATTTCTACGATCTCTAATGAGAATTTATATTATTACAGCGCGGTGGCGCTCGAATCGTCCATGACTGGAGACAATGAAGGGGTTCTAAGGGAAAAATATGCCCAAAACCTTGAAAGGGAATTAGGCCTTCGCGGTTTGGAAGATTCGGAGCGCAATCGCGCTTTAGTTGCAAGCGATTTGGCAACGAGGGCCATACTTTCTTCCCCCGTGGAGTATCTTGGCGTGCATTTACGCACAAGCATGAATTCCCTCCTGCCCGATACAGGTATCCTGGAGATATTGGGCATCACCTCCGGCCAGAATGGTACATTAGATATATTAAAACAAAAGGGCCTTTTTGCTGCGGTTATGCATTATTTCAATGGTAATATGTTTGCCCTTCTAATCCTTTTTCCTTTTATTGTTCTCTTGGGAATAATTTATCTTGCCTCGGTCGCAGGGGGCTACTCTTTGCTTAAAAGTGGTAATTGGCCCACTTTGTTGATATTATCTTTGCCTGCCATATATCTAATCTTATTACCAGGCCCCCCTGCGGAACCTCGTTTCAGGGTTCCGGCCATGCCATTGATCTGTTTGATTTCTACGCAGGGCATTTCGATGATCTGGAGCCGATTGGAATCAATCGTTCTGCATATGCGGCAACAATCAAAACCCATAACCAACACTGAATCGCCGAAACTTCGCGATTGATCAGCCATGATGAATCTTTGTGATGATGAATAGCGGCGATTACTGTTATTAATAAAGAGAAAACATGACCCTCCTCCACGCTCTCCTGCTCGGCATGATCCAGGGACTGACCGAATTCATCCCGGTTTCCTCCACCGCACACCTGTTAATTGCCCAAAACCTGCTTGGCCTGCCTGCTGACAGTGCCATGTTTTCCTTCCTGGTGATTGTCCAGCTTGGAACCCTGGTGTCCCTTTTCATTTATTACTGGCAGGACCTGCTCAGCATTGCCGCTTCCACAGGCGCATTTACCCTTTCCCATCTTCAGCGCAGTGACTTCCCAGATTCCCAAAAACCGCAGGCATTGCTCGGCCTGTATGTTCTGCTGGCCACTCTCCCAGCCTTGGTGATCGGCTATTTGCTGCGGGATGCTGTTGAAGCCCTGTTTGCCCAACCCATCCTGCAGGCCGGCATCCGTTTGATGGCGGCGGCGGTGCTGCTTACCCTGGCCGAAACGCTCTCAAAAAAGAATCGCCAGCTCTCTACCATGACCTGGCTGGATGCACTGGTGGTTGGCCTGTTCCAGGTCATTGCGGTCTTTCCGGGCGCCTCGCGCAGCGGAACGACCATCAGCGGCGGTATGTTGCGCGGGCTGGATCGCCCCTCCGCCGCCCGCTTTGCTTTCCTGATGTCTGTGCCGGTCATGCTGGCGGCCGGCCTTTATGAACTGATCGATGTTTTTCAAATGCCCGGCCTGGCCGCCTTCCTACCCCTGCTGGGGATTGGTTTTCTCGCGGCTGCCCTGTTTGGCTGGCTGGCCATCCGCTGGCTGATAGAATTCCTGAGCAAGCGTTCTCTTGCCGTTTTCGCCATCTATTGCGCCGTGCTGGGCCTGGCCTGCCTGTCTGCTCATTTCATTCTTTAAGGAACGTATGACCATTACCCCCGACCTTCCGTCCATGACCGGCCTGCTGAAAACGCTGGTCGAAACTGAATCGCCCACCCATGAAAAATCGGCTGTAGACCGGGTGGGCACAATTGTTGCCGAGCAATGCCGTAGCCTGGGCGGCCTGGTGGAAATCCACCCCCAGCACAGCGCGGGCAACCACATTTCGGCCCGTTGGGGCAGCGGCCCGAACATCCTGATCCTCTGCCACATGGATACGGTCTACCCGCTTGGCACCCTGGCGAAAATGCCTTTTTATGAAAAAGACGGGCGGATTCACGGTCCTGGCGTGCAGGATATGAAAGCGGGCATTGTCATCGCCCTGGCGGCGATTGCCAAACTGGCCGCCACCGGCATGCCTGCCTCCCGTTCCATTACGGCCCTGTTCACCTCTGACGAGGAAGTCGGCAGCCTGACCTCACAGGCATTGATCGAATCGATGGCCTGCGATGCCGAAATGGTGTTTGTCATGGAACCTGCGCTGTCAGACGGGTCGCTTAAGACCTGGCGCAAGGGCGTTGGCGATTACCTCATCAAGGTCAAAGGGCGTGCAGCGCATGCGGGTGGCGACCACGAAAAAGGACGTAATGCGATTGAAGAGCTGGCCCACCAGATTATCGCCATCCAGAAGTTAACTGATTATTCCAAGGCGACAACTCTAAATGTTGGTATGGTCAGCGGCGGCATGGCGGCCAATGTCGTGCCGGATGAAGCCATGGCTGAAATTGACATGCGTGTGCTCCAACCCGGCGAAGCAGAACGCATTGATGCGGCCTTGCGTGCCCTGAAACCAATCTTGCCGGATACCTCGATTGAAATTACCGGTGGTCTCAACCGCCCACCGTTGCCTTTTAATGAAATCAATCAGGCTGCCTTTGTGAAGGCCAGTGAAATTGCCCGTGAACTGGGCGTGGAACTTAAGGCGGGTGGTTCGGGTGGCGGCTCGGATGGGAATTTTATCGCCCCGCTCGGCGTCCCTGTGCTGGATGGTATGGGGGCAGTGGGTGATGGCCTGCACTCAGAACGTGAATATATCCTTGCCAGCAGCCTGCCTGAAAGGGCAGCCTTGCTGGCCTTATTGTTGGAAAAATGGTAAACAAATATCGTGTAGTCATTGTATCTTTGCTGGCTGTTTGGATCATCCTCCAGTCGGCCTGTAGCGGCTCGCCGGCGGCCAGCACAGACTCACTGCCCGAGGTGGTTGATGTGTACGCCAGCCAGGCTGCGCAGCCCTGGTTGGGAGACATGTTCGCCTGCGCCGATGCTTATGGCGCAATCATCCGCCTGAACGACCCGGCCAATGCGCAGGTTGTTTTGCGGGTGGGAGAACCCAATCTACTGGAAGGGTTTGCTTACCAGGTTGGTGAAGAGGAAATTGCCCTGGCCGTGCACCCTGAGAACCCGGCTGCATTTATCAGCCAGGCACAGGTTCAAGGGTTGTTTTCGGGAGACATTACGAACTGGCTGGAGGTCACCGGGGTGGAAGCACCGGTGCAGGTTTGGGTCTTTGCGCCGCAAGGCGACCTTGGTGAAGGGTTTAACAGCGTGGTCCTGGGAGCGGGATTCCCCGTCTCAACGGCCAGGCTGGCGGCAGCCGGGGAGGAATTGCGCGCCGAAATCGCCCGTGATGTGAACGCTATCGGCTATATCGGCCGCCGCTCTGCTGGGACAGATATCCGCCTGATTCCCCTGGAAAACCCGCTGCTGTTGCCCGTGTTGGCCATCACCAGTAAACCACCTGATGGTGTATTGGTGGATGTACTTGGTTGCATGCAACAAAAAAACGCCCCGTAGGGGGTTTTTGATTAAGAGCGGCGGCTGAAATGCATCAACAGGAATTGGTTGAAGACCCCCCAACCGAGCACGGTATAGGCCAGCAGGTAGACTGTATCGACCAAAAGGCTGGTGACGTCTGCCGACATGGCGAAGTCGTAGCTGCCCGAGGTGGTTGCCCACAGGTAAAGCGCATCGGAAACGACAAAGACAAACAGGCTCAGCCAAGGGCGGGCCAGTTGCCCGCTTCTGAAGATGAATACCAGCGCCAGTGCTGACACTGCTATGAAGAAATCGCCGGTAGGGTAAAAGAAAACCAGGAAATCTTCCCAGAAGTGTTCAGGTTCGTTGACGACCACAATGTATGTTGTCAGCAAGAGCATAAATAGCCAGATTCCCAGGGCAATAAAGCGCAAGCGATTGATATGGCCGGGAAAGACCAACTGGTATTGTTTCAGGATGGACCAAGTCAGGAAAACATACCCTGCTGCCCAGAACCAATCTGCCGCGCTCAGTGCGGGAACTTCCTCAATGGTCAGGTTGTAGTAGGCCCACAGTAATTCCCCTGCTACCCACAGGCTGATGGCAATTGCAAACAGGAACCAGATTTTCCGGGCGGGTTCATCGGCCTGAAAATTACGAACCAACAGGAAGAGCATGATGGCGCAGAAGGCGGCTGCAAAAACAGTCACCCCGTTAAGCACGAGGCGGTTGGTAAAATCGGAAAATGGAGACTGAAGATACACCCAGATGTACAGGCCAAAGATTGCCAGGGTTGGCAGCAAGGCTACCTGCAAGACTTTTGCGTGGTGCGTGTTGCTCATGGTTGGCTTTCCTTAAGTGAAATCAGGCGAAAATAAATCCATACTGGCGGGCAACAGCCAGATAAGTAGGGCCGAGGCTGTTTTGTATCTGGCGCATGATCAATATCATCATGCCAATCCCAATCACGGCTTCAATATGGCGGGTGATAAGTTCCATGCAGGCTGTATGCGATTGCGCCATGTCACTGGCGCTCGCAAACAGGCTGTTGCTGGTTAAGCGGTTATTTTCAAAGGACAGGTTCAAGTTGTTGCGTGAGGCATGCAGCAGCAAATCACGGGTCACCGCCCCGATCATTACCCGTCCGGTCAACTGACCATAGCGTTCCAGAACGCGGTCAGTCATCCATTCAAAAATGATATTCAGGTATAGCTCTTGCCAGGCTTCATTTTTTACGCTTCCCCTGAACAACGTGGCTGTCAGCCCGTCCTCCCTGGCGGCGTTTTTTAACAATTGTGACGAGGTTTCCCCTTCAAGCCATTGGTTTCCCTGCAGGGTTACGCTGCGGGTGGCTTCCGGGTTCTGCCGCGAGATCAGCCAAAAGCCTTCCATGCTATTTTGCTGGATGCGAATCAGATTAGGGGAGGTATCCTCCCCGGCATTCTCCACCAAATTTACTAATGCAGAAGGTGTCAGAGAAACTACCTCACTGGCCCCTTCGTTTTCAAAGAGAATCTTGGAAAATTGCACCCCGGCGGCAGGGATAACCCGAAAAAGTGTTTCGCCGGTGGACGTTTTTCCTTGCGCATCGGCATTTGAGATGCGGGCCCAGCCCTGGCCGTTCTTGCGGTATCCGTGCAGTGGCCTCCCCCCGGAATACAACCAGCAGGCATCCTCCTGAATGGCCAGGCCAGTCAGACGCATGCGACGTGTGGATGTTTCTAGTTCTGTTGGATTGCTGGCAACAGGGATGGCCGGGGCGCTCTCAAATGGCAATTTCATTGTGATTAATTCTACTTTTTATTTGTCAGGAATTCATAACAGGGTAATTGTTGTTCTTGTTAAGCTTGTTGCGCTTTCCCGTATAATTATCAGTATCAACCCCAACCTGCCCACAGGAGTAACGGATGGAACAAACCTTTGACTTTGGCGGCGAGATTGTCTGGCGGCCCGGCCCGGAATACATCGAAAAGGCTCACCTGACAGAATTCATGCGCCGCCACGGTATTGCCAGTTTTCAAGAGCTGATGACCCGCTCCACCAGCGATGTCCCCTGGTTTACTGAAGCAGTCCTGGACTATCTTGACATCCAGTTTTACCAGCCATACAGCCAGGTGGTGGACCTCAGCCGGGGCATCCAATTGCCGGCCTGGTGTGTGAATGGCCGCATGAATATCGTCCACAACTGTATCGACAAGTGGCAGGCGACTAAAAAGGCCAGCCGGACAGCCATTTCCTGGGAAGGTGAAGAAGGCCCAGTACGTAGCTTGTCCTATGCCGAATTATCCATGCAGGTAAACCAGGCCGCCAATGCCCTGAAAGCGCTGGGCATTAAAAAGGGGGATGCAGTTGGCCTGTTCATGCCAATGACCCCTGAAATTGTGATTGCCCTGCTGGCGGTAGCCAAGTTGGGAGGTGTGATCCTGCCCCTGTTTAGCGGGTACGGCGCGGGGGCGGTCGCCAGCCGCCTGGCTGATGCTGAAGCGGTAGCCTTGTTTACCTGTGATGGTGCGTTCCGGCGTGGCAAACCCGTTGAGATGAAATCCATTGCCGACGAAGCCGCCGCCCAGTTGCCGCATCTCAAGCATTTGATTGTGCTTCAGCGCACCGGGCAGGACATCCCCATGCAGCCTAGCCGCGACCACTGGTGGCACGAACTGGTTGCCAGGCAGTCAACCACCTGCGAGACTGAGCAAACCAGCGCCGAAGACCCCCTGATGATTATTTACACATCCGGAACCACCGGGCGACCCAAAGGCGCGCTACATACCCATTGCGGTTTCCCTGTTAAGGCCGCCCAGGACATGGCCTTTGGCACGGATGTCCATGCCGGGGATGTGATGTACTGGATGACCGACATGGGCTGGATGATGGGACCCTGGTTGGTGTTTGGCACGCTGTTGCTGGGGGCAACCATGTTCCTTTATGATGGCGCGCCGGATTTCCCCGCCCCGGACAGGCTCTGGAAGCTGGCTGCCGACCACCGGGTTACACACCTGGGAGTTTCGCCCACGCTAATCCGTTCGCTCATCCCGCATGGTGATGAGATGCACCAGAAACATGACCTGTCGTGTATCCGTTTTTTTGCCAGCACTGGCGAGCCGTGGAACCCGGAACCGTGGAAGTGGTTATTTGAAAAGGTTGGGCAGGGTAAGCGGCCAATCATTAATTATTCCGGTGGTACGGAGATTTCTGGCGGCATTGTCATGGGTAACCCGCTTTTGCCACTCAAGCCATGTGCCTTTTCTGGCCCGTGCCCGGGCATGGCTGCTGAAGTGGTGGACGAGAATGGCCAGCCGGTTCGTAACGCGGTTGGGGAACTGGTACTGACGGCCCCGTGGATTGGCATGACGCGCGGATTCTGGAAGGACGAACAGCGTTACCTTGATACATACTGGAACCGCTGGCCCGGCACCTGGGTGCATGGTGATTTTGCCGCCATTGACAGCGACGGCCTGTGGTACATCCTGGGTCGCAGCGATGACACGATTAAGATCGCCGGCAAACGGCTTGGTCCGGCAGAAGTTGAATCGATCCTTGTTCGTCACCCGGCAGTGGTTGAGTCGGCGGCCATTGGTGTGCCACACGAGGTGAAAGGCAGCGAACTGGTGGTCTTAGTGGTGTTGAAGGCAGGTTTTGCTCCCGCTGATGCGCTGGTAAGCGAGTTAAAAACCATGATCATTGCAGAAATGGGCAAGCCGCTGGCGCCGAAGGAGATACTCTTTGTAGCTGACCTGCCCAAGACGCGCAACGCCAAAGTGATGCGGCGCATGATCCGCGCGGCGTACCTGGGCCAGGAACCTGGGGATACCAGTTCACTGGTCAACCCGGAGGCGGTGGATGCGATTCGTAAAAGGGCTTGACCTGTACTTCCCGACCTACGTTTGTGAACCCTAAGGAGAGTTTACTGTTTGTCCGTATTTGGTTATTGCAGGGTCCCAAACCTGTAAGGATGTTTTCCGTTTTAGAGTGGCTATAATGAAATTGAAAATATTGGTCGTCTAGATGCCGCCCTTGGGCGAGAGTAATTAGAACATACCATAACAGGCCTCACCCCGGCGGTGGGGTCTGTTTAATTTATGCCTGACCGCAGTGAAAGGAGCCCTGTCATGAAACGGATTTGCGCCCTCCTTATTGCCGGGTTATTCCTGTTTTCCGGTTGCAGCTGGCCTTCACCGGTTATCCCGGTGACCGGGAATGATGAGAGCCTGGAGCCAGCCGTCGAAGTTGAACTGGCCACATCCATTCCTGACGAGGAGCCGGAAGGAATGCCGGAAGAACCCCCGGCCGGGACAACCCTGACCTGGTTTGACCAAAGCGAGTTTGTCTATGTGCCGGGCGGGGAATTTGTTATGGGTCGGGATGTGCCCGGTGGCGCGGATTACTCTCCTGCCCATGCTGTTTCCCTGTTCGGGTTTTGGATCCAGCGCACCGAGGTAACCAACCAGCAATATGGTGCCTGTGTGGCTGCCGGGCAATGTTCCCCTCCCGTGACAGAAGCAGGCGAGCCGGATTGGTATGCCGACCCTGCAAAATTGGATTCCCCGGTCGTGAATGTCTCGTGGGAGCAGGCGCAAGCCTATTGCCTGTGGATCGATGCGCGCCTGCCCACTGAAGCGGAGTGGGAAAAATCCTCGCGCGGTGTGGACGCCCGGCTTTACCCGTGGGGAAACACTGAGCCGACATGCGAATTGGCAAATTACAACGGCTGTATCGAGCCGGTTGGCCCGGCAGCGGTAGCCAGTTACCCGTTTGGGATCAGTCCATATAAACTGGATGATATGACCGGGAATGTGTTTGAATGGGTCTCTGATTGGTATGCCGAAGAGTACTACCTGGTTTCACCGGCCTCCAACCCCCGGGGGCCAGAAATTGGTACGCATCGGGTGATTCGTGGCGGTGGATATGCTTCGGTCGCGGATGAACTTGATGCAGCATTGCGTTTTGCGGAGCAGCCCGACGAACACCGCCCGGACCTTGGTTTTCGATGTGTGCTTACGGGCCGCGCGCCAGCCCCGTTTTGCGTGGTGCCCCTTGTTCGTTCTGGTGGTTCGCCTTCTGACCCCACCCCGCCCGTGGCATGGGATTTCGATATCGAAGGGTATTGTGAAGAACGCGAGAAAGGCCAGTTTACCGGTGTCAATTTCACCGTCTTTGGCTCCGAAGATGATTTGCTGAACTATACCTACGATGCCAAAATTGATGAAATAAATTTGACCTGTTCGCCCTATGCGCTCGGCAAATATAGTTGCTACGGGGCGATCCTGCACCAGGGGAGCACACCAGATGTCCGGGTTTGTCGTGAGAGAACAGGCCCGCCCATCCCTGACCCTGAAGCAACCTGCCCGGATGGCTACGTGTTCAACCCTGAACTGGGCTATTGCGATGACGTGCTGCCGCGGGTCGATGAAGGGGGTGGCTGCCCTGCGGGGTTTGTTTTCACAGAAATTGGCTGTGTGCCTTTGCCTTCTGCCAGCGGCTGCCCGGCGGGCTTCATGCTCTGGACGGATTTTGATATTTGCTGGCCGCTGGACAGTTGCATGGTCCCTTACTATCGCGATGCCCACCTCGGGGTTTGTGACTCGTATTGCTGGGGCGGCACAGTTTACGACCCGGATGAAGATTGCTGCCAGGTCGAGATGCCAGAGTTATTCTGCCCGATCGGTTACGTGTGGAGCGACTGCACCAATTCCTGTGTGTTGTATGAGTACCTGCCCAACCTGTGCAACACCGGTCAGGTGTACATACCGGTTTGTCCAACCCCGACCCCTCACGAGCCGCCGCCCCAGACTTGTTACTGCTGCCAGTTCACCACCTTCGGGGACTGCATGGCGCAATCGAATTTTGGCTGCACCTGGGTTTCCTCCCCGGTCGGCGCGGCTGGCGGATATTGTGCTGGACCGTAAAAGATCAGGATGTCATGGATAAGAAATCCCGTCTTGATTTATCATGGCGGGATTTTATTTGGAACGATTCGCCTGTTCCAGCGCATAAGCAGCGCGTAGCAGTTTCGCCTCCCCCCACGCCTCGCTGACCAGCTGAATTCCAAGCGGCATCCCGGCTGGTGTTTTTCCCAACGGCAGCGACAGGGCGGGCAGGCCTGTCAGGTTGAATGGCGCGGTGAAGCGGGTCATTTTGGGGGCAAAAGTGGCTGAATCCAGCCCTTCGATTTTTGCGGCGCTGGTGGCGGTGGTAGGCAGCAGGAGCAGGTCGTATTCTTCAAAGAATAAGCTGAAATAGTGTTTCATCTCCTGCTGGGTGCGGCGCGCCAGGGCATATTCGGTGGAGGTCACCGCACGGCCTTTTTCCAATCGGGTGCGTACGTCCTCGCCGAACCAGTCCGGGTGTTCGGCCAGCCTGTCCCTGTGGAAGGCAGCTGCGTCGGCAATGACCATCGTGCCGTTGGCTGCGGCGCACTCGCGTAGGCGGACAATTTCAACCGGGGTGACGGTTGCACCGAGGGCTTTCAATAATTCTGCAGCCTGGTTTAAGGCGGCCAGTATCTCTGCATCGCTTTCATCGATATATTCCCCGGCTGCCAGGGCCACCCGCCAACCAGCCACGCCGCCTGTAATATTCGCGTAGTAATCTTCGGTTGAATGGTTAATGCTGCCGGGGTCGCGTGGGTCGTAGCCTGCCAGTACATTAAGCAGGAGGGCGGCATCTTTGGCGGTCTTGGTGATTGGGCCAATGTGGTCCAGGTTCCAGGAAAGCGGCAGCACGCCACGGGTGCTGACCCGTCCGTAGGTCGGTTTCAGGCCGACCACACCGCACAACGCCGCTGGGATGCGAACCGACCCGCCTGTGTCACTACCCAGCGCGGCAATGCACATCCCCGCTGCGACCGCCGCCGCCGAGCCGCTGGAGGATCCGCCAGTGATGCGCTGCGGATCGTGCGGATTGCGAACTGGCCCAGTGTGCGGGTTGATCCCCGTGATGCCCAGGGCGATTTCATGCGTATTGGTTTTGCCGAGCAGTATGGCCCCGGCGGATTTGAGTTTTTCTGTGACCGCGGCATCTTTGGCGGCGGGCGGGTTGCCAAAGAACTTTGGTGAACCGGCTTTGGTGGGCCAGCCTGCCAGGTCGATCAGGTCCTTGATGGCGATGGGAACGCCGGAAAGTGAGAGTTGGCTGTTATATGGTTTGTCAGCAAGGGTCTCCGGGTCGATCGTTTGTACAAAGGCGTTCAGGGTGGGGTTTTTGGCTTCAATGATGGTGAGCAAGGTCCGGGTGAGCCCGCCCGGGGTCAATTCGCCCGAGGCAAGCGCCTGCCGGGTGGTTTCCATCGTCAGTGTGGAAGAATCCATGGCCTATTCCCGAATGTAAATGGGATTGGAATACACCCAGCCACGCATGCGGCCAAGGTAAGGGCGATAGGCCTCCACGCGGTAGGCGCCGGGCTGGGTGGCGATGTAGGAGAAGATGTCGCGATCGCGCCAGCGTTGGATGACTTTGCCGTCCCTGAGCAGGTGAATGTCAGCAGGTTGGGGCAGCTTGGCCTGCAAGGTGACCCCGCCTTCCAATTCGATCTCATCGCCCATGATGGCGCGGGCAGTCGCGCCCTGGGCCGAAAACCGGAATCCGCGGGTGCTGCCGGGCAGGTCGTAGGCGACGAAGCAATGCCCGCTGGAGAGGGCGTCGTAGACCATTTTCGAGTCTTTTTCCAGGTTGCCGGTCAGGGGAGAGTCGGTCAGGATGTGGGTGTTGATGGTCTTGAAATGGAATTCGTAGGGGTAGATGATGCCTTTGAGCGGGCCTAGGCTGGCAGGCCAGGCGTGCGCGTCTGAGCCGCCAATGGCAACCACGCGCTGGCCGCTGGCGAGCAGTTCATCCCATTTGGCAAGTGTGAGCGGGTTTGGGCTGCGGCCCACCAGGTGGGGCAGGTAGGCGTGGAAGACAAAATGGGCCAGGGTGGGCGAAACTTCTTTTAGTTCGCTCAGGCCATTCCATAACTCGATGCCGTTATAGTTGGTGACAGACCAGTCTTCCCAGGCGATGCCCGTTTCGTGGATGGGTTTGCTCTCGGCGTCGTGAGGGTGGGCCAGGAAGCAGATTCCACCGGCTTTGCGGGTGTTGTCGATCAGGTTTTGCGGCTTGTCTGCAAAAGTAGCCAGTTCGCGGCGCGCGCCAAAGACCAGCAGGTGGTTGCGTTGCGG
Organism: Anaerolineales bacterium; assembly: GCA_024710905.1. Classification (GTDB taxonomy): domain Bacteria; phylum Chloroflexota; class Anaerolineae; order Anaerolineales; family Villigracilaceae; genus JANJTV01. The sequence continues at coordinate 48,911 of JANJTV010000076.1, read as the reverse complement.
GTCGCGGGCCTGGTCGTGGACTTCCTCGCCGATCAGCATGAGCAGGCGGTGTTTGCCTTCCCGAAAGTACTGGTCACGCCCTTCGACATAGATGTTATGATCAGTAACAATGACCACGTCCAGCCCGGTTTGCAGGGCAGCGCGGGCGATGTCGGCGTGGCTGCCGGAACCATCGGAATAGCGGGTGTGCATGTGCAGGTTTACGACCAGTTCTTCCATTAAATCCCTCGTGGTTGACGATTTCGATTGTTGGCAATTATAATGTCCGCGCTAATTTTGCAGGAGGCAAAACATCCGAATGGAAACGTTTATCGACATTGGTTTGGTAATTACTTCCCTGGCTCTGATTGCAAGTGTCATTTTGCAGAGCAAGGGTGCTGGTTTGGGTGGCCTGACGGGCGCCGATACCGGTACTGTGTTCACGGCCCGGCGCGGCATCGAGAAAACCCTGTTTGGGGCGACGATCGCGCTGAGCATCTTGTTCTTTGTGCTGGCCATCCTGGCCCTGGTGCTGGGGCTATAGTCCTCGTACCCATTGAATAGAAGGAAGGCCCCGCCCTGGCCTGAGCCATTGCTAGGCTGGCAGGGACGCGGGCCTTCTTTTCAATCCACTCTCATGAAAAAACTCCGTTTACAACTCCTTGTTGTCATTGTGACCCTGCTGTTTGTGGCCGTCCTGCTATTTACACAGGATGCAGGCACCCAGGCGGTTTCGTTCGTGCCACAACCTGCCACCGGGGGGATTTACTCTGAAGCGTTGATCGGTTCGATCAGCCGCCTGAACCCGCTGCTCGACCTGAACAACCCGGCTGATCGCGATATTGACCGCTTGATCTTTAGCGGTTTGATTCGCTTTGATTCCCGCGGCATGCCAATGCCAGACTTGGCGGAGTCGTGGGGTGTTTCGCAGGACGGCACGATTTACAATTTTTCCATCCGCCCGAATGCGATCTGGCACGACGGGCAGCCTGTGACCAGTGATGACGTCATCTTTACGATCGAGTTGATCAAAAATGATGTCACTTTCTTCCCACTGGATGTTCGCGACCTGTGGAAGCAGGTTCAGATTAAACGACTGAATGACAAGACCCTTCAATTTGTCCTGCCTGAGCCATATGCGCCTTTCCTGGATTACCTGACGTTTGGTGTGCTGCCGCAACACCTGCTGGGGAGCATCCCGCCGGACCAAATCCCTGCCGCGGAGTTCAACCTCAACCCGGTTGGCAGCGGGCCATACAAGTTTGACCGCCTGGTGGTTTCCGGCGGGCAAGTGACAGGCGTGGAGTTGAGCCTGTTTACCGATTATTACGGCCAGAAGCCGTTCATCCAGCAGGTGGTGTTCCGTTATTACCCATCCTCGGATGCTGCCCTGGCTGCCTTCCGGGAAGGCGAGGTTCTGGCGATCAGCCAGATCACTCCGGACGTGCTGCCCATGGCGCTGGCCGAACCGACCCTTTCTGTTTATACCGGCCGCCTGCCCGAGATGAGCATGGTGCTGCTGAACCATAATTCCCCTGAGAAGCCGTTCCTGAAAGACCCCGACTTGCGTCGGGCGCTGTTACTGGCTATTAATCGCCAGCGCATTGTGGACCGCCTGTTGGGCGGGCAAGGGATTGTGGCGCACGGGCCGATTTTTCCCGGCACTTGGGCCTATTACGAAAATACCGAGCAACTGACCTATGATCCGCAGGCGGCCATTGATTTGTTAAAGCGTGCAGGATATCAAATTCCATCTGCGGGCGGGGATGTACGTGCGGATGAAAGCGGAAACCTGTTGGAATTCAGCCTGGTGCACCCGGATGATGCGCTGCATACAGCCATTGCCCAATCCATCCAGGAGACCTGGGCGCAGGTGGGTGTGCGCGTGACACTGGAAGCCCTGCCTTATGAGCAGATGGTCAATGAGTGGATCATGACTCGCGGTTACCAGGCTGCACTGGTGGATTTGAACCTTGCGCGCCTGCCAGACCCGGATCCCTACCCCTTCTGGCACCAGTTCGAAGCCACCAGCGGACAAAATTACACCGGTTGGGATAACCGCACGGCCAGTGAGTACTTGGAGCAGGCGCGCATTAATACCGATTTTGATTTCCGCACCCGCCTGTATCGCAACTTCCAGGTGGTATTTGGCCGTGAACTGCCAGCCCTACCGTTGTATTATCCTGTCTATAGTTATGGGGTCAGCCAGCAGGTACTTGGCGTGCAGGTTCCCCCGTTGTTTGATACCAGTGATCGCTTCCTGACGATTGGCGAGTGGTACCTGGTGACCCGGCGCGGGGCGGAAGAATCGGCGGAAGCGCAACCCTGAAATGGATTTTGAAGAACAACAAGACCTGACTTTTTTGGAAGAAGCCCTGCCTCTGATGCAGGACTACCTCCTCTCGGAAGAACTTTACTGGGCGGTCAGCCGCGGTGTGTACCGTCTGACGCCCGGCAATATCCTGCTTGCCACCAAGCGCCTGGGGCAGACCCACCCTGCCGAGGCGAGCAATTATCTCCAGGCTGTGGAGGATGTAAAACGCAAATGGCGTGTGGCCTGGGAGCGGAAAGCAGCCAGGGAAACGACCAGCCGCCTTAGGCTTTGGTCGCAATACCTGTCTGATGTGAAATTTGCCCCGAACACCTCCCTGCCCGCGTATGCCAACGAAGCCCGCCAGCGCACCATCCTGCAACTCTTAAAAAATGAAGTACCTGACCTCCCCGAGTGGGCACAGTTGGACCAGTTGGATGCGGCCCTGCGCAGGCAGGTTGGGGACGGGGAGTTTATCTGGCTGGAAATATTCCGTTCGGCGTTTGCGCCGCACGAATTTTGGTTTTTGTACGTAAAACACTAACCCAGGAGGAACTGATGACTGACCACCGACAGGCGGCGCTGGACTATGCCCGTCAGCATGAACGCGACTTTGAAAAGAACCTGCAGGAATTTGTTGCCATCCCGAGCATCTCCACCAGCCCGGAACACAAACCGCAGATGCAGCAGGCTGCCGACTGGGTGGCCAACCGCCTGAAAAGCTTGGGGATGAATAACGTTCAGATCCTGCCAACCGACCTGCACCCGGTGGTGTATGGTGAATGGCTGGGCGCGCCGGGCAAACCGACCGTGCTGATTTATGGCCATTATGATGTGCAGCCTGTGGACCCGATCGAACTGTGGCGCGATGACCCCTTCAGCGGCAGGGTGGATGGTGACCGCATGATGGGACGTGGCGCTTCGGACATGAAAGGCCAGGATGCGGCCTGTTTTAATGCAGTTGAATCGATTGTCAAGACAGGCAGCCTGCCGGTGAACGTCAAGTGGATTCTGGAAGGTGAAGAAGAGATCGGTTCGCCTTCCCTGCCGAAATTCCTGGAACAGCACAAGGAATTGCTAAAAGCTGATTTCTGTCTGAACCCGGATTCGGGCATGCTGGCGCGCGATGAACCAACCCTGACGTACGGCCTGCGCGGCCTAGCCTACTTTGAAATCCGTGTGCAGGGTCCGGCCAGTGACCTGCACTCAGGCATTTATGGTGGCGCGGTGCATAACCCGGCCATTGTGCTGGCTGAACTGGTGGCCGGGATGCACGACAGGGATGGCCGCATTACCTTGCCTGGTTTTTATGACCGGGTGCGTGAGCTTCCTGCGGAAGAACGCGCTGAACTGGCCCGCCTGCCAATTACCGATGAAAAGACGAAGGCCCTGACGGGTGTTCCCGAAGTGTATGGCGAAAAAGGCTATACGACTGTCGAGCGGATTGGCGCACGGCCGACCCTGGATGTAAATGGTTTCCTTTCCGGCTTTGTTGGCGAAGGTTCCAAAACTGTGCTGCCCGCCAAGGCCATGGCCAAGGTGTCGATGCGCCTGGTACCAGACCAGGATCCCAAGGAAGTGCACCAGCAACTGCTGGCGTATCTGGAGAAGAATGCCCCCAAGACCGTAACATGGGAAGTGGTCATGTTTGCAGGTGGTGCGGCCTCCATTTCTGATATTAATCTCCCCGGCGCACAAGCCCTGGCCAAAGCGTTTGAGACCGTTTGGGGCAAACGCCCGTACTTCAAGCGCGAGGGCGGCTCTGTGCCGGTGGTGGGTTACATGCAGAAGATCCTTGGCATGGAATCGGTGCTGACCGGTTTTGGCCTGCCGGATGACAACCTGCATGCGCCCAATGAAAAACTTGACCTGCCCTCCTGGCACAACGGCACAAAAGCGTTGGTTCATTTCTTATTTAATCTGGCGTAATTTAACGAAAAAAAGGATTTACTGGTATGGAAGATAAAATTATGGCTTACGGCGGGCAGGCCGTCATTGAAGGGGTGATGATGCGCGGCCAGAAAGGCATGGCGGTTGCCATGCGCGCGCCGGACGGTGAAATCGTTGTTCACACGGAGAAGCTCTCCGGTCTGTATAACTCGTGGGTGCCAAAGGTGCCGTTCCTGCGTGGCAGCATCCTGCTCTGGGATGCGCTCGGGCTGGGCATGCGCGCCCTGACCATGTCTGCCAATACCCAGAGTGGCGAAGACGAAAAGCTGGAAGGTCCGGCCCTGGTTGGCACGCTGGCACTTTCGCTGGCCTTTAGTATTGGCCTGTTTTTCCTTGTACCGTACGGCGTCTCGAAAGGCGTGGAGTGGTTGGGCGTGAATGTCTGGGTTGCGGCAGCTATTGAAGGTTTTACCCGCCTGCTGCTGCTGATTGGTTACATCCTGCTGATCGGGCGGATGGAGGACATCCGGCGCGTGTTCATGTATCACGGCGCGGAGCACAAGACAATCAACGCCTATGAAGCCGGGGCCGAACTCACCCCCGAGTCTGTCTCCCGTTTCCCGTTGGAGCATCCCCGCTGTGGCACGGCCTTCCTGCTCACGCTGGTGTTGCTGTCCATCCTGGTCTTCAGCTTCCTGCATCCCTTGCCGGTGGGCTGGCAAATTGCCGGTCGGTTGCTCTTGCTGCCGGTGCTGGCGGGCATTGCGCTGGAAATCATCCGTTGGACGGCCAATAACCTGGAGAACCCGCTTGTGCGGGCCCTGGTCATCCCGAACCTGGCCCTGCAGCGCCTGACCACCCGCGAACCAGACCTGGCCATGCTGGAAGTGGCAATTACCTCCTTTAATGAGATGCGCAAGTTCGAAGCGGCTGATTAACCATTCATTGCACAGCAAAACAACAGCCGCACGGGTGTCCGCTGCGGCTGTTTTGTTTCTCATGTTTCGTTAAAAATATCCCGGTACAATTTTTGTGGAAAGGTGAGAATGAAACGAAAACAAATCCTGCTGCTGTCTATTGTTTTGCTGATGGGCCTGTGTGTGCTTGGCCCCGCAGTCTATTATTCCGGCCGCCCGGCGATGGTCGAAATGCGGGAAGAACTTTACCCTGGCATGGTCTATTACCGCAAGGTGCACTACTTCCCCCGCCTGATGGTGGCGCACATCCTGACCGCCGACTTGCGTGAGCAATCGCTGGATGTCTTCATCACACCGGCCGATCGCCGCGACCGCGAAGAGCCGTACCCACTTAATGCGCGCACCACCAAGCAATTTGTGACCGAGTTTGACTTAATCGCAGGGATTAATGGTGACGGCTTTACTCCCTGGTGGTCCAACAACCCCCTGGATTACTATCCCCGCCCCGGTGACCCGGTGGTGACCAATGGTTTCACCGCTGTACGCGGGCGTACCTACGGTCTGTATAAAGGCCCGACCATTTATTTTTACGACAATCGAAAAATATCTTTTGGAGAATTAAAAGGCGAGTTGTACAATGCCATTTCAGGCAGTCATTGGATTGTCCGCAACCGTGAGCCGGTCACTGAGTTGCCGGACAATGAAGTGGCGCCGCGTACCGCGATTGGTGTGGATGGGCCGGGCAACCGCCTGATTATGATCGTTGTGGATGGACGCCAGCCGTTCTACAGCGAGGGGGCAACCATTTCGGAGCTGGCCGAGCTGATGCTGTTCTACGGTGGCGATAATGCCATCCTGCTGGATGGCGGCGGGTCTTCCACCATGGTCATCCGCGACCCGTTGACCGGCGAGGTAAAAATCATGAATTCGCCCATTGACCGGGGCGTCCCCGGCCTGGAGCGGGCGGTGGCGAACCATTTTGGGATCAAGTTTCGCTAGTGCTGGTAGGCAAATTAATTCCAAGCGGTCGAGTAGGCGGTGGGTCTCGATATACCCTTGTCTCGACAAGCTCGACAACCAAGGGTTACTCGACCATCGCCGCCGTATCGAGATGTATATGCCTTAACTTTTCTGCCGGGCCATGAAACGGTTTTCTCAGGCGTTAAAACTGGCTTTCTCCCGTACCCCGCGCGGAAGTTCCGGCAGGCGGCTGCGCTCAACCAGGAAAGTGGCGGCCTCCGTCAGTTCCTTGAAAATATAGTGCTGGCTGAGTGCGCCTTCGAGGTAGCCCGCCCCGCTCGTGCCACCTGTCCCGGTGCGGATACCAATCATGCGGCGCACCATCATCATGTGGCGGTAGCGCCAGTTGGAGAGCAATTCATCGATCTCAATCAGTGAACTGAGCAGTTCAAACGGCAGGTGGAAGATAGGCAGGTTGCGGTACAGGTTGATGAACAACACGGCCCGGAAGGCCGCCACAGGGAATTCGCCGCGCCCCTCGGTGAAGAAGGCTTTGTCCAGCTCATCCAGGCGGCCCGCTTCGTTGCCAGACAGGCTGCTGGCGTAGATCTGGCGGTAATCGTTCCAGAACGGGTGACTGTCCAGGCTTGCCTGTTGCGGATGGAGCGGCTGGTAGCCCTGCCAAAGGTCGCGGTCAAAAAATGGCGTGCGTTCGGCCCACTTGATGACCAGTTGCTTGAGCGTGGGCTGGGATTCCACTTCGTTGATGCGTTCAAAGTCTTCCTGCCTGAAACCGCCCGGCCGGGTGTTTTTGTAGTAATCGGCCTTGTAGCGGTTTTCCATTTTCAGGCCCAGCCGCGCTTCGATCAGGCGGAATTGCAGGCTCTGGAATCCGGAGGAGGGTTGAAGCAGGTTGCGGAATTCCAGGAAATCCAGGGCGGTCATGGTTTCAAGCACGCCAACCTGCTGGTTGAGTAGTTCCAAAATCTTCCCGACCCGTTTGAGCTTGTGGACGGCATTGCTCAGGTCGGCGGCGTTGTCATTGATGTTGTCCTGGGCAAAGACCTGCAGCACCCAGCCCAGTTCATGCAGGATTTGCTTGAACCACAACTCATAGGCCTGGTGGATGATGATGAAGAGCATTTCATCACCCACGCCGCCGGCCAGGGGAGCGCTTTTCGGGTGCTGGCTGTCCAGCACTTTTTCCAATTCGAGATAGTCGGCGTAATACAGGGGAATTTCTTGATCCGTCATGGTCTGCTTTCTTCGGGCTAGACCAGGTTGAGCCCGAGCAGCAATACAAAGATGCCGGAGGCCAGGATTACGCCCCGCCGCCACCAGTCCGTTCGGTAGGTAAGTGCGGCGAAAATGAGCATGCCGCCGGTAGCCAGTTCTTTGATGTTGACCGGCACAGTGGGGATGAGCAGCAGAATGATAAAACCAACGGTAAGCAAAATCCTCAAGTTTTTCATGGGTCACCGCCTTTGTTTGTGTGGGATAAGCAATTATATCTGCCAATTTTGATAAAAACCCTGCCTGGGTTGAAACCGGCAGGGTGGCGGCGTTTTGTATAAGGGTGGCAGGCTGCTCGTGCGCCTGCCGGGCGGGTCATTCCGGGAAGAAGATCTGCTCGATTTTCAGGCCGAAGAGTTCGGCAATCTTGAAGGCGAGCGGCAGGCTGGGGTCATATTTACCCGTCTCGATGGCGTTGATGGTCTGGCGCGAGACCTTGAGCCGGTCGGCCAGGTCGGCCTGGGACCAATCCCGTTCGGCGCGCAGCACCTTGAGCCGATTTTTCATTCGTATCTCCGGTTGAAATATGCCAGCCCCAGTCCCCAGAGTAGTATCATCATGGGTAGCACGGCAAAGGTGGGAAATTTGGGCAGGCCAACATTTTCGAGGAAGCCATAACTGAAGGTGACCATGGCGGTGACCCCGGCGGCGAAGGCCGTGGCCTGCAACTGGATGCGCTGCAGGAATTCGTCGCTGTCACGCAGCAGGCGCATCAGCGCCAGCATGACCAGCACCACCCCGATGGCGGGCGCAATGGCGACCAGGGCGGCCAGCAAGGGCGTGCCGGTAAGGTCAATGCTTTTGAGCAGGGTCAGGCTGCTGACCAGCAGGATGATGTAAATGAGCATGCCGCCCAGTAGTTCACGCAGGTAGCGCCTGGAAATTTCGCGGTGGTCCATCGGTTACTCCCCGGCCTGGTCGGTTTTATCGGAGGGCAGGCAGGTGTTGTCCTTGATGAACTGGCCGAAGGCCAGGCCAATGGCTGCCCCGAGGGCAACCCCTGCGGCGAGGTTGTCGAATGCCACGCCGAGCGCTGTGCCGAGGCCAATGCCCAGGGCAAGGCCGTGATTGCGGTGGTTGGTTTTCATGTGTTTGTCTCCTTTGACAATTAGTAAAGCATGCTTGACTATTAATATATTGGATACTTGATATTTTGTCAAGGGTGCTTTACTAGTTGGGTAGCAAACACAAGTTTTGGACTGGGGAAAGATGCCTATAATGGCTCGAAGCGGGCAGTGAAGTGGCGCAGCAGCTCTGGCGCGTAGGTATATTTGTAGCCGCGCAACTGGCCCGCTCGCTCTTTGATTTCGGCCAGTATGTCGGCGACGTAGGACAGGTGGCTGTGGGTGTAGGTGCGGCGCGGGATGGCCAGGCGCAGCAGTTCCAGTTTGGGGTAGTGCCACTGGTTGGTTTCAGGGTCGAGGCAAGCGAACATGACCGAGCCGATCTCCACGCCACGGATTCCGCCTGCGCGGTATAACTCCACCGCCAGAGACTGGGCCGGGAATTCGTGCTGCGGGATGTGCGGCAGGATGGCCCCGGCGTTGATGTACACGCCATGCCCGCCCGCCGGTTGGATGGTCGGGATGCCGGCTTCGTTCAGCCGGGCGGCCAGGAAGGCGGTTTGTCCCAGCCGGTGGGCCAGGTAGTCTTCCTGCAGGCCTTCGTACAGGCCAACCGCCATTGCGTCCAGATCGCGCCCGGCCAGCCCGCCGTAGGTGGGGAAGCCCTCGCGCAGGATTAACTCGTTGCGGATGTGCTGGAAGGTGGATTCGGCGTTCAGGCAAAGCAGCCCGCCAATGTTCACAATGGCGTCTTTTTTGGCGGACATGGTCATGCCGTCAGCCAGCGAGAACATCTCCCGGGCGATCTCTTTGACGGATTTTTGCGCGTAGCCATGTTCCCGTTGGCGGATGAAATAGCAGTTTTCGGCGTAGCGGGCGGCGTCGATGAAGAATGGGATGCCATATTCGCGGTAGATGCCTGCCACGGCGCGGATGTTTTCCATCGAAACGGGCTGGCCGCCCCCAGCGTTGTTCGTCACGGTCAGCATGCCAAAGGGGATATTTGCCACGCCGATTGTCTCGATGAAGGCCCGCAATTTGGCAACATCCATATTGCCTTTGAACGGATGTGGGTTTTCGGGGTCGTAGGCCTCGTCAATCACCAGGTTCGCCGGGCGGCCACCGCGCGCGCGGATGTTGGCGTCGGTGGTGTCGAAATGCATGTTGCTGGGGATGTAATTGCCCGGTCTGACCAGCACGGCGCTCAGGATGTTCTCGGCGGCGCGGCCCTGGTGGGTGGGGACGAAATATTTAAAACCGAAGATGTCTTCGACGGCGGCTTTCAGGCGATGATAGGACCTGGCCCCGGCGTAGCTTTCGTCGCCGCGCATGATGGCGGCCCACTGCTCCTGGCTCATGGCACCGGTGCCGGAATCGGTCAGCAGGTCGATGAAGATGTCTTCCGCTTTCAGGCTGAACAGGTTGTAACCCGCCTCGCGCAATGCGGATTCGCGCGCTTCGGGCGGGATGAGCTGGATGGGTTCAACAACTTTTATGCGGTAGGGTTCCGGCAGGGTGTTGGGCATGGCGACTCCTTTTTGGCTGTGCAAAAAGTGTAGCATGCCGGGCGGGACGCCTGTCAGTGATATTCGTCACATCAAATGGCCTGAGTTTTAAGGACTAAAAGATCACACACGTTTTTTTTGTGCGAGATCCTTGCTAAGCAGCTTTGTCAGTAAAATTTTACTCGGAGCGCCCAAAACGCTTCATGGTCTCCAGGTTGTTCTTCGCTTCCTGGCTGCCATATTCAAGTGCTTTTTCATAACACTCTTTTGCTTTCGAAAACTCACCCCTCCCATAATATATTCTTCCTTTGTTATTCCAGGCATTGGGCTGAAATGAATTAAGTATTATCGCCCGGTCGTAACATCTCATTGCTTCATCTTCTTGTTGGTTATTATCGTAAGATAAGCCGAGCAAGTACCATGCACGATCATCTTGGGGATTGTCATTGGTTGCTTGTTTGAAACTTTCAATGGCATCTTTGTAATGGCCTGAATCAAGAAATCGCATTCCGATTTGTGTTGCAGTGGGTTGAGCAGCCTGTATGGCGCTGGTTACGGAACCAATCACCCATAAGACGAAAATCACAAAAGCAATGACAGGATACGCCAGGTGAGCGTTACTTAATATATTCGCCAGCACTGGGTTTTCAACGATATCAAATGTATTGACGACTATTGAAACAATCATTGGGGAAACAAATAAAAGACCTTTCACTGCAAACCCCAAATTTCCCCGATTAGTATTAGGTACACTATCCTTTTGTTTAGGCTTTGGCGAATCTGAAAGTAAAAATTGTCTGGCGCCTGCCTGGAAATCGACGCTATTTTCTTTGTTCTGCGCGGCTTCGTACAATGCTTCCATTACCCCAGGGGATTCTTTGTAATAAACACCCAGATGCGTAAAAGCAATAATTCGTAAACTTTCATTGGGGTGTTCTCTTAACACTTCAATGACCTTATAAATGGGGAGCGGTTTTAAAATAGCATCTTTTTCTGCAGATCCCTGCGCCTTTTTTTCAGCTTCATTTAGGGCTGAAATTTCTTCATTTGTGAGGGCCATTTTTACCTCTTGGTGAGCGGCACTTAACTATGATTTTAGTGTGTGAATCCTTGCCGAAAGAATTTTGCCCGCATCGCGTAAACCTTGTTTGCACGTTGCGGGCAAAATGGGAATGACAACGCTGGTATGAAGGTTGGTTCCGGCAGGTCTTTGGGCATGGCGACTCTTTTTTGGCTGTGTAAAAAGTGTAGCACGTCGGGCCGGAGGCTCGTCAGTGATATTTGTCACTTCAAATGGCCTAATATAAGAAAGGAAAGATCCCGCGCCATAATACTTTTGGGATCTTTCCTTTTTCGATTATTGCCCGGCCCGGGCTCTTCATGTGTAAACAGCAGATGTGCTTCCGGCCAGCGTTCAATGGGCAAACCTGGTACACCAGCGCATTATGTTATCGAAGCGTTCCTGAGTTAAGGCATGTCCTCCTTCATATCGCTGATGCGCAAGGCGCGAGAAAGCCTTCATTGATGCCCACCTCTCTTTTACTCGGTCGACAATCTCTTCTGCATCCTAGGAGGCCTTATCTTCTGTTGCTGACAAAAGCAGCAGATGTCGTGGGGCAAAACAGGCAACCAAGTCAGGGATGTCAAAATGTGCCACAAAATCTGGAATCACTTCGGCCATTTCAATGCCAATTTGGTGAGCCAGCTTGTATTGATAGGTGCACGCGGCGCCGCTCGAACAGGCAAACTGGATTCGCTCGTCCAGCGCACCATGGAAAAGCACGGTATTGCCGCCATACGAATGCCCCAAAATGCCGACGCGTTCAGGGTCAACCAGTTCGTGTGTACGCAACAGGGAGATGGCCTGTGCAGAGTCGCTCAACACCTTGCGCATCAGCGTATCGCCGCGCAACAGGCGATAACACATTTCATTGAAGTGTTGTGCAATATCGGCTGGCTCATCTGCCTCAGTCCCGGACCGATTCTGGCGGCGGTCTTCAAAACAGATTGAATCTGGCGCAAGGACGATCATTTTCTGCCTTGCCAGGGCGGGGCCAAACGCCTGCAGGGAATCACCAACCAACCCGCAGACTTCACTTTTGCCAAAGTGTCTCTGGCTGTTGTGTTGATGATGCACCAACACTGCGCCAAAAGGACCCTCCCCATGAGGCAGGAGCAGGTAGGCCGGAATCTGATCCCCTTCCTGGCTTTGATAACTGATGCGCAACCGCTGATAGCCTTCTTGTTCAACCACATTGTGCGTACTGAAGGCTACCGGGTGTTCGGCAATGGTGAAACCCAGGAATTTGCTGATCTGGTGGCGCAACTCTGCTAGTGTCATTGGCATCTCACCGGCTGAACTCGACAATCCGGCGGAGGGAGTTGGCGATGCTTTTGCGCAATTCTTCAAATTACCCTGAAATGCGCTTGATGGATACGATTAATTCCGGAATGTTTTCTTGAGCGGCGTTCCAGAGTATTTCTTCGTCCAGCATGTCGCTGATGCGCTCTTGCCAATGCCTAGGGGGCACGAATGGCCTCTTTAATCGCGGTGGGTTTGATGTGCGGTTTCAGGGAGCGCGGGGTGCCGATGTCTACTTTGCAGCCCAACAGGTTTTCCAACTCTTGTTGCAGGGCGATGAATTCGAACAGGCCGGGGGTTTTTGAGAATTCAACCAGTACGTCAATATCACTGCTGTCGCGGGCTTCATCCCGGGCGACAGACCCAAAGATGGAAAGCGAAGCAATGTGATAACGACTCGCCAGCGCGGCGCGATTATTTTGCAGGAGACGCAGGGCTTTTTCCCGTTTCATGAGTTAAGCATAGCCAATCCAGGAGGTTTTGTCAAACGTGGGTTTGTCATTTGTTATTTAAACTTTAAATGGTTCACTTTTCAAGTTTAAATAACAGCACCCTGCGCCCGTTAACCGGCGGACGGATGCTATAATTCACCCATGCCAAAACCCCTGCGCCTGACGCTGGCCCTGCTGAGCCTGGGCCTCTCGCTGGCCCTGCTGGCCTGGAGCCTGCTGCCCGGCCCGCGCAACGTGCGCCGCCAGCCAATAGAACCGACCCAGATGCAGCTCCCCACCCCGGAGGCTAGCCTGCCGGGCAAACGCCAATTGGCCCACATCCCCAACCCCGCAGCCTGTGTGCTCCACGACACAGGGTTTGTGGTGTTAACCCTTTAACCAAACGGAGACCGCCGGGTGACCACCATTTTCTTCGCCACCGACATACACGGATCAGATATTTGCTGGAACAAATTTCTCAACGCGGGCAAGTTCTACGGGGCGCAGGTGCTCATCCTGGGCGGCGACATGACCGGCAAAGCGGTGGTGCCGGTGGTGGAACAGGGCGCGGGCAAGTACAACGTCACCCTGCTCGAACAACAATTTTCACTGCATGGCCCGGACGAACTGGCCGAAATGGTCAAAAAGATTCGTTCGCGCGGCTACTACCCCTACCTGACCAACCCCGACGAACTGGTTGAACTGGGGCGCGACCCCGACAAAGTCAACAAGATCTTCCTCCAGCAGGTGCTCAAGGTGGTGGAGGAATGGATGGCGATTGCCGCCCGAAAACTGGAAGGCACCGGCATGCGTGTCTACGTTGCGCCCGGCAATGACGACCAGTTCGAGGTGGATGACCTCCTGCGCCAATCTCAGGTTGTCACCCTGGCCGAGGGCGAAGTCATCGAAGTGGCCGCCGGGCATGAAATGATCGCCTCGGGCTGGTCCAATCCCACGCCGTGGAACACGCACCGGGAGCAGCCCGAAGACCAGCTTGCCCTCCGTTACCAGGCCATGATTTCGCGGCTGAAAAATCCCCAATCTGCCATTTACAACATCCACGTCCCGCCGTATGCGTCGAACCTGGATGAAGCGCCGGAACTGGACGAACAATTACGCCCGAAATACGCCGGCAACGCGCTTATACCCGTCGGTTCCACCGCCCTGCGTGCCGCAATCGAAGAACACCAGCCGCTGCTCAGCCTGCACGGGCACATCCACGAGGGGCGCGGGCATGCCCGCATCGGGCGCACACTGTGCATCAACCCCGGCAGCATGTACGAGCAGGGCGTCTTGCAAGGCGCGCTGGTGACGCTGGGCCGCGACAAAGTGGAACAGTTTGTGCTGACCCAGGGTTAAACTTAAGTGAAGTACGGGCGCTGGCCCGATACCCAAACCCAACCGCCAAGAGGAGAAAACAGCATGTCCGATTTGTTCATTCGCAAGGCCACCGGGCTGGTGAGGGCCTGGTCTGTCTGGGACGCGTTCATTTACGCGGCCTTCTCGATCAACCTGGTCACACTCGGCTTCTACATCTTCAGCCAGATGTACTTCCTGGAGGGCGGGTTGGTCCCCACCCTGCTGGTCAGCGCGGTCTTCATACTCTTTGAAGTCATCGTCTATGCCGGGCTGATCGCCGTCATGCCGCGTTCCGGCGGCGATTACGTCTGGCAGAGCCGCGTGCTGGGCGGGGCGGTCGGGTTCATCCTGGCCGTCACCGGCTGGTGGTTCATTTTGTGGCTGTGGGTGCCCATTTATGCGGATATGCTCCGCCATATTGTGATCACCCCGCTGCTGGGCCTGTTCGGTGCCAGAGATGCAGCCCTGTGGTTCGGGCAGACCGAGCTTGGGCTGTTCGTCACCTCCCTGATCACCCTCGCGCTGGTGAGCATTTTCGTTGGCGCGGGCATGCAGTGGTACGCGCGGGTACAGCGTTTTACCTTCTGGGCCGGCATGGCTGGCCTGCTGGCGATCATTGCCGTGTTTGCCTTTGGCGACACAGAAGCCTTCAAGGCCGGGCTGGAAGCCAACTCGGTGGCCCTGTTTGGGGCCGCGCCGGGCGTGTACGACGCCACGGTTGAAGCCGGTGCCGGCACCACGTTTGCCGTTTCAGGCGGCACGCTGGCGGCCATCTTCCTGGCCATGCCGTACCTGGTCTTCTTTAACTTGTACCCCAACTGGGGCGCCACGCTGTACGGCGAAGTGCGCGGCGCAACCGATTTCAAACGGAACTTCTGGGGCATGGCCTCCGCGCTGATCGTCACCACCGTGCTGGGCGTATTGTTTGCGCTGGCGCTGGATCGCGGCATCGGCTGGGATTTCTACATGCAGGCCAACGCCGCCTACTGGAATTACACCTGGGGCTTCACCGACCAGGCTGCGCCGCTGCCCTACTGGCCCAACCCGGCCTTGTTTGCGGCCTTTTTCTTTGAGAATCGCGCCATCCAGATTTTGCTGGTGGCGCTGATCAGCCTGTGGTGGTTCGGCTGGAGCGGCACGCTCTTCCTGTCCTCCACCCGCGTGATCTTCGCCGCCGCTTTCGACCGCCTGCTGCCCGAAAAAGTGGCCGAAATTGAACCGCGCACCCGCACACCGCTCTATGCGCTGCTGCTGATGGTCGTGCCGTCCATCCTGATTTCGTACCTGTTTGCATTCAATGTCGGCGCTGACCCAGATGGCTTGGGCGGCTTCCGCTCGCTGACGCTGGCCTCCACATTGGTGATTGCCGTCACCTACCTGGGCACTTCCATTGCGGCCATCCTGCTGCCCTACACCAAGAAAGACCTGTACGAGGCCTCGCCCATCGTCAAGTACCAGGTCTTGGGCATCCCGCTGATCACCATTGCGGGCGTTGTTTTTGGCGGGTTTAGCCTATTCCTGCTTTACCAGTGGCTGTTTGACCCCAACGCGCTGTATGGCATTGGCTACAGCATCAACCCGGACGGGTATAAGAATGGCGGCTCAATTGTGTTCATTCTCTCGTTGTATGCCATTGCGGCGGCCATTTACTTTGGCTTCCGGGCCTACCGAAAACGCAAGGGCATTGATATTGAGAAGGTTCACCAGGAAATTCCAGTAGAATAAAATAAAATTAAGACCAGCCCCTCCTCGTTGGTGGGGAGGGGCTGGCAGGAAACCGTATGCGCAGTATTGTTGACGAAATGCAATACCTCATGGATGCCGCCCATCAGCAGGGCCTGCCCCTGCGCCTGATCGGCGGACTGGCCATTCGTTTTCACAGCCCAACCGCCCAGCAGCACCGCGGCGGCCTGCACCGGGACTACCCGGACATCGACCTGGTGGTGCCTAAAAAGGACAAACGCCGCCTGGACGCCTTCTTTTCGAGCATTGGCTACCAGCCGGAGAAGACCTTCAACCTGCTGAACGGCGACCGCCGCCAGATTTTCTTCGACCCCGAGTCGGGCCGCCGCATCGATGTCTTTGTCGGCGATTTTGAGATGTGCCACAAACTGCCCATGCGCGACCGTTTCGACAAACACCCGTTAACCGTGCCGCTGGCCGAATTGTTCCTCTCCAAAATACAGATCGTTGACCTGAACCGCAAGGACGCGCTGGACATCATCTCGTTGCTGCTGGATAACGACGTGACGTTCAACGATGACAGCGGCATCAATGTAGACCGCATCACCCGCCTGTGCCTGAAGGACTGGGGCCTATATAAAACCCTGACGATTACCTTGAGCAAGGTGGAGAATGTCTTAATTAATGAAAACCCCGGCCTGGACGACGACTCGGTGCAGGTGGTGCTGGGGCGTATCGATACCATCCGGCGCATGCTGGACCGCGTCAACAAGCCGGTGCTCTGGCAGTTAAGAGACCGGGTGGGCACGCGCCTGCGTTGGTATACCGAAGTGGAAGAAGTGAACCGCTGACGCGATGGGCACGTTACGGCAATTCCGTTCCTGGGGGTTGCGCGCCCTGGTTGGCCTGGCGCTGGGAATATTGTTTGTCGCCTGCGCTCCGCAGGCCATGCCCGCGCCCGAACCGACCGAAGCTCCTGCTGAGGCCATCCCCACCGAGGGGCTGGATATTGAAGCTACAGAAGAACCGGGCATCCCGCCTGCCAGCCCTCCCACCCTTTTGGAACGGCGCATGCTGGTGCTGGAATACCCGCCCGGCATCCGAGCAGGGGATTCGGATGTGGTGCGCCTAACGCTGGAAGTGGACGACCGGGGGAACATCACGCCGACCGCTGAACTGGACGGGAATGTCACCGAAGGGGAGGTGATCGAATTCCCCGACCTGTTTGAGACTCACAATGTGCTGGCGCAGGCCCGGCTGGATATGGCCGGGATGGAAGTGCGCCCGTCGGGAGAGATCAGCGAACCGCTTCGGCCCGGGCAGTCGGTCACGTTTTACTGGAGCCTCCGGCCTGAAGATGTTGGCAACTATCGCGGTACGGTCTGGTTCTACCTGACCTACATTCCGTTGGATGGTTCTCCGGAGAGCCGACAGGCGCTTTCTTCGCAGGTGATCGAAATCCAGGCCACGTCTTTCTTCGGCATGGATGCCGGGACGGCGCGGGTGGCCGGGTTGGTGGGCACGGCGCTCGGCTCGGTGCTGGGCATGCCGTTCTTCGAGGAAGCGCTCCGCTGGCTGTGGCGGCGGATGAAACGGCAGCCAGTTCGCGGGTAGCCCGCCCGACTCCAAAAATGTGACAAATATCATGGGAATTGCTTACACGGGTAATTTCCCTGTGTATTTTTGGTGTGATAAAATTCTCAAGACTGTTTGTGATGAATTGCCCAATCTTAAAGAGGAGAATGTTGTATGGATAGTCCCTGGATGTACGTTGGTCTCTTTTTGATCGTTGGGACGCTGATTCCGGTGGCGCCAATTGTCATTTCGGCACTGGTGGCTCCCCGCAAGCCCAATCCAATCAAGCAAAGCACTTATGAGTGCGGCATCGAAACGGTGGGGGACAGCTGGGTGCAATTTAAGGCCCAGTATTACGTGTATGCCCTGGTGTTCCTGATTTTCGATGTTGAAGTGGTCTTCCTGTTCCCGTGGGCGCTGTCGTTGAACTTGCTGCCCATGTTTGTGGTTGTGGAAGGTATCATCTTCATCCTCATCCTTTTTGCCGGCCTGATTTATGCCTGGCGCAAGGGAATGTTGGAATGGGCGTAATTGACACTTTGGAAACAGGAAGGCTGATGGGAAATCTCCCCTCAGCCTTTTATTCGTGACAGAGGAGTGTTCCATGAATTTTTGGACCGACCCTATTAAAGTGGCCTACGACTGGCTGCTGCAAATCTTCACCGGCTGGGGCCTGGATGCCTTGGCTGCCGACATCATCCTCAACCTGCTGGGTATTGTGTTGTTGATCACGGCGGCCATGGTGCTGGATATCTTCCTGGTATGGGTGGAGCGCAAGGTTGTGGCGCGCTTCCAGGATCGCCTGGGCCCGAACCGCGTGGGGCCCTTCGGCATCCTGCAGCCCTTCCCGGACATCATCAAGCTCATTATTAAGGAAGACATCACCCCAGAAGGAGCCGACAAGGTGGTCTTTAACCTTGCTCCGGTGCTTTCCATGGCTTCGGTGGTTTTCCTGTGGGCGGTGGTACCGCTGGCATCGCGTATTTATGGCGTGGACCTGAACGTGGCCTTGCTCTACCTGGTAGCAACCGGCGCGATTGGAACGCTGGCGATCATCATGGCGGGCTGGGCCAGCAACAACAAATTTGCCCTGCTGGGCGCGTACCGTATGGTCGCGAACATGATTTCTTACGAAATCCCGATGGTGGTGGCCCTGCTCATCCCGACCATTATCACCGGCTCGATGAGCCTGAAGGTAATCACCGAAGCGCAGGCGGGCTACTGGTTTGTGCTGATATCGCCGCTGGGATTTTTGATTTTCCTGGTGGCGGCCATTGCCGAACTGGGACGTTCTCCGTTTGACCTGAACGAAGGCGAATCGGAAATCGTTTCGGGCTACCATATTGAGTATTCCGGCATGAAGTTCGGCCTGTTCTACGCTGGCGAGCTGCTGCATGCCTTTACCTTCGGCGGTTTCATGGCCGTGCTGTTCTTTGGCGGCTGGCATGGCCCGTGGGCCGAGGAATACCCGCTGCTGGGCGCGTTTTACTTTGTCGCCAAGGCGATGATCGGCTACTGGGTGATCATGTGGATCAAGTACACCGTGCCGCGCATCCGCATTGACCACATGCTGGCCTTCAACTGGAAATTCCTGACCCCGCTGGCTTTTATCCTCTTGATGGTGACGGCTGTGGTGCACCGCGCCCTGCTGGACGCCCCCACCGGGTGGTACATTGCGGGCATGTTCCTTTCCAATGTGGTGGTTGCCTGGATCACCCTGGAAGGCTTGCGCGCCAAATCTCGCCGTGACCGCGCCGCGCTCGAAAGCGTCGGGGCCGGGGATTAACGGAGCAAACACATGGCTGAGCAAATTATTTTTGTCCTTACCGCGGCGCTGATCATCAGTTCGGCATTGATGGTGGTCACCACCCGCAACCTGATCCATGCCGCGTTGTGGCTGGTTTCCACCCTGTTTGGTGTCGCCATCCTGTATGCCAAATTGGACGCTTCCTTCCTGGCCGTGGCGCAGGTGGTGGTGTACATTGGCGCAATTGCGATCATGTTCATCTTCGCCGTCATGCTGACCCGCCGTGACCTGCTGGATAAGGTCTCGCAGACCAACAAGAACTGGCCGGTGGCGCTGCTAATTGCCCTGCTGTCGTTTGGCGGCCTGTTCCTGACCGTGCGCGAACTGAACAACTTCAACGCTGAACGCGGGGCCGTCTCTGGCGACCCGCTGATGGCGCTGGCGAACGCGCTGGTTTCCCCCAATGCGTACGTGCTGCCTTTCGAGGTGGCATCCATCCTGCTGCTGGCGGCGCTGGTTGGCGCCGTGTATGTGGCGTATCGAAAGTAGGAGGCTGGCAAAATTATGGTTCCGCTTTCCTGGTATCTCATCCTTGCTGCGGCGTTGTTCAGCATTGGCCTGTATGGTGTGCTGGCGCGCAAGAATGCCATTGCCATCCTGCTGGGCATCGAACTGATGCTGAACGCAGTCAATATCAACCTGGTCTCGTTCTGGCGCTATGGAGACACTTCCAACATGGCGGGCCAGGTATTTTCCATCATCGTCTTTGCGGTGGCGGCAGCCGAAGTGGCTGTTGGCCTGGCGCTGGTCATTTCGGTTTATCGCCAGCGTAATACCATCATCGCCGATGAACTCGACCTGATGAAGTGGTAGGAGAAACACATGGCAACTGAAACACTCATCTGGCTTTTGCCCCTGCCGCCGCTGCTGGCGTTTTTCCTGATTGTGCTGTTCACCAACAAGAACAAGGCGCTTTCGCATACCATTGCGGTGGGCGCGGCTCTGCTCTCGTTTGCGGGCAGCATGGTGGTTTTCTTCAGTACGCTGGGCGTGGATCATTTTGGCGAGCACCCCTTTGAGTCATCCATCAATTGGCTGCCGACCGGCGAAGGCTTCTTGAAAATCGGCGTCTTGATCGATCCGCTCTCGGCGGTGACGCTCTTCTTTGTCGCCATCACCGTGTTGATGATCTTCCTGTACAGTGTGGGCTATCACAATTTCGGCCAGCCCGTAGGCGACCATGACCGTGCCGGCCTGCCCCCGCATGGCGCAACCATGAAGGACGACAAAGGCAAGAAGCACACCGTACTTTCCATCGAACCGATGTACAGCCGTTTCTTCGCTTTTATTGGCCTGTTCGCCTTTGGCATGTACACATTGGTTATTTCAGACAACCTGCTGACCATGTTCGTCGGCTGGGAAATCATGGGCCTGTGCTCGTACCTGCTGATTGGTTTCTGGTATGGCAAACCTTCCGCGCGCGCGGCAGCCATCAAGGCTTTTATGACCACTCGCGTGGGCGATGTCTTTATGCTGCTCGGTATCGCCTGGTTGTACACGGCCACCGGCACCCTCAGTTACCGCGAGATCTTCACGGAAGAAATGCTGCATTCTCTGGCCTCCGTTGGAACGCCCGTCCTGGGCCTTTCCGCGGCCGGGTTGATTGGCCTGCTGCTTTTTATTGGCACAATTGGCAAATCGGCACAGTGGCCTTTGCACATCTGGTTGCCCGACGCCATGGAAGGCCCAACCCCGGTCAGCGCGATGATTCATGCCGCCACGATGGTCTCGGCGGGCGTATATGCTGCGCTGCGCTTCTTCCCGCTGCTTGAAGCGGAGCCGACCGGTACGACCCTCTCGATTGTTTCCCTGATTGGTACCTTCACGGCCATTTTTGCGGCCACGATTGCCCTGGCGCAAAATGACATCAAGAAAGTGCTGGCTTACTCGACCATTTCGCAACTGGGCTTCATGATTGCCGCGCTGGGTATCGAAGCTTACATTGCCGCTGCCTTCCACCTGGTGACGCATGCCTTCTTCAAGGCGCTGCTCTTTCTGGGTTCCGGCTCAGTCATTCACGGCATGGAGCATGGCGCGTTCCACAGCAACGATCATGTTGATCCGCAGGATATGTTCAACATGGGTGGCCTGCGCAAGAAGATGCCCATTACCTTTTGGACCTTCCTGATCGGCGGCTTCGCCCTGTCCGGCTTCCCGCTGGTGACGGCGGGCTTCTGGAGCAAGGACGAAATCCTGGCCGACGCCTTTGCCCACCATCACTACGCAGTGCTGATCACGCTTTCGATTGCGGCACTGATGACCGCTTTCTACACCATGCGGCAGATCACCCTGACCTTCCTCGGCGAGCCGCGTACCAAGGCTGCAGAACACGCCCATGAAACGCCCTGGACGATGACCCTTCCGCTGGTGGTCCTTTCAATCTTCGCGATTGGCTTCGGGTGGGTCGGCATCCCTGAGAAATTCCCCCTGGTCGGCGGGCTGCTTCCGAACTTGTTCCACGATTTCGTGGGTGGGACCCTGGCTGAACACCCCAAAGCCCCTGAGTTTAGTTGGGTACCGCTGGCCATATCGATCGGTGTGGCGCTGGGGGGTCTGGGCCTGGGCTGGCTGGTGTATAAGGATGTCAAGGCAGGCCAGCCTGATCCGCTCAAGAAACCGCTCGGCCCGATTTACACCCTGCTGGCCAATAAGTGGTACTTTGACGAGTTCTACAATTTCTTTGTGGTCAGGCCGGTAACCTGGTTCTCGGAAGTGTTCTCCTACATCTGGATGGACAAGTTCCTGTTCGATGGGTTCCTGCACTCGATTGGCGCTGGCGCGGCCTTTATTGGCAACACCATCCGCAACTACTTCGACAAACCGATCATCAATGAATTGATCGGCGACAAACTGGGCGCATATTGGACCTTCCAACCCGCTGGCCGCGCATTGCGCAAGGTCCAGACCGGGCGCATCCAGACCTACCTGTTGGGCGCACTGGCGACACTCTTGATTGTCGGCGCGCTTTACTACTTCATCTTCTAGAAGGGGAGTGAACAATGGATTTCATTAGCACTCACCTGCTGACAAGCATCTTGTTTTTCCCGACCTTGGCTGCGCTGGTCATCTTCTTCCTGCCCAAGGACGAAGTCAAGCTGATCCGTTGGACGGCCTTGCTCGCCAGCCTGGTGCCGTTCGGCCTTTCGGTCTGGCTCTGGACGCAGTTCAACCCGGATATGCCCGGCTTCCAGTTCCAGGAAAACTATATCTGGTACGAGGCGATCAACTCCAACTTCCACCTCGGCGTGGATGGGTTGTCGCTGAGCATGGTCTTGTTGACCACCCTGTTGACGCCACTGGCCATCCTGGCCTCCTTCAGCGTCACGGACAAAGTCAAGGCCTACATGATGCTCTTCCTGTTCCTCGAAACAGGCATGCTGGGCGTCTTCCTGGCGCTTGACTTGCTAATCTTCTTTGTCTTCTGGGAGATTGGTCTGGTGCCGATGTACTTCCTGATCAACCAGTGGGGTTCGGCCAATCGTAACTACGCCTCGCTCAAGTTTATGATCTATACCATGGGCGGTTCATTGGGCCTGCTGCTTGCCATCCAGATGCTGGGCGTCACCTTCCAGACTTACGACCTGGTGACCCTGGTCGAGCGATGGACGAGTTTCAACCCGGCCACCTTCCTGGGGATGCCGATTGAAACGGTCAAAGTGGTGACCTTCTGGGCCTTTGTGATTGCCTTTGCCATCAAGGTGCCGGTCTGGCCTTTCCATACCTGGCTGCCCGACGCCCATACGGAAGCCCCCACAGCCGGTTCGATGATCCTGGCGGGTGTGCTGCTCAAGCTTGGCGCGTATGGCTTCCTGCGCTTGGTCTTGCCGCTTTACCCGGCTGAATCTGCCCAGTATGCCGAATGGCTTGCCTTCCTGGCCGTCATGGCGATCATCTTTGGCGCGTTTGGCTCCTTCGGCCAGACGGACTTCAAGCGGCTGGTGGCCTATTCCTCGGTCAATCATATGGGCTTTGTGCTGCTCGGCATCGCTGCCGCGGCCAAAGCCATGGGTACTGAAAGCGCCACCATCGCCTTGAACGGGGCTGTGCTTCAAATGTTCAACCATGGCCTTTCGGCGGCAGGCATGTTCTTCCTGGTCGGCGTGATCTATGAACGCACCCATACCCGCGACCTGGAGAAGCTTGGAGGCCTGTTCCCGCTTGTGCCTGTTTATGGCGCGATACTGATCTTTACCAGCATGGCCTCCTTGGGCCTGCCCGGCCTGAACGGCTTTATCTCCGAGTTCCTGGTGGTACGCGGCGCGTTTGGCATCCTGCCGGTCTTTACCGCCCTGGCAATGATCGGCCTGCTGATGACCGGCGCGTATATCCTGAAAGGTGTTGCCAAGGTGCTGCATGGCCCGCTCAACGAACACTGGGCGCACGGCGAACACAAACTGACCGAGATCAACACCCGCGAGTTGATTGTCATGGCCCCGCTCATGGTGCTCATTCTCGTCCTTGGCATCTGGCCGATGTGGCTGCTGGATGTCATCAACAAAGCCATGACCATGCTGTTCTAGTCGAGGTGAACCATGCAATTTCCCATCCTTAGTGTCATCACGTTTACACCACTGGTCGCTGGCGCGTTGCTTTTCCTGTTCAAGGAGGAGCGCAAGAACGAGATTCGCGTCACGGCCCTGGCGGCGGCTGTTCTCGCCTTGTTGCTGTCCATCTGGGTCTATGTAACTTACGACCAGGCAGCGGCCGGCTACCAGTTCGTGGAAAAATACAACTGGTTGCCTGCGCTGGGCATTTCCCTGCACCTCGGCGTGGATGGCATCAGCGCCCCGCTGGTGCTGCTGACCGGCATCGTCATGTTCACCGGCGTGCTGATCTCCTGGGGCATCGACGATCGCCCGCGTGAATTCTTTGCCTTCCTGTTCCTGCTGGCGGGTGGCGTGTTCGGCGTCTTTGTCGCGCTGGACCTGTTTATGCTCTTCTTCTTCTATGAAATCGCGGTCTTCCCGATGTACCTGCTGATCGCCATCTGGGGCTGGAAAGTCACCCGCGAGTATGCGGCCATGAAACTGACCCTGTACCTGTTTGTTGGTTCAGTGTTTGCCCTGGTCGGCGCGCTGGCCATGTACTGGGCTACCGGCAACAACACAGGCACGTTTACATTCGATATGCTGGCCATGGAGGGCGCAGGCTTTTCAAAGGAATTCCAGATTTTCTGGTTCCCATTTGTTTTCCTCGGTTTCGCCATCCTGGGTGGCATCTTCCCCTTCCACAACTGGTCTCCTGACGGTCACGTGGCTGCCCCGACTGCCGTTTCGATGTTCCATGCGGGCGTGCTGATGAAACTGGGTGCGTTTGCCGCCCTGCGCGTTGGCATCATGCTGCTGCCCGAAGGCGCACTGTACTGGAAGTGGGTGGTGCTCGGCCTGGCCACGGTCAATGTCATCTATGGCGCATTTATCGCCATGATCCAGACCGACATGAAGTACGTCATCGGTTTCTCGTCTGTCTCGCACATGGGGTTGGTCATGCTTGGTTTTGCCACCCTCACCGAGCAGGGCCTGATTGGCGCCAGCGTTCAGATGTTCTCGCACGGCGTGATGACGGCCCTCTTCTTTGCTGCCGTCGGCATGGTGTATGACCGCGCCCACACCCGGCAGATTCCCGAGCTGGGTGGCATGGTCAAACCACTGCCCTGGGTGGCCATCGCCTTCATCATCGGCGGTCTGGTCTCGATGGGCATGCCCGGTTTCTCCGGTTTCGTCGCCGAGTTCCCCATCTTTATGGGTGTCTGGCAGATCGGCCAATGGGGCATTGCCGCCATTGCCGCCCTCTCCATTGTCATCACCGCCTCTTACATTTTGCTGGTCGTCCGCAAAGTCTTCTTCGGCGAGATGCCTGCCCAGTTTGAGGGTCACATTACCTCCATCACCGTTCTCGATAAACTTGCCCTGGCCACCCTGTGCGTCCTTATGATCGCACTCGGCCTTTTCCCCGGCCTGATGGTTCCCATGGTCTCTACCGGCGTGGATTACATCCTGCGCCTGTTGGGAGGTGCATAAATGCCCGCTTTTGATGTCAATTTCCTGGCCATCCTGCCGGAGGTAATGATCCTCCTGGTTGGCATCCTCATCCTTGTGCTGGACCCATTCTGGCGGGATGAGCACCGCCGCCTTCGGCTTGGCTGGCTCACAGCAGGCGGTCTTACCGTTACCCTGGCCGCCAGCCTGCTGTTGGCTGTCCCGGGTGAAGCTGCTTCTGCGTTTGGCGGCATGATCCGCTACGATATGTTCTCCTTTGCGCTCAAAATGGCCTTTGTTTTTGGCGCAGCCATCACCGCGCTGTTTATGATGGATTCACCTGGCCTGTCCGAGCGTCCGGAGTCGTACCTGCTGTTGCTGGCTGCCACCATCGGCATGAGCCTGATGGCTGCCGCTTCAGACCTGGTCATGCTCTACCTGGCGGTGGAAACTACTTCCATCCCCATGTATGTGCTGGCGGGTTTCCTGCTCAATGACAAAAAATCCACCGAAGCCGGTTTCAAATACCTGCTCTTTGGCGCGATGACCTCGGCCATCATGCTCTACGGCCTGTCATTGATTTACGGGTTTGCTGGCAGCACCCACTACTCGGTGATTTCCTGGCAGTTCACCGGCATGACGCCTTTTACGCTTGGCTTGATTATGCTGCTGGTGGTCGGGATTGGTTTTAAGATTTCGCTGGTTCCGTTCCACTTCTGGGCGCCTGATACCTATGAAGGTTCCCCGACCCCGATTGCCGGGTACCTTTCCACGGCTTCCAAGGCGGCAGGTTTTGCCGTCCTGGTGCGCCTGTTCATCGATATATTCCCCGCTTCAGCCGGCCTGAGTGGCCAGTGGCAGTGGATCCTGGCGATTATCGCCGTCCTGACCATGACCCTGGGCAACCTGGTGGCCCTCGCGCAGACCAACATCAAGCGCCTGCTGGCTTACTCGTCCATCTCACATGCCGGGTACGCCCTGATCGGTGTGGTGGCTGCCAATGAACTCGGTGTGGCAGGTGTCGTTTTTTACCTGATTGCTTACATCCTGACCAACCTGGCCGCCTTTGGCATCGTGGCGGTGGCCGCGCAAACCCTGGGCTCTGATGAGATCCGCGCCTATGATGGCCTGGGCCGCCGTTCACCTTACCTGGCGTTAGCCATGCTGATTGCATTCCTGTCCCTGGCCGGTATGCCTCCGTTTGGCGGTTTTGTGGCCAAGGTCTTCATTTTTATGGCAGGCATCCAGACGGGTTGGTTGTGGCTGGTGCTGGTGGGTATTGTCAACTCGGTCATCAGCGTATACTACTACCTGACGGTGCTGAAATATGTTTACCTGTACCGCCTGGAAGGTGAAAACGAAGCCGAATTCCCAGTGGTCATGTCCCGTCCGTTTGTGATCGCACTGACCATCCTGTCGGTGGGTATCATCCTGGTGGGGACGATCGTCGCCCCCTGGTTTGGAATCTCCACCGAAGCGGCCAAAGCGCTCTTTTAGCAACCTGCCAGAAGAAATCCGCGCGTGACGGGTTTCAATCGTGAAACCCGTCACGACTTTCTGGACGTATCCATAAGCCTTTGATATAATCCGAACCTATGACTGACCAGGCTGACATTGAAAAACGAAAAGCCTCCTTTACGATGACCCTGGCCGGGGTTGTCAGCCTTGGAGGGTTCATAATTCTGGGTATAGTGATTGGTGCGCTGGCGCTTGGGCTTTGGCTGGATGGGATGTTGAATGTCAAGCCTTTATTTACGATTTTGTTGATGATTGTCAGCGCCCCGATTAGCATCTTTGTGATGTACCGGGTGGCCATGAGCGCGATTTCTAAGATGTCGCCGCCCTCTACTAAAAATCAAGGAGAGTAATAAACTAACTTATGACCGCCAAAACTGAACGACGTTTTGGGTTCAAACGCTGGGTGTTGCTCGGTCTGATGATCCTGGGCGGCTGGCTTGCGTTCGCCGTGAAGGGGATTTTCACCCCGATCAGCCCGACCGTAATCCTGCCTGCCGAGCCGTTCATCCCGAGCCTGGCGAAGATAGCCTACGGCACCCCGTTCGAAACCTACTTTACGAACACAATGGCCTCGTTGAGTCTGGCCATCATCCTGCTGTTTGCGCTCGTGTTTTTTGTTGTCCAGCCCTTTATTCGCAGCGGCCAGCAGGTTCCGTCAGGTTTCTACAATTTTGTTGAGTTCCTGGTGGAATTTTTCTGGAACAGTACGCAAAGCGCTGCTGGCAAACATGCCCGCCGCATTTTCCCGTTTGTGATGACCATCTTCCTGGTTGTGCTGACGGCGAATCTGGTTAAATTGCTGCCTTTCCATGAAACGATCGGCTATTTTGAAGAAGGCTATGGCAGCTACACTGGCTATGATACGCAGACGCTCTTCGAAATTGGTGGCCTGCCGGTCATGACCTTGGACGGCTCACACGTGGTGAAGTCCAGCGAGCGCGCTGCGCATGCCGAAGAAGGTGACCACGGGGAAGAAGTCAAGCACAAGCGAGGTCATGCCTGTGTAGATGATTGTTTCCTGGCGCCTAGTTTCCGTGGCGCGGCGACTGACCTGAACTTCACGTTCTCGCTGGCGATCATTACCATGGTCATGGTGCAGGTATTTGGTTTCATGGCGCTTGGCCCGTCCTACCTCGTGAAGTTCTTCAATTTCACCACCATCATCAAGAAGCCGTTCTTTGGCCTGATGGATACCATCGTTGGTGTGCTTGAGTTGATCAGTGAAATTGCCAAAGTGCTCTCGTTTGGCTTGCGTCTTTTTGGTACCATCTTTGCGGGTACCCTCCTGCTGGGTATTCTGGGCGTGCTGGTTCCCGCCCTTGTTCCAGGCTTCTTGTATGGCCTTGAAACCTTTGTGGGCCTGATCCAGGCATATGTGTTTGCCACCCTGGCCCAGACGTTCATGAGTCAGGCAACCGTCAGCCATCACGGCGACGAACACGCTGAAGCTCACTAAACTTATAAAAAATCAAACTTACGATTTGGAGGAAATTACATCATGAATGATCCCGTGGTCTTCTTACAGGCAATGCGCTACATCGGTGCTGGTTTGGCCGTGATTGGTGTGGCTGGCGCTGGCGCTGGTATTGGTATCGTGGTGGGTGGTGCTGTGCAAGCGATGAGCCGTAACCCTGACTATACTGGCACGATCCAGACCAACATGATTTTGGGTATCGCTTTCGCAGAAGCTGTCGCCATTTACGCCCTGGCCGTCGCTCTGATTATTCTCTTCGTGTAAGCCTAAGGAGCTGTTCATGGAAGCACTTGGTATTAATCTCGGCTCTTTGGTGGTATTTGTCATTGCGTTTATTGTCGTTTTCACAGTTCTCGCGAACTGGATGTACACCCCCATCCTGAACATGCTTGAGAACCGCAAGAAGGCAATTGCACAGGGTCTCGAAGACGCCCGCGAGGCTGCTGAAGCCCGCGCCAACGCTGAAAAAGAAGCTGAAAAGATCATTGCTGAGGCTCAGGCCAAGGCTGGCACGATCGTTCGCGAGGCCACTGAGCGCGCTGAAGCTGCTGCGCGTGATGTGAAGGCTGCTGCTGATGCAGAGGCTGGCAAGGCCGCTGAAAAGAAACTGGCCGAAGTGGAAGAAGAACGCAACCGCATCCTCGGTGACTTGCGCGGCCAGGTGGCCGCCCTGGCAATTTCTGCCACCCAGAAGCTGGTTGGCGAAGCCCTGGATGAAAAACGCCAGCGTGCCCTTATCGACGAATTCTTCTCTGGTGTCAAATCTGGCAAACTGGTTGTTCTGGATGCTGCTGGCGTTACCGGCCAGTCTGCTGAAATAACCAGCGCCCTGCCGCTCACAAAGGAAGAGCAGGAAACTGTCAAAAAGGATGTGCTTTCCAAGGCAGGCGCCGCTGCGGTGACCTTCCGTGTGGATCCGTCCATCCTGGGTGGCTTGGTTGTGCGCGTGGGTGATAAGGTGCTGGATGGTTCTGTCTCCGGCAAACTCGAAGGCCTGCGCTCCAACCTGCGCTAAGTTTCTAAAAGATTCCATAAGACCTGGCGGAGAATCCCGCCAGGTCTTTGTTTTATGGTAAAACTTGCCCATGACAACTATCCGCCTTGCAGAATTATTTCCGAAATTCCCCTTCGTCTACCAAGGAACTTTTGGAGAAAACCCTGAAATTCTGGGTATCCAGATCGACTCCCGGAAAATAAAACCGGGGGATTTGTTCATTGCCATGCCGGGTGGCAGCGCGGACGGGCACCGATTTATCCCGACGGCAATCCAGAACGGGGCAGTGGCGGTAGTGGGTGAACAAGACCTGTCCTCCGGCCTACCCGTACCGTATGTCCGGGTTGAGAATGCGCGCCGCTCAGTGACTTACCTGGCTTCTGCTTTTTATGATTACCCGGGACATCGCCTGACGGTGATCGGCGTAACGGGAACAGATGGCAAGACGACGACCAGTAATTTGTTGTTCCATATCCTGCAAGAAGCCGGGTTAAAGGTTGGCCTGATTTCAACGGTCAATGCTGTGATCGGAGATGAGGTGCTGGACACAGGTTTTCATGTCACAACGCCTGATGCGCCGGACGTCCAGCGATACCTGGCGCGCATGGTTCAGGCAGGCCTGACGCATGTCATCCTTGAGACAACTTCGCATGGCCTATCACAATACCGGGCAGATGCCTCGCAGTATGATATCGCCGTGGTGACCAATATTACCCATGAGCACTTTGATGAGCATGGTTCCTATGAAAACTATCGTGCAGCCAAAGGCCGCTTGTTTGAGCTATTACAGGATACAGTAGAAAAGCCGCAGGGAAATCCGCGCCTGGGGGTACTCAATCGTGATGATGTTAAGTCTTACGAGTATTTACATCAGCTGATCAAAACAAAACGGGTCAGCTATGGGTTGTTCCCAAGTGCAGATATTTACGCAACGAACGTTGAATATTCCCCCAGTGGATTGTCTTTTGACATTTGCGGGGCGGGGTTTATGGTTCCTGCGACATCCAACCTGGTTGGTGCGTATAACGTGTCCAACTGCCTGGCGGCGTTCTCGGCGGCGGTCTCTGGTCTGGGGATTGACCCTCAAGTGGCTGCGCGCGGACTTTCGCGGCTGCCCGGCATCCCGGGTCGAATGGAAGTGATCGATCTTGGACAGAACTTCACTGCAATCGTTGATTTCGCGCACACCCCCAATGCGTTGCGTGTAGCGCTCGAGGCTGCCCGCCAGATGACATCGGGCCGGATTATTTCTGTATTTGGCTCTGCCGGTTTGCGTGACAGGGAGAAACGACGCATGATGGCCGAAACTTCTGCTGGGCTGGCAGACTTTTCTGTGCTCACCGCTGAAGACCCGCGGACTGAGTCTTTGGATGACATCCTGGAAGAAATGGCTGCCGGGGCCCGCGCCAGGGGCAGCAGGGAAGGTGAGACCTTCACGCGTGTACGGGATCGCGGCGAGGCCATCCGGTTTGCCGTCAAGATGGCACTTCCTGGCGACCTGGTCATTGCCTGTGGCAAAGGGCACGAGCAATCCATGTGTTTTGGCGTGACAGAATATTTGTGGGATGACCGAACCGCCATGCGGGCGGCCCTGGCTGAACTTTTGGGAAAAAAAGGTCCTGAGATGCCTTATTTGCCCACGCAAGAAGGGTAGGTTTGTTGCTGTGATGCCAACCCATTACTTTGACCAGGAAATCGTGCTGGAAGGCCAGGTGGTCCGTTTGGAGCCGCTGAGCCTTTCCCATGTCGGTGGTCTGGCTCGGGTGGGAAGCGATCCCTCGATTTGGCGGTATATGTTATATGGGGATGTCGCTTCTGAAGATGGGATCAGTCGCTGGGTGGAGGACCTTCTCCAAAGGAAGAAAACGGGGGTAGACTACCCCTTTGCCGTAATCCACAGACCGAGCGGGGAGGTGGCCGGGGCGACCCGTTACCTGGACATTCGCCCGGCGCATCGCGGACTGGAGATTGGCGGGACCTGGTATGGGAAGGCGTTCCAGCGTACGGGTGTAAACACAGAGACAAAATACCTGCTGTTGACATTTGCATTTGAAACGCTGGATTGCATCCGTGTGCAGTTTAAGGCGGATTCACGAAATGAGCGGTCATTGGCGGCCATTGAAAGAATTGGCGCTAGGCGAGAAGGGGTGTTACGCAATCATATGATCCTGGAAGATGGCCTGTTTCGTCATTCGGTGTATTTTAGTATTGTGGATTCTGAATGGCCGGATGTCAAAAAAATGTTGGAGGCCAAGTTGTTGATATAAAAACTCCCGCAGTGTATTTTGCGGGAGTTTTTATGCTATTCGGTCGGGGTTGCTTCTGTTTTCAGCGGGATGGTGAAAAAGAACGTTGTTCCTTTACGGAACTCGCTTTCAAACCAGATGCGACCGCCCTGCAGTTCGATCAGGTTTTTGGTGATGCTCAGGCCAAGGCCTGTTCCCGGCGCTTCACGAACTTTGTCATCGGCTGAACGGAAGAACTTGTTGAACAACTGCGCCTGGTCTTCCGGGGTCATTCCCAGGCCGTTGTCTTGAACCTTGACTCGCAGGAAATCTTGTTGCCCCTCCCCATCTGCGCCTTCAATCTCTTCCGAGAAGGGGGCGATTTCAATCGAGATGGCCGCACCCTCCTGGGAGTATTTATTGGCATTGCTGACCAGGTTGGTGATGATCTGGGCCAGGCGGTTGCGGTCATAAAACACATTCCCAAGCCCTTCAGGGAAGCTGGTGGTAAGGGTTTGGTGCTTTTGGTCAATCTGCGCCTGTGACAGCGAGACAACTTCCTCAATTACTTCGCGTACATCAATCATTTTGGGTTCAAGGCGCAAGTTGCCGCTTTCGATACGAGAGATGTCCGACAGGTCGGAAACCAGGGTTGCCATGCGGTTGACGTTGGCGCGAATGGTTTTGAGAAAGTTTGCTTGGTTGTCATTGAGCTGGCCGGTCGCGCCGGAAAGCATTAAGTCACTGTAACCCTTGATGGAGGTCATGGGGATTTTGAGCTCGTGAGAAACGACAGAGACGAATTCGGTTTTGGATTTGTTTGCCATGACGGCTTCATCGCGGGCTTCTGCCAGGTCTTGCAGGGCATCTTCCAGGTTGCGCAAGGCAATGGCTAATTTATTGCGCTCTTCGACCAACTCCTGTGTTCGTTGCACGACCCGGTCTTCGAGGCTGGCATACAACTCGTTCAGGTGATAGGTCATGGCATTGAAATTTTCACTCAGCACAGTGATTTCATCTTTTAAGAATAAGTAGTCTGTGCTGACGTTCTGTGCGAATTCACCAAGACTGATGCGAGTTGTTGCTTTGGTAAGCTGCTCCAATGGTCGGGAAAAGGCCAGGAAGGCCGCTACCCAGAACCAGACGGTCATCAGGGTGAACAGGCCGATCAACGAGAACAGGATGATCTGGATATTGCGGCTGACGGCGTTGAGCTGCTCAATGGGTTGGGCAACCACCAGGACGTTCCCGAGCTGGCGATTTGAGATGACCAGCGGGTGCCCGAGCAGGCGATATTCCTGCCCGTTGGCGTAACGAACGTTCTGGGTGGGTTGCTCGGAACTCCCCAGCCAACCGGTGTTAATCAGCGCCTCGTAACCTGCTTCCTTGTCAATGTTGCTGACAACCACCTTGTTTTCGACCACAATGGCCAAATCTGTGTCGATGATCCCGGAGATGTTGTTGATGTATTCGTCATCCATATAAAAGGCGGCGAATACGACTCCAAGCAAGCGATTGGTTTGTTTGTCAAAAACGGGAGCCACGCCAATGATCTGGGAGTTTTGCGGGGCAATTGCCACGCTGCTGACCGGAACCCTGAGTTCGAGGGCTTGCTTGATTAATTCATCCCGGATAGTCTGTGCTTGCTCGTTAACCTGCAACCGTCGCGCCACTTGTGGCCCACCGTAAAAATAGGCAATGTCACCGGGTTGATAGTTGGGGGTGTACAGGGAGAGTTCCTGTAATCGCAGGGAGTCTTTGTTTGAGAGCAGTGTGGGCGTGTTCTCGTCCAGGTTGGTGAATGCAGAGATAACCTCTGGTTGATTGGCCAGCAATGCCGCACTGGTACGCGCCAGGTTTTCCGAGTTTTCAATCAGTGCACCCACCGAGTCGGCAATTTCCGCTAGCCTGCGGTCAGACTCCGCTTCAATCTGCGAAGTGATAAACAGGTTGGTGATGGGTGAGAACACCAAAAGAACAATGAGGATGGCTGCCGCCAGGGGCAGAACCAGTTTCCAGCGAATGCTCAGGTAGCGTTTTTCGAAGATATCTCGAAACTGTGAGAACATAATTTATTAGTTGGCTTTCCGTCTAAAGAGGGTAACGAGCACAGCAATAGCAACCAGTGCACCGCCAATGGCCGCCAGAATCCCTGCATCAGGAAGGTTGCCAGCGAGCGGGGTGGCGGTTTCTTCTTCACCCATCACAACAAACTCGGCAATTACGGATGCGGCTGGCACTTCATTCTTAACAGGCTGTAAAACACTGGTCATGTAATAGGCGACTGCATCGGCATCTTGCTCGGTGAGGCCGGAATAAGCATACCACGGCATGAGGATTAAGCGGCGCCCATCTTTTCCGACACCCGTCAGGATGGCACGCTTCATTTCATCTTCGGTCCAGTCCCCCAGGCCGGTTTCGTTGTCAGGCGTGATGTTGCCGCCATAGACAATGCCCCACGGCCCCTGGTAAGGTTGGCCGCCTGCCAGGTAAAGGTCCATACGCGGTGCGCCAGTTTCAGGATTAATTGGTGTGTGGCAATCCGTACAGCCCATTACCACTTCCACCAGGTATTTGCCGCGCGCGGCCTTGTCAGATGGGTCCGGCGCAGTGATACCCTGGCGATAAGGCAATGGCTGGAGGAACTGCTTGGAAACAGTCTCATCGGGAACCTGGTTGCTGACCGCGTCGACCGAGCGCATATAGGCAATAATTGCATCCAGATCAGCATCGGCGAGTCCATTGTAATTGTGATAGGGCATGACCGGGAAGAGCATTTCGCCGGATGGAGTCTGCCCGGTGCGGATGGCGACTTTTAATTGCTCATCTGTCCAACCGCCAATGCCGGTTTCAGCATCCGGCGTAATGTTGCGTGTAAAAACCACACCGGCCGGGCCTAGGTCAAACGCACGGCCACCTGCCATCCATCGATCGGTGTCCATCGCCAGTTGCTCATCAAAGGCGATCATGCGAATCTGATCCAGTGTCAGGGTGGCAAAGTCATTGAATTCTGCACGGTAGGGGGTATGGCAATGTGTACATCCGGCGATACCGGCCAGGTACTTGCCGCGCGCAATGATATCGTCCTGTTGATGTTGCACAGCTCGAGCGGTTGGGGTGAGGGCAAATACTGCAAAAAGAACCAAGAGAAAACCGACACTTGTGAGCAGATACTTTTTCATACATTCTCCTTTGGTTGGGCCAATGTCAAAATTATACGGTGAAATAACCTATTTTTCCATATAATTTTGATGGCATTACTCATATTCGCTTAACGAAAAACGGAGCAGGATTAATCCTGCTCCGTTAATTTAGCGCCTACGGTCGTTGCCACGACGGTCACCACCGCCATGTGGGCGGCCTCCGCCGGGCCTGCCCCCGCCATTCGGGCGGCCGCCACCGCCAGGTTTGCGCTGGTCTTTTTCGCGCGCTTCCTCTGCGGTCCAGCCTTCCAATACAGCCTGGCGGGAAAGGCGAATCTTCCCGGAGCCGGGGTCAATATCAATCACCATGACCGAAATCTCGTCGCCCAGGTTGACGACATCTTCCACTTTGTTCACTCGTTCGGTGTCGAGCTGGGAGATATGCACCATGCCATCAACGCCGGGTAGGATTTCAACGAATGCGCCGAAATCTGCCACGCGGACAACCTTGCCCGTGTAAATGCGGCCAATTTCGGCAGACTCACCCAGGGCTTCCACCCGTTGCCGGGCAATTTCTGCGCCTACGCCGTTAACCGAGGCAATGAAGACGGTGCCATCTTCCTGCACGTCAATCTTGACTTTGGTTTCTTCCTGCAAGGCGCGGATGTTCTTCCCACCGGGGCCAATTAATGCGCCAATCTTGTCAACCGGGATTTTAACCGTGATGATGCGCGGAGCATGCGGTTTGAGTTCGGGGCGCGGCGATGCGATGGCTTCAAACATTTTGTCCAGGATATGCAGGCGGGCATCGC
Organism: Anaerolineales bacterium; assembly: GCA_024710905.1. Lineage (GTDB taxonomy): Bacteria > Chloroflexota > Anaerolineae > Anaerolineales > Villigracilaceae > JANJTV01. The sequence goes on along the minus strand of JANJTV010000076.1, from coordinate 13,631 downwards.
GGGCCTGGGCCAGGGCCTCGGTCATCATTTTTGTGCTCAGACCGCTGATTTTAATATCCATTTGCAGGGCAGTGATACCCTTGGTCGTCCCGGCCACTTTGAAATCCATGTCGCCAAGGTGATCTTCCGTGCCCTGGATGTCGGTCAGGATCTTGTAACGGCCGCTGTCGTCAGTCACCAGGCCCATGGCCACACCGGCAACAGGGGCCTTAATCGGCACGCCAGCATCCATTAATGCTAGGGTTGAGCCGCACACAGAGGCCATCGAGGATGAGCCATTGGAGGCCAGCACTTCGGAGACGAGGCGCAGGGTGTAGGGGAAGGTTTCTTCGTTGGGGATGACCGGTTCCAGCGCGCGTTCGGCCAGCGCGCCGTGGCCTACTTCGCGGCGGGACTGCCCGCGTAGGGGTTTCACTTCACCCGTGGAGAAGGGTGGGAAGTTGTAATGATGGAGGTAGCGTTTGCTATCGACGGGGGAGAGATTGTCCAGTTCCTGGGCTTCGCCGAGGGTGCCGAGGGTGGCAAGGGTAAGTACCTGGGTCTCGCCGCGGGTGAACAGGCCGGAGCCGTGCGCGCGCGGGGAAAGGCCAACTTCGCACCAGATCGGGCGGATATCCGCCGGTGCGCGACCATCGGGGCGTTTGCCCATGCCGAGGATGCGCTCGCGTACGATGGCGCCTTCCGCTTCTCCAAAGGCCGCTTTAACGGCTTTCTCTGAGGGGTAGCCTGTTGGGTCAGCACCTTCGGGCACCGTGCACATTTCGGCCAGCACTTCTTCCAGGATGGCGTCCATCCCGCCGTAAAATTCGGCCTTGGCAAGTGGCTTGTCAAGCAGGTCGTTCATCGGGCCGCTGACGCGATCCAACACTTTTTTGTTGAGTTCGTCGGTGGCGTTGGCAAAAGAGGCTTCACGCTTGGGCTTGCCGACTTCGGACTGCATCTTGAACTGCAAGTCGATAATGGGCTGGATGGACTGGTGGCCGAGTTCAAGGGCGGCAACCATTACGTCTTCGGGAATCTCATCTGCGCCGCATTCGACCATCAGGATGGCATCCCTGGTTCCAGCCAGGCGCAAGTCAAGGTCAGACTGGGAAATTTCTTCAAAGGTCGGATTGACGATAAACTGGCCGTTGACGCGACCAATGCGTACTGCGCCGACCGGGCCGTCCCAGGGGATATCTGAGATCATGATAGCAGCGGAGGCAGCGTTGATGGCGAGGATATCCAGCGGGTTGATGCCGTCGGAGGAGAGTGAGAACATCATCACTTGCACTTCGTTGCGCATGCCGTGCGCGAAGAGCGGGCGCAGGGGGCGGTCTGTCAGGCGGGCGGTCAGGATGGCATCGGTGCTGGGGCGGCCTTCGCGGCGGAAGAATGAGCCGGGGATTTTGCCGCCAGCGTACAGGCGTTCTTCGTATTCCACGCTGAGCGGGAAGAAGTCTATACCTTCACGCACACCGCCCATGGTGGCAGCGGCGAAGATGATGGCCTCGTCGATGGCGACCGTGACCGCGCCGCCAGCCTGGTGGGCCAGCTTGCCGGTTTCAAAGGCAACGGTGCGCGTACCAACGGTGGTTGTGTAGCGTTTTGCTTCGGGTTTCATAAATTATCTCCTGTGGCAGGCCGTCTTGGGGCCTGCCGGTATTTCCCGCCTGGTCAGGGACTGAAGGACGATGACAACAATAGATTTGTGAAGTGGGGTTGTCAGCGTGTTTCAATTCCTGACGGCTGTGCGGGATATGTTTGAAATGTAGGGGCGACCCTTTGGGGAGTCGCCCCTACAGATACGACGAACTTATTTGGCGCGGCGCAGGTTCAGGCTTTCGGTGATGGCCAGGTAACGAGCGTAATCGTTCTTACGCAGGTAGGCCAGCAATCGGCGGCGCTGACCCACGAGGCGGAGCAGGCCACGGCGGCACGATTCATCGTGTTTGTTGGCGCGTAAGTGCTCCGTCAGCTGGGTGATGCGTTTGCTCAGGATGGCGACCTGGACTTCCGGGGAACCGGTATCGGTTTCATGGCGATGGAAGTCGCTGATAACCTGAGTTTTGACAGTTTTGTCTAACGGCATGACGTTTGCTTCTCCTTTCTAAATGGATGGTGCAGGTCTCCATGTGCGCAGCCCGCTAAGGAAGCCGAACCGCAGACAGGACCAGTCTTGGACAAAGAATTATACCAGAAAATTCACTACCGCGGCGCTTTGGCGGCTTCGCGCAGCCATTCGCGTACCCGTTCCTGCAAATCTTCGTGCAGGGCGGGCAGCATGCGGCGGAAAAGTACAGCTGTTTGCGGGTTTTGTGAAAGCAGGATGGTTTGCTTCATAAAAAAGGCCGTTTCGACTGGTGAGGCTTCATACAGGGTGTTGACCAGTTCCGAGATTTCGACCTGCAGGGCCACCGGGGCATTTTCCAGTACCGGTTTGATGATCTCGTAGACAGGTGGCAGGTTGTCGTAAGCCGGGTCTTCAACCAGGGGCAGCATGGCCAGGATGGCATTTGGCCACATTTTTTGCCAATCCGAGGCGAGCCATTCCTGCATCAGCGCCAGGAATTGGTCCGGCGTTTCGCGGCGCAGGCGGCCCAGGCTGTTGCCAAGCAGGGCGTTGCGTAGGGTTTTGTCCCTGGCGCGGCTGACCCAGGCGCTGATCCGGTCTAATAGTAGCGGTGTGGACGGGTGGATACGGCCAAGCAGGGATGCGGCCAGCAGTCGCGTTTCCAGGTGACCATCTTTCCACAGGGCATCGGTCAGATCCATGGCTTGTTCGGGGAAGGTGGCCGCCAATGGCAGCAGTTCCTGCTCGATCTGGCGCAACACAGATTGCGGGGCGCGATAACTCGGCAGTACCGAAATGGGTGCAGCAACCACGCCGACTCGCAGGGTGCGGTCAGCGTATAAATCCAGAATCTCGTGCAACCCTTTCAGGAAGGCATCTGGCTGGTCGAAATTCTCGACCAGCGTCGCGGCCTGGATCTTCAGTCTGGCAATATCAATGGCTGGCATGGGTTTATGGAATTGCCTCGCCCAGACCAGGGTTGTGGGTTTGGGCGAGGCAAGATGGCCTAGTACGCCTTGGCAAAATATACTTTGCGGGTGGATTTGCCGCCGCACACGATGCACGCACCTTCGCCACCGGGCTGCCTTTCGAGCGGGATGCAGCGCGTTGAGGCTTTGGTATCTTCTTTGACTTTGGCTTCGCACTCCTTGCTTTCGCACCACCAGGAGAACGCCCAGCCATCCTGTACGACTTTCTTTAGTTCGTTATAATCCTTGGGGTTATGGATATTCGAGTCGCGAAAGGCGGTGGCTTTGGCCAGCAAGGCTGCCTGGATGTCCACCAGCAGGGAGGCAACCGTACTGGCGATATTTTCCTGGGAAACGAAGGTTTTGCCCTCCTTGCCGGGCTGGTCGCGGCGGGCCAGGGCTACGGAGTTCTTTTCCACATCTTTGGGGCCGATCTCCATCCGTAGGGGAACACCGCGCATTTCCCAGTCGTTGTACTTGAAGCCGGGGGTCACTTCTTCGCGGTCATCCATCTTTACGCGGATGCCGGCTGCTTTCAGTTCACTAAAAATACGGTCAGCAACGGGCATGACCAGCGTTTTTTCATCTTCACTGCGGAAGATGGGCACCATCACCAGTTGGATCGGTGCAAGCTTGGGAGGCAGTACCAGGCCTTTGTCATCGCCATGGGTCATAATGATGGCCCCGATCATGCGCGTGGACAGGCCCCAGGAGGTGGTGTGGCAGTATTGCAGCTGGTTGCCCTGGTCGGTGTACTGGATCTCGAAGGCTTTGGCGAAGTTCTGGCCCAGGTAGTGGCTGGTACCGCTCTGCAGGGCCTTGGTGTCGCCCATCATGGCCTCGATGGTGGTGGACATGACCGCCCCGGCAAATTTCTCGGTTTCTGATTTGATTCCCTTGATGACCGGGATGGCAGCGTCGTTGATGGCAAAATCGGCATAAACATCCAGCATGCGCAGGGTTTCCTCGCGGGCTTCGTCCTCGGTGGCGTGGGCGGTGTGGCCTTCCTGCCAGTAGAACTCGGCGGTGCGCAGGAAGAGCTTGGTGCGCATCTCCCAGCGTACAACGTTGCCCCACTGGTTGATTAGCACGGGCAGGTCGCGCCAGGATTTAATCCACTTGCTGTACATGTAGCCGATGATGGTCTCGGAGGTCGGGCGCACGACCAGGGGTTCTTCCAGTTTTTCGCCGCCACCGTGGGTGACGACAGCCAATTCGGGGGCGAAGCCTTCCACATGTTCTTTCTCTTTTTCAAGGAAAGACATGGGGATGAAAAGCGGGAAGGCCGCGTTAACGTGGCCGGTTTCTTTGAAGCGGCGGTCCAGCCCTTGCTGGATATTTTCCCATAACGTCCAGCCGTATGGACGGACGACCATGCAGCCACGCACGGGTGAGTAATCGGCCATCTCGGCCTTGAGCACGATCTCGTTGTACCAGTCCGAGAAGTTCTCGGCGCGGGGGGTAAGTTGGTCTTCTGCCATTTTTCCTCGATTTTTTTCAGTCTCCGGGCTGCTGAACTAAGCCAGCCCGTGTTTGTTATTGGTGTTTTTTTGATTGTTGCCCAACATGGCAACGGCAGTTTCAATATCAGGGGCAAATTGTAACAGGTCGCGCTGTTGTTCGGGTGTGTACTGCCCCAGCCTGCTGAAAACCTGGTCGAAAACGGCCTGCCAGCCTTCCCCGACCAGGATGAGCGGCCTCCGGGGCAGGGAGTCCACGATCATCAGGTTCCACATGAGCACAATCTCGGTCAGAGTGCCGGGACCGCCGGGCAGGGCGATGGCCGCATCGCAGCCGCTAATCAACGCTTCGAGCCGCTCAAGCAAAGAGTGTTTCCTGCGTTCCTCTTTTACCCATTCGTTGGGTTTTACTGCGCGCCAGGCTTCAATTTCTTCGCAGGTCACGCCAATCACGTGCCCGCCTGCTTCGGCTGCGCCACGGCTGGCGGCCTCCATCGTACCGATATAGCCGCCGGTCAGCAGATTGTGCCCGGCCTCAGCCAATAGCCTGCCGAGGGTTTGGGCTTCTTGATAGCCAGGTGAGCCTGCCTTGGGTTGTGAGCCGCCAAAAACGGTGATGTTCATGGTTTCTTCCTTGCAAATTATCCTTGCCCGGTGTCCCAACTCCGGGTTTCGTTTACTTTTAGTTTTTCCAGCACAGCTTGCTCCAGGTCGATGCCTGACACCGAGGCCAGTTGCAGCAGGTAAAGCGCAACGTCGGCCAATTCACCGGCCAGTTCATCCTTGTCTTTTACGTCCTCAGCCCACTGGAAGTGCTCGAGGATCTCACTGGCTTCCAGCGATAGTGAAATGGCCAGGTTGCGCGGGGTTTGCGGGCGTTTGCTGCCGGCCTCGTACCAGCCTTTTGCGCGGACAAAACGGTTCATCTCTTCGGTCAGGTCTTTGATTTCCATATCGGGGTCAGGCGCGGGGGAGCCAGCTCCTTTTCCTTCTGATAAAAAAAGCGGCTCGCCTGGGTGGGGAGCCGCCGGGTTGCATGTCTAATTAAACCTATCCAGACCAGGAGGCTTTGAAATATTTCGGGGCAGGGGACGGGTTGTTTAGCATGGCGGGCATTATACCATTATTGCGCTGCGCGGTACAATAAGGCTATGAACCTGTCTGAGAGACTGCGGGATTTCCTGCCGCAAGAGCATTTTTACTGGCTGGGGTTGGCCGCCAAGCTGTCCCCGGCAACCCTGGTGGGCGGCGTGGTGCGCGATCTGCTGCTGGGTCGTCCTTCGCTGGATCTGGACCTGGTTTTTGAAAGCAATGCGGTGGATGTTGCCCGGCGGCTGGCTGCACAGCATGGCGGGGAAATCATCGTACATCCGGCTTTCCAGACTGCGGTCTGGCAGCCCCGACCTGGCGTTTTCATGGACCTGATAACTGCCCGCCGGGAGCATTACCCGGCCCCGGCCAGCCTGCCGGTTGTGCAGCCCGCGAAGCTTGCCGACGACCTGGCGCGCCGTGACTTTAGCATCAACACCCTCGCCATCCGCCTGGTGGATGGGGAACTGGTGGATGAACACAATGGCCTGCAAGACCTTCAAAAAGGCGTTGTTCGTGCCCTGCATAAAAATTCGTTTATTGATGATCCCACCCGCATCCTGCGTGCCATTCGCTATGAGCAGCGCTATGGGTTTGCGATGGAGCCCTCCACGCGGGGCTGGCTGGAGGCGGCCCGACCCGGCCTGCGCCTGCTCTCGCCGGAACGCCTGCGCCATGAACTGGATATGATCCTGGACGAGCCGCATGCCCCGGCCATGTTGTCGCGCCTGTATGGTTTGGGTTTGCAGTCATTCCTGCCGGATGTCCTGCCCGTGGAACCGCCTCTAACCCGCCTGCTGGATTTGGCCCACCAGCCGCCGCCGCCCAGCTGGGGACTCAGGCCCACCCTCGGCCACCAACCGTTAAAGCGGGTTTTGGGCTATGCCCTGTGGCTGATGTCTTTAACCACCGCCGCGCTGGATGCTGCCAATGCGAGCCTTGCTTTTGCCGCGCCGATGCTAAAAGTCATCCGTGCTGCCAGCGCCCTGACTCGTGACTTGACAGGCTTGCGCGGGCAGCCGCCTTCTGCATGGGTTGCCCGGCTGGATGGATTGCCCATGACAGCGATCTATGCTGCCTATTTGCATAGCGAACAGGCAGAATTGCACAATTACGCAACAGGCTGGCGGCATGTGCAAGCTGAAACAACCGGCGAGACGCTTAAGGCCCTGGGGGTGCCGCCTGGTCCGCTGTATCGTAGGGTTCTCTGGCAGGTGCGTGCCGCCCGCCTGGATGGGTTGGTCAGTACCGGGGCCGGGGAGCAAGCCCTGTTGCGGGAATTGCTTGCTTCCAATTAAACAATCGCTGTATACTACGCTCATGCCTGAAGAACAACTCCCATACCGAATCCGCCAGGATTTTCTCAGCCCCAGTGAGATGACCTTCTTTCGCCTGGTGGCCGATGCCATGCACGACCGTTTTTATGTGTGCGCCAAGGTTTCGCTGCAGGAATTATTCTCTGTGACCCGGCCCAACGAAAACGTGCATTACTTTAATAAAATCTACCGCAAGACGATCGATTTCCTGTTGATCAGTCATACCAACATGAAACCGGTACTTGGCGTCAAGTTGTTTCACCTGGCCAAGTCCCACCATCGCCCGCGTGACGAGTTCCTTGATCAGGTCTTTGCGGCGGCCAACCTGCCCCTGGTCTATGTACCCCTGCAAGAGAAATACGAAGTGGCCGAAATTGCCGGGCTGTTCAAGGATGCCATGCGCCGTGCGCGGGATCACCAGCACGGGCAGGAGCAGGATTTTTCTCCCATCTGCCCGAACTGCGAGATCACCATGGTGCTGCGTTTTTACACAGATGGGCCCAAAAAAGGCCAGCAGTATTATGGCTGCCTGAACTTCCCGGATTGCAAGGCGGTGGTTGCCATGCCTGCCGGGCAGGCCAAGGGTTAAACGTATGACAGAAAACCTGCAATCACTTTATGAGTTTGCAACAGACCTGGCCTACCGCGCCGGGCGGATTACGCTGGGCTATTTCAATGCCGGGGTGCGTCCCGACTACAAGGAAGACGATACGCCGGTAACTGTTGCCGACCGGGCCGCCGAGCAGTTTATCCGCGCTGAAATCGAAAAGCGCTACCCGAAACATGCCATTCTGGGCGAAGAGTTTGGTGAGACAGCTTCCGGCTCAGTCTTCCGCTGGATTATTGACCCGATTGACGGGACAAAATCCTTTATGCGCGGTATTCCGCTCTACGGGGTGTTGATTGGCCTGGAAGTGGAAGGGGTGGTGAAGGTAGGCGCAGCGTATTATCCCGGCACCGATGAAATGCTGTGCGCCGCTGAAGGCCTGGGCGCCTGGTGGAATGGCCGTCCGGCGCGGGTTTCCGAGATTGACAGCCTGGACAGGGCTTTCCTTTGCTATACCAACATTCGTAACATGGCAAAGTACAACCGCGAAGAGGCCTGGGAGCGGATAAGTGCCGTTGCCTATGCCTCGCGCGGCTGGAGCGATGCCTACGGATACCTGGCGGTGGCAACCGGCCGGGCTGAAGTGATGCTCGACCCGATTATGAACATCTGGGATTGCGGGCCCTTCCCGGTGATCATCAAGCAGGCAGGTGGATTTTTCGGCAGTTGGGATGGGCGTGAAGGGCATACGCATAACGAAGCCCTGGCCTGTAACGCGGCTATCAAAGAGCAGTTGTTGGCTTTGATTAATTCTTGAGAGACTTTTGTAAATTAAATGCAAAAGAGGAAAGATGGTTGACCGTCTTTCCTCTTCTTTGTTCTTTACTGGTAATGTCGCTGGATTTCATTGGCATACTGCACGCCAACCGTATCGCGGTTTTCCCTCAGCCAGGCTGAGATTTTGGTCGGGCAGCGGGCAGGTTCGGGGGAGACCAGCAGGTTGGCCATCAGCCCGTCCACCTCTTCCGGGGTAAGTACCACATCCCCCAGGAACAGGCCGATAATCTGCGATGCCAGCAATGCCAGCCGGGGATGGGTGTGCAGGATGGGCTTCGTATAGCCAATAGAGTTGCCTATTTCCTTCACCAGGCCATCGAAGGTGTAGATTTCCGGGCCGACCGCATCCCAGACCAGATTGTCATTGCGGTTGCCTGCTTCCACGGCCAGGGCGGCCACATCATCCACATAAACCGGTTGGATTTTATACTGCCCGTCGCCGATCTGGGCAAAGAACGGGAAGCGCCGCAGCAGCCAGGCGATGTTGTTAATCAGCACATCCTCCTTGCCGAATAAAACGGTGGGACGCAGGATGGCGTACTCCATTCCAGATTCGATGACCGCTTTTTCGTTGGCGGCCTTGCCCCAGAAGTAGGGCAGGGGGGAGTCGGCGCTGGGGTTGGTGATGCTGATGTGTACCATGCGGCGCACCCCGGCCAGTTGGGCGGCTTTGACCAGCAGGCGGGTATTCTCCACGGCCTGGGGTTGGGTATTGCTGGATTTGTCAAACCGCACCCAGTAAGTGTTGTAGAGCGTATCCACGCCCATCAGGGCTTTGGTCATGTTGGTCAGGTCAAAATCCAACGGGAAAGCCTGCACCTGGCCGTTAAATGGATCGCGGCGCTTGGGGTGATTGGTCAGGGTAATCACTTCGTGGCCCTGGGCCAGCAGGCGGTGCGTGATGTACCTTCCAGTGTAAGAGAATGCTCCGGTGATGGCGATTTTTTTCATGTCAGCCTCCTTGTTGTTTGGTGGGCCGGGGGGCGACCATGGCGAAGAATGCCACTGCCCCGGCGATGCATACCAGCGAGAAGATGAAGCCCAGCAGGTTCCAGCGCAGCTGGTCGGCCAGTTCGAAGAAGGCCGCAGGGCTGGTTTCAGCGACAGGCACAAAACCCAGACCGAAGATGACCGGCATGACGACCAGCATCAGGTTGGAGAAAACTGTCCAGAACAGGGCGCGTTCTTCCGTGCCGCACAGGTCGGCCAGCACCCGCCGCAAGTGCGGGCGGATGTAGGCTGCCAAGCCCAGGCAGGCCAGCAGGGTGACAATTAGTTGGGCGAGGTAAATCAAAATGGTGTTCATGGTTGCTCCTTTCGTTTTTGGCAACATTAATCCCTCCGGCGGCGGATGCCCCGGTTTGCGAACAGAGTTTAGTGAGATGGGTTACTTAAGGATTTTCAGCACGTTCTGGACGGTACCCAGCCCCAGCCCTTCAAGCCGGGAAACGGCGCGGGTGAGACTGTCCAGTGCGTCGAAAAAATCCTGGAGGGCGCGCACCCGTTCGATCAGGAAGGCACGCTCCTCGGGGGCGAACTCTCCCTGGCCGTGGTCCAGTTTCTCGAGCGTTTCGCGCACCGAGGCAACGGCCCGGTCGAATTCGCTGTTCTGGCGTTCGGCCAGGATGTTGCGGATGGACTTGTAAAAATCTGTTTCGGCGCGGTAGTAATCCTTGCGATCGCCGAGGCGGGTCACCGGGTGAACCAGCCCCATCCGGGCGAGGGAGCGGACGGTGGTGCTGATGGCGCCTTTGGTCAGCCCGGTTTGCGCCACCAGTTCATCCAGCGGCAGGGGGTCGGGGGCCAAGTAAAGCACGGCAAAGATGGCGCCCATGGCTTTGGGGAAGCCCCAAAAGGCACTGATGCCGCTCAGCCCTTCAATGAAGTGTTGCTTGATTTCCGTGGTTGAGTTGTTCATGGTTTATCCATTTAGAATGTTTAGTAACTACTAAACAAAGTGTACAATAAAATAATCCCCGTGTCAAGGGGATTATTAGGCTTTTTTTGATATCTACAGGACGATAATGTTCATGCCGATCAACTTCCAGACCAGCCAGATCTGCAGCAGGTGGAAGGTGTTGTCGATGATCACCATGGACCAGGGAGCATACGGGCCGGTGGCGAAGTTACGCTGGCCAACCAGGTTCATCCAGAAGCCGACAAATTGGGTGCGGTCTTGCAGGAAATGGAAGCCAAACAGGATTAAGAAAGGCAACCAGCCCCACCAGCCAGTGAAGAACAGCACGGAGGCCGTCCAGACCAGGCTGTGCACCAGGCACGAGATGTTGTCGTTCTTTTTGTTTTCGGCCATCCAGTCAATCTGAAGGATGTAATCTCCCACCATGTGACCGAGGAATGCGAGTGTCAAGGTTTCCAAAGGCGTCTCTCTTATTGAATGTAGCCGATTTATATCACATTCTGTTAATCCAATGATAACCAATTCATAATTATTTGTTAGCCAGCGCTTCAAGCAAATCGGCACCTTGCAGCCCTGCTTCCCGGGCGGTTAACCAATCGTGGTAGGAAAACCAGAAGAATTTTTCATCCTCGCCTGCGGTAAAGCGGAGTTGTACCTGGCCTGGCCCGTTGCCGGGAAGTTCATCCCGCGGAAAAGAATCCAGCGCGGTAAGGATTTTCCCCGCCAGGTCACCCATGCTGGTGGCGTCATCCAGGCGGTCCACCGGAATCGTAACGTAGAAATCGGTTTGCATGGCAAGAAAATATTCTACGTCGCCTTGCTGGTTGAGGCAGTTCTCGCCGTAGGCGGTTGCAATGACGGTGGTCTGCGGCAGGTTATTGCCTGACAGGTGCGCGGAAAGTTCTTTTGAAAGCTCAGGCAAGTCCTCGGTCGCCCACATCCATCCGCAGGCGCTGTAACGTTCAGCGGCGGGGGGTGGCGTTTCGGAGGGTTCCGGGGTGGGGGTTAACGGAATCGCCAGGGAGGGCAGGTTGCAGGCCAGGGCAACGGAAAGCAGGAGCAGGCTGAGAACGGATACTTTCTTCATTTCACCAGGATTATACTCTCGCCGGAACTTTCTTAAGAAATAGCAGGCCTTTTCAGATATAATTCCCCCACTAATTTCCTGGAAGTGGAGCGCGAATGGGCCAGAAAAAATTGACCGGGGCGGAGATCCGCCAGACTTTTATAGACTTTTTTGTTGAACACCAGCATACCATTGTGCCGTCTGCCAGCCTGGTGCCGGGAGGGGATGCCACCCTGTTGTTTACCAACTCGGGCATGGTGCAGTTTAAGGATGTATTTCTGGGCACGGATAAGCGGCCTTATACCCGCGCAGTCAATTCTCAAAAATGCATGCGTGTGGCAGGTAAGCACAACGATCTGGATGATGTGGGCCGGGATGATACCCACCATACGTTTTTTGAAATGCTGGGCAACTGGTCATTTGGCGACTATTACAAAAAAGAAGCCATTGCCTGGAGCTGGCAGCTGTTGACCGATGTGTGGGGCATCCCGAAGGAAAGCCTTTACGCCACCTGCTTCAAGGATGACAAGGGCAATGTGCCCACCGACGAAGAAGCAGCAGGCATTTGGCGCGCGCAGCCCGGCTTTGACCCAAGCCATGTGTTGTTCTTCGGGCGCAAGGAAAATTTCTGGCAGATGGGCGAGACTGGCCCGTGCGGGCCTTGTTCGGAAATCCACATTGATCGCGGAATTGAATATTGCGACCTACAGGGCCAGCCGCACCGTTGTGAAGTAAATGGCGATTGCACGCGTTTCCTTGAGCTGTGGAATAACGTTTTTATCCAGTACAACCTGTACGATGATGGTCGCCTTGAGCCCCTGGCAGCCACGCACGTGGATACCGGCATGGGTTTTGAGCGCATCGTTGCAGTGTTGCAGGATGTCTCCTCCAATTATCGAACGGACTTGCTCTGGCCGCTCATCCAGAAAACCCAGGCGCTGAGTGGGCAAAGTGATGCCGAGCGCGAGGAGAATTTCACGCCGTACCGCGTGATCGCTGACCATGTGCGTACGGCGTCTTTCCTGATTGCCGATGGCGTCGTGCCGGGAAATGTAGGCCGAAACTATGTCTGCCGCATGATTGTGCGCCGCGCAGCCCGTTTTGGCACCAAGATTGGCCTGCACGAACCTTTCCTGGCCCCAGTGGCGGAGGAGGTCATCCGCATCTATGGTGACTTTTACCCGGAACTGGTTAAGGCGCGCCCGACCATCCTGGACAACCTGACCCGCGAAGAACAGCGTTTTGCCCGCACCATTGAAACGGGCACAGCACACCTGCAAGACCTGCTGGATGCCCTGAAAACATCCGGCAAGACCGTCCTGGACGGCCACAAGGCTTTTGAGTTGTACGCCACATACGGCCTGCCGTTTGAAATTACCCGTGATATTGCCCGCGAGCAAGACCTGGATGTAGACGAGGGCGGCTTCAGGGCCGGGATGGAAGAACATCGCCTGGCTTCCGGCGGCGGCAAGGCCATGGGCGAGATGGGCGGCGAGGACGCCGATTTTTACACGGGACTCTTCAAGGAACTGACCGCAGCCGGGAAACTGCCTGCTTCGGGCGTGGAATATGATCCCTACAACAGCCTGCAGGTCAACACCGAGGTCCTGGCGTTGGTGGTGAACGGAAAACCTGTTCCTGATGCCCAGTTTGGCGACCAGGTGGAAGTTTTGCTGCCCAAGACCGGTTTTTACATAGAATCCGGTGGGCAGGTAACAGACAGTGGCTCAATTCATGGGCCAGGCTGGGAGATCGAAGTCACGGAGATGCGCAAACCCGCGCCGGGCGTGATCGTCCATGTTGGGGAGGTGATTTCGGGCAGGCCCAGGGTGGGCGAGAAAGCCATTGCCGAGGTGGATTCCACGCTGCGGCATGACACCATGCGCAATCATACGGCTACTCACTTGTTACATGCCGCGCTGCACAAAGTGCTGGGGGAACATGCCCGCCAGGCCGGTTCACTGGTTGCGCCAGACCGCCTGCGTTTCGACTTCAACCATCCCGAAGCAATGACCGCCGAGCAGGTTGAACGGGTCGAGCGGCTGGTCAACGAAGCCGTTGCCGCCGACATGCCCGTCACGCCAAAGGAACGCGCCCGCGAAGAAGCAATTGCCGAAGGTGCAATGGCCCTGTTTGGTGAAAAATATGGCGAGACGGTTCGCACCATCACCATCGGCGCGCCCGACGAACGCCATTCGTTTGAACTGTGCGGCGGGACTCATTTGCAGCGTACGTCAGATGTCGGCGCGTTCTTCATCGTCAACGAGGGATCGGCGGCCGCCGGCGTTCGCCGCATCGAGGCGGTGACCGGGCGCGGCGCGTATGATTTGGCGGCCCGGCGCATCAAGACACTTAAGCAGGCCGCGGCGGCGCTCAA
>JANJTV010000072.1 GCA_024710905.1 Anaerolineales bacterium | reverse complement strand
GGCAACGTTTGGAATACTGCCAACATAAAGTTTGTTTTCTTCGTCATATTCAATAAAGGCGGTAAATACTTTTGTCATTTGCTGCTCCTTCATTTCGCGCGGACAAATTTGCCCGAGCATTTGTAGTATAGCAAACAAGCCACTCTTTCAGCGATTGAAGCTGCAACCACGCCACCCGGTATATATGAGCATTGGCAAAACCTTTCTTTATAATCCAACAAATGGACAATCTCGAAGCAAACGCATTGCTCCAAGCTCAGGCGAAACTTTGGTTTATGAAGGACGCGGCTTGAGCGGGACGGAATACCAGATTGAACTGGAAGTTTTATAGGATGACAAACCTGGCGGGGCAATTCGAATCATCGCCAGCAATGATGACGGCAGCCTGCGTGCCCTCCTGTTGCTGACCCAAGCGGGGCTAATCAAAGTTCCCTGGGCCACGATTAAGTTTCATACTTTTCGGCGCTTCAATAAGCACCTACAAGTATGACCAACCACCGCTCACAAACGCGGAATCAAGACCGGCGTATTCTTCTTGTAGGTCTCGTAGACTTCCTGCCCGCCCCATTTCTCATCGGCCTTCTTCTCCAGCAGCGGGATGCCGCTCACCCGGGTGAGCAGCAATATTACGAACAGGGGCGAGGCCAGCCCCACCCACTGCCAGCCCTGCAAAACCGGCAGGGCAATGATCATCACACCGATCCACAGTACGATCTCGCCAAAATAATTCGGGTGGCGCGAGCGCGCCCACAACCCGGTCTGGATGAACTTGCCTTTATTTTCCGGGTTTTCCCGGAATACGCTTTTCTGCCAGTCCGCAACCGCCTCGATCGCAAACCCGATGACCCAGACAACAAAGCCGGCCAGGGCAAAGAGATCCAATTCCTTGCGGCTGGTGCTGGTAATCACCACCAGGGCCGCCGCCAGGGTCAAACTGATCCACAAGCCCTGGATCGTCCAGACGTTCAGGAAGCGGAAGAAGTTTGGCTTGAGCTCATCAAAACGGTCGTCCTTCCCGGCTTTCTGGATGCGCCGGAACAGGAAGAAACCCAGGCGCGCCGCCCAGATGACCACCAGCACAACCATCAAGATTGACCTGCCATCCACCGCCCCGGCAAGATAGGCCGTTAGCAGGATGACAAAAATATAGGTCAGCCCGCCGGTCAGGTCAAAATACTTCTCTGTCTGGTACACAAAGGCCGGGATGAAGACCAGCCACTGAATCAAGAAAATCAGCCCGACCGCCAGGGCAAACAGCGGCAAGCCTGAAACCAGCAGACCACCCTGGCTGCCGGCCAACGCAAACAGGCCGCTTAACAAGACCACCCCCAGGAAGATCACGAACGAAATGCGGTCGGCTTTTGTCATTGAGAGTTCCTTTCGTATTTAATCCGGGTTGCTACCTTTTGGCTTTAATCACTGCCAGGTGACAGCCCGGATAATTTGGAAGCCGATCTTTCCGGCCAGGCCTGGCAGCACCCTAGATGATAGGATGTTCCCGGCAAGAATACAAGGGTCAAATATCACATTCTTCCGTCAACGATTGCATAAAAAAGAACCCCCCGCCTTTCAGCGGGAGGTTCGCTCTTACTAGCCGGGGGTGCAAATGCAGAACGGGTAATCAGACCAGCCATAGGGGCAGTTGCCTGGGTTGGGCTGGCCCATGGCGGTACAGGCATCCACGCCGGGGGTTTCAGGCACTACCTCGATGATCTCCGGCTGCACGATCACCGGGCAAATCTTTGGCTCCGTGCCCGTTGGGTTAAAGCCAAACGCCTGGTAACAGGTGTTATCCACCGCAAACAACTGGCCCAGCGGGTAATAACCGGTATCGCGCACCGAAGAACCGGCCTCCGGGAGCGTCCACTGGTCAACATAATCCAAAATGGACGGGTTGCGCGGCCCGCCATCGGCCATCACGCTGTACAGGAAGCGGCTGCCTGCCCAGGTCTTCTTGAACGCAAACTGGATGGTGGCATACTCGCCCTCGCCCATCCGCACCCAGGCCAGGTCGGGGTCCAGCCACAGGTCATCCACCGGGCTGTGAATCAGGGCATCAAAACCATCCCCGGCAAACGGCGCATCCGATTTCGAAGCAGACAGCCCGGCCGTATCATTATTGGTATCCTGGTAGACCTGCACATTGAGGGCCGTCCATTCCTCGGTATATGGCGGCGAGGCAACAATCAGGAAATCGCCAAAGCTGTCCAGGTTGGTATCCAGCTCCACCGAATAATTAATCCCTAGCGGGTTGTTCGGGTTCTTGCCCACCAGGCCAATCGAAACGTAATACCACAGGTCATCCTGCGCGATGCTCAGGGCCGAAATATCCAGGTCTGAAACATAGGTCATATCCTGCAGGAAGGGCCGCTCGAGGCGGTTAATACTGTAGGAATCGCCATACGGCGCACGCCGCTCGGGGGCTGTCCCCTCGGAAGTCACATCCGGGTATGGCTGGACATTGGGGGCAGACACCGGGAACACTTCATGCTGTACCCCGGGCTCCTCAGTCGCTGGCAGCGTGGAGGCGGTCGGGGTTTCGGGGGCAGCCGTCGGGAGTTCTGGCGTGGAAGAAGCCTGCTCAGGGAGGGTGCATGCCTGCAGGGACAACAACAAAACAATACAGAGAATCAAAAATATCTTTCCTTTGTCCATAATTCTGTCTCCTTTTTGGGTTTCCTTAATTATAGTCATGGGAAGCTGTCTTTCAATCCCCAAAAGCGGTGACATTAATGCATATCCCCGGTCGCCAAAAGGTATAATGAGCCCACTCGATATGCCAAACCGCGACCTGTGGAAAACTCGGGAGAAGAATCTTTCGAGGGAAAACCATGCCGGCCAGGATATTTTCTGTTTCCCCAAGGTTTAATGCCCGCCATCCTTTATTTAATCGTTCCGGTCGTTGCATTTATTTACGCCAGCGTAGGCTTTGGCGGGGCAACCGGCTACCTGGCAGCCATGGGGTTTTTAGGAATGCCTCCCCAGGTTATGTCCAGTACCGCACTGGTGCTGAACGTACTGGTGGCGGGTATTTCTTTTACATCATTTTATCGCGCCGGGCACTTGCGCCGCGACCTGCTGTTGCCCTTTATTCTCACTTCCATCCCGGCCTCGTTTCTCGGCGGGGGGTTTAAGATTACCGACCAGGCCTATTTTTTGCTGTTGTATGCGGTATTAACATTAATTGCCGTGCGATTGCTATTCTCCAGCCGCAGCCACGAAGATGAAATTGGTTCCCTAAGGCCTCCCCAACTCCCCCCGGCGCTTGCCATCGGGCTGGGGATAGGCCTGCTCTCAGGCATACTCGGTATTGGCGGCGGGATTTTCCTGTCGCCCGTGATCCTGCTCCTGCGCTGGGGAACACCAAAACACGCTTCCGCAGTAGCGGCAGCCTTTATCGTGCTGAACTCGATCAGCGGCATTGCCGGGCGGGTCATTGGCGGGAATTTCCAACTCGATGGGTTCGGCCTTTCCTTAATCCCGGTCGGTCTGGCGGGTGCCGTGCTGGGCAGTTACTGGGGATCGGTACGCTTCAGCGGGCTGGCGCTGCGCCGTTCACTCGGCCTGGTTATGCTCATTGCGGTTGGCAATTTCTGGCTTGGGCTTTGGCGATAAAAATCCCCGCCCTTGACTTTATCAGGCGGGGATTTTTATATTCATCGCTCCACTGGCAAACCCTGTCGCACCCAGGTGCCGGTGCCTCCGGCAACATTAAACAAGGTGGTAAAACCTTTTTGGCCCAGCAAAGCGGCAGCACTCTGGCTGCGGTTGCCGCTGGCACAAATGACAGCCACCGGCTGTTGCGGATCCAGCTCCCCCAGCCGCCCGGCCAGCTGCCCCAACGGGATGAGCAATGCACCGGGCACATGCCCCTGCTGAAATTCCCAGGGCTCGCGCACATCCAGCACCTTTAATTTTTTTCCATCCACGCCATCAGCCATCAATTGCTGTAATTCCCGCGGCTTTATGTCTTTAATGTCCCCGGCGGTCAGCGGAAGTCCATGCTGCTCCCACACATCCAATCCTTCGGCCAGGTAGCCAATTACATTTTCGTACCCCACACGTGCCAGGCTGTAGACCACCTGCAAATATTGATCCGGACGCTCAAGCAACAGGATCATTGGCGCATCCGGCGGAAAGACAAAACCGATCCGGTTGCTCAGCTGGTCATCGGCTTCGAGGTGCACTGAGCCAGGCACATGAGCCTGAACATAAGCCGCCTTCGGACGTAGGTCCAGCAGACCCGCCCCTTGCTCAAAGTACGGGATGGCCTGCTCAATGTTCAATGCGCGCGGGGCGACCTCACCCAGCGGCTTTACCCCGGCCCGGTTCAATGCCTTGATCCGGCGATGGTTCCCAGGCTGCTCCGGAAGGTCGCTGGTTGCAAATGCAATAAATTCCTGTTTCTGGCGCGGAGCCAGGGCCGGGTTCGCCAGGCGCTCAAAACCAAGGGTGGTGGCACGCATGGATCCGATCGACTTCCCGCACAACGAACCAGCCCCGTGGCCGGGATAGAGTAGCAGGCCGTCTTCCAGGGGTAGGATTTTCTCAAATAACGAGGTGTACATCTCGCCAGCCAGCCCGTTGGCCGCTTCGGCACCAACCAGGTCCGGACGGCCCATATCGCCAACGAACAGGGTATCGCCCGTCAGGGCCAGCCAGGGCTGCTCGGCGCGGGTCGAATCGCTGACCAGCAGGGTAATGCTTTCCGGGGTATGCCCCGGCGTGTGAAGTGTTTTGATGCGGATGTTACCCAGCGAAATCACCTGGCCGTCTTTGAGTTTTTCATGCGGGAATTCAGCCCCGCTGGCTTCGTGCAGGTAGATGCTTGCGCCAGTACGCGCCGCCAGGTCTGAATTGCCAGAAACATGATCGGCATGTAGGTGGGTTTCGATAATGTGGGTAATTTTCAGGCCACGCGCGCCAGCTGCGTCAAGGTACTTCTGTACTTCCCGGTCGGGGTCCACCACCGCCGCAATACCTTTGGCCTCGCACCCCAGCAGGTACGAAGCGCAGCCCAGCCCCTCGATAAAAAATTGTTGGGTATACATACGCTCTCCTTAAACCAGTAATTTTTGAACATTATCCACCAGCAAGAAAATTGCCAGCAGGATAATAAAAATTGCAAAGATTCTTTCCAGTTTTTGCGCCGGGATACGCCGGGACAGGCGCGAACCCAGCCAGGCACCAGCCAGCCCGGCCAGCACAAAGATGATAATCAAGATGGGATCCAGGCTTTCCTCGCCCCAGTGGCCGATCAACCCGGCCAGGCTGTTCATGGCGATGACCACCAGGGACGTGCCTACCGCAGCCTGCATCGGCAAACCAACCAGGAGTACCAATGCTGGTACGATTAAAAACCCGCCTCCCACACCGAGGATACCCGTCAGCAGTCCAACCCCCGCCCCTGCCACAAGGATGACCCAGAACGGACGGGCGCTGTGGTCAGGTGTTGCTGTTACCTTACGAGCCAACATCAGTAGGGAGACGACCAGCATCAGCAAGGCAAAAAAGACCAGCAACAGGGATAGTGGCAGGAGTCTCGAAATGCCTGAAGATAAATAGGCGGCCAGCATTCCGACACTGCCAAACGGCAGGGCGACCGTCCAGTCAAGCGTTCCCTGCGTGCGATGAATGGAAGCGCCAACCAGGCTGTTTGCGCCAACAATGGCAAGCGAGGTAGTAACCGCCGACTGGGGAGATTGGCCAAGTAGGTACACAAGTGCCGGCACGGTCAGGATCGAACCACCGCCACCCAGCAGGCCAAGCGAAAGCCCAATGGCAAAACCAATGGCAAGCTCGAGCAAGACCATCAGGGCTGGTTCCCCTTTTTTACCGGCAGCGAAGCCCGCCGCCAGGCCAGCATCCCACCCGGCACGTTGAACGCGTTCAACCCGGCTTCCAGCATCATTTTTGCAGCAGTGCCGCTGCGGTTTCCTGTCGCGCAAACCAGGGCAATTTCCTTATTTTTCGGGAGGTCCTTCAAACGCCGGGGAAGTTCCCCGAGCGGGATCAATTTTGCGCCGGCAATATGGCCAGCCTGGTATTCCTCCGGCTGGCGCACATCCACCAAAACAAATTGTTTCCCTTGTTTTAGTTTCTCCTGCACTTCTGTCACCTGTATGGTCGGGGTTGGTTTGCCAAAAATTAAAGATAGGATATTCATTTTTTCTCCGCATCAGTGGTCTCAGTGCTTTGATGCAATTCCCCATAAAAGGTTACAAAAAACACCAGATTTCACCGATTTACCCGCCCGCAATTTTAACGCGATACCCCAGGCCTTGCAGCGTCGCAGCAATTTTCTCGCGATGCTCCCCCTGAATCTCGATCTCAACCCCTTTTACTGTGCCACCGCTGCCACAGGCTTGCTTCAGGCGTTTTGCCAACCCATCCAAGTCTGGTGCAGAAAGTACCAGTCCCTTGATGACGGTTACCGCCTTGCCACCCCGGCCCTTGGTCTCGCGATGCAAATAGACAGTTTGCTCACCCGGCGGCAGGGATGCCCGCGTGACGGGGGTGGTTTTCTGGTCACGCAAGTCGCCCTGCTCCGAAGACCAGACCAGTTTGGATTTCTTTGCTGTCATAAACCAAGTGTAGAAGGAAAGGTTAAGACTGTCAACTTGCTAAATTTTAAGTATTTACCTTTTCGATAGCCATCAATAGTAAAGAAGGTCATCAATTATTTGTGACAAATATCCTGATTGAATCGGTTCCCCAAACGCCATACAATGAAGTTGGATTTTTATCAGGGCAGCTGGGAAACGATCATCTGTAATGGTCGCCCATGATGACCGCGGAGCAAATGGCGAAACCGGCCCATGTGGTCGGTTTTTAATTCCTCCGGGAGGTTGTCATGAGTAGGCCAGCCGCAGCATCCAAGTTATTCCAAATTTTCACAGTAATTATCACAGTTTTCGCCAGCCTAACCCCGGCAAGCATGGGGGTTGCACAGGCACAGGGAGAGGTCGGCAATATTCATGCCTACCCTGAAACCAATTTCATTGATGTCCAGGGTGGCGATTTAAGCCTTGAAATCACCCTGACCGTGGATGATATTTCCAACGGCGACGGGGTGGACTTCAGCGAAACACAAATGCCGATACCCAACGAAGCAGATCCATCGTCCGGGTATGTCGCTTTTTGGATTACCGATTTTTCCCTTGAGCCAGGTGACATCATCACTGCAGGAAACGGTTACGAAAGCCATACCCTGGTCGTAACACCGCGGGGATCAATTTCAAAGATCGAAATGCACACCGGCATCATTGAAGGGTACCTGCAGCCCGACAGCATCGCAGATGTCTATTTTGCAGCAGGCGCACGCCGATCAGCAACGGCAGACAGCGAAGGATTTTGGTCGGTTAATTTCAGCCAGGAAAACCTTGACTCGGGTGATCCAATGGAGCAGGTCGTTGTGGACCTGGTGCCAAACATGGAAGGTACCCTGTTTCAGAGGGATGATGATGGCGACCGCACCGGGTACGACATCTTCATCGACAACAAGAGATTCCATGCAGAGATACTCGAAAACAATGTCGGTGGTTACGATTGGGAGATAGACAGCTGGGTCACCCTGAGTATTGATGACCCGGCAAATGGCGAAGGCGTTGATTTTACGGACACCCGCCAGGTTGCTGTCAGCCCATCAAACCCTGACTCAACAGAGGTTAATTTTAACGACCTTGGCGGGCTGCAACTCGCACCGGGAATGCAGGTCACCATGACCGATGGTGTTACAGTGAAGTATCACGAAATCGCCAACCTGCAAGTAATCGAAGTTAATGTCGATGAAGATACCGTCCTCGGAAATGGTACCCCCGGAGCTCGTTTGAACATTCAGTATTGTGATTCGAGTGGATGCCTGTGGCGGCGCTACACCACTGTGGATGATTACGGGGACTGGCAGGTGAATTTTTCCATACCCGGCGAGGAAATCGACGAACAACAGATACTGGACATTCTTCCTGGAATGCGCGGCGAGGCGCTGGAACCGGACATCGACGGTGACCATACCGACATCGCCTGGATTGCTCAAGGAAACCCCGTTATTAAAGCCTGGACCAGCGAAAACAGGGTTGATGGCTATGAATGGGTTACTGATTTGCCGGTTACGGCAAACATTGACGACCCATCAACTCCGGGCTTAGATTATGAAGAAACCCAGACCCCCTTCTGGGACGAAAATACTGTCACACTGGTAAGCTTCAACCCTGGTGACTCCTATTTACTTAAGCCTGGCGACATCATCACCATGACGAATGGGGTTATCACCAAGACTCATGAGGTCACCCATGTCACCATTTCCCATGCCGATGTGGAGACTGATATCGTCACTGGAACGGCCTGGCCCGACACAAATGTCGGTGTCTGCATCCATCACAACGGATGCCTGTGGCGCTGGGTGACAGCCGACGCAGAAGGGAACTGGCTGGCCGATTTTGCCGACCCCGGCGACGGTTCGCAAGAATTGTTTGACCTGCAACCCGGGACATCCATGGATGCTGTTCAATGGGAAGAGGATGGGGATGGGACAGGGTATATCTATAATATTCCAGTACCGTCAACCCCGACAATTGTTGTTCGAGCAAACGAGAATCGCATTGAAGGGTATGATTGGATCGCTGACATTGCCGTTCAGTTCAGCATTGATGACCCGGCCACGCCTGAAAGCCCGGATTTCGTCCTTGAAACAGTGCCGTACTACCCAGACTGGGATCCTGGACGAGTCTATTTAGACATAAATTTAGAATATGACATTAAGCCGGGAGACATCATCACGGCCAGCAACGGTTCTACCAGTAAACAACTGGTTGTTTCAAGCCTGGCCTTCACCAGCATTGATATTGACAATGACATCGTTTATGGTGCTGCCGAACCCAATCAGATTCTTAACATTTGGGCTTGTAATACCGGCCCGTGCATTCACCGGGAAATTACCACCGGACCCGATGGAATCTGGGCAGCCGATTTCGCCAACCCAGGTGACCAGGATTGGGAAACCGAAACGATTGACCTGCGCAACGGCACCTGGATCGACTCGAGTATCAGAGACGAAGATGGTGACATCACCGTCAATGGATTCTCTGTGCCTAATCCGATCATCGCCGCACGCCTAACGGAAAATGAAGTACATGGCTACCATTGGGTTATTGGGTCAAATATTACCCTCACCTTCGGCGACCCCAACAACCCAGATTATACAGACACACAGGTCGTGGGCATAGCCGACTGGGACCCGAACCAGACCCTTGTACGGTTCAGACTGCAAGACACCGGGTTCACCCTGCAGCCCGGCATGCTGGTTACCCTGACCGATGGTTCCATCACAAAAACAACCACGGTTGGGAACCTTTGGATTACCAGCGTTAACCCGGACACTGACATCATCACTGGTATTGCCGACCCCGGTGCCGAGGTTCACCTTGGCCACCTGGAATGCAACGAGTCTGGCTGCTTTGGTTTCCGCCGCGTTTTCGCTGATGCCAATGGGGATTGGCTGGCCGATTTCTCTATACCCGGCGAGGACAGCGACGAGCAGGATGTCTATGATATTCGCCCCGGGATGGGCAATGAGGCCCGCCAGGTGGACGATGACGGCGATAAGACCATCGTGGAGTGGTACCTGCCCAATCCGACCATCACCGTCCGCATTATTGAGAACGAAGTCCACGCCAACGATTGGCCTTTTGACGTCATCCTGACCTTAAGTATTGACGACCCGGCCACCCCGGAAAACCCGGATTATGCTGACTCACGAGCAACCTTACCCGCAGAATGGAACCCTTCCACCACCTGGACGCAGTTCCAACTGGGCCAGCTCCAGCTCCAGCCAGGATTCGAGGTCACCCTGACGGATGGAATCACCACCAAGGCGCATGTCATCAGCGCCCAGCATGTCACCACAATTGACCTGTACGCATCCACCGTCAGCGGCCAGGCTGACCCCTGGCAAGAGGTCTGGGTGGATACCTGGTGTACGGATTGCCCGACGCGCCGGGTGAATGCGGATGAAACTGGCCTGTGGACAGCCAACTTCTCCGAACCAGGTGATGAAGGCTGGGAAGATCGAACGGTCGATTTCTGGCCTGGCCTGAGTGGCGAGTCACGCATTCATGATGAAGATGGCGATGCAACCTCCTTCACCTGGACAGCGCCAAATTACACCATGCATGCAGTACCCACATACCCCGAAGTGCATGGGCACGACTGGCTGCCCAACACCATGGTCACCCTGACCATTGATGACGACGCTGATCCGTTAAATGGCGTGCTTTATACCGCCACAATGAATACCGATGATAACCCGTGGTGCGGAAGCCCCTGCTTTGACCTGAAGGATATTTTCACGCTCGAGGTCGGGCAATACGTCACCATGAGTGATGGCACAACACAAAAAAACGTACAGGTTTCCACCCTGCAAATCACAACAGTGGACATCATCAATGACACCATTGCAGGCATCGCAGACCCGGGCAGCCGCGTGGCAGTAAACATCTGGTCGCAAAACGGCCTGGCGCGTTATGTGACCACCGGGCAGGATGGCACCTGGGTGGCAGACTTCTCAGTTCATGGCGACGAAGACTTTGAGCAATTCACAACCGACATCACCTATGGCGATCATGGCCGCGCCATCCAACTGAACCCGGATGGCAGTGACGACGGAACCCTGGAATACTGGGCGATTGAAGATACCAACATCCTGTTCCTGGAGCAATTCACCTTCAACTTCAATAACCCGATATTGGCCAGCCCGGCCATCCGTTACGCCATTGCATACGGCACCGACCGCCAGCGCATCCTGAACGAGGCCTTCCTGCCCAGCGGAGAATATGGCCAGGTGTTAAACAGCCTGATTACACCGGCCAGTCCCTACGCAGCCCCGGCCAGCCAGTTGGTGGTATTCCCTTACAACCCGGCCACTGCCATGACCATCCTCGAAAGTGAAGGCTGGGAGGATACCAACGGGGATGGCATCCGAGAAAAAGACGGGCAACCACTGCACTTCACCTTCAAAACAAGCCTGAATCCCATTCGCGTCATTGCCGCCCAGATCTTCCAGCAGAACATGACAGCAATAGGGATTGACATCACCGTTGTTCACGAGCCAAACTTCTTCCAGGAAGATGGCGCCCTGATTACCGGCAATTATGATATTGCCGAGTTTGCCTGGGGCAGCCATCAGTCGGGTGATGACTGGCTGTTCAACCTATATCGCAGTGACAACCCGCAAAACTACGGCTATTACGCCAATCCGAACTTCGATGAAGCCGTAGATAACTTCTACGCGAGTGGAACAGAACAAGAACGGTCAGATGCCGCCAATATCATCCAGAGCATCTTCAGCTATGAACTCCCGGCATTCTACCTGTTCACCCGCGAAAACATCACCCCGTACCAGACCCCCATTGGCACAAGTGTTACCCTCGATCCCCTGCCTGAAGTCACCATTACCTATACCAATGTGGACGGAGAAGGCATCACCACTGCCCTGGCAGTCAATTACAACACCACTGATCTGCCCGAAGGCAGCACACTGGTTGGCAGCGTTTACGAAGTGGGCACCTCTGCGATGTTTGAGCAGGCTACCATTTGCCTGGCGTACAACGACGCCGGCCTTACCCCCGAGCAGGAAAACCTGGTACGCCTGTATCACTACGAGTATGGCGCCTGGGTGGATGTGACCGATCCCGGATATCCAGATACGACAAATAAGATCGTCTGCGGAACGGTGGATAGCTTCTCACCCTTCGCCGTGATCATCCCCATGCAGGTCAACCAGCCCCCCGAAATCACCGCCGTCAATACCCCGCTTGATCCGGTCCAGCTGGGCCAATTCATCCAGGCTGCGATAACTTTCACAGACCCGGACGCAGGCGATACCCATACCATCTTTTGGGACTGGGGCGACGGCACCACCAGCCAGGGAAGCAATCCCCAGGAAACCCACTTCTACAGTGCCACCGGCGTCTACACCATTCATGTTGCCGTGACCGACTCGCATGGGGAGACTGCCACTGCGGCATCCCAGTATATTGTGATCTACGATGCCAATGGCGGCTTTGTGACCGGAGGCGGCTGGATCACCTCACCGGTTGGCGCGTATACGCTTGACCCCGGGCTGACCGGCAAGGCAACTTTCGGGTTCGTTTCAAGATACCAAAAAGGAGCCAAGATCCCATCCGGGAACACCGAATTCCAGTTCAAGGTTGCGAACTTCACCTTCAAAAGCAGCAGCTACGACTGGTTGGTCGTAGCGGGCAGCAAAGCCCAATTCAAGGGCACTGGCACCATCAATGGCAGCGGCGCATATGGCTTCATGCTGACCGCCACGGACGGCTCGCCGGACAGGTTCCGCATCAAAATTTGGGACAAACTCACCGGCGAGGTGATTTACGATAATATGCCCGGCCAGGCCGATGACGCCCTGCCTACGACAGCCCTGGGAGGAGGTTCCATCGTCATTCACAAGTAAACCAGCGCTTCAACATCAAGCGATTCGTCTCCAGCAGATCGCCTGATAAAAAGGTTGCCTGTGGCCTCCCGCAGGCAACCTTCCCTTTTATCAAGGTTCAATGCCTTATAATAATGAAGAAACCACACCACAGAATTGAGACCGAACCATGACCCCGGAACCCCTGCCCGACCTGACCTTTGATTCGATGCCCACCCACCTGCGCGAAGCCGCCGCCCGCGCCGGTTGGAACACCCTGATGCCCGTCCAGGCGCGTGCCCTGCCGTATATCATCGCCGGGCGCAACGTGATGATCCAGGCCCGCACCGGCAGCGGCAAAACCGGCGCCTTCCTGCTACCCATGCTTGAGCGGCTGAACCCCAACCAAAACGAGTGTCAGTCCCTCGTGCTGGTACCCACTCGCGAACTGGCAAAACAGGTTGCGGGGGAGGCTGAAAAGATTTTCGCCAGCAGCGGCATCCGTTCGGTGGCGGTCTACGGCGGTGTAGGGTACAAATCCCAAATCGACGCGCTAAAATCCGGTGTACAGGTGGTGATTGGTACACCCGGCCGTGTGCTCGATCACTTGCTAAAGCGAACCTTCACGCTCGATAAATTAAAATTCCTGGTCTTTGATGAAGCCGACCACATGCTCTCGATGGGCTTCTACCCGGACATGCGTGAGATGCAGCGCTACCTGCCCAAACCTGCGCCGCACACAGCCATGTTTTCGGCCACCTTCCCGCAGGCCGTGCTGCGCACTGCCAATGAATTCATCCGTGAACCGGAGTTTATCAGCCTGAGCAGTACCCAGGTGCATGTGGCCGAAGTGGCGCACGTCTTTTACCACATCCCCGGGGTGGACAAAGACCGCAGCCTGATACGTCTGATCGAGATGGAGAATCCCGAATCGGCCATTATCTTCTGCAACACCAAAGACAAGGTCAATTACGTCACCGTTGTGCTGCAGCGTTTTGGCTACGATGCTGACCAGATCAGTTCAGACTTAAGCCAGGGCGCCCGCGAAAACGTTCTTGAGCGCGTCCGGCAGGGAAAATTGCGCTTCCTGGTTGCAACTGACGTCGCAGCACGCGGGTTGGACATCCCGGAACTATCCCATGTCTTTCAGTACGAACCGCCGGATGACATCGAAAATTACATCCATCGTGCCGGGCGCACCGGGCGGGCCGGGGCCAGTGGTACCGCCATCTCGCTGGTCCACTCCACCGAGCAAGCCCAGCTGCGCAAGGTGGCCCTGCACTACAAAATAGACATGGAACAAAAACCTGCCCCAACCGACGAACAGGTTGCCACCGTTGTCGCCGAGCGTCTGACCGCCCTGCTGGAAGCCCGCCTGCGCGCCCGAGACAAACTGCAAACCGAACGCAGTCACCGTTTCGAGCCTCTGGCGCGTGCCCTGGCCGAAGCAGGCGATGAACTTCCTCTCATCACCATGCTTCTGGATGACACCTACCAGCAAATGCTGCACACCCCGGCCCGCTTGCCCGGCGAAACACCCCGCGCCAGCCAGCAGCCGCGCCCGTCTCACAAACCCAACCGCAACCGGCCACGCGACAGGAGATAAGGCTTGGCGCAGCCCAACCCCGGCCGGGATCTGCTGATCATCGGTGGTGGGGCAGCTGGTTTCTTTGCCGCCATCAACGCCGCCGAAGCCGCCCCTGGCTTGCGGGTGTTAATCCTTGAAAAGAGCAGCCAATTGCTTGGCAAAGTGCGTATTTCCGGTGGCGGACGCTGCAACGTCACCCACGCCTGTTTCGATCCGCAACAACTGGTCGGCTACTATCCGCGCGGCGGCAAGGCCCTGCTCGGCGCATTCACCCGCTTCCAGCCCCGCGACACTGTGGAATGGTTCCGCCTGCGCGGTGTAAAACTTAAAACGGAAGCCGATGGGCGCATGTTCCCGATTACGGATTCCTCCCAAACAATCATCGACTGCCTGATGCGGGCCGCCCGCAGGCAAAAAGTGGAGATTCGTACCAAGACGACGGTCGGCAGGCTCACTACAGACGGTTCCCGTTTCGAGGCCCACCTTACTAGCGGGGAAGTCATCACCGTCCGCCAGGTGCTGCTGGCCACCGGCGGGGACAGGAATTCCCTGCAGTTGGCCAGCCGCTTAAGCCACAGCATCGAATCACCTGTACCATCCCTTTTCACATTCAACATACGAGACGAACGACTGCATGACCTGGCGGGCATCTCCGTCCCTGAAGCGACCGTGCGCCTGCCAGGCCACAAGCTCGAAGCACGCGGCCCGTTGTTGGTCACACACTGGGGCTTAAGCGGCCCAGCGGTGTTACGCCTATCAGCCTGGGGCGCACGGTCTCTACACGAAAATCAATATCGGGCAGCATTGATCGTGAACTGGCTGCCCGGATTAACCCGGGAACAGATTAATCACTGGCTGCAAGATGCCCGCGAGAGCCACCCGCGCCAGAAAGCGATGACATCTCCGCCGGATGCCCGCCTGCCACAACGCCTGTGGGCAAAACTGACCCGCGCCGCCGGGTTCAGTGACACAACCAACTGGGCCGATGCCTCCAAAACCATGCTCAGTCACCTCGTTGATGAAATCCATCAGGGCGAATACTTAATCCAGGGCAAGGGCCAGTTCAAGGATGAGTTCGTCACCTGTGGCGGCGTCTCGCTCGATGAAATCAACTTCAAGACCATGCAAAGCCGCCTGGTGCCCGGTCTGTATTTCGCCGGGGAAATCCTGAACATCGACGGCCTGACGGGCGGGTTTAACTTCCAAAATGCCTGGACCACCGCCTGGCTGGCCGCCCAATCCATCGCCTCCCAACAAATGGAAAATTCTCCTTGAACAACGAAGTCAACATCCCCCACCAATCGCTTTTACAGGTCTTTTTACGCTTCCTGCGCTTTGGCTTGCTGGCCTGGGGCGGGCCGGTCGCCCAGATCGATATGATTCGCGAAGAACTGGTCGAGCAGGAGGGCTGGATCAGCCGGGAGCGATTTAACCGGGTTCTGGCGGTGTACCAGGTTCTACCCGGCCCGGAGGCGCACGAGCTGTGTGTTTACTTCGGGATGCTTGCGCGCGGCAGGCCTGGCGCGTTCCTGGCCGGGCTGGGTTTCATGCTGCCCGGCCTGCTGCTTATGCTGGCACTCTCCTGGTTTTACGTGACGTATGGCCTGAAATCGGAATTATTTAAAGCTGTCTTTTTCGGCTTCCAGGCCGCCGCCGCAGCCCTGATACTCCGGGCAATTTTCCGCATTGGCAGCCATGCCCTGCTCAACCAGCCGCTCTGGCTGATTGCAATTGGCGCTTTTGCAGCCACCCTGCTCAACATCAATTTTATTGCCATCCTGCTTTTTTCAGGATTGGCCTATGCGCTGGTAAAACATCGCTTGCCAGACAAGCTGGGGTTGCCAATCCTCCTGGTTCCAGCGAATGTTGGCCTGGCCGCGCTCACCCCATCCACAACGGAATTATTCGGTTATGGCCTGCGCACCGGCCTGTTGACATTCGGCGGAGCCTATACAGCCATCCCGTTCTTGCAACAAGACGCCGTGGTTCACGGCGCCTGGATGACCAACCAGCAATTCCTCGATGGTCTGGCCTTGGGGAGCATCCTGCCAGCCCCGTTGATTATCTTCTCCACTTTTGTTGGCTACCTGGGTGGCGGGCTGGCCGGTGCACTGGCCATGACCGCCGGGGTGTTCCTGCCGGCCTTCCTGTTTACAATGCTCGGACACCAGTTCTTTGAACGCCTGGTAGAGAATACAGATATCCACGCCTTCCTGGATGGGATCACCGCCGGGGTGGTCGGGTTGATTGCCGCGACAACCATCTCGCTACTCGCCAGCGCATTACAAGGTTGGCTGGCGGCAACCATCTTTGCCACCGCCCTGTTGATTTTGTTCCGTTGGAAGAACAAGCTCGCCATTCCCCTCGTAATGATCGGGGCCGGGCTGCTGGGCTTGCTTGTTACGCTTTCCTGAATTCACGCAACACATGCTCCGCCAGGCGCAAGGCCAGCGCCAGAATGGTGAGAGTCGGGTTGGCCATGCCGGAGGTGGCAAAAACCGAACCGCCCGCCACAAACAGGTTTTCTATCCCGTGAACCCGGCATTGCCCATCCACCACACCGTGGCGAGGATCGCTGCTCATACGCGTGGTGCCGAGGTGATGTTTGCTGCCAGTCATGCTGACCGGCCAGCCAAACGCATCCATCTCATGGGCTTGCCTCTCAAACGAAATCCCGGCCTGCGCAAGGCCAGCCAGCAATACATCCCGATAGCGCGTAAAGCTATCTACGTCGTTTTGTGTTGTCTGCCAATCCACCCGCAGTGTTGGCACGCCAAGATGATCGCGACGTGTTGAGAGCGTAACCCGGCTATCTTGATTTGGCTCCGTTTCAACAGACAGTCCCAGAGAGATGATTTTTTTTCTTGCCGAGATACCAGATTTCACCAACCTGAGGGACTCAAATGGGCGGGCAAATAACCGAGCCAGTTTCAAGACCCCGGCAGGCGGGGCGCGATGCCCAAGCGCTTCCTGAACGGTTCGCAAGTCCTCGGCCAACCGGGTACCATAATTCGCCAACACTTTGTACATTGGGCGCCAAACCAGGAACGCGCCGGCATTCAATAATTGTTCACGCTTGTGGATATCAGCAGGCAAACCCAGGGCCGAAACCCGCCCGAGGCCATTTAATTCCGAGTTGTAATCCAGCACGCGCAGCGAACTTCCCTGCCACGCATCGGGCAGCGATTCTAGGTGGGCAATAAAGACATGTGGATGATCCATAAAGGTTCGCCCAAGCTGGTCGTGCTGGTTGCCAATGCCATGCGGATGCACATCCCGTGCTGCCAACAACAAGCGGGTGTTCTCCAGTGCAGAAGCCGCCAGGATATATTTCCGAGCGCTGACTCGAAAACGCTTTCCCCACATTGTGGCGCAATCCAGGTGGCTTACCCGGTTTCCGTCTTCTGCGAGCTGGATATGCACAACATTGGCCTGTAGCAGAACTTTGATATTGGAATCTCTGCGGATTTCCGGCAGCCAGGCCTCTGCCACACTGCGCACAGGGCTGAACTGGAAAACTTTAGGCAGGATATCTGTGTTCAGAAAAAAATCGGTTTCAGGGCTGGATTGATCATCCCAGGCATCTTCAATTTGCAAAAGAGCCGCAGCCTGCTGGTAGTACGGGAGCAGGTCCCGCAACTTCAACGGCCAGCCACTGTTCGGGAGCCAGCTGCGAATCTCAAAATCAAAATCATCCAGCGGGCGACACCTGCCCGCCCAGCGGTTACTGGCGCCACCCAGGTATCGCTGCTTGGTAAATTCAACCGGCTGGGTTGGGCGGCCAGTCAGTTCCGCCCGGTAAAGGAATTGGGTGGGGTGACGGAATTTTCCCCCGCCGCTTTCGAGCAGGAGTATCCGAAGCCCGGAACCCCCCAACGCGCAGGCAATCCCCAGGCCGGCCGGGCCGCCGCCGACAATGCACAGGTCCGCTTCGAGGAGCTGGTTTTCAGGCAGCGAATTGGCGTCAATCATCAAAAAGATTGCGGCCTTCCATTTCAGGGAAAGGCTGCAGGCCGAGCAAATGCAGGATGGTCGGGGCAAGATCGATCACGCGCGGGTTCTGCAGGGTTTTCCCTGGGGATATGCCCTGCCCGGCTGCAAAGAGAAAACCTTGCGCGCGGTGGTTGCCGCTGCGGCCGGTGGGTACGAACCCCGGCGTAGGCCAGGATACCTCGCCGTATCGCTCAGAGAAAATCGCACGATGGTTCTTGACAGGCGTATAGTGCCATTTGATGGTCAGGTCAGGAAAGCGATGCAGGTTGGCGCCCCGCAGTCCCAACTGCTCACGCCGTAGCACCGCCCGGACAATTGGTTCTCCTGTATCGGCATCCTTAAAGGTTGGCAGTGCCTGCTCAAGGATGGACAACCATTTTTCATAGTCTTGCGGTGGGACGACGCCGTGTTTTTCACGGCCTTGCAGGTTAATCTGCAGGCAGCCATCAAAATCGGAGGGGATGACCAGCACAGGCGAGTCGCGTTTAATGCGTTCCATTTGCCAATACGCAGTGAACTTATCCTGTATCCAGACCGGAAGGTTGGTTTTGACAACATGCCGGAACGAGGCGGGGAATAAGCTTCGAAACTTCCTCAGCCACCCGAATGAATTCACATGTTGATTCGTTGCACCCTCAACTGATAATATGTTTGCCAGCATCTCAGAAACCACGGTCGTACGGGTGTAATTTTCGCGCATGCCATGCGCTGCAACCACCAGGGTTAGAACATCTTGCCCCACGTCCTTTAGCAATTGCCCCACGGCCTGGTCACAGGCCATATACACTTTTCTAAGGGCATCCTTCAATACGGCGGCATCTGACTCAGATGGTACTGGGTAAGCACCACTTAAGTCCCAAAATTTATGACCACCCCGATGCGTGGAGCTAAACCCGATCATGAAAAGATTCCACGGCTGGTCATAAAAATGTTTCGCCAACTGGGTCATCCTTTGGGGAGCAGCCTCCAGCTCAAGGGCTATTTTCTTAAGCTCACCAGCAGGCAGCAAGCCATATTTTTCATTTGGCACTGGCCGGTCTTCGAGCGCGCTTCTCTTACTTTTTTCGATCTGATGCGGTTCATAATACCCATATGCGAGGGTGTCATGGGTTGCCCAGCCCACCA
This sequence comes from Anaerolineales bacterium, assembly GCA_024710905.1. Lineage (GTDB taxonomy): Bacteria > Chloroflexota > Anaerolineae > Anaerolineales > Villigracilaceae > JANJTV01. The sequence goes on along the minus strand of JANJTV010000072.1, from coordinate 492 downwards.
ATTCAATGCCATTAAATGGAACTGGCTCTGAAACCCCCGGTACATCCAGGGCCACGACAAACGGCTCGGCCTCACCAAAACTACGCCAGAAAGGCTTCAGGGTAGACGGCCAGTCTTTGCTAATTCGACGCGTGGAAGATGCATCCGGCTGCCATTGAAGGTAATGATAAATGCCATGCTGGCCAGGGTTTTGCCCGGTGTAAAACGTTGGCCAGGGTTGGCCATTCAACTCATCGCTGTCTAAACCCAATACAGCGTAACAACCCCGGGCTCGCAACGCGCTCAGGGTGGGTAACGATCCGTCCTGCATCCATCTTTCTACAAGGCTATGCTCTGCCGCATCCAAAAAAATAACAAGTATTTTTTGATTACGCATTCTTTCTTCTCCGGTGAAAATAATCCTGGCTGCCCCGCCAGAATCCATACGCCCAGGTAACCAGTCCGGCGAATACCAGCGGCAAGTACAAAACATGCTGCAACCGGATAGTCCGC
>JANJTV010000066.1 GCA_024710905.1 Anaerolineales bacterium | reverse complement strand
CGCCACAATGTCGCCGTGCGCGCCGCCATCAGGCGACGGTACCGGCCATGATTCGGCGCAGGGCGTTCATCACCGCCTGGTGCCCCGGGGTGGTGGCGAGCAGTTCGATCGGTATGGCGCCACCCAGCACGGGGACGGGAGCAGCCAACCACTCGCGTGCAGCGGCCTCGTCGCCAAACACCCGGGTCGCCGCACGCTCGACGTCGATCAACCGCGCGACGCGGTCGGAATCGTCCTGCGACTGAGGCTTGCCCTCGCGCACGCGGCTGTCATAGTTTGCAGGTGCCACACCCAGCAACTGCGCCAAGCTGCGCCCGCTGCGTCCGAAGCGATGTGCGAAGGCCTCGAGCGAGCCGGTCTCGAAGCCTTCGCGCACCATGTGGTCACGCTCGAGCGCGGACGCTGCATGAAGGTAACGATCAATGTCTGCCCCGCTCAGGGTGGCGCGTGCGGCGTAGGCCGCTGAGGGCGCTCGAACCGGGGTAGGCGTGGGCTTCATGCTGGGTTCCTTCAATCATCTGATTGATATCGATAGATCAATTGAAGACCCTTCAGCATCTCGTGTCAAGCCTGATCGCGGCTGCGCCACCGCCATGACCACACAGGCAAGCAGTGCCCATCACGCGTGCTAGACTCGCGCGGCTTCCAAAGTGACGTCTCCGATGCATATCCAGCTCTTGATCCCCGGCCTGCTGTGGCCTACCGCAACCCTGCTCGGACCGGCCTCGGGCCTGACGCTCGACGGGCTGGCCGGCCTGCTTGGCCGAGGTTCGCGCTCGGTGCTCGCGTTCGAGCCCTACGACCGCCAGCTGGCGCGGCTGTTCGGACTCGAAGGCGGACCGCTGCCGCTGGCCGCATTGCGCCGCAGTGGCGAGCCCGATGCCCCGCCCCCGGCGGAGGGTGGCCACTGGCTGTGCGCTGACCCGGTCAACCTCTCCTTCGCCCGCGAGCATCTCCTGCTGCAAAGCTTCGACGACAGCCAGCTTGATGCGGAGGAAGCCGCTGAACTGGTCGCTGCGCTCAACGAGGTCTTCACCGACCTCGGCCAGTTCGAGGCCTGCACGCCGACACGCTGGTACCTCAGGCTGGCGCAAGCCTCCAAGGCCACGCTATACCCACTGGACGACGTTGTAGGCCGCCCGGTCAAGCACTTCCTTCCCGAAGGCGAGGACGCCCGCCTGTGGCAGCGCACCATGAATGAAGCGCAGATCGTGTTGCACAATCATCCGCGCAGCCGCGCCCGCGAGGCATCCGGCCTGCGCGCGGTAAATAGTATCTGGCTGTGGGGCGCCGGCGCACTCGAACACGCACCACAGGCACCGGCGGCGCTGGTGCAGGCCACCGACCCGCTCAGCGTCGGCCTGGCACGCAACTGCGGCCTCCCCGTCGCCATGCCCGATGTCTCCGCCGCACTTCGACAGGACACGCTGGTCGTACTCGACGGCTTGCGACTCCCCGCCCAAGCGCTGGATCTCGACGCATGGCGCACTGGTCTCGAAGCACTGGAGCGCGACTGGTTCGCGCCACTCGCCACTGCACTGAAAGGCGGCCGCATCGACAGCCTGCACATCACCGCCCCCGGCGACCGCGCTACGCTGCTCGTCGCCAACCAGCGTAGCGAGCGCTGGAAGTTCTGGCGCAAGCCCTACGCATTCGACGACCTGCTGAAGTCGCTCGCCCCAGCTCCCATGCCGCTGCCTGAGGCAACGCCGCCACCGCCCCCCCACGAAGCCCGATGACTCGCATCCAGCCCCGCCCCGTCCCCCAGCAGGCCTTCGCCCGCCTTGCCGATGCCGGCCTGCACCCCCTGCTCGCCCGCCTTTACGCCGCGCGCGGGATCAGCCGCGCCGACGAACTCGACACCAGCCTGAAGAACCTGCTGCCGCCCGAGGCGCTCACCGGCACGGCAGAGGCAGCGCAGTTGCTGGCCGACGCCATCGAAGCTGGCGCGCGCATGGTCATCGTCGCCGATTACGACTGCGACGGCGCCACCGCTTGCGCCGTTGGCATGCGTGCGCTGCGCGCCTTTGGCGCCGACGTGCATTACCTGGTGCCTGATCGCGTAACCCTGGGCTACGGCCTCACGCCTGCGATGGTCGACATCGCCGCACGCCTCGAGCCAGACGTGCTGATCACCGTCGACAACGGCATCGCCAGCGTCGAGGGCATCGCCGCAGCGCGTGCCCACGGCATGGCCACCGTGATCACCGACCACCACCTGCCCGGCGACGTGCTGCCCGAAGCCGACGTCATCGTGAACCCCAACCAGCCCGGCTGCGATTTCCCGAGCAAGGCACTGGCCGGCGTGGGCGCGATGTTCTACACCATGCTCGCACTGCGCGCCGAGCTGCGCGAGCGCGGCGCCTTCGCCGGTGGCAAGGAGCCCAACCTCGCCGAGTTGCTCGACCTGGTCGCGCTCGGCACCGTCGCCGACGTGGTCAAGCTCGACCGCAACAACCGCATCCTGGTCGCGCAGGGCCTCGCCCGCATGCGCGCCGGCCGCCTGCAGCCCGGCATCCGCGCGCTGTTCGGACTCGCCGGACGCGACCCGGCGCGCGCCAGCACCATGGACCTCGGCTTCATGATCGGCCCGCGCCTCAACGCCGCCGGCCGGCTGTCGGACATGAGCCTGGGCATCGAGTGCCTGATCACCGACGACCCCGGGCGCGCGATGAACATCGCCCAGGAGCTCGACAAGCTCAACCGCGAGCGCCGCAGCATCGAGGCCGGTATGCAGGAGGAGGCGCTGGCCCG
>JANJTV010000044.1 GCA_024710905.1 Anaerolineales bacterium | reverse complement strand
GATACAGGAACTGCACCCTTCCTGATGTCGGGGGCGGAATGTTAGAATCAAAAAAACTGGCCCGCAACCATGCCCTTCAACAACAACCCTTCCCCCGCAACCCTGGCATCCCTGCAAAATGTAAAAACGATTCCCTACTGGCTGGACGACCCATCCCGCCCGCAGCCTGCCGTGCCGCTTAACGAAACCATCCGCGCGGAATTGTGCATCATCGGCGGCGGGTTTACCGGCCTGTGGACGGCCCTGCTGGCCAAAGAGCAAGACCCGAACCGGGATGTGGTGCTGATCGAAGGCGATTTTGTCGCCAGCGGGGCCAGCGGGCGCAACGGCGGTTTTGTCTCGGCCTCGCTGACGCACGGTTTCAGCAACGGGTTTTCGCGCTGGCCAGGTGAGATGCAAACCCTCGTGCGGCTCGGGCATGACAATCTAGACGGCATCGAAGCGGCCATCCGCAAATACAAGATTGATTGCGACTTCATCCGCTCCGGCGAGCTGGTGGCCGCCACGGAAGCCTATCAAATCGAAGAGATGCTTGAAGAAGCTGAGCTGGGCAGCCAGCATGGCGAACAACTGACCTTCCTCGACACCGACCAGACTCGCGCGCTGGTCAACTCGCCCATCCACCTGGCGGGTCTGCTCGATGAAGCCTGCGCCATGGTCCACCCGGCCCGGCTGGCCTGGGGCCTGCGCCGCGCCTGCCTGGAGGCTGGAGTCCGCCTGTTTGAAGGCACAAAAGCCAGCGGGTTGTCTGCTTCCAGCACCAGTGTAACGGTGCAAACCCCGGGCGGCGACATCCATGCCCAACGGGTGGCGCTCGCCAGCAACGCCTATCCCCCACTTTTAAAACGCCTGGTCCATTACATTGTGCCGGTCTATGACTATGTGCTGATGAGCGAACCGCTCAGCCCGGCCCAGCGCGCGCAAATTGGCTGGCACGGGCGGCAGGGACTGGGCGATGCGGGCAACCAGTTCCATTATTCACAGATCACCGCCGACGGGCGCATCCTGTGGGGTGGCTACGATGCCATTTATTACCGGGGCAATGGCTTCGGGCCGCAGTACGAACAAAATCCCGAGGCCTGGGCGCGGCTGGCAGAACACTTTTTTGAGACCTTCCCGGCCCTTCGCGGGTTGAAATTCACCCACGCCTGGGGCGGGGCCATAGACACCTGCTCACGTTTTTCGGCCTTCTGGGGCACCGCATTTGCGGGCCGCGTGACCTATGCGCTGGGCTACACCGGGCTGGGTGTGGGCGCGTCGCGCGTCGGCGCACAGGTCATGCTCGACCTGCTGGATGGCCGCGAAACTGAACGCACCCGCCTGCAAATGGTGCGCGGCAAACCCTTCCCGTTCCCGCCCGAACCGCTGCGCGCGCCAATCGTCAACTTTACGCGCTGGTCGCTGGCCCAGGCTGATCAAAATGGCGGCAAACGCAATCTGTGGCTAAGGCTGCTGGATGCGGCCGGGCTGGGATTTGATACTTAAGGATGGCTGATCAACAATGAACAACACACTCTCATCTACACGCATATTTCTGGTTTTCTTTCTATCAGTCCTATTCACCGGCTGCAATCTCCCGGCTGCCACTCCCCCAGCAGATCCCGTGGCTGAGACCGCCTCCGCGCTGGCAGCCGGGACACTCACTGCCATGGCCGAAACCAGCGCCGCACCCACCCAGACCCTGGCGCCCACGGCAACCACTACCGAAACACCCACTCCTGAAGCCGCCAGTCTGGTGATCAATGCCAATACCAACTGCCGCTCCGGGCCAGGACAGGACTACGAGGTGCTGACCGTGCTGCAGCCTGGTTTTACCAGCCCGATCTATGGGAAGATAAAGGACCGTGACTACTGGCTGGTGAACAGCCCGAACGGCGGACAGTGCTGGGCCTATGGGGAATTTGCCATCTTCCAGGGCGGGTTTGCCAGCGCCCCGGAACTCACTCCGCCGCCCACCGCCACCGCCTCCCTGCCTGCCGCGCCGCGCGCCTTGCGCTATAACTACGTCTGCACGTTTACGGATGTCACCACCAGCCTGACGTGGACGGACGCCTCCAACAACGAAACTGGATTCCGAGTCTACCGCAATGGCGAATTGATCGCCGATCTAGCCGCCGGGTCTGCGGCGTATACAGACATCTCAACCGCCTCGCCGGGCGCAGGCTTCACTTACAGCGTGGAGGCCTATAACGTCACCGGCGCATCCCCGCAGGCCACCATCGGGTTTAATTGTCCGTAAAAAACAATCAGGGCGCACAATTGTGCGCCCTGATTGTTAGCCCAGGGAAAACTTCCCTGCGATTCTCAAAATATCAAACCCCTCGGCAAAGGGTTTTTCAGCCAGGGCACCGTGCCGTACCATGATCGAGCGGGTCAGCTCGGCATTGAAGTAATACCGGTCACGGTAGGTCTGGTATTCCGCCAACGCGCGGATCTTGGCCGCTACATCCGCTTCGCTGACCTCGGCCAGGAAGTGCGGGAAGAACCCGTACGAAGAACGCACCACGTCAAAACCCAGCACGGTAATCCCGCGATAAGCGCGCAGGGCTTCCTCGGTCATCACGTTGTGATCCTGGTGGATGTCCTGCTTGCTGTGCACAAAGATCAGGTCCGGCTGAAAGTCCTTGCGCAGTTTCAGGAAGTACTCCAGGATCTCCTGACGCTGGTTTGGGAAAATGCGCGTGGTGAACGGGCCAAGCACAACACTTTCCTTTGGCACGCCCAGCGCCGCCATCGAGCGGTGATGTTCCTCCACCAGGTTTGAGAGGGCCGGGTTCTTCTGGTTATCGGAGAGTGTCACACACAACAGGTCAGTTTGCCCCGCCATCTGGTGGATCAAGGCCCCACAGCCCAGTTCAATGTCATCCGGGTGGGCGCCCAGGAAAAGTACTCGTTTGCCGAAGAAATTCATTGGTCACCTGGCATAAAAATGTGATGGCAACCCGTTGCCAGGCCACCATCACAATCATAAAGCACAACTTACTTGGTGGCGAGGATGCCGCCCACGACCTTGGTCATCACCAGCTTGCCGTCGCGGTCAAACCAGCGCTGGGCTACGGTCTCAATGCTCTTGATCATGGCTTCGTATTCTTCCTTGCCATTGAACATGCTCGTCCACAGTTTGCGGTCCTCGGAGAGCGAAGCGCGCACATAATCAATGAACGGGGCCACTTCGGGGAAGGTCAGCGGATTCTCGAACTTGAGCAGTTCGGTCTTGGCGAAAATGCCGTCAATGGTCTGGAAGATCTCACCTTTGAAGCGGCTGGAACCAGGCATTGGCGGGATGGGCTTGCCGGTGGCTTCCTTGATGATTTCATAGAACATCTGCTTGTTTTCAGGCAGAGGGCCGGTGACAAACAGGCGGCCACCGGGCTTGAGCACACGGTGCGCCTCGCTAAAGGTGAACTTCAGGTCAGCGGCGTAATAAATGGCAAAAGCGCTGCTCAGGATGTCGAAACTGTTATCGGCGAACTCGAACTTCTTGTTGAAATCCAGGAACTGGAAGGTAATATTCTTGTCACCGCGCTGGGCCATCTTTTCGCGGGCCTTGGCCAGTAGTTCCTCCGAGAAGTCGCCACCGGTGATCTGGACCTGCCCCTGGGTATGGTCGCTGAACAGGAAGCACTGCTTGCCCGCACCGCAACCCACATCCAAAATCTTGAAGCCGGGCTGGGGGTTGAGCACCTCGGTGTTCCACTGATCGATGTTTCGTGCGCCGTATTTTTCGTGAATGTCAATGCGGGTAAGTAAATCCTTGCTGGTTTCCTGGTAATTAATTTCCATTTTTTGTCTCCTGTCGGTTAATATCGGTTCGGGTCAATTTTTATGATTATAATTAAGAATATTTCAAAATTCAAGTGTTGAATTTTGAAATGCTATTTTACCCTAAGGTTGGAGAATTCATGACAAAAACACAGATCCAGCTCGTGAAGGGCATGCGCGAGTTCTACCCCGAAGAGCTGGCCACCCGCAACTACATCTACCGGCTGGCGCGCGACTCGGCGCAGGCTTTCGGCTACCAGGAATGGGACGCACCGTTCATCGAGCCGATCGACCTGTATGCAGCGAAATCCGGCGAGGAACTGGTCGAAAAGCAGTCCTTCGTCTTTGCCGACCGCGGCGGCGACAAAGTCACCCTGCGCCCCGAGCTGACCCCCTCCCTGGCGCGCATGATCGCCAAGAAGCAAAACGAACTGGCCTTCCCGGTGCGCTGGTGGTCTTATGGCCCCTTCTGGCGCTACGAACAACCCCAGAAAGGCCGCTCGCGTGAGTTCTTCCAGTGGAATGTCGATATGCTGGGAGTCAACTCGCCCGAGGCGGATGCCGAATTAATTGCCATTGGCGCGACGTTCCTAAAGAAAGCCGGGCTCACCCCGCAGCAGGCCACCATTTTCGTGAACAACCGCCGCCTGATGGATGCCCAATTCGATGCCCTCGGCATCCCAACCAAAATGCGCCTGGCGGTGGGCGGCATGGTGGACCGCCGCAGCAAGATGGAACCCGCCAAATGGGACGCCTACGCGCTGGAAAACGGCCTGAGCCAGGCCCAGCTGGATGGCCTGAAACAAATTTTGGGCGACGCCAGCCTGTGGCAGAAATCCGATGAAATGGTGCGCCTGTTCGCCGCGCTGGATTCGCTCGGTGTGGCGGAGTACGTCCGTTTTGATGCCAACATCATGCGTGGACTGTTGTATTACACCGGCACGGTTTTTGAAGCCTTCGACACCACCGGCAGTGTGCGCCGGGCCATTTTTGGCGGCGGGCGCTATGACAACCTGCTGGCGGATGTGGGCGGGCAGCCGCTCTCCGGGGTGGGTTTTGCGATGGGCGACGTGGTGATTGGCATCCTGCTGGCCGAGAAGGGCCTGCTGCCAGCCTTCATTCCCAGCCCCGCGCCGGTGCTGGTGACCATTTTCGACGAATCGGGCTGGCTGGAGGCCTACCGCCTGGCCGCGGAATTGCGCACCACAGGGCTGGAAGTGACCACCTACCCCGAACCGGCCAAGCTGCCGCGCCAATTCAAGTATGCCGACCGGATGGGCATGCGCGTGGCGGTGGTGGTCGGGCCGGACGAAGCCGCGCAGGGATTGGTAATGCTGAAAGACCTGCAAAGCGGCAAACAGCAGGCTGTAAAACGGGCCGAGGCGGCCAGTGAAATTCGTAAAATCCTTGAAAGCCCGGCGGGGCAGTGATATAATCGGCGGGCTTCAAACAGTATGGTGGGCGTAGCTCAATGGCAGAGCATCACACTGTGGATGTGAGGGTTGTGGGTTCGAAACCCATCGCCCACCCAAACTTAAAGACCTTCAATCAAGAAGGTCTTTTTTGTTTCCAGATTTTCATCTAACATCCAACATCTTACATCTACTCAAAACTCCCCATCCAACACCTGCTTCGGCAGGGGCGGCCAGTCGGGTAACTGGTCGGCCTGTTCCATCCAGTTTTCCTTGCCGGTCCAACTTTCAATTTGCAGGGCATACACGCTGGTGCTGGCCAGTTCCTTGGACGTGATCGGGCGGTATTCCTGCCCGGCGGTCAGGCGCGGGAAGTATTTGCCAATCAGGCC
>JANJTV010000025.1 GCA_024710905.1 Anaerolineales bacterium | reverse complement strand
GGCTGGAACAAACCCGAAAAGTTCTCCCTTTCGCTGAAGGAGATTGGCAACTGGCCCACCCATAAACGCTTCCGCGAGGCCCAGGCCGGGCGTGTGACTGCCAGCGAAACCGAACTGCGCGAGGCGCTCAACCTGTACCTGCAAGACCGTTCGGTTGATTCAGCCGAACGTAAAAAGTTCGTTAAAGACGAAGTCACGTTTACCGATGCAAGTTCAGGCAAACGGACTGCGGAGTTTATTTTGAAGGTTTTAGATAAACAGGTGGTCGAGTAGTTCCGAGCGACAGTGAGGAACGTATCGAGACCACACCTGTTTTTTGTTTTCACCAGGTGGGATATATTTCTTATGAAAATCCAATCAGTTAACCTGCCAAACCTCGTATAATACAAATAACCCGTTTGAAAGCAGGTACTCATCCATGATCCTGATACCCCATCCCTAACATTGTGTATGTCGCCTTTTATATGGGAATCCCGGCGACGCAAGTATCGGAACCTCCATTGTTCCTGAAGTATTCCCTGCCTCACCGCGCACGGAAAAACCGTGCCAAGCATCAGGAAAATTAATATGCCAGAACAACGTCGCATCACTGACGATCTGGATGCCCTGCTGGGCATCCTCCCGAAGAATATTGTCCAGGCAGTTCACAAAGCCAATAATTACGAAAAATTGATCGAGATCATCCTCGACCTCGGGCGTGTCCCCACCGCCCGCTTTGTCGATTCTGAGATCACCCTGCGTGAAAAAGAAGTCACTGCCGAAGAACTGGCTCAGGTGGTTGAGCAAATCGGCGATTTCGACGCCGACAACCGCGCAGGCATCGAACGCACCCTGCACCGCATCTCTGCCATCCGAAACAGGCGCGGGGCGGTGGTTGGCCTTACCCTGCGGGTAGGTCGTGCAGTGTACGGCACGATCGACATCATCCAGGACATCATTGAAAGCGGCAAAAGCGCCCTTATTGTTGGCCGTCCCGGCGTGGGTAAAACAACCCTGCTGCGTGAAGCCGCCCGCATCCTGGCAGAACAGCGCCGCGTGGTGATTGTTGATACCTCCAACGAAATTGGAGGCGACGGCGATGTACCCCACCCGGCGGTGGGGCGCGCCCGGCGTATGCAGGTGCGTGAACCCATGCTCCAGCACGAGGTGATGATCGAGGCGGTAGAGAACCATAACCCCGAAGTGATCGTGATCGATGAAATTGGCCGTGAACTGGAAGCCTTGGCCGCCCGCACCATTGCCGAGCGTGGCGTGCAGTTGATTGGTACGGCGCATGGCCAGACGCTTGAGAACCTGCTCCAGAACCCGACTCTCTCTGACCTGGTGGGCGGCATAGAAGCCGTTACCCTTTCAGATGAGGAAGCCCGCCGTCGTGGCACGCAAAAAACCGTGCTCGAACGTCGCGCCCCGCCGACCTTCGATGTCTTGATCGAAATCCAGGCTCGTGACCAGTTTGCCGTGCATATGGATGTCACCGAGGCCGTTGATTCCTTCTTGCGTGGCTACCCGTTGCCAGCCGAGAACCGCACCCGCAGCGAGGATGGCAAGATTAAAGTGGAGAAAGCGCCCGCGCCGATCCCCGGCGTGAGCAGCCGCCCCGGGCAGCGAACCGTTCCCCAGCGCGGCGCCTCCCCCCAGGGCGGGCATCTGGCGGACTCCCCCCTTCCATACCCGCCAAGCAATGAGTTGCGCCAGGCTGGCAGCACAACCTTGCAACCGGTCAAAATCTACCCGTATGGAGTGGCGCGCAACCGCTTGATGCAGGCCGCCAAACGCCTGGGCGTGCCCGCGATTGTGGTGCGCGAATTGGACGAGGCCGACTCGCTGATTACCCTGCGGGCGTACTATCGCAACCGTCAGCAGGCGGTGGTGGAGGCCGAACACCGGGGCATGCCCATTTATGTGCTGCGCGCCAACACAGTCAGCCAGATGGAACAATTCTTAACCGACCTGTATAACCTGTCTGGCGATGCGATTTATAACAGCAGCGAAGCGGACTACATCCGTAACCAGACCCAGGCGGCCATTTCGGCAGTAATGAACGGTGAACGATATGTGGATATGCCCCCGGCGGCCCCGGCCATCCGGCGCATCCAGCACGAAATGGCGCGCGCAGCCGAACTAGTCAGTCATTCCTATGGCAAGGAACCGCGGCGGCACGTCAGGATTTTCCGCGATTAATGAAGAAGGGCGGCCCGCCGGGCCGTCCTTCTGTTTTTATTTGTTGCGCGATTGCAACATGAAGCTTTCTGTGTTTTTTAACAACCCGCCAAGCCCTTCGGACTCTAGCGCCATCACTTTACTGTTGGCAAAAAAGCCAAAATCGAAATTCGAGGGGTCACCCACTTTTTTACCCGGGATGGGCATCAGGCGGGCGGTCAGTGGTTTGTTCAGACGCACACCCAGGACGGCTACATCCAGCAGCAGGGCAGCGATTTGATCCGCTGTGGCATCCCCGGGCAGTGGGATTGTATCCAGCCCGGTGCCGCATACCGCAGAGTAGAGCAACAAATCTTTAACAGAAAGCGTCCCCTCGGCTGCCCGCCTGGACAGGTTGGCATCCTCCAGCACCGGCATCATTAATCCGCTAAACCCGGCGCGGGTGAAGTCGGCCCGGTCAATCGCTTCAGTTAACAATGCTGCTGAAGCCAGGGAACCGTGTAGGCCGGTTCGGGGCACGCCGACGTTCTCAAATGCAGTGCCAAGTGATTGGGTGGTTTCGGGGAAAGGCGCCAGCGAAAAATCGATACCCCCAAAGCGGATGGAATACTGGTATTTAAACGTGCTGCCCAGGTAAGCCAACTGGCGGCCATGGGTTTCAATTTGTTCGATCAGCGCCTTGCGGCCATCTTCCAGGGTTTCCGCACTGCTGAATGCCGAGACAGCCAGGTCTGCCGCTTCCAGGGCCAGGGCAAAGGCCGGGGCGTCGTTGTCATGATAGGCAGCCGGGAAGAACGGAGACCCGGCCGGGACATTCGCCAGCGCGGCAAAGCGCAGGTTGGCGAAACCACCTGCAGTAATTTTGGCTGTTTTGACAATCACCTGTGCGCAGGCTTTCACTGCCTCTATTGAGATGCCTTTTTGCAGGCTGCCCATCTCGCCGGAGAAAAAGATGTTCTCTGCCGCCTGGATCGCGTCGGGGATCATGTCGTAGCTTTCCAGTACGTCTGGCATGGCCGGGCCAAGCGAGGCATAGTCTATGCCCGCCTCGGCAATGGCCTTGCTGATGCGCATCGCCAGGCGCGGCGTCAGGCCGATCATATCCAGGCCGAGCGTTTGGCTGAACGGCGTGGTGGCGAGGCGCGTGGTCTGCACGGTGTAGCCCTCGGCTTCGTACAGGCTTTTGGCATGCGCCAGGAACTTCCCTGCTGCGGCAATCTTGGCTTCATCCGGCGGCCAGCCGGTATTCATAAAATAAGTGATCGAACGAATCTTCATCCTGCCTCTTGTCTTTGCCGCACGGCCTCGAACATCAAAAGTGCCCCGGCAATGGCTGCATTGAGTGACTCTATTTTACCCGGCATTGGGATGTTAATAAAAACATCCGCCAGGCTGCGCGCAGCGTCGCTGGCCCCTTCGGCTTCCCCGCCGACGATTAAAGCAATCGGATGTTTGAATTCTGCTTCCCAGAGTGGTTTCCGCCCACCGGATTCAGCAAGATATATGGTTAACCCGTTTAAGTGTTTGCGGATGGTTTCCCACCCCAAGCTTGTCACCGGCAACCCAAAATGCGCCCCCATTCCGGCGCGAATAACCTTCGGCGCGAACGGGTCGGTCGTTTCGGGCGGAACAAGCACCGCCTGCACGCCAGCCGCTGCTGCCGTACGGATTAACGTCCCTAGGTTGCCCGGGTCGCGAACCTGGTCAGGAATCAGCACAAAATTCGGTTTTTCGGGCAGGGGCAGGCTTGCAAGTTTCAGCACGGCCAGTATCCCCTGGGTTGTTTCTGTTTCGCTGGCAGAACGCAAAATTTCCGGGGCAACTTCTTCCACATCCAGCCCGGTTTGCATCAGGGCTTCAACCAGTGCCCTGCCCCGGTTGGATATTTCATTACTGAACAGCACAAATTCAAATGGCCAGCCCGCTGAAAAAGCCTCCTCCACCAGGCGTACGCCTTCTGCCAGGAAAGCGCCCGTCTCGCGGCGCTCCTTGGGGCGGCCTGCCAGCGCGCGAACCAGTTTCAATCGGGGGTTGTGGGAGGAAGTAATCATCAGGGTATGAATAGCACTTTCATATTTAATTTTCATTAAGGGTTGCATATGACATCCTGTATCAGTATACTTGATACTATGACTCCAACAAAGATTGGCCGCTACGAAATCATAGATGAACTTGGTCGGGGTGGGATGGCAACTGTCTATCGCGCTCATGACCCCACCTTTGAACGCGAAGTCGCGGTCAAGGTATTGCCCCAGGAACTCCAGCACGATACCCAGTTTCGCGCCCGTTTCGAGCGCGAAGCCAAAATGATTGCTAAGCTGGAGCATGCCGCCATTGTGCCGGTCTATGACGTCGGCACCGAAGACGGCCAGCCCTATTTTGTCATGCGCTATATGACCGGCGGCTCACTGGCCGACCGCATGAAAGCCGGGCTGATTCCCCTCGCTGAGACAAATCGTATCTCCATGCGATTATGCGCCGCATTGGATTACGCCCACAGCAAAGGGATTGTTCACCGCGACCTGAAGCCGGGCAATATCCTGTTCGATGATGCGGGTGACCCATACATCTCAGACTACGGCATCGCAAAATTTTCCCAGGCTGAAACACACTTGACGACCGACGGTTCCATTGTCGGTACGCCTGCTTACATGAGCCCGGAACAGGGCCAGGGCAACGAAATTGACCGCCGCAGCGACCTGTACTCGATGGCAGTCATCCTTTTTGAGATGTTGACAGGCCGCACTCCTTACGAAGCCAATACCCCGCTTGGTCTGGTCTTTAAGCATGTTTCAGACCCCATCCCTCACTTATTGGACATTCGCGCCGACCTGCCAGCCGGGCTGGAGCCGATCATTGAGAAAGCCCTGGCGAAAAAGCCCGAAGATCGTTTCAACACCTGTTCCGATTTTGCATCGGCAGTAGACGCTGTCCTGCGCGGCGAAACACCCGATATCAACCGCACAGACCCCGGGAAAACTCGTTTTGGCGCTTCATCTGTTGAAATGGATGAAGCGAAATCAGGCGGCACTAAAAAAGCCACCCTGCCTGTTCCCATCTGGGCAGTTGCTGTTGGCGGGGTGTTGCTGCTGGCAATTGTTGCCTTCCTTATTTTTGGTTTGGGTGGCAATAAAAATCTGCCAGTGGCAACTGAACCCACCGAAGCCGCAGCAGAGTCTTCTGCACCGGTTGAGGCCACAACCATCTCAACCGAGGAGCTTACTGCCACCCCCGAACCCGAACTGGGGGTTGGGGGGGCCGATAAGATTGCTTTTATCAGCAAGAACAACATCTATGTCATGGATGTTGATGGCAGCAACCTGGTACTGCTCACAACCGATGGCAAGCCCAAAAATGACCTGCGCTGGGCACAAGACGGGAACAGCCTGCTCTACCTGGATGTGGAATCGCGCTGTATCAGGCGATTTGCGCTTGACGCCAGCAACCCGGAAAACATCAACTGCTTTGTCGAGTCGCCTTACCCTGTCGCTTTTGACCTTTCCCCTGACGGTACACAGATTGCTATTGTCTTTGGCCGGGAGTTGTTCATCCTGCCGCTGGATGCCTTCAGGAGCAGCTCGCGAATCGAATCCCGTACCAACCTGACCGCCCTGAATGGCTGCTTGACCCTTTCGACCATGCGTATTGAAAATGTACGCTGGGCCGCAGGCGATGGCACTCGCCTGATTTTGCAAGTTAAAGAAGTAGTAGGCAGCGTACAGAATGACCTGATTCGTATTATGGATGTCAGTAACTGTGCTGCGCCATTTGTGGTGGATGAATTCCCCGGGAAACGCTTCTTGCCTATTGGCTATAACGACAACCCAAGCATCTCCAGTTTTTCGTGGGATGGAAAAGACCTATTCCTGATCAGCACATTTAAGCGGAACGGTGGCTTTGGCGAATTGTATAGCTACGACACGGGTACAAATATTGAACAACAAATGAACCCGATCAATGGCACTTGCTGTTATCGCGATGCCAGTTTTAGCCCCGATGGTACATACATCCTGTTCGTCTTCCAGGATCAGGAAAAAGGCCCCGAAGCGGAGATCGAGTTATATTATCTGCCAGTTGACCAGCTCAACGATCCTGAAAGTTTTGTCTCGCTAAGCGTCCCGTTGGGTTTCTTCCCCAACCAGCGTGACAAGCCTCAACCCGTGTTGCGTCCGGCTCAACCTTAAATCAACAACCAATAAGGTTATAGATCGCCCTCAAAAGCAGGCAACTGTATTCCTCGGTTGCTTGCTTTTCATATCATGGATTGTTATACTTGACCTTATGACTGTACAAAAAATCGGCCGATACGAAATCAAATCTGAACTTGGGCGCGGCGGCATGGCCACCGTGTACAAAGCTTACGACCCTCGCTTCGAACGCGAAGTTGCGCTGAAAGTGTTGCCGCGCGAAATGCTGCACGACGATCAATTCCGTGTTCGTTTTGAACGGGAAGCCAAAACAATCGCCCTGCTCGAGCACCCATCCATAGTTCCCGTTTATGACGTCGGCGAAGAAGATGGCCAGCCGTATTTCGTCATGCGTTGCATGACGGGTGGATCCCTGGCTGATATGCTAGAGAAAGGCCCGCTTTCACTAAAAGAATCTGCCAAAATCATGAGTCGGATTGCCGGTGGCCTGGATGATGCCCACATAAAGGGCATCGTTCATCGTGACCTGAAGCCTGGGAATATCCTGTTTGACCGCGGCGGCGAGCCCTATGTATCAGATTTTGGCATTGCCAAAATGACCCAATCCCAGGGTGTGACAGTCACTGGCGGTGCCATCATCGGTACCCCCGCTTATATGAGTCCGGAGCAAGCCCAGGGTGAAAAAGTGGATGGCCGCAGCGATGTATACGCGTTGGGCGTAATCCTTTTTGAAATGCTCTCCGGGCAGCAGCCTTACCAGGCTACCACGCCGATGGCTGTGGTTGTCAAACATATTACCGAACCGGTCCCGCACATCCTCGACGTTCGAAAAGACCTGCCCACCGATGTAGAACTGATTATTGAAAAGGCGATGGCCAAAAACGTTGATGAGCGTTTTGCCACGGCTGGTGAATTTGCCGCTGCCCTTTCTGCTGTCGCAGAAGGCCAGGGAGCACAAGATGCCCTGAAAACAGCAGCGCTTTCCACTCGTGAGATCGCTCAGAAGACCCGCATCGCTCGCCAGAAAATGCTGGATGACCCAACCGTTGCTGCAACCGGCAAATCCGCCGGGGCGGGTATCCCTGTTGGTGTGTGGATCGGGATAGGCGTAGCCGCTCTCCTGCTCTTCGTTGCCGTCGGGGCAGGAGCCTTTTTCATTTTTGGCTCACCCGCTGCGCCAGAGCCTACACCGACCCAGCCGGTTGCGGAAGTTTCTCCCACCGAAGAGACAGCTCAATCCACAGTGGAAGATCCAACGCCAACAGCCGAAATCGTTGAGCCTACCGCCACTCCCGAACCAACCGAAGCCCCGGTAGCCCGCCTGCCCGGTAACGCGGAAAAAATCGCTTTTGTTGCCAACAGCGAGATCTGGATGATGAATCCGGACGGCAGCGATTTGCGCCAGCTCACCAGTGACAAATTCCCCAAGACTGATCTGCAATGGGTCCCGCCAGCCTACACCACACTTGTATTCATCAGCGGAAAGAACGTTAACACCATTGATACTGCCAATGGCGATCGGTTTGACACGATCGCTTCTTTCCCCAATGCCGAGTACGTTGATGCATTTCGCCTTTCGCCGGATGGGACACAGGTTGCAATTTCATTAAACCGTGAAATGTACATTGTTCCGTTCGATATCGAAGCCTTGCGCGGCGTACGTGGCAAAAGCGGCCTGATTGCCATGGAAGGTTGTATCAATTACACCGGCGCCACGCAGGCCGCTGTTGCTGTAAAAGATTTCCGCTGGGCAGACGATGGGAAAATTATCGCGTGGTTGTTCTCAGGCGTGGAAGCAGGTTCATCCCGTGCAGTTGACCTGATTCGCGTCCTCGATATTTCGTCCTGCCAGGCAGAAACCATCAATCGGTTGGATGAATTCCCCGGTACACGCTTTGCAATGGAAGGCTATGGCAACAGCCCATTAATCCCGGATTTTGACTTTGACGGCAGTGTAATCTTCCTGCTCAATTCCAATATCCGCAATAACGGCTGGGGGCACCTGTACGAGTACAATACCGAAGTTCGCAAAGCAAACCAGATTGACCCATTTGGCCTTGGTACATGCTGCTATCGCGACGCCCGCTGGAGCCCCGACAAGAATTACATTATCTTTGCATTCCAGGATCGTCTTCTTGGCGCCGATGCCCCCACCCTGGTGTACTACATCCCGTACACTTCCCTCGGCCTGACCACAGACTTTACCCCACTCCCCCTGCCCGAAGGCTTCTTCACCAACTTGCGCGAGGCGCCTCAATTTTCCCTGCGTCCGCCGTTGCCTTAAATCCGTCGGATGATTTCCCGCACCAAACCGGGTCCGGCGTAGACCAGCCCCGTATAGACCTGGACGAGCGTTGCTCCCAGGTCTATTTTTTTCTTTGCATCATCGGGAGTTATGATTCCACCTACGCCAATGACCGGGATTTTGCCGTTCACCAACGCGACAACCTTGGCCAGCACGGAATCGGACAACGCTCGCAGCGGCCTCCCACTTAAGCCGCCTGTCTCGCCCTGATGAGTTCCCTGCAGCCTCTCACGCTGGATGGTGGTGTTTGTGGCAATAATGCCGTCCATGCCGGTATTCAAGATCACACCAACCGCGTCTTGTAATTCATCATCATTTAAATCAGGGGCAATTTTTACCAGCATGGGGGTGCGCCCGCCGCGTCCGAGCGTAATCTGGTTGCGCTCGCGGGCAATCTCACCCAACAGGGTTTCAAGCATCTCACGACCTTGCAGTCGGCGCAGGCCAATCGTATTTGGTGAAGAGATGTTAATGGTCA
>JANJTV010000125.1 GCA_024710905.1 Anaerolineales bacterium | reverse complement strand
CGCGGAGCGGGCGCGGCGTCACTGCGAGCGGGCGATGGCGCTCAACGGCGGCGGGCAGGCCGGCCCGCTGGTCAGTCTGGCGGAATCCGTGGCGGTGGTGAAACAGGATCGGAAGGAATTCCGCGCGCTGCTCGAGCGGGCGCTGGCCATCGACCCCGGATTGCATCCGGAATGGCGGGTGGCCAACCTGCTCATGCAACGCCGTGCGCGTTGGTTGCTGACGCGCACCGACGAATTGTTCCTGCCGGAGGAAACCAGCCTCCCGGCCGCACCCGACCAAACATGAATTGCCGCAACCTCATCACGCTTCTGCTCCTCACCTTGGCGCCCGCGGGCGTGCCGGGCGCCCTGTCGGCCGCACCGGTGGAGATCAAACTCGCGACCATTCTCCCGGTCGGCACCTCCGGTCACAAGAATCTCATGGAGATGCGGGCGGCCTGGCAGAAGGCGGCCGGCCCCGCGGTGAAGCTGACGATCTACGCCGGCATGGCAGACGGCGAACCGCTGCTCGTGAAAAAGATGCGCGCGCGGCAGATCAACGCCGCCGTGCTCACCGCCGTCGGGCTCTCGGAAATCGACCGCTCGGTCTCCAGCCTGCAGATGATGCCGATGATGTTCCGCGACTGGCACGAGGTGGACTTCGTGCGGGAGAAGATCCGCCCCGAGCTCGAGTCACGCCTGCGGGCCAAGGGCTTCGAGGTGCTCTTCTGGGCCGACGCCGGCTGGGTGCGCTATTTCTCGAAAGAGCCGGGCGCCTACCCGGACGACTACCGGAAGATGAAGCTCTTCGTCCTCGCCGGCGTGCCGCGGCAGATGGAGATCATGCGCGACCTCGGTTACCAGCCGGTCAGCCTGGAGACCGAGCAGATCCTGCCGTCGCTGACCACCGGCATGATCAGCGTCGTGCCCGTGCCGCCGTTTCTCGCCAACGCCCTCCAGTTCAACCGTCAGGCAAGATACATGCTCGACCTGAACTGGGTGCCCATCGTCGGCGCCGCCATCGTGCGGACCGACGTCTGGGAAAAGATCCCGCCGGAACTGCGCGCGCAGTTGGGCGAGATCGCCGCCGTCGCGGCGGGCAGGATCCGGACGCAGACCCGCGCGGAGGACGACGATGCCATCGTGGCCATGCAGAAGAACGGCCTCGTGGTCCAACCGGTCACCCCGGAGGTGCGGGCCGCCTGGCAGACGCTGGCCGAGCGATCCTATCCCATGATCCGCGGCCCCATCGTGCCCGCGGAGATCTTCGACAAGGTGCAGGCGGCTCTCGCCGAGTACCGCGCGGCGTCCACGGCCGGCGCGCACTGAGCCGGTTCTCTGCGCATGAGTCCCGGGGACCAATCCGCCGCCAGCCTCGCCGCCCTGCCCGGGGGGGAGGTCGCTCCACGGCGGTGGTGGCATGGGATCGAGGCTCTCGCGCTGGCGTTGCTGCTCGGCGTGATGGTCCTGCTGCCCTTGGCGGAGATCTGCCTGCGACAGGTGTCCAGCGGGATTCCCAGCGCGCCGGATTTCCTGCGCCACCTGACGCTGTTGGTTGGCATGCTGGGCGGGGTGGTTGCCGCCCGCGATGGCCGCCTGCTGGCGCTGGCGACGGCCGCGGCGCTGCTGCGCGGGCGGTGGAAGGGACTGGCCCTCGTCTTCAACACCGGGGTGGCGGCGGCGGTCACGGCCTTCCTCTGCGTCGCGAGCCTGCAATTTGTCGCCCAGGAACGGGAGGGCGGGGGCGTGCTCGCCTACGGCATTCCGCTCTGGACCGTGCAGGTCGCGATGCCCGTTGGCTTTGGCCTCATCTGCCTGCGCCTGGTCTGGCGGGCGGCGGCCACGTGGTGGCGCCGGTCCTTCGCGCTGGCGATCGCGGCGGCCATCATCCTCGGGGCCGTGTTTCCACCGGTCGAGATTGCCAGCCTGACGCTGCCGGCGCTGGCGGCCCTGCTCGCCGCCACCCTGCTCGGCGCCCCGATCTTTGTCGCGCTGGGCGGCGCCGCGATGATCCTCTTCTGGAGTCGCGACGTGCCGATCACGGCGGTGTCGATCGAGCATTACGGCCTCGTGACGAATCCGGCGCTGCCGGCCATCCCGCTTTTCACGCTCGCGGGCTATTTCATGACGGAGGGCGGGGCGTCACAGCGGCTGGTCCGCGTGTTCCAGGCCCTCGTCGGCTGGTTCCGCGGCGGCCCGGCCATCGCGACCGTACTCATCTGTGCATTCTTCACCTCGTTCACCGGCGGCTCGGGCGTCACCATCCTCGCGCTGGGCGGACTGCTCATGCCGGTGCTCATGGCGGCGCGGTTCTCGGAGCGCGACGCGCTCGGCCTCGTGACCGGTGCCGGATCGCTCGGGGTGCTGCTGCCCCCGTGCCTGCCGGTGATCCTCTACGCCATCCTCGCCAAGGTGGACATCCAGGAAATGTTCATCGCCGGGCTCGTGCCGGCGCTGCTCCTGATCGCGATGACCGGGGCCTGGGGCGTCTGGGCCGGCCGGCGTTCGGATGAGAGCCGCCAGCGCTTCGACCTCGGCGAGGCCGGGCGCGCGCTGTGGGCGGCGAAGTGGGAGCTGATGCTGCCCGTGGTGGCCATCGTCGCGCTGTTCAGCGGCTGGGCCACCCCGGTCGAGGCCGCGGCGGTGACGGCCTTTTACGCGTTTC
>JANJTV010000122.1 GCA_024710905.1 Anaerolineales bacterium | reverse complement strand
TTGTTCATCAGGAAGGCAATATTTTTCACGTGGTCATCCTGATTGCGGGCGACGATGTTGAATACCATGCGCCGGAACAGTTGCTCGATGGCCTGCATGGGTAACTGCAATTGCCGCATCGCCAGCAAGGCCTGCTCGTAGCTGTACGCGCCCGCCATGTTGAAATCGTAGTGCGCCAGGGCGCAGAGCGACTGCATGTGAAGTTTTTCGCCGCTCGCCAGCCGATCGAAGCGGCGCGTCATGAAATGCGAGCGGCCGTTCTCCTGAAACAGCCGGCATTCACTCATCTCGATGCCGCAGTCGAGCGCCATCAGGTAATACGCATACTCGATCAACCCGTAGCCTTTCGGGTCTTCCAGTTCCTTGTCCTTGTTGCCGCTGACGCCATCGAATTTCAGCAACCAGTATTCAAACCCCTTGCCGGCCTGGACCTGGCCCGAGCGCACTTCATTGGTCTCCGGGTTCCATGCGATCACCGCCTTCGCCCGCGCGCCCCCGGCGGAGGTGCCCACGCGCAGAATGTCCCTCAGCGCCTCTTCCCGGCCTTCCGCCGCGAATGACGCCTGCAGATCGTTCCGGTGGGTCAACACCTCCGATGCCAGCTCAACCAGCTTGCTCACTTCGATGTGCGTGGTCTGCTTCGCCCTGGGGCCGATGGCGGGGGCAAATTCCAGCGCCCCCATGCCGCGTTCGCCGGTATAGCAAAGCCGCTCGACCGCGTTGAAGGAACCCGGTTGTCGCCCTTGCGAAGCCAGCCAGGCATCGATCAGCGCATTGCCGAACTTGTCCGGCAGCGAGTCGGCCAGCAGGCCGGGCAATCCGAAAAAAGTCGGGCGGGCAAGCTCGGGGAAGCGGTACACGCGCCGGGAAAGCGGCATCACCAGCGGCGCGACTTGAATGCCGCTCTGCGCAAAGGCCTCATCGTATTCAAAGCGGGCGACCTCCTCCCCATCCAGCAGCGAGACCGCGCCGATGGTCCTGCCCCACAGCCTGACTTCGGCCAGCGTGCTCATGGCTTCTCATCCCACTGCCAGGGTTTGCCGGTGGCCTGTGCGGCACGTTTGCCCGAAGCCCGCTGCCGGACCTTGCCCTTGTGTTTCAATAAATCCATCGGGCTGGGCCCGGACTCCGGTATCAGTCCGTCAAGCCCGGAGGCGGCGCCCAGCACCCGCAGCACCCGAACCAGGGTGGACAACTGGGATGTCTGCCCGGCCTCCATGCGCTCCAGGGTGCGCTTGGCGATCCCCGCCTGTTCGGCCACCGCCGCCTGGGTGAGCTGCAATTCCACCCGACGCCGGGCAATCCGCGCGCCCAGTTCGGCGAGCACCGCATCATCGGTGAGCAGGTCGGTGATTTTCATAGTCGTAATTTGCTGCGAGTAAGTGCGCATAGTGCCACTATATCGTCACATATTGCGATATGTAGTCCAATAATTCGACTTAGGCAAGTCGTAACAAATTGCGATTAATCTGGACGTGAATTGCTTTGTCGCAATTCATGGCGATATGTACGCCCCGATTCATGGGTCTGCCCCGGTTGCCGTAGATTCGGGCTTGGACGGTTTTGTGTTCGCCTGGGGGGCATGGTTACAGGGCGAGTGCGTGAACACGAGTCTTCGCGGTCATCAGTTCGTGAAGGAGGGTGCGGAAGAGGTTTTGCAGGGCTGCTTGCTTACGAACGGCAAAATCCTTTTTGTCTTCAAGCATCTGGAATGTGGAAGCGATCTCCTCCTGCTCGGCGCGTGACGGCACCGGAATCGGAAGCGTCTTCAAGAATCCACACGTCAGGGCACCCTTCGTACTTCCGCCGCCGTGCGCGATTGCTCGGAGGTAGTCGTAGCGCGTTTGCAAGAACCAAAGCACGAAGTCGGGGACGATTTTGGCGGCGTGAAACTGGGCGTAGGCAAGGTGCTGATTGATGCAGGTCTCGATCCGGGTGATTGCCGAGTTTCCGAGCGTCTTTCCTTGGCCGGTGATTGCGATGAGCAGGCTGTTCGGTGCGACCTTGGGCAGGTGGCATTCCTTCACAGCTTGCGGCGTTACAAACTGGTCCGCTTCCGTGATGAAACGGTCGTGAATCTTGGTGCTGTTCAGCCACGGGATTGTCCCGCCTTCCCAATACGCCTCGTTCGCACGCTTCGGAGTTGAGCCGTTCCCAACCTTGGCGAGCGAGCCCAACGCCACCACCTCCCAGCTTTCCGGGACGAGGCCGATTTCGGTTTGTTTTTGGGGTTCGTTGCGGATGCCTTCGGTGAAGAGCTTGTGCATGAGGGCATTTTTCAGCTCGATGGTGGTCTGAATGATCCGCTCCTGCGCTTCGATCGCCCGCTGCACCGTCGAAAGGATGTGCGCGATCTTCTTCTGCTCGGGGAGTGGGGGAAGCGGAAGGCGCCGCTCGCTGAGAATTGTGAAGTGGCGGTTGTAACCACGACTCGGAATCTCCAGCGCCAACAACGCAAAGTAGTAAAACCTCGGGTCGTAGAGCTTTTTATTCGGCAGGAGAACCTTGGTTCCGTCAGCCCCAAGCACGAATGGGAAGTCGACATATTTGAAGCAGCGAGTGTGGTCGCCGAAGATGATCAGCGGCAGGTCGAAGTCGATGACCTTGCTTTCGTCATCGCAGTAACCGGCAACGAACTTCTGCCCTTGGTCGACGACAGGGAAGCGACCGATCTCCGCGATTTCTTTCGCGGGAATTTGGTTCTGCCGCCCGACCTTATTCTTGACGAACGAATCGGACACGGCGCAAGTTTGCCAGTCGCTCATCCCCCGTTCCCTTGGCTCCGTCCGGCACGCACTCCGCACGGCCTTCCTCGGTCGGGCCTGCGTCATCGTGCCGAGCGCTC
>JANJTV010000119.1 GCA_024710905.1 Anaerolineales bacterium | reverse complement strand
CTGGTGGACAGCCCGCCGGGTGGGCGGGAACCCTTGGCTGGCGGCGGGGATCGTGTGGAGTATGGCCATCAACCCGGCGGCGGCGCGCATGTATGGCGTGGCCGCCTCGCAGGGGTTGGCTGCTTGCCTGCTGGCGGTCACATTTTTCCTGACCCTGCGCGACCAGCCTACAACCTGGCAGGTCTTCCTGGGCGGGTTGTTGGCTGGCGCAATAGTGATGGTGCGCATCAACCTGTTATCCATCCTGCCGCTTCTTTTCATCTACACGTTTTGGGCGCACGGCTGGCGTCCCGGCCTGTTGAGCCTGGCTGGTATGCTGATGTCGTTTGGCGGGGTACACCTGGCCTACTGGCCTAACATCTTGCGTTTGTGGGTGCGTTGGTTGCCGCTGGGCCAGTTTGTTCCCTGGCTGGCGCAATTCGATGCGCCCCCGCAGATTCCCACCTGGAACCCCGATCCGGTGATCGGCTTCAAGGTCGCCAGTCTGTTCCTCGCCTTCAGGTATTATTTTGTCGGGTTGGTTGGCGCAGTACTGGCTTGGCTGATGTGGCCCCGTCAGTGGAAAACAGGCTGGCATTTCAAAACAGCCGTTTTCCTTTCGGTGTTGCTGGTGACCAATTTTGGCTTGCATGCCTGGGCCTCGCTGGGCAATGATTACTGTACATTTTGCTTTCCGACTTATACATCTTTTTATATCCCTGCTGGCCTGGTCCTGCTGGCGCTGGCCGGAGGCTCGTTGCGTCTGGATCTTCCCGCCTGGCGAATGGCGCTCTCCTGCCTGGTGATGCTGGGATTGCTGGTTGGTATCGGTTACACGGCAGTGGATGCCTTCCCGCAGTTCTTTGGTGAGGATGTGTATAAATCCTTGCTGTACATGCCTGTGCCACGCATTCGCGACGGCGGGCTGGCTGGCGGAGATGTGATGTTGTGGCAGTTGCTTGCCAACCGTTTCGGATGGGAATTTGAGCAAATGCGACAATTCCTGTTTTTGAACATCCCAATCATTGTTTTTGTCTTGTCCGGGTTGGGCATCCTGCTCCTGGCTTGGTTGCTTTTCAGGCGCAGTAATCCAGGTAGGGGCATGGCTTATGGCCTGATTGCAGTCTTCGGGGTGGCCAGCCTGCTGACCCCCTCTGTATTTTTTAGTGATGATTTCCGCGCCTATGATTGTGAGCCAGATGCGATTGCTGCATATGAATCGCTCGGGGAGCAACTGTCCGGGGTGATTCCCGCGGGTAGTCGCGTTTACTGGGGCGGGTATTCTCCCTCGGCTCTGCTATACTTACCAGGGATTCAAATCTACCCGGCTCAATTGCATGGCGGTTATTCTTTCCGCATCAGCGATGACCCCGATGCCTTGCGGCGTTACGGCTGGTGGAATGAATCCTTGCGCCAGCAGTGGCTGGCCGAGGCAGATTACCTGCTATTTGAGCAGGGCAGCCTGGAACAAAACAAAACGCTGGCCGCGGGATTGGCCCCGCCTGTATATGAGAAGGTTTTGGTAACCACACCTGCCAATTTATGCGAACCAGGTTCGGCGCTGGTGGTTTTTTGGAGGAAATAAATGGATCTTTCAGTTGTCATCCCTGTCTATAATGAAGAAGAGAGCCTGCCCCTGCTGCATGAAACCTTGCGCGCTGCATTGAAAGGTATTAAGCGCGAATGGGAAGTAATCTATGTGGATGATGGTAGCTCTGATAAATCAATAGAAGTGCTGGGGAAAATAGCCAGCGAAGACAGCAAACATGTCTGTGTGGTTCAATTTCGGCGTAATTTTGGCCAGACAACTGCCATTGCGGCCGGGATTGACCATGCCCGTGGCGATATCATCGTCTTCCTGGATGCTGACCTGCAAAACGACCCGGCGGACATTCCGATGATCCTTGAAAAGCTGGATGAAGGCTACGATGTCGTCTCTGGCTGGCGCAAGGATCGTGAAGACAATGCCCTGACCCGCAACCTGCCATCCCACATGGCCAACTGGCTGATTTCACAAGTCACAGGGGTTCATCTGCACGATTATGGCTGCACCCTGAAAGCCTACCGGCGCGAGGCGCTGACAGGTTTTCGCCTGTACGGGGAAATGCACCGATTTATCCCGGTATATGCCAATGCGGTTGGCGCAAAGATTATCGAAGTGCCCGTGCGCCATCATGCACGGAAATTTGGGAAGAGTAAATATGGCCTTGAGCGCACTATAAAAGTTGTGTTGGACCTGATCGCTGTGCAATTCCTGACCCGCTATGCCAACAAGCCAATTTACCTGTTTGGTGGCGGTGGCATGTTACTGATTGCGCTCAGTTTGATGACCATGCTGGCCCTTACTATTCGCCGCGCCATTGACGGGACAGGAATCACCACCTCGCCAATCTTTATCATTGCTGTCATGGTTGCAGTGATGGGTTTGCAGTCTGTGTTAATGGGCTTGATTGCCGAATTACTGGTGCGAACCTATCATGAATCACAGGCTAAACCCACTTACACGGTACGGCGACTTATTCGCGCGGGTAAGGAAGCCAAAAAGAAATGAAAAATTGGCTAAAGAAAAATCGCCAGGAAATCCTCCGCTGGGGTGGAACCATCCTTGCAGTTATATTAATTATTGCGCTAATTAATGATGAAGGTTGGGATGAACTTCTGGTGGTGGCGCAGCGCATCCCGGCCTGGCGGCTGGGTCTGGCATTTGGCCTGATTATGCTGTCCCGCTTTTCCATCACCGGCCGTTGGCTGGTGCTGTTGCGTTCGGCGGGAATTCCCATCCGTATTCGAGATACCACCTCCCTGACATTTACCGGCTTGTTTGCATCAAATTTCCTCCCTACAACCATTGGTGGTGACGTGGTGCGCCTGGCTGGAGCCATGCAAATGGGCTACGACCGGGCAGTGTGCCTGGCCTCAATCGCAGCAGACCGCCTGATTGGCATGGCGGGCATGAGCATGGCGGCACCTTTGGGTATCTGGCAGCTTTTCCAGGCTCCGGTGGCCTTCTCTGCTTTTTTAGGCGGTGTGTGGCAACGCGGGCTGGATTTCATCCGCAGTACGCTGCAATCATTTTCGCTCTGGTTCAAGAAGCCACTTTCTCTGCTGGGGGCACTGGGTTTTACCTGGGGGCATATGCTGTGTACATTTGCCGCCATCCAGGTCATTATTGATGGATCATCAACGCACGAACATATGGATCTATGGATGATTGCAGGGTTATGGAGCCTGTCTTATTTTGTTACCCTGGTGCCCATATCCATTAATGGGTATGGCGTTCAAGAACTGTCCCTGACCCTGTTGTTTTCCCACGTTGGCGGCATCAGTGAGCCAATCAGCCTGATGGCGGCGGTCTTATTCCGCCTCTTGACCATTGTTGCCAGCCTGCCAGGGGCATACTTCCTGCCGGGGGTCATGGCGCAAATGGCTGCAAAGGATGAAGATGATGCTGAATAGGTCGCCATCCGATTTCTGGCAAGATGCTTTGAGGTTAGGCATACTGGTTAACCTGATAATCCTGGGTTGGACTATTATCCGCTTGCTGCAAGTCGGGGTGAAATTATCACAATCTGTATGGATTTTCCCTTTAGTGTTCTATGTTGCAACAATCATTTTCCACACATTTGTTTACATTAATTTTCAACAAGTGGCGAATACCTGGCTGGAAAAAACATTTGAGAAGAAAACTGCTCCGCTCTTGATGTATAGGGTACTGGGCCTGGTTATTTTTGCTGCCGTATTAATCCTTTTGCCTTTATTAAAAATCCAACTTCAAATTGGCCAATCCAAACCCGGATCAACCATTGATATCACCCTGGCGATGTTATTATTCTTTTGGGGTTGCTGGTGGTTATTCTGGATGGCTGTTCTTGGTATTAAATTGATTTTTGATAAAGCTTGGTATATAAGCTTCGTCGCCGCCGCATTGGTCATGGGGGTAGTTTATACGATTTACATCATTGCGCTGAATATCACCAGCTACCCGTTTTCCATGGGCTGGTCTGAAGCCAGCCGGTATTATTACGGGTCATTATTATTTGCCGGGCAGCTTTATAACCAGCAATTGCCACTGTCTTTTTTACATCCCACCCGTTACTTCCTGCAATCCATCCCGTTTGTGTTGCCTGCCCAGGATTTGGTGCTTCACCGCACCTGGCAGGTCTTTTTATGGATTTCCCTTACCGGGCTGGCCGCCTGGTCACTGGCCCGCCGCCTGGCAGGTAATAAGTGGTTGCTGCTTGGTTTGGCAGCTTGGGCTTTTGTGTTCTGGCTCAAAATAGGGGTTTATTATCACTTGCAGGTGATGACCTTTTTCGTCTTCGCGTTCACGGATTTCCGTAAACCGCGCCAGACGCTGCTTGTCCTGCTGGCGACCTCTGTATGGGCGGGGATGAGCCGTGTAAACTGGTTCCCCGTCCCGGCCATGTTGGTACTGGCAATTTACCTGATGGAAGAACCGGCTTCGAACCATAAAACAATTCTGGCCTACCTGAAATGGCCTGTCATCTGGACGGTAACCGGGCTGGGGGCCGCCCTGTTTGGGCAGGCCCTATATGTGCCGCTTTCAGGAAATACGGATGTCAGCGCTTTTGCTTCAAGTTTTACATCTGACTTGCTCTGGCAGCGTTTATGGCCGAACCCTTCCTACGAACTGGGAATTGTTCCAGGATTGTTGATTGTTGCCGGGCCGTTAATGCTGGTCATCGCATTCATGGTTTGGGGACGCTTTAAATACCTGCATGCCATTCGCTGGCTGGGGTTATCATCCATGTCGCTTGTGTTGCTGGCTGGTGGCCTGGTGGTGAGTGTAAAAATTGGCGGCGGCGGGGACCTGCACAACATGGATGCGTTTGCCGTGCTGCTCGGGCTGGTGGGGCTGTATTTTTTAACGGACAATGTTTCGGGGGAGCCTGCCAGCGGCCTGGCCTGGAATCCTGCTCCCTGGCCGGTTGTTGCGGTCGGGCTAATCCTGCCGGTCGCTTTCCTGATACCATCCCTGAACCCTGTGCTGCAATTTAATGAAGGGCATAACCGTCAGTTATTGGAGCAATTAAAAACGCTGGTGGCCCAGGCAGAGGGCCCTGTGTTGTTTATTAATGAAAGACACCTGCTGGCGCAGGGTCAC
This sequence comes from Anaerolineales bacterium, assembly GCA_024710905.1. Lineage (GTDB taxonomy): Bacteria > Chloroflexota > Anaerolineae > Anaerolineales > Villigracilaceae > JANJTV01. Next base: position 11,807 of record JANJTV010000119.1, on the reverse strand, counting down.
ATCGATGTAGATTTGATCCATGAGTATGAAGTGGTTACCTTGATGGAAATGGCGATGAGTAATAATGAGCCATATTTACAGCAGTTTTATGATGACCTGCAAACTCACCGTTTTGCAATGATTGTGGCCGGGAGGCAAAACCTGGTGCTGAAAGACCCGACCGTGGATTCATTTGCCGAAGAAAACAATGTTTGGAACACACGGGTGTCGCCCTTTATTTTGTGTGATTATGAATTGTTAGTATCGTTTGAGCCGGATCTGGGTGCAATTGATATCTTTGTGCCCAAATCGGAACGTTCATGCCCAAAACTGCCAGAGATGCCGTAGTCAGGATGATTTCCGAGTGAATATTTTGGTATTAATTCATGAGTTCCCGCCGGTGGGCGGTGGGGGTGGCCGTGTGGCGCAGGATTTGTGCCACGGCCTAGCTGCGCGCGGGCACAACTTGCGCGTGCTGACTGCGCGTATGGATGGGTTGCCCGATCATGAGGAAGTTGACGGCTTCCATGTAATCCGTATCGGACCAAAACGCCGTTTTGCGTTTCGGGCATTGTTACATGAGATGCTCGGGTACAACCTAGCGGCCATCTGGCATGGCTTAAGATTGACAGATGGTTGGAAACCGGATGTCATTCATACCCATTTTGCTGTGCCAGCCGGAGCAGCCGCGTTTTGGCTCTCGAAGTTAACGGGCGTTCCTTATATCTTGACGGCCCACCTGGGAGATGTGCCCGGCGGCGTGCCCGAAAAGACAGATCATATCTTCCGCTGGGTGTTCCCCTTAACACCTTCCATCTGGCAAGCCGCCGCCAGGGTGGTGGCTGTTAGTCACTTTACACGCCGGATTGCGCTGGAGAGTTACCCAAATGTCCAGGTGGATGTCATACACAATGGCGTGGATCGTTCGGTCATGCCTGAACGGGAATTAGATGCAACCCGCCCGCCGCGCATCATTTTTGCCGGGCGTTTTGTGGAACAGAAAAATCCCACCCACCTGGTGCAGGCATTGGCAGGGTTGAAGGACCTGCCCTGGAATTGTGTCATGCTGGGGGACGGTCCATTGCAAGCCGAAGTGAAAGAACAAATTGCTGCTTTTGGCTTGCAGGATCGCTTTACCCTGCCCGGCTGGGTGACTCCCGAAGAGGTATTGGATTGGTGCCGGCGCGGCGATATCTTGTGTTTGCCCTCCCGCTCGGAAGGGTTGCCTGTTGCCGGTGTGCAGGCGCTGGCCATGGGGTTGGCGGTGGTGCTCAGTAATGTGGGTGGCAATACCGAATTGGTCCGGCACGGGGAGAATGGTTTCTTGTTCGAACCGGGAGATGTCCCTGCCCTGCAAACCCACCTGAAAACGCTTTTGGCGTCCTCAAAAACCTTGAAATCGGCCCAGGCATATAGCTTTGAACTGGCCAATCAGTTTAATTTGCAAACGATTGTTGGCCAGTATGAAGGCCTTTTTAAAACAGTAACCTTTATGGATTAACATATGTACCTGTTCAGTGAAATTTACCCCTTAAATTTATTATGTTTGTTGTTGATTTGGGGAGTTGGCGGCTGGTTGATTGCCTCTCGTTTATTTAACCTCTCCCCCGAAGAACGCGGACTGGCTGGTCTGGCCCTGGGTGTTTTGCTGGCCACCTGGACCGCAAACTGGCTGGGGCGCTGGCTGCCCACACAATTTGCTTTCTGGGCATCTGCTTTGCTCATCTTGTTAATCGGTACCCTGCTGGCCTGGCCTGTTCGAAGGGAGATATGCTCCCCGGGGAGTATTCGGCCCTGGCAATGGTTGTCCTTCTTGCTAATATTCTTTTTGTTTACCCTGATTGGTCGGGGGCTTGGCCTGCTGGATGACCACCAAAACCTGCCTCATGTGGCCTCCATGGCCCTGGGCGATATTCCCCCGCGTCTGGCCTATGACCCGGATTTGCGATTTGGATACCACTATTTCATGCTCTTGTTGGCTTCGCAGTTTGTCCAGACGCTCAATGCGGCTCCCTGGGTTGCGCTTGACCTGGCTCGAGGTCTGTCATTTTCCTTAACTTTTATGCTGGCTGGTTTGCTGGCCTACAGGCTTACGCAAAGTCGGGTTGCACAGGCTCTATCCATGCTTTTTGTCGCTTTTGCAGGCGGCGCTCGCTGGATTTTATTACTTCTGCCAGCCAGCCTGTTAAATCAAATATCCACCAGCGTACAATTGATTGGATCAGGCGCGGATTCTGGTGTAAACCTGCGGGCGGCCCTGCTTAACGATTGGAGTGTGGAAGGTGCACCAGAGCGGGCTTTCCCATTTTTATACGGCAGCGGGCTGGATCACTCCATCTCCATGCTTCACAATGGGTTTGGTGTTAGTGCTGTTTTGATCATTGTTTTGCTTTTATTGCTCGCGCAAAAACGTGTAAACTGGCAGGCCAATGTTCCCATTGCTGTTCTTCTGGCTTCGCTGGCCCTTGCAAATGAAGTAACTTTCGGCTTTTTATATGTTGGGTTTGTACTGACAGGCCTGGTCTGGGTCATCCAGAATAAAACCTGGCGGTTGCCACGGGAATTCTTGCTCTGGTTGGTTGTTTTAATTGCTGGCGGCGTACTTTCCCTGATTCAAGGGGGCATGTTAACCGAAATTGCACATGGGCAAATTGAACGCCTGTTTATCGGTTCAGCGAATACTTATTTCAGGGTCAGTTTTGCCATTACCCCGCCAACGGTTTTGTCGGCGCACCTGGGCTACCTTTCCCTGCTTAACCCTCTTCACTGGCTGCCCATCTTTGCCGAAACAGGCCTGGCGCTTCTAGCTTTGCCGTGGATGATAGGAGAAGCCCGTAAGCGTTACGGACAGGCGGATTGGCTGACCACCGCCTGGCTGGCCTCGATTGTTCCGAGCCTGCTGATGGTCTTTTTTGAATATACGGGCAATGCTGGGCCAACGGCTGTTTCACGAATGATGGCGCATTTTTTGCTGGTGATAAAATTAATGGCTGTGCCGGTATTATGGAGTTGGCTGCAAACCCGCACGGATGAATGGAAAGCGGTGGCCATTGCCTGGGGTGCAGCAACTGTATTTGGCGGTATCATGCTCTTCGGGAGCCAGATTACAGCCATGCCCCGCCCAATCCCTGCTATTTACCTGGCTGACTTGGATGTGCAGATGAATCGCCGGTTCTGGGGACAGCTGAATACTGAAAGCATGGTTTTCGATAATAATTATCCTCGCGCTGCCACCTTGTTTGGCCTGCCAATTAAATCTTCCAAAACGATGGGTGAAACCCTGCCCGAGTACAATGCTTTCCACGGCAACCCCAACCCGATTGCGTTGAGTTCGGCGGGGTATGGTTATATCTACACAGATATGAAATACTGGCAACTCCACCAGGAACTGTTTGACCAGGCCTGCGTCCGCTTGCTCGGTGAAGTTGAGCAAATTTCCAATGATGGCCGTTTGCTCGATTTCCGACGTCTGGTGGATATTTCAGCCTGCAAGGAATAACGAACATGGAAAAACCGCCCCGGCTCATATTCCTGCGGATTGTCTTAATCGCGACGGCGCTGCTCTCGCTTGGTGCGCTGGCGGATACCAACCGGCTGGCTCACGAGTTGGGAATTACCGTTTCGGCCAGCCTCACCTGGCTTGGGATTTATACCTCCTTAATCGTGTTGTCTGTGGTTACCCTGGTTGTGTTTGTCTGGTCGTTTACCTCTACTGGCTTGAAGCAGCTTGCAGCCATCCGCTTCCCAGAGAGTCGGTATCATTTCCTGAAATTGTCCGCCTGGCTGGTCTGGCTGGTTGGCCTGCTGGGTTTCTCACTGCTGATGTTTCATCCATATTATGGTGGCCTGGTTGGTACGCAGCCGTTTCTGCGTTTGCTGGCCTTCTGGCTGTTCAGCTTGTTCGGGATGCTTGCTTTCAAAACGGCCCAGCCACAGGCAGCCCTTCCTCTTTCTTTAGCGGCAACCTTGCTGGCCCAGGCAGGCGTGCATGTCATCCTAAGTTATTTCCCTCATATCACTGATTATCCATTTGCCTTGGGTTGGTCTGAAACCAGCCGCTTTTATTACCCGGCCCTGTTTGTTTCGGAAGATGTTTTCGGGCAGCGTTTTCCCTGGCCAATCCTGCATCCCAGCTTGCACATACTGCTGGTTCCGCCCTACCTGCTGGATGCGTCGCTCTGGTTCCACCGCGCCTGGCAGGTCATCATTCGCTTTGTGCTGGTGGGGGCAGTTGCGCCTGCGCTGTTATCTCGTTTCAAAATGCAAGATACTCCCCTGCGCTGGCTGGTGATGCTGTGGATATTCATCTTCCTGTTCAACCTGCCTTTATACCTGCACCTGGCCGTGCCGATCCTGCTCATCCTGTGGGGATATTCTCCCGCCAACGATCGGCGCACCTGGCTGGTGGTGATTCTTGCATCCGTCTGGGTTGGGTTGAGCCGCATTAACTGGTACCCGATGGGCGGTGTGTTGGCGGCGCTGTTGTACCTGCTGGAAGTGCCAAACGAGCAGCGCAACTGGCGCTATATGATTAAACCAACCCTGTGGGTGGTGGCTGGGACAGGTGTTGCTTTTGCCACCCATGCCGGGTATGTGGCAATTTCTGGTGTGGAAGGCGAGGCGTTTTACACCAGCCTGAACAGCTCCCTGCTCTGGAATCGGTTATGGCCGAGCCAGACCTACTGGTTGGGGGTACTGCCTGCCTCAGTGTTGGCCTCGCTGCCTGTGTGGGTGTTGTTGTTTTTCCGGCTGAGGAGCGGCCCAATGGCCTGGTACACACTACGGGGCAGCCTGCTCGTGCTTGGGCTGGCAGGCCTGTTTGCGGGCGGTATCGTCGTCAGCATGAAAATCGGCGGTGGGGCAGACATCCACAATATGGATGTGTATTTTATTGCCCTGCTGATTGCTGGCGGGTACGCGTTTTTTGAAACCGGGCGGCGCTGGGGCTGGCCGGTGCTGGCGGTGCTGATCATCATCCCGGTTTGGTTTGCCCATTTTGAAGGCGGGCGGTTTAAGGTCTATGACCCGGCGGTGGCCAGCCAGACCCTGGCGCGACTGCAGGCCCGCGTGGATGAAGTGAATACCGGTGGCGGGGAGATGTTGTTCATCAGCCAACGTCACCTCATTTCGATGGGAATGCTTGAAAATGCCAGATTGGTGCCGGAGTACGAGCGTGAAGACCTGATGGAGATGGCCATGTCTGAGAACCAGGTTTTCCTGGACCAGTTTGAGCAGGATGTGGCTCGCCAGCGTTTTGCCGCGATTGTGGTGGATGAACTCAAGTTCAACCTGCTGGGGCTGGAGACGGGCATGGGGGCGGAGAACAATGCCTGGGCGCTCTGGGTGGTGCGTCCGATTTTATGCCATTACGAACCGGCTGAAATGTTCCCGGCAGATTCGATTGTCATCTATGTGCCGCGTATGGGGCCGCCAGCTTGCCCAACGGTCGGCGGGAACTGATTTGTTTCGCCGGTCTAAAATTCAATCGCTGAATACTGGTGTATAATTCAGCGATTGAATTTTGTTATGGATCAAGTTAACGATTCTTCCCGTGAGCTTTCCCTGCTCGAAAATATTGAAAATGATCCCGACCTGACCCAGGCCGACCTGGCCACGCGCCTAGGTGTGGCGGTTGGTACGGTCAACTGGCATTTGAAGCGCCTGGTTGAGAAGGGTTATGTTAAGGTCAAGCGCGCCGAGCGGCGCAAGTTGAAGTACATCATCACGCCCGAGGGGCTGGCCCTCCGTGCGCGCCTGACAGTGGATTTTATTGACCAGCAATTTAACCTGTATCGCCGCATTCGTACCCGTGTGACAGAGTATGCCGTCCAGTTGCGCCATGATGGGCATGAACAGGTTCGCCTGGTTGGTGAAGGCGATGTGGCCGATATCTGCCGCCTGACTTGCCTGGAGCAAGGATTACAGGTTGTGGAGGATGACTCTGTGCCGCACCTTGAAGTTCGTGGCATGGGTGTTGTGCTTGTGGGACCCGGAGAAAAGAATGGCTGAACAACCTGGCTTGAGCCTAAAATTAGTGTCCAATAGATGGGTCGGTTGTACATTGGTAGTTGTAGGTTTATTGTTAATTTCTATCATGTTGCTTGTGGATTTAATTGGAGTTGGTAAGATGGGCCTGCAAGCGGCCCAAATCAGCGGTATCTTGTTTGGGGTTTTACTGGTTTTGGTTGGTTCGGGTATTCGTTCTTTGCCTGATGATTCTAAAACAGTAGGACAATTATTAGCAGAGAAAGCCGAATCTATTCTAAACTTTCCGGTCTTGTTCTGGATTCTGGTTGGTTTCATAATAGTTTTTGCGCTTTGTTTCGTGCCCCCGATGTTCTTTGATGATAGTTTGCGGCTGTCATATTTTGCTGATTATCTTCCAGACTTGAAACCTATTGGTAACGATTTACACTACAATTCCAGCGCGATTTCTCTTTGGCTGCAAGGTTCAAGCCCTTACGAATTGCCGTATCATTTTTATCCTCCTTTGTACCATCTAGTTTTTTCGCCAATTATTTTGTTTGGGCCTGAACAAAAATATGCTGTTATGACAGTTCTAACATTGGCATCCTTCGGTTTGCTTTTTCTGTTCCCATGGCGAGCAAAAGCAAATAATCATGCAATCTTCTTATTCTTTTTCTTAACCGGCTTAATTTCTTACGGGATGCAATTTGAGTTGGAGCGTGGCCAATTTAATGTATTAGCGTTGTTGTTGGTATTTAGCAGTATCTGGCTTTTTTATAAATTGCCATCTTTTCGATATCTGTCTTATGTACTATTTACTATTGCTACCCATATCAAAATATATCCCGGAATTTTTGTTATGCTGTTTTTTTTACGCTGGCAAGACTGGAAAGAAAACTTAAAAACTGCAATCATCTTAGGTTTATTGAATGTGGCAGCCTCCCTGGTTTTAGGATATAAGATCCTAGAACAATTTATTCAGTCCCTTCTAAATGAAAGCAGTAACCCTCTTTGGATATTACCAGATAAACAGCCTATTAACCACTCGGTAAGCGCATTTTTAGATAAGTTGGCCAAAAACAATGATAACGAAGTACCTCAAGAGTTCGCAGACTGGCTGATCTCTTCAATCTCATGGTTACAGTTTGTTTTGTTAGCTATCATTCTTTTGTGCGCGATTATCATCCTTTGGCGCACATTTCAGCATAAGCCAAATCTGTTACATGCCGATGTTTTTATGTTATTCATTATTTTAGGGCATCTTTTGCCTTCCGTTAGTATTGATTACAAACTGGCATTATTGGCTCCCGGATTGGCTCTTCTTTTTACTAATCACACCTTGCCCGATACTAAAGGGCAAAAGTTGGTTTTCATAGGTCTGACTATACTTATGAGCTCAGCATACACGCTGACCCTTGTTCCTTATATTTACCGAAGCGGTATTTTCATCAACGCTTTCCCGATGCTTTTTGCGATTTTAATTGGATTGACAGGCTTAAATCTTCTCAATAGAAGTTGGCAGGATGCTCTATGATGAATTCATCGCACATTATAGTTACAGGTGGGGCGGGCTATATTGGCTCACTGCTGACCGCCGAATTGCTCCGGGCGGGCTACCAGGTGACCGTGCTCGATTCACTGCTGTACGGCGGGGAATCGTTGGTCACGTTCCTGTCCCACCCGAACTTTCACTTCTCCAAAACGGATATCACTGAAGCCCGCGCGTTGCGTGACGGGCTACCCCGCAACTGGTCCAAACCAATGGCCGTCTTCCATCTGGCAGGGATTGCCGGTTTCCCGGCCTGCCAGGCGGTTGGGAAGCAGGCAGCCTATCGCTATAACGTGGATGCCACCCGCCAGGTCTTTGAACAGGCCGAAGCGCTGGATGTCAAGAAAGTGATTTTTGCCTCCACATACAGTGTTTATGGCATTGCTCCAGACGGCGGTCCGGTGACCGAAGAGTCGCCGCTCAACCCGCAGTCGTTATATGCTGAAACCAAGCTGGCTGCCGAGCAATACCTGGCTGCTGCGGGCGGGGTCATCTTCCGCCTGCCAACGTTGTACGGGCTTTCCCCGCGCACCCGCTTCGACCTGCTGGTTAACCAGTTTGTGCTGGATGCCTTCCTCAAGCGCGAACTGCTGATTTACCAGCGTGGCTACTCCCGTTCTTTTGTGCATGTACAGGACGTGGTTGCTGGTCTGCTGCTGGGGTTGAATTCCCCAGCTGGGCAGGTTTACAACCTGGGCAATGAAAACGATTGCTACACCAAGGACCAGATCGTTGAGTTCGTCATCAAGCGCCTGCCGGAGACAATCGTTTTGCACAAGAATTTGACCTTTGGCGGCGATGAACGTGACCTGCCGCCCATTTCCTTTGAGAAAATCCGCCAGCAGTTGGGCTTCCAGGCTCGCCTGACGGTGGATGACGGTGTCCGTGAACTGGTCAACGCCCTGCGTTTTGGGCTGATCAGTGACCCGCGTGACGTGCGTTATCGTAATGCGCAATTTATCATTCAATAAAATTGTGGAGAAACAACCATGACTTCAACCCATTATTGGAACAACAAACGCGTGGTCGTCACCGGCGGCGGCGGCTTCCTCGGCTCATTTGTTGTTGAAAAGCTAAAAGATCGTGGTGCAATCGATATCATCATTCCGCGCAAAAAGGATTACAACTTAACCCGCCCGGAAGAAATCAAACGCCTGTTGGATGTTGCTACAGATGGCATTGACCCGGCCAACCTGGTCATCATCCACCTGGCAGCCAACGTCGGCGGGATTGGCGCCAACCGCGAGCACCCGGCAGAATTCTTTTATGACAACCTGATGATGGGCGTTGAACTCATGCACCAGTCCTGGCAGCGCGGGGTGGGCAAATTTACCGCCACGGGCACAGTCTGCGCTTATCCCAAATTTACGCCGGTTCCCTTTAAGGAAGACGACCTGTGGATAGGTTACCCCGAAGAAACCAACGCGCCGTATGGCCTGGCCAAAAAGATGATGCTGGTGCAGTCCGAAGCCTATCGTCAGCAGTACGGATTTAATTCCATTTTCTTGCTGCCGGTCAACCTGTATGGCCCTCGTGACAACTTTGACCTGCAAACCTCGCACGTCATCCCGGCCCTGATTCGCAAATCCATTGAGGCGCAGGAACGCGGCGACAGGGAAATGGTCGCCTGGGGCGACGGTTCGCCGACCCGCGAATTCTTGTATGTGGAAGATGCTGCTGATGGCATCCTGGTAGCCACCGAAAGCTACAACGACTCAGACCCGGTCAACCTTGGTTCAGGCTATGAAGTTTCCATCAAAGACCTGATGGAAACCATTGCCTGCCTGACCGGCTTCGATGGCAAATTGGTCTGGGATACCACCAAGCCCAACGGCCAGCCGCGCCGCGGACTGGATACCACCCGCGCGATTGAACGCTTTGGTTGGAAGGCCAAAATGCCGTTTGAGGAAGGCATTAAACGCACCATTAATTGGTTCAAAGCCAACCGGGATAAGATTCGCTAATGTCTGAAATCGCAAAAACTGAACCCACCATGGTATACATCCGCCCGTCCACCGGGCTGGCGGCGCTTAACCTGCGTGATCTGTGGACCTTCCGCGAGCTGGTCTTTTTCATGATCTGGCGCGACATCAAGGTGCGCTACAAACAAACCCTGCTGGGTGCAGCCTGGGCGGTCATCCAGCCGGTGCTGACCATGCTGGTCTTTGACTTCCTCTTTGGCCGCATTGCCAACATGCAAACGGATGGTGGCATTCCCTACCCCATCTTTTCCTATACTGCCCTGCTGCCCTGGGGATTGTTTTCCACGGCGCTCAACTCGGCCAGCCGTTCGCTCACTTCCAACCAGAACATGATCACCAAGACCTACTTCCCGCGCCTGGTGCTGCCGCTCTCCTCTGTGCTGGGCGGTTTAGTGGATTTCGCGATTGCCTTCGTGGTGCTGATCGGCCTGATGTTTTATTACAACATCACCCCCGGCATCAACGCCATCTGGGCATTGCCACTGTTCATCCTGCTTTCGCTGGTCACGGCGCTGGGTGTGGCACTCTGGTTATCGGCCATCAACGTGCAATATCGCGATGTCGCCTATGCCCTGCCCTTCCTCTCACAGTTCTGGATGTTCATTACCCCGATTGCCTATTCTTCCAGCGTCATTTCTGAACAATGGCAACTGGTTTATGCCCTCAACCCCATGGCGGGCGTGGTCAACGGTTTCCGCTGGGCCTTGCTCGGCGTGGGCAATGGGCCAGACCTGCTGGTCGGCGTTTCAGCGGCCATTGCCATTCTTGTGCTTGTCACCGGCCTGATCTACTTCAGGAACATGGAACGCACCTTCGCGGACACGATTTAATATGACCACAGCCATCAAAGTAGAGAACATCAGCAAACGCTACAAAATCGGCCTGGCCTCCCAGCGCTTCCAGTACACCATGCTGCGCGATGTGCTGGTGGATGCCATCAAGGCCCCGGCGCGCTGGCTTTCCGGAAAATCGCAGCCCGAAAATGAAGCCGGGTACATTTGGGCGCTAAAAGACGTTTCTTTTGAATTGGAAGAAGGCAAGGTGCTTGGCATCATCGGGCGCAACGGGGCCGGGAAGAGTACCCTGCTCAAGGTGCTTTCCCGTGTGACCGAACCCACCCGGGGCTTTGTCACCGTTCGTGGGCGGGTTGGCTCTCTGCTGGAGGTCGGTACCGGCTTCCACCCCGAACTGACCGGTCGTGAGAACATCTTCCTGAATGGCGCCATCCTGGGCATGAAACGGGCTGAGATCGCCAGTAAATTCGATGAAATCGTTGAGTTTTCAGAAGTCGCCCAGTTTATTGATACGCCCGTTAAACGCTATTCCTCGGGCATGTACCTGCGTCTGGCTTTTGCCGTGGCGGCCCACCTCGAGCCTGAAATCCTGGTCGTGGATGAAGTGCTGGCCGTCGGCGATGCCGAATTCCAGCGCAAGTGCATTGGCAAAATGAACGATGTCGCCAACCAGGGACGCACGGTCTTGTTCGTCAGCCACAACATGAGCGCCATCCTGCGCCTGACGCAGGAATCGATCGTCATGCAAAAAGGCCAGATGGTCAAACGCGCATCCACCCCCGAAGCTGTGGATTTTTACCTGGCTTCCGGGCAGGCCCAGGCGGGCGAACGTACCTGGGACGCAGACGAAGTGCCAGCCAGTGCCGCGCCGTTCAGGCCGCTTTCCTTACGCGTCAAGGATGCCCGCGGTGCAACCATCGATACCTTGCGTTCCACCGAACCGATTACCCTCGAAATGGAATATTCCCTCAGCGCGCCAATCACCGGCCTGCGTGTGGGTGTCTATCTCAGTACGGTGCGCGGCGAATATGTTTTTACATCCTTTGATGTGGATAACACCGACCTGTACGAAAAGCACAGCACCCGCCTGCCCGGGCATTACCTCTCTCGCTGCCAGGTTCCTGCCGATTTTCTCAACGAAGGCCGCTTTATCCTGGGTATGAATGCCAGTTCCTTTGGCATCAAACGCTATTTCATGGATGAAAATGCCCTGGCTTTCAACGTAGACCCAATGGGTGCGCCCGGCATGCAATGGGCCGAACAACGTCAGGGGCCTGTCCGACCACGCTTGGATTGGGTGATTGAAAAAATAAGCAAGTAAGGGCCCAGCCTTGCTTTTGTTAAACCATGACCATCAAAACCATCCTCGGCAATATCCCATTTACGGCAGAGTTATACACTACCCTGCGACCTGGCAGGCCGCAGACGCGCTATAACCTGTCCCAGCTGGAGCAGGCCCTGCCTGTCGCCATCCAGCAGGTGCGCCCGTTTGCCGGGCAAGCCCTGCGCGGGAAAAAGATTATCCTGTTTGCCACC
>JANJTV010000101.1 GCA_024710905.1 Anaerolineales bacterium | reverse complement strand
CCCCTGCGAGGGAATCACGCCGCTGGCGGCGCGAATCAGGGTGGATTTGCCGGAACCGTTCGGGCCGATCAGCGCCACCAGTTTGCCGGGAGTCAGGCCCAGGCTGGCCCCGCCCAGCACGGTTTTTTCCCCGTAACGAACAAACAGATCGCGAATCTCCAGCATGGTTACCAGCCTCCCATATTCCGCGAACGGCGCAGCACCCACAGGAAGAATGGGGCGCCCGCCAGAGCGGTGACGATGCCAACGGGCAATTCCTGCGGGGCGAGCACAATGCGCGCCAGCAAATCGGCGAACAACAAGGCGCTGCCGCCCAGCAGGATGCTTAATGGCAGCAGGCGGCGGTAATCGCTGCCCCACCAGATGCGCGCCACATGCGGAATGATCAGCCCGACAAAGCCGATGATGCCGGAAAAAGCCACTGCCGCCGCCGTGACCAATGAGGAAGCCGCCAGCAGGATGATCTTGGCGCGCTGGACGTCGAGGCCGAGTTGCTGAGCTTGCTCGTCGCCAAATTGCAGCAGGTTGAGGGCGTAGCTGCTGAGCAATAGCACGCCCAGACCCACCATCACATACGGCAGCAAGGCAAAGACAGCCTCCCAGCCGCCCAGGCTGAAGCCGCCCAGCAGCCAGCTGATGGCCCGGCGCACCTCGCCAGTGGAACGCAGCCTGAGGAAAGATGTCAGCGCCGTGGCAAATGAGGAAACCGCCACCCCGGCCAGGATCAGGTTGGTGGTGGGAACTGCACCGCCGACTTTTGCCAGCCGATAGACGATGAAAACGGTTAGCAAACCGGTCAGGAAGGCCGCAAACGGGACAATAAACAGCCCCATGCTGGTATATGGCCAGCGGATGGACATGGCCGCCACCGCGCCCAGCCCCGCACCAGAGGCCACGCCAATCAGATACGGGTCAGCCAGCGGGTTGCGGAACAGGCCCTGGTAGGTTGCGCCACTACCCGCCAGTGCCATGCCAGTGATTAAGACAAGGAGGGTGCGCGGCAGGCGGATATCCAGCAAAATGGTTTGGAAGGTGGCCTGCCCGCCCTGCCCGGTCAGGATGGCCCAGACCTGCGGGATGGGAATCCATACCGAGCCGAATGCCAGGCTAAACAGCGCGGCAACGACCAGGGGAAACAGGGCCAGCAAGATAGGTTTCGACATTTTTTTAGGGGCGAACAGCCGTGCGCCCCTACTGTGTTGTTATTCAAACAAGCCGGGGCGCAGCAACTTTGCCAGTTGCTCCAGGCCGTCCACCAGGCGCGGACCGGGGCGGCTGACCAGGTTGTCATCAAAAGCATAGACCTGACCATTTTGCACCGCGAAAAGGGCCTCCCAGCCGGGGCGCTGGCCAACGGATTCAACCGTCACGCCCCACATGGCGTCGCCGAGGATGATTACCTGTGGGTCAGCAGCCACGATTTGTTCGAGGCTCATCTGCGGGTAGCCTTCGAGGTCAGCGGCAATGTTATAGCCGCCCGCGCGGTCAAGCAGCAGGGTCATGAAGGTATCCTTGCCCATGGTGTAGGGCTTGCCGGGGTCGCTGGCGTCAATTTCATAGAACACAGAAATGCGCGAACTGAGCGGGGCAATCTTTTCATCCACGGCGGCCACGCGGGTTTTAAGCGACTCAACCAGTGCAGCGGCTTCACTTTCGCGCCCGGTCAGCTGGCCGACAATTTCCAGATTGGTGTACAGTTCTTCCAGAGTGAGCGGGTTCTTCAGGTAGTACACCGTCAGCCCCAGATCTTCAAGCGATTTGACCAGTTCAGGCGTGTTGATTTCGGCAGCCAGAACCAGGTCTGGCTCGAGGGCCACGATCTGCTCCAGGCTGTACTCGCCGAATGAACCGCCGACACTGGGCAGGCCAGCTGCCTCGGCCGGGTAATCTGAAAACTCGTCCCGGCCAATCGTCTGGCCGCCCGCACCGAGCGCGAACAAAATCTCCGTGTTGGAGGGGGCCAGCGAGACCACCTTCTGGGCCGGGGCAGGCAGGCTCACTTCACGGCCCAGGCCATCGGTCAGGGTCAGGGGGGGTTCGGTAACGGGGGCCGCCTCGGGGGCTCTCGCCGGGGCACAACCTGCCAGAAGCAGGCCAATCATTATCATCAAAAACAGCAGTTTACGAATCATCATTTTCTCCATTTGGGAATGTGTTTTGAAATAAAAACCCCTGTCAAAGAGACAGGGGAGGTAGGGATAGCCAATCCAATCTGGCGTCTCCACCTCCTTCTGCGAGAGTGTGGGTACCAGCCTGGGCGGTCGACCTGGCTTGCAGTTCAAGACTGCATTACAGTTGCGCGACAGCGCCGGATTCTCACCGGCTTCGCCGTTCCCAAGCCTATTCAGTTGTCAAGCTATTGTACGACCCACGCGGGGATGAGTCAATGGACGCTGCAATGAAAAACAGCACTACGCCACTTAACGTGGTCAGGAAGTTGCCGTCGCGCCCAAAGGCCAGCCCAAGCCAGGGCAGCAGGTACAGCGCAAGCAATGCATTTCGGATGAATCGGCCGCCGCCGGGCCAGAGCGCCAGCAACGGGATGAGCAGGATGACGGCATCGTAATTTACAAAATAAGGGCTGGACAGCGCGGTCAACCCGGCGGCAGCAGGCAGCAGGCTGCCCCGGGGCTTGAATGCCGTTTCGCGGCGGGACCACAGCCAAAAGCCGGCTGCCGCCAACAACCCCAAGCTGACGAAGATTGCCGCGGAAGGGCCAACCGTCTCACCAAACAGGCGCAGGATTAAGTTGGACGGGCTGATGCAGTAACCGCATTCATTGATGTAACCGCTGGTCTGCCAGTAGAATAGCGCGCCGGGGAAATTCACCAGCCAACCTGGCTCAAAAAGGAACCCCAGCCCGGCCAGCGTCCCCCCTGCCAACAACGAAGCCCTGAGCCCCTGCCTACCAAAAGGGGATTTATCCAGCAGGATTGCGCCGAAGCCCAACAGACCAAAAAACAGGCCAATGTGTGGCTTAAAGGTGATGAACGCCAGGCCAAGGGCGGCCAGCGGCGCATCGGCGCGGCGGAAGGCGTACAGCAGCAGGCTGGCACCCAGCAGCACTGGCAGGCTGTAATTCCCGACGGCGATTAATCCAATGGCAGGCAGGTAAAGCAGCGCGGCCACCAGGGCAACCATCCGCTGGCGCGGCGGCCAACCGTCCGTCAACAGCCAGGCTGAACAAGCCAGCATGCCCAGATTGAGCAGCATCCAAGTCCTGAAGCCCCACTCATAGTTGAGCCAGCCGAGGAAAAAAGAAATGGAAAGATACCAAGGCGGGTACGGGAAGTACGGCCAGGGGTCCAGCGCAATCTGATCCAGCTCCACCCCGGCGGTTTCGGCCATTAACTGCCGTTGCAGCACAAAATCATAAAAAGAAGCCCCTCGTGCCCAGCCCAGCACGGCATGGTAGAGCGAAATGAAATCCCAGCGTGGGGCGGTGGCAGGCAGAAACGCGGCCACGCCAATGGCGGCCAGCACGAAAGCACACACGCCGGCCAGGATGAACAAATAGCGTTTCATGCCAGGTTAAGGAGCGAACTGGCCTGCATCCAGCATTTGCTGTTCCAGCAGCGGGCCAAGCTGCCCGGCGGCCACCAGCCCGACCACACACAGGCAGGCGAACATCACCAGCGAGGGGATAATGATGACCAGCACGGCATTCCCGGCGCTGATTCTCTGGGCAGCCTGTAGGGCGCGGACATTCAAAAGGATGGAATAAAAACCCAGCAGGGAGGCAATGCAGTTTAAGATCGGAATGAAACTAAACAGGGTGGAAACCATGGTCAGCGGCGCAAGATAGGACCCTATCGCATAGACTGTACTGCTGAACGTCCCCGTGCCGCCAAAATAACGGGCAATCAGGTGCTGCACCCCGCCGGTAATCATCAACCCGATCACACTGCTCAGGGCAGAAAATAAACTGGCCACCAGCGCGATAATAATCAGGAACAGGTTGGGGTTAAACTGCCCGGCCACCTGCTGCATTTCGGGCATTTGCATCAAGGTCTGCATGTCCGGGCTGACCATCAGGGCCAGCGGTACGGCCAGGCCAGAGATCGCACCAGCATAAGCCATCCACTCGTAAGCGCGACCCTGCCCGGCTTCAGGATCATCCAGGGCGGCGGAGAACCCGGCCGGGTTTTGCACGGTCAGCACGGTCAGCCAGACCTCCCAAAAAGGCATGCGGTTACCCGTCGGTGCTGTTTTTTTCACCGCCGGGGCAGCCGACTCCGCTTTCGGCAAGGCAGGAGATTCTTCACTGGAAAATGCCGCCGCCGGGCTAGAGAGCGCCATGCGCTGGGCATTCTGTTCAGCCTGCTGGCGTTCCAGCGCGTCCCAGTCAATACTGCCCGAAAAAGCAGCCTGGCTGGCGGGTTCGGCTTCCTGCGACGCAGCGGATTCGTCCCAGGCAAAGGCCGGGGTGGCGGTAGGCGCGGCAGGTTCGGGGTCAAAAGTCGGTTTGGATGGCTCCGGCGGGACCAGGCGGGCTTTCATTACATTGAGCGCTTTAAGCACCTGCGGGTTGCCAGGGTTTTGCTTCAGGCACATTTCCAGCAGGCGTACCTTCTTTTCAACGCTTTCGAGCGTTTCGGCATACCAGAACCAGGCCGTCAGGTCTTGCGGCGCAGCGCGAATGGCAGCCTCGAGAATGGGCCGGGCCTGGGCTTTCTGGCCCTGTTTAATCAGTTGGATCGCGTCCTGGACAGTGGGCATGGTTCTCCTCGCATTAAATCGCCTTTATTATTGCATGAAAAACATGTGCATGGAATGGCAAATGCATTAACCAGTACAAATAGCCAGCCAGACCTTTGGGCGCAACATACGCCGTTTGTTCCAGCAGGCAGCCCTCTCCCAACGGCGTGACCTGCCATTCCATCCAGCCCTGCGCGGGGGCTTTCAGTTCGGATTTTAACAGCAGTCGCCTGCCTGGTTGGATGTCCTCCACGCGGTAATAGTCAACCTCACTATTGATGTGAATCTCAGGCGGGCTACCCCGCAGACCCGGCCCGCCGATGAGTAAATCAATCCACCCTCTCAGCCGGAACAACCCGTCCGCGCCGGGCCAGGGGTTGCGGCCACCCATCCGCGCCAGCCGCTCGAAAACCTGTTGGGCGGGTTCGTTGCGTTTCTGGCGGCGATAATCCACCAGGAAGCCTTCATGTTTCATGAAAACATGCTCTTTGTCAACATCCAGCCACAGGCGCTGGATAAAATCCGGGTGTAATTCTTGCAGGGCGCGGCGGACGGCCTCAGCGTAATCCAACGGTTGGATGCCAGGAAACAGGCCCAAGGGAGCCCGGTCGCGCACCAGGCTGTCATTTTGCAGGCCCTCCACCAACGGAAGGGCATAAGCATATTCCACCGGGGTCAATTTATCAATGAAAAAGGCCATCAAAGCGGGCGGGATGAACGGCAGCAGCAAACTGGCGCGCCGCAGGCCGCGGATTTGGGCATATTCAGCCATCACGTCAATATACTGGCGTGGGCGTTCACAGCCGAGTTCGATTACCTTGCCCTGGCAGGCCGGTGTGTTTAACGCGGCGAGCAGGTAGGCCAGGATGTCGCTAGCGGCGACGGGCTGGGAACGGCGACGCAGCCAGGTGGGGCCAACCATGACGGGGAATTGCTCGGCAATAAAACGGATCATCTCAAAGGAGACCGAGCCAGGGCCAACAATCACCCCGGCGCGGAATTCTGTCACGGGTACGCCTGCTTCGGCCAGCGCCTGCCCGGTTTCAATGCGTGAACGCAGGTGCAGAGCCAGATTTTCGTCCGGATTGGCCAGCCCGCCGACATAGATGATATGCCCGACACCCGCCTGCTTTGCGGCAGCGGAAAAGCCACGCGCCGCCTGCAGGTCCAACTCATGGTAGCCATGCCCGGCAGCCATGCTATGGACGAGATAATAGGCCGCATCCACGCCCTGCAGGGCGGCAGGCAGGCTCTCAGGACGGGTCAGGTCGCCTGGAATCACTTCCACCCGGCCAACCCAGGGGCGGAATTTCAGCCGCTCCGGCTGGCGAGCCAGGCAACGGACGATATAACCTTGTTCAAGTAATAAAGGGATTAATCGGCTGGCAATGTAGCCGGTGGCGCCGGTGACGAGGATGATTTTACCAGGCATACCAAAGCCCTTTAACGCAAAGGCGCAGAGACGCTAAGAATAAAAATCCTTGCGGCTTTCTGTCCCTGCGTTGATGTTTTTTATCGGTCATGGCTGGCAATTTGCCTGGCGCGTTCAGCCAGTTTACGAATCATACCGTCAAAGATAAAGCGGTGAAACGGCCACATGGCATACCAGTATAAATAGCCAAACAGGCCGCGCGCTGCAAAAAAGGCCGTTTGAACGAAAAGGGTCTTGCCGTTTTCCTGTGGGATGGCCTGGAATTCCAGCCAGGCCTTGCCGGGCACTTTCATCTCGGCGCGCAGGCGCATGGCCAGGTTGGGGATCAACCACTCCACCCGCCAGAAGTCGAGCGATTCGCCCGCCCGAATCTCGTCCGGGTGGCGGCGTCCGCGCCGCAGGCCCACCCCGCCAATGGCCTTGTCCATCCAACCGCGGATGGCCCAGGCCCAATCCATGTACATCCAGCCGCGTTCGCCGCCAATGCCGGTAAACGAACGGTAGACCGCTTCGGCGGGCAGGTTGAGCAGCAACTGGCGTTTTTCCTGGAACATGCCTTCTTCCAGTTTGAACTCATAAGGTTTGCCATCGCCTGCCGAGGTGACCAGCGCATCGGCCCAGGAGGTTTCCACGTCGTCGCTTTCCAGTTTGGCGAGGGCATACTGTACGGCGGTCTCGAAATCCAGCGGTTGGATGCCGGGGAACAATTTGCGGGCCAGGTCATCCGTCACCAAGCTTTCAAGGTGCAGGCCTTCAATTAAAGGGAGTACAGCCCGGTAGGAGACCGGCGTGACCATCTGCACCCAGTAAGCCGACAGGCGCGGCGCATAGAATGGTGTGGGGATCAGCCAGCGGCGAAATCCGCGCTGCCTGGAGTAGCCGAGCAACATGTCTGCGTACGTCAAGCGGGTGGGGCCGCCGATCTCGATGGTGCGGCCGATGCTTTCAGGTTGGCCCAGTGCAGAAATCAGGTAACTTAGCACGTCGCGGATGGCAATCGGTTGGGCCATGCTAAAAAACCAGGATGGGCAAATAAAAACAGGTTGGAGTTCAGACAGGTAACGGACCATCTCAAACAGCACCGAGCCAGAACCGATCACCATGCCCGCACGAAACTCTGTCACGGGAATGCGCCCCTGGCGCAGGATGTAACCCGTCTCATGGCGGGCGCGCAGGTAATCGGAAAGCGGTGCAGTGGTATCCACCAGCTCGCCCAGGTAAATGATTCGTTCCACCCCGGCCTGCTCGGCGGCGCGCACAAAATTATGTGCGGCGCGCATATCACGTTCGGCTTCCTGTTTACCGCCCTGACGGCCGTGGATTAAGTAGTATGCGGTGGAAATGCCTTCCAGCGCAGCGGGCAGGCTTTCGGGTAGTAATACATCCGCCTGCACCACCTGCACCTGGTTCAGCCAGGGCCGGCCCTGCAGGCGCGAAACGTCACGGGCCAGCACACGCACCGGGTGGCCCACCTCCAGCAGGCGTGGAATCAACCGCCCGCCAATATAGCCGGTCGGCCCGGTAACCAGGATGGGTTTTTGTTCAGGCATGCTGGAACTATACAACGAAGCGCACAGGAAATGCAATGTGTATTTTGTCATTTCGTTCGTGCTATAAATATCAAATTGTTCAATTTCCTGTACAATCAATTTATGAAACTGCGTTCGCAAGTGGCAGCCTTGCCCCTATTATGGCTCTCGCTGGCCTTCCTAGGTGGCATCCTGCTTGCTGATTCACTTTCCCTGCCCTGGGGCGTGTGGCTGGCGCTGGCTGCTATATGCCTGTTCGTTGGCGGGAGTGCCGCCTGGCTGGCACGTCACCGTCCGGGACGGCGATTCCTGTTCCTGTTGCCGTTCCTGTTCTTCCTCGGTGCGTGGCGGCTGGAAATCAGCCAGCCAGTCTTAACAGCGGATTTTATCGGCACATATAATGACGCCCCGGCCAGCGTTTGGGTGACAGGCTACATCTTGAAAGAACCAGATGTCCGTGACACGTACGCCAACCTGGTGGTGGATGTCACTGACCTGGACACCGGCAATGGCGATTTCGCCGCCCGCGGCAGGGTTTTGATCCGCCTGTATAACGAACAGGAACTGGAATACGGCCAGCTGGTTCGCGCACGCGGGCTGTTGCAGACCCCGCCGGAAAATGAGCAGTTTTCGTATAAAGAGTACCTGGCCCGGCAGGGAATCCACTCGTATATGAGTGTCGGCGTGGTGACCGTTTTGCCGCGCAGCAACGCCAACCCGCTCTGGCAGGCTATTTACTGGAGCAATGCCCACCTGTACGACTCCATCTATGCCATCTTCCCAGACCCTGAAGCCTCACTGCTGTCGGGCATCCTGCTTGGTAACGATAACGGCCTGTCACAGGAATTACAGGATGACTTCCGCGACACCGGCACCACCCACATCATCGCCATTTCCGGCTTTAATATCGCCATTATTGCAGGTGTATTCTTCAGCCTGTTCAGCCGCCTGTTTGGCCTGCAACGGGGAGCCATCGCCGCCATTGCAGGGATAACCTTTTACACCCTGCTGGTCGGCGCAGAAGCCTCTGTTGTAAGGGCGGCCTTAATGGGCAGCCTGGGCCTGCTGGCAAAGCAGATCGGGCGGCGCACTCAGGCCATCAGCGCCCTGACCGGCGTGGCCCTGTTAATGGCCCTGCTCGACCCGTTTGTGATCTGGGATGTCGGCTTCCAGTTGTCATTTGCCGCTACAGCCGGGCTAATCCTTTATGCACAACCACTGGCAGACTGGGCGGAAGGCTGGCTGGCACGTTGGCTGGGCACTTCCAGAGCCCAGCGCATCATTGTTCCGCTCTCAGACGTGATTCTGCTGACCCTGGCCGCCCAACTGACCACCCTGCCTGTGATTGCCTATCACTTCCAGCGGATTTCCATTATTTCGTTAATTGCCAATCCGTTTATCCTGCCCGCCCAACCAGCAGTGATGATTCTCGGCGGGCTGGCAGCCTTCGTAGGCGCCATCTACCAGCCACTCGGGCAGATCCTGGCCTATGGTACGTGGCCCTTCCCGGCCTATACCATCCGTGTGGTGGAGTGGTTTGCCAGCCTGCCCAACGGCGTCCTGTCACTGGATGACTTCAGCCTGCTTTTTGCAGTGAGTTTTTATGCTGTGCTGCTGGCCATCACCTTCTTCCCCGACAGGCTGGCCCCTTTACGCCGGGTGGCCGGGCCAGTCTTTGTCGTTCTAACCCTGCTCGTCTTTTCCTTTTTGACCTGGCGGACGGCCCTTAACCTGCCGGATGGGCGGCTGCACCTGACTTTCCTGGATGTTGGCACGGGGGATGCCATCCTGGTGCGGACTCCCGAGGGGCGTTTTGTGCTGATTAACGGCGGGGCCTCCCCTGCAGTATTAACCGACCAATTAGGCCGAAGGCTGCCACCGTTTAACCGTGCGCTGGATGCGCTGGTGGTGGCCTCGACCCAGGAGAACCAGGTGGCAGGCCTGCCACGCGCAGTGGAACGCTTCATGCCCCGGCAGGTGTACTGGAGCGGCAACTCGCAGGCTTCGTTTTCCTCCCGCCAGCTGGATGATTGGCTGACACAGGCCGGGGTTTCGATAACCGTCTTACAAACCGGCAATAAAGTAACCCTGGGAGGCGGCGCTGAACTCGAGGTATTGGCTTCCAGCCCGCGCGGGGCAATCCTGCTAATCAGCATGGGCAGTTTCAGGGCGTTGTTGCCGGTCGGGAGCAGCTTTGAAGCCAGGGAAATGCTCGAAAACGGCCACAGCGTTGGCGAGGTGAGCCTGTTGCTGTTGGCAGAAGGTGGCTACGCGCCTGCCAACCCACCCGAGTGGCTGGCGGCGCTCAATCCACAACTCATCCTGCTCAGCGTGGAAGCAGGAGACCCGGACGGCCTGCCAGACCAGGCCCTGTTGGACTTGCTGGCCGAAAAAATCCTGCTACGAACAGATCAAAATGGCTGGGTGGATGTCTCAACGAATGGTGATCAGATGTGGATAATGGTGGAAAAAGAGTAATGACAATCGTCACTAACTGGCCTGCAGGGCGGATGTTATAATCCCGCCGGAAATCACCAAAGGAGAGCAATATGGCATATACAAATGTTAAGGTCCCCGCTGGCGGGGCAAAGATTAGCATCAAGGACGGCAAGTTGCAGGTTCCCGATAACCCGGTCATCCCGTTTGTTGAAGGCGACGGCACGGGGCGCGACATCTGGCGCGCGTCAGTACGTGTATTCGATGCGGCGGTGGAAAAAGCCTACGGCGGCAAGCGCAAAATTCACTGGATGGAAGTG
This sequence comes from Anaerolineales bacterium, assembly GCA_024710905.1. GTDB lineage: Bacteria > Chloroflexota > Anaerolineae > Anaerolineales > Villigracilaceae > JANJTV01. The sequence continues at coordinate 18,582 of JANJTV010000101.1, read as the reverse complement.
TACGCCGGTGAGAAGTCGTTTAAGCTCTTCCAGAGCTGGCTGCCCGAGGAAACCAACGAAGCTTTCCGTGAGTTCCTGGTGGGCATCAAAGGCCCGCTGACCACGCCGATTGGTGGTGGCATCCGTTCATTGAACGTGGCCCTGCGCAAAAATCTCGATTTGTATGTCTGCCAGCGCCCGGTACGCTGGTACAAGGGGGTGCCCTCCCCGGTGAAACACCCCGAACATGTGGATATGGTCATCTTCCGTGAGAATACCGAAGATATTTATACCGGTATCGAGTTCCAGCACGGGACGGAAGAGAACAAGAAGTTTAAGGAATTATTCAAAGAAGCCTTCCCGAAAGAATATGCCAAGATTCGCTTCCCTGAAACAGCCGGGCTGGGCATCAAACCCGTCTCTGTGGAAGGCACCGAACGCCTGGTGCGCGCAGCCATCTCCTGGGCGCTGGAGAACAAGCGCCGCAGTGTCAACTTTGTGCACAAAGGCAACATCATGAAGTTCACCGAAGGCGCTTTCAAAGATTGGGGATACGCCCTGGCGACCCGCGAATTCCGTAGCCAGGTCGTCACCGAGCGCGAAAGCTGGATCTTGGGCAACAAAGAAAGCAAACCAAGCCTGAGCGTGGAAGAGAACGCCAAGATGATTGACCCCGGCTTTGACATGATGAGCCCGGCCCAGCAGGCTGACATCAAAGCCGAAGTGGAAGCCGCCCTGAAATTATGGGACACCCACGGCGACGGCAAATGGAAAAGCAAACTGCTGATAAAGGACTCGATTGCCGATGTCAGCCTGCAGTTCACCATCATCCGCCCGAAAGACTATGACGTCATCGCCACCCTGAACCTGAATGGCGACTATCTTTCCGACGCGCTGGCCGCCCAGGTGGGTGGGATTGGTATTGCCCCGGGTGCAAACATCAACTACGAAACCGGGCATGCCATCTTTGAAGCCACGCATGGCACAGCCCCGAAATATGCCGACCTGGATAAAGTGAATCCCGGCTCGGTGATCCTCTCAGGTGAAATGATGCTGCGTTACATGGGCTGGGGAGAAGCCGCCGACCTGATCGTCAAGGGTATGGAGGCCGCAATTGACGCCAAGATTGTTACCTACGATTTTGCCCGCCTGATGGACAACCCGACCGAAGTAAAATGCTCCGAGTTTGGTGACGCGATCATCGCGCGCATGTAAATTTGTTTGCCAGTGCAATACTGAAGGGCGGTTGCGACAACGCGCCGTCCTTTTTGATTCAATCCATCCTGGCAAAAAAGCAGGCCCGGCAAAACCAGGCCTGCTCCTCTTACACCCATTGTCGGCTCTCTACCGTCTAATATCTAACACCTAACGTCTCTTAAGGCTCCACTGTCACTTCAAAATATTGCCCGCTCTTGAAATGACGGGGAATCAGGCAGGAGAACTCGAAGTTCCCCGCCTGCGTGAAGGTGAAATCCACCACCACCTGTGAGCCAGGACGCAACTGGGAATCCGGCACAGACAGCAGCGCGTTATCCAGCGCAAACTGGATACCGGCGTCAGACTTCTCGGCCACCGGGTGAATGTTGAAGTTGTGTACGCGCCCGCCGGAGTTGGTAATCACCAGGCGATACGGCACGCCCACCTTAAAAGTGGTTATGCTAGACTGCACCCAATTGTCACCCAACACCACCTGCACTTCCACCACATCAGCGGGGGCAGCTTCGGCGCTGCTGCTGGCCTCGCTGGAAGCCGGGGCTTCGCTGGAGGAGGCCTCCGCCACAGCCGAGGACTCAACCACCGCACTTGATTGGCTGGATGTGGCCTCAGACGAGGCCGGGGCTTCGGTAACGGGTATTTCTGCCGTGCCGCAGGCTACTAGTAACAATGATGCTACCAGCAGTAAAACAACAAAACTTTTCTTCATGGTTTATCCTTTGAACTGTAAAGGCGCAAATTTGCCTGATGATACCCGTGAAATATACCCTGTCAATTGTGGGTGCAAAAGATTTATGAAACCTTTATCTTTGTTGGATGAAAAAGGAGCCGCCTCCGGGCTGGGGGCGGCTCCTGGGTACGGCAGGTAGGCTACGGGGCGGGCGTGGGCGTGTTTTCCGGGGGCGAGGACAGCGCTGCAGCCTCTTCCGCTGTCTGGGGCATGCCATTCAGCACCCAGAGTTTGAAGATTTCCACAATTTCAGCCTTTAAGGGTTTGTTGGGCGGCATTACACCAATAATCTCTTCGCCGTTTTCATCAAGGATGGGCGTTTCCTGCATGACCAATATCAGGATGCTTTCTAGGTTGCCCGCTTCGACAATCGGGGCATTATCACCCATATCAATAATCTCATCATAGGTGGTCATCCAGTAGTTGTTGTTCTCCTTGCCGTCACGGTGACAGGAGATGCAGTAACGTTTGACAATCGGCGCAATGTGTACATCATAAGATGGCACCTCGCCGTCGGCCAGCGGCGGGTAGAGCGGTTTTATGACTGGCGCCTCGAAGCGGTCATCCCAGGTGTAACGCATGAACAGGATGATATAGTCAATTTCGGCCCGGGTCAGGCCTTCAGGATTATAGGCCTTGCCAAAGGGAATCATCCCCAACTCTGGGCGACCGTATGCAATGATCTCGGCCATACTGGCATCATTGACCGTGTAAAGCACATCCCGGCTGGAAATTGGGCTGATGACTGTGCCGTCCAGTCCTTCCACACCTTCAATCACCGTCACCGAGCCGTCATCGCCGTGACATTCGGTGCAGTGCAGGGAATACAGATCCTGCCCGGCAACGATTTTATCTGCCAGCGTTTTGGGCAGTTCAACTGTTTCGGCATGCGCGGGCGGGGCCGCCAGCAGGATAAAGGCTGTCAGGGCAACCATCAGGCCGGAGGTCATCACTGTCGTGGCGATCATCGTGCGGGTGGAAGTTTGCCGGAAGACAAAAGACATTAATACCAGCGCCGTCAGGCCCAGGCCTGGCACAACCAGCCCCGCCACCGGTTGCAAAATAGTGGCCAGCGTCGGCCCTTCGGCCAGCACAGTCGGGATATCTGCCACCAGCGTCAGTGTCACCATGCTGGTCACCATGATGACCATGAGGCCAATCGGCAGGATGCGCTTGCCATAGTAACGATCTGGTGATTTATCAATGAAAGGCAGGAAGGTCAGCAAGCCAACTGCAATGCCAGGAATCAACACCGTGGCGATCCACTCAATTTTTCCCAGCACAGGGATTTGCCCGTACAGGGCCAGGAACTTGAACAGGAACAGGAAATACCACTCGGGGCGGGGAATGTAGCTGGTATCGCTCGGGTCGGCTTTGGGAGAATCATGAACGCCGACAAAGGTTGCCAGCAAGATTAGCAGGGTGAACAGGCCAAGCGAAACGATGACATCTTTGAAGATGCTATCCGGCCAAAAGCGCTCGCCGTCTTCCAGTTCGCGCTCGTATTTGCGGTTGATTTTATCTTTGGTGTCCTGGTTCATAGCCGCATCCTTAATCTTCTTTATCGGGGAAGTGCGATTCGCCGTGCTTCATGATCAGGTAAAGGTGCACACCGATCAGGATCATCAACACCAACGGCAAGATCCACACATGGGCGGCGAAAAACCGCTGCAATGTCAGGGCGCTCAGGTCCGGCCCGCCGCGCAGGGCCTGCAAGATGAAATTGCCAATAAAAGGTACGCTCCCGGCAATCTGTGTGCCGACCGTGGTGGCCCAGTAGGCCATCTGGTGCCAGGGCAGCAGGTAACCTGTGAAGCCCATGCCTACCGTCACCAGCAGCAGGCCAATGCCCACCAGCCAGGTCATTTCACGCGGATATTTATAAGAAGCGGTGAAAAACACACGCAGCATATGGATGAAGACCACCAGAACCATCAACGAAGCCGCCCAGTGATGAATGCCGCGAATCAGCCAGCCGAAGGTGACTTCGTTCATAATATATTCAATCGAGTCGTAGGCATGGTCTGGCGAGGGGGTGTAATACACCGTCAGGAAGATGCCTGTGGCCACCTGCACTACAAACAGGAACAGGCTGGCCGAGCCGAGCGTATTCCACCAGTTGCCTTTTGGTTCCGGGCGGTCGAGCAGGTTCTTGTACAGGCTTTGCAGGCCAAGGCGTTCATCCAGCCAGTCGTAAATTTTCTTGAGCATCTCAGCCTTCCTTTACTTCCACAGGGATGATGATGATAAACCCCTCGGCATCGATCTCGTAATCGAAGTGGCCAAGCGGTTCCGGAGGCGGCCCGTCAATCACTTCCCCATGCATACCAAACTTGGCGTCATGGCAAGGGCATAGGTAGCCATCGGCCTCTTCGCTCCACGTCACCCGACAGGAGAGATGGGTGCAGCGGCTGGATAACACGAGGATGTCGCGATTGGCCTTGTTTTTGACGATTACGTAGCCACCAAAGTTGCTGGCGGTACGCTCCCAGCCATTGACGCGAGTGAGGGTAAAACTAAATGGAACCGGCTTGCCCTCAGGCATGTCATTCAGGTTGCCAATCGTGACCGGCTTCCCGGCTTTGTCCTCCTCAAAAGCAGGATGCAGCAAGTACCCGATGGCCGGAATTCCCAAGCCGGCGGTGATCAATCCCCCGACTGCGCCGGTGACCAGCTTGATGAAGTCCCTGCGGCTGATTTGGTTCGAACCAGACATGACGCCTCCTTTGGGCAGGTAGGTTGATGAGAAATCACTCTTTTAGATGAATGGCTTGCCTGTAAAATCGATTAAAATTCAAACCCGTCTGCTTAATAATAAGACCTTTTAAGCGTATTTGGATTATAAGGGTCAGATAGGCCAGTTTTGTAAGACGAGTGAAACTAAATCGGCGTGATAAATGTCATATCTTTGCCGAAAACGCCAGCCCGGGCAAGTCGTTGGCGTTTTTAATGTAGAATAGATTGCAGTCCAAACCGGGCTCCTGGCCCGATAAACAAACTGAAGGAGGTTCTTTAATGAGCCAAAACCGAAATACGGGCCTGCTGACAGCCCTGCGATACAAAGGGGAAGGCCCAATGTTGACCTTCATCCTGCATCGCATTGGCGGGGCGGGCATGGCAATCTTCATCGGTGTTCACATCCTGGCATCCTTCCTGGGGGGCCAGACGGGTGGTTTCATCAATGCCATCTACCAGCACTGGGCCTTCCAGCTTTTCATGTTCTTCTGTGTGTTCTTCCATGCTATTAATGGGCTGCGCATCACCATCCTGGACCTGTTCCCCAAGCTCATTCCGTACCAGCGGCAAGCCATCTGGGTGGAATGGGCTGTTTTTATTCCCCTGTATGCCTTTGCCGTTTATGTGATTGTCAGCACGGCACTGGTCAGTTAGGTTAATAATTATGAAGCGAACCCTCCCCCTTTCCAAACGCGGTATGAATTTTGAAACCATCATGTGGTTTTTTACCCGACTTTCAGCGTTGGCCATTTACGGCCTGCTGTTGGTCGGGCTGGTTGGCGCGCTCTACATGGGCGCACGCACCCAGATGAACTTTGCCGAAGTAATGCGCTGGGCCTTTATGCCAACAACCGCGCATGTTGAAAGTACTGAACTTCAGGACCTGAGTGCCTGGGCGCACCCGTTCTGGAAGTTGACTGCCAGCGCCCTGCTGCTGGTGGCAACCGCACACGGTGTGCACGGCCTGGTGGTAATCTGTGATGACTATCTGGTGAAACCCTGGCAGCGTCAGTTGGTGCGCTATATCAGCATGGTTTGTATGGCCGCAACAAGTTTCATGGGCCTTTACATCATCTGGCTTTAAGGAAGAGACATGAGCAATCATCATCAATTTGAAGTGATCGTTGTTGGCGCGGGCGGCGCGGGCCTGATGGCTGGCCTGTACGCATCCAAAACTGCCAAAACGGCTGTCATCAGCAAACTGTACCCCACCCGTTCGCACACTGGCGCAGCCCAGGGCGGCATCAGCGCGGCGCTGGGGAATTATGAAGAAGATAACCCTGAGTGGCATACCTACGACACCGTAAAAGGTTCCGATTACCTCGGTGACCAGGATGCGATCGAATTCATGTGCCGTGAGGCGATTGACGCCGTGCTCGAACTGGAGCACTACGGGCTACCCTTCGACCGGACTCCCGATGGGCGAATTTCCCAGCGTCCGTTTGGCGGACACACCAACAATGTAACCGGCAAGCCCGTGCGCCGCGCCGCCCATGCGGCCGACCGCACCGGGCACATGATCCTGCAAACCCTGTACCAGCAGTGCATTAAGAACAATGTCACGTTCTACGATGAATTCCAGGTGCTTGACCTGTTGATGCAGGATGGCAAGGCGGTTGGCGTGGTAGCTGTGGAACTGGCCTCCGGCGAAATTCACACATTCCACGGAAAATCGATCATTTTTGCCACCGGCGGGCATGGCCGCATCTGGGAAATCACCTCCAATGCCTATGCCTACACCGGCGACGGTGCGGCAATTGCCTACCGGCGCGGCATCCCACTGGAAGACATGGAGTTCTTCCAGTTTCACCCAACCGGCATTTACAAGCTCGGCATCCTGATTACCGAAGGCGCGCGCGGCGAAGGCGGCATCCTGCTCAACGGCAAGGGTGAGCGCTTCATGACCAAGTATGCACCCAACGTAAAAGACCTGGCCTCGCGCGATGTGGTCAGCCGCGCCATTTACCTCGAAATTCGTGAAGGCAATGGCGTCAACGGCTCGAATTACGTCTACCTAGATGTCACGCCTGAAACGATCAACAAATTCGCCGCGCTGGACGGCCGCACCAACCCGGACGGCTCACCTGTCAATGTCACCGGCGATGTCATCCTGAAGAAACTGCCCGACATTATTGATTTCTGTCGCGTGTATCTCGGCGTGGACCCGATCACCCAGCCCATGCCAATCCAGCCAACGGCCCATTACAGCATGGGCGGGATCCCGACCAACAAGTTTGGCGAAGTGGTGGTGGATGACAAAAACACAGTTGTACCCGGCCTGTATGCGGCCGGGGAAGCAGCCTGTGTCTCGGTACACGGCGCGAACCGCCTGGGCACCAATTCCCTGCTCGATCTGGTGGTGTTTGGCAAATATGCCGGGTTGAAGGCCGCAGAATATGCCAAAAGCGTGGATTTCACCCCCTTGCCGGAAGACCCCGCCGGGGAAGCCCGCCGCCAAATCGAAGTACTGAAAAGCGGCAGCGGCAAGGAAAACGCCTTCGACATCGGTACTGAGATGAAAAAGATTATGTTCGATGATGTTGGCGTCTTCCGTACGGAACAAGGCATGATCCGCGCGTTGAACAAAATCCGCGAATTAAAAGAACGCTTCAAGAATGTGCGTGTGAGCGATACTGGCAAGATCTTCAATACAGAACTGCTCAATGCCTGGGAACTGGGCAACCTGCTCGACCTGTCTGAAGTGGTGACCATCAGCGCCCTGAACCGCAAGGAAAGCCGCGGCGGCCATGCCCGTGAAGATTATGCCAAGCGCGACGACCAAAACTGGCTCAAGCATTCCCTGGTCTGGCAAAAGGACGGCAAGGTGGAGATTGCCTACAAGCCGGTCGTGATTACCAAATACCAGCCCAAAGAACGCGTTTATTAGTAAAGAGAGGCAGAGCTGACCATGGAAGTTACCCTTAAAGTTTTCCGCTTCAACCCCGAAGTGGACAAGAAATGGCACTACGAAACCTATACCTTGGAAGCTGACCCGACCGACCGCGTGCTGGATCTACTGGAACGGGTTAAAGGCTATGATGACGGCTCCCTGGCCTTCCGCCGTTCATGCGCGCACGGGGTGTGCGGCTCGGATGCCATGCGTATCAATGGCCGCAATGCCCTGGCCTGCAAAGTGCTGGTGCGTGATGTCGGCGACAAGATAACAGTGGACCCGATCATGGGCCTGAAAGTCGTCAAAGATCTGATTGTGGATATGGAACCATTTTTTGACAACTACAAAAAGGTGCTGCCTTACTTTATCAATAATAGCCCTGTGCCTGCTGACGGCAAGGAACGCCTGCAAACCCCCGAACAGCGCGCCCGCTTTGATGAATCAACAAAATGCATCCTGTGCGCGGCCTGCACAACCTCCTGCCCGTCATTCTGGGGCAGCGATGATTATCTCGGCCCGGCAGCCATGGTGACCGCCCACCGCTTTATTTTTGACAGCCGTGATGAAGGTGCAGCCGAACGCCTGCATGTGCTCAGTGAGACCAACGGCGTGGCCCGCTGCCATACCGTGTTTAACTGCACCATGGCCTGCCCACGCGACATCCAGATTACGCAAGCCATTGGTGAGTTAAAACTGGCCATGGTGACCGGCAATATCGATTAACCCATTTGGTTGCTGTCAAGCCTCCTGTTGCAAAGCAGGAGGCTTTTTTGTTGGTGAAATGGTTCTGCTTTTCCCATCCTCCAAACGGTTTTGTCCTTTCGGCCTATATCGGTATAATAAAAAAGACCATTCCTATCAAATACGAGGTAAACATGCCCTATAACCCAACCTGGTTCTCGCAACGTGACCCGCAATGGAAAGACCAGAAACTCGGCGGCAGTAACCTGACCCTTGGATCCTCCGGCTGCGCTGTGACAGCCGTCGCCATGCTGCTGAGTGGATGGGGCTATAACGAAACCCCCGAGTCTCTCAACAACAAACTAAAAAACAACGGCGGCTTCATGGGCGCAGCCATTGTCTGGGGCGCAGTTTCCTCGCTCTACCCAAAAGTTCGTTACAAAAACCTGATCATCTGCCGCGACAGCAACGCCCCGCTGGACGAAATCCGCACGTCGATTGATGTCGGCCAGCCGGTACTGCTGGAAATTGACTTTTCCCCACAGGCCGGGCTGCAAACCCACTGGGTGGTGGCGTATGCCAAAGCAGGTAACGATTTCCTCGTGCTCGACCCATACCCTTATCCCGCCGAAGCAGACCAGACCGTTGTGCTGGGCCAGCGCTATGCACACGGCAAACACCTGCGCGATGCAATCAGCGCCGTGGTTTGGTATGAAGCCAGCGAAGCAACTGCTGTTCTCCCAAGCGGGCCGGTGGTTGAAAGCGGTCTGTTCGTGCAGGTGCAACCCAACCTGCCCGCCGGGCTACGCCTACGCAACGAGCCAAATATCAACTCGGTCACACTTTCCCTGCTGCCTTCCGGCACACGCATGCGTGTTCTTGAGGCGGAACACACTGCCCGGGCCAAAGTCGGCATCCTCGACCAGTGGTTGCGCGTTCGCGAGCCAACCGGGCTAGAAGGGTATGTGGCGGCCTGGTATGTGGATTCCGTTTCCGGGGCGCCAGCTTCTTCCGAAGCGCCGCCCATCTCCAACCCCGCCATGATTCGCGACACGCTCGGCGACGATGTGGCAAGCGTTCCCCTCGAAGCCGGGAAAAAACTGACCACTGCTTCGGCTGATTCATCGATGAACCGCCTGGTAGCCGACATCTGGAATCGCTACGGCGGCCTGCTGGGGGCGCTTTCGGGCATCCTGAAAATTGACGTGGGAACTGCTGTGGCCGTACTTGCGATTGAGTCTGGCGGGCAGGGTTTTGCCGCGGATGGGCGCATGATCATCCGTTTTGAAAACCACATCTTCTACCAGTACTGGGGCAAGAACAACCAGCAGGTCTTTAACGACCACTTCCAGTTTTCCGCCAGCCAGACCTGGCTCGGCCACAAATGGCGGCCTACCAACACAGAGCCCTGGCGGCCAGCTAACCAGAGTGATTTTCACGGCAACCAGAACAATGAGTGGGAGGTCTTCAACTTTGCCCGCTCACTCAACGATACAGCTGCCAAATTCTCCATCAGTATGGGCGCACCGCAGATTATGGGCTTCAACCATGCCGCCATCGGCTTTGGCAGCGTGCAAGACATGTACGACGCCTTCCGCAGCAACGAACGCAACCAGATCGTCGGCTTCTTCGACTTCGTACAAGGCCCCTCATCCACCTCGCGCAACATCCAGGCCCTGCAGGCGCGCGATTTCAACACTTTTGCCGCCTTCTACAATGGCACCGGCCAGGCCACCCGCTACGGCAGCCTGATGAGCAGCGCCTATGAAACCTTCAATGCCTTGTATAAAAAGCAGGTTGGAGAAATTGCCGCCAACCCGCCTGCGCCCGAACCTGCCCCTGCCCAACCGACTCCCCCGGCAGACTCCCCCGCGCCTGCTCCCAGGCCTCCAACACCTCCCCAGCCCGAGCCAACCCCACCGCCTGCACCGAAACCAGTGGAGGAAAAAGAAAAAGTTTTTGTGCTGGTGTCAAAATCCGTTGGCGCCAGCGGCCTGCGGATGCGCAAACAGGCCAGCCAGACAGCTGCACTGGTAACAGTACAACCTGCCGGGTCAAGGCTACAAGCGTTGGATGAACCTGCCGTTGCCAAAAGCAAGATCGGCAAACAAAGCGCTTGGCTGTGGGTGAAAGACCGGCAGGAACGGGAAGGTTATGTAGCCGCCTGGCTGGTGGAACTGGACCCGGCTTCCTCCACTGCTGCGCCCGTTCCTGCAACCGGTACTTTGGCGCTGACTGTAAAAGTGAATGCCAATGTTGGCACCGGCGGGTTGCGCTTACGAAGTGCAGCCTCGACCACCTCCGCCACCATCAAGACCCTTGCAATGGGCACACTCCTGATGGTGCTGGAACCTGCCTCCCAAGCCGAAGCCAAAATCGGCAAAACCGGCCAGTGGCTGCAGGTGCGCGACCCTACCGGGGCGCAGGGGTATGTGGCCGCCTGGTATGTCAGCAAATAGGATAAAAATCGCATATTTGAGGAACTTTTGGCAAAAGGGTGTGTTTTTCTTGACAGATTATCAAATCCGCGTAAAATACCCGCCAATATGTCTGGACAATACCACCTTCCCGACCAAATCCATTTCTTAGACCACTTGGGTTGTCCTTTGTTTTAGCAAGCAGAGAGTCGCGTTTTGCGGCTCTCTTTTTTTATACCCACCCAAAAGAGGAGAAAGCGTATGGCAAAGAAGTCTGAAGTAACCGTCATGGGATACCTGCCCAATGACACCCCGCCCATCGGGCAGATTATCCTGCTCGGTTTCCAGCACGCGCTGACCATGTTCCCGGCCACAGTGCTGGTCGCCCTGCTGGTTGGCTTCCATACCAGCACTGTGCTGTTGGCGTCAGGCGTAGCGACCATTGTAGCCCTGCTTGGTTCGCGCTACGGGATCGGCAAATTCATCCCGCTGTATTATGGCTCGTCCTTCAGTTACATTGCGGCCATCCTGGCAGTGACCAACGCCTCCTTCGGCCAGCCGGTTTCGGATGAATTGATCAGTGTGGCGCAGGCAGGGATTATCGTCACTGGCCTGATCAATATTGTCATTGGCCTGCTGATTCGATTTGCGGGCGGCAAACAAATTGTGGATCGGATCCTACCGCCAATTGTGACCGGCTCGGTAGCAGCCGTAATCGGTTTCGCGCTCGGCAAAGCTGCGCTGGACATGTCTTCGGGCGTAGCGGGCAATATTGAAGGCGGTGATCTCAGCTGGTGGGGTGTGGCGCTGGTGACCCTCTTTGCCACCATCCTGTTCTCCGTCTATTTGCAGGGCAAGGGTTTCATCGGCATGCTGCCCATCCTGCTCGGCGCAATTGTCGGGTATATCGTAGCGGCTGCGCTCGGGATGGTTAATTTTGGCGCCATCACCCAGGCGCAGGTGATTACTGCCCCACACATCACCTTCCCTGACTTCACCTCGGCCATGAGCGCAACAGCCATTGTCAGTATTGCTGTAATGGCGATTGCCACCATCCCTGAAAGCACAGCCCACCTGTACCAGATTGGCCTGTATGTCGATCACCTGGCCGAGGAGCTCAAACAGCCAAAATATGGCCTGAGCCAGTTCGTCGGCCTGAACCTGATCCTGGATGGCATCGGCGACATGATTAACGGCCTGCTTGGCGGCGCGGCAGGCACCAATTACGGCGAGAACAACTCGCTCATGGTCATCACGCGCAACTACAGCGGCGTTTCGCTGATTGCAGCGGGCGTCATCGCCATCCTGATGTCGTTCAGCGGTCACCTGGCGGGCGTTGTCCAGTCCGTGCCGACAGCAGTCAGCGGCGGCCTGGCGATTTACCTGTTTGGAGTCATCGGTATGCAGGGCATCGCACTAATGATCTCGGAAAAAGTGGATATGTTCGACCCGCGTAACCTGGCGATTGGCGCAGTCGTGATGGTGATTGGCATCGGCGGCCACATTGGCTTTCCCGGTGGTTTCCTGCCGCTACCACTCTTGCAGGGAATTTTCCCCTACGGCTGGCCTGCAATTGCCACCGGCGCGGTGGTAGGCATCCTGCTCAACCTGGTCTTCCAGACCTTCAAACCGGCGGGCAAGTAGCGAAATATAAGAGATCGCCACGACTCATGTGACGGTCTCTTTTGTAATTGTTAAGGCTCAGGGCAACGGAACCTTCCATGCATACACACCACCGTTATTAATTACCCCGCCCGCGCGGGAGGAACCGCCCAGAATCCAGAGCACACCATCCAGCCCGGCAGTCGGAACACCGTGCAAGCCGACAGGCAGTTCGAAACTGCCTGCCCAGCGGTCATTTTTGGGATCGTAGACCTCTACAGTTGTGACAACCTGCTCCGGGATGATCCCGATCTGCTCACCGCCCGCCACGTAGATTCGATCACCGATCACAGCCACCCCATGCCCGGCGCGAGCCGTGCGCATGCTAGCCCCGGCGCTCCAGATGTTGCTAGCCGGGTCGTAGATTTCAACCGTGTTGTAATCGCGTACTTCGCGGCCACCAAAGACATAAATCATACCTTCATAGGCAACGGCCACAACATGGTCTCGGGCGACTTGCAACGGGGCCAATTCGCGCCAAGTGTCTGTAGCCGGGTCATAGCGCAACAGGTCGCTGACCGGCGGGTTTAGGAACCGATTACTGGAACCGCCAACAACATAAATATGGTCGCCAAGAGAGACCGCCATTCCACCGGCGCGGACATCCGGCATCGGGGCAATGGCTGCCCATGAATGACTGGCCGGGTCGTACACCCAGGAGGAGCCGTCTGCATCACAACAGTTAACATCCGGGTACCCGCCAAAGATGTAGATTTTCCCGTTGTGGGCGGCAGTTTGCAGATGATGCAATTTGCGTGGCATGGGCGCCAGTCCTGTCCATTGGTTGAGTGCCGGGTTGTATTTTTCAAAGGCATTCGAGACAGGCAATGGTTCGCCATTGATAAAACCGCCTGCTACATAAATTTCACCGTTCAGTACCACTGCGTGGGTTTCTGACCGGGCTGTGGGCATACCGCGCGCGCGAACCCATTCGCCCAGCGGCAGGTTTTCCAGGCTGAACGGGGTCGGGCTGGGGGCAGGCGGGAGGGTTGCTGTTGGCAAGTCTACGATATCGGTTGGCAGGGGATCCGCAGGTGCAGGCTGGCAGGCCGCTATCAAAAGACAGAAAAGCATCGAAAGGGCAGCAAATGGTTTCATAGGGGCCTCCGACCGATAAATAAAGCAACTTACCAGAGAAAATCGAGGCTTCCTGAAGCGGCCAGGATAGTAAAAGTAGAAACGAACCAGTGAATGAGCAATGGGTAAATGAAGGATTTGGTGCGCCAGGCCACCCAGCCAAACGCAAACCCGCCAAAGATGGTGGAAAGGGTTTCAATCTCCGGTTTGCTGATGTGTGCCAACGAAAACGGGACGGCATGCAGCCAGAGCGCATCTGGCCCGTAGCGGCGGGCATAGGTAAAAAGAATCCAGCCACGGAAGAAAAACTCCCAGCCAAGCAGGTCGGCGAAGGTGTTCCAGGGTAGGCCGGGCAGGAAGCGGATGTAATAGTCTACCATGCTCGGGTCGCCACGCCCAACCAACAGCAGGATGGGCGCTATCAGGAAAACGGCGAGCAGGCTCAGGGTGAGCCCGGCTTTCCAATCTCCCAGGCTGAGGCCGTACGCTGCAGGAGATTCCCGAAAAATGAACAGGATGACCAGCATGGGGATCACAAAGTACAGGATGGTTCGGTCCATCCACTTTTCGGGGAAGAATTTATGATAGTAGTCCACCATCAGCAGCAGGGTGCTCAGGATGGTGACCAGTGTGACTTTCCAATCAAAGGAAAGTTTTTCACCAAGCAGGGTTTTGAGCATGGTTCACCTTTTAGTACGGAAGGTAGAGTTGGTTACCACCCGGTGCGAGCAATTGCAGCAAAATATTGGCGTCGCGATGCAATTCCACGCCCCAGTTCACCAGCAGCAGGCAGGCGGCCAGGATTGCCAGCAGCAGGGAAGTCTTCCCCTGCAGTGATTCGTGCCAGCGGGCAACCAACCCCCGCCACCCCTGCGACCAGGCAAAGGCTGCCAGTGCCACAAGAATCGGCAGTATGGCAAGGTGGAAGCGGTCTTCGCTCAGGATCAGGATGTGCGGCAGGATGTACGCGCTGAGAACAAGCGGGAGCAGCAGGCTGGTGCGGTTCCACTTCAGCAGTGCCAGGCCCAAGCAGGCGGAGGTACCAACCAGCACGAACGGCCCGAGGAAGAATACGGCTAGCACGCCCAGCCAGGGCTGCGGAATGGCCCCGAGCAGGTTGTTGGAATAAAAATATATCAGGGCGCGCTTCTCCAGCCCGAAGAAGTAGCCCAGGCGCGACGTGACCAGCGGAACGAAACGCTCCGGAGCCTGGCGGATGAATTCCCAGGCCTGCCCGCGACCCAGACGGTCACGCAGGTCATCATCGAGGTAGGGCAGCAGGTCGAGCGAGATGCCATATTGGAACGCGCCGGTTGATTCGGGATGGTAACCCAGGTACAGGTTATACCCCAGGTTGGTTTCAATGCCGGTCAGGCGGCCATGCAACAGGCTGTTGCGCGCCACCCACGGTAGAATCACCAGCAGGCAGGCCAGGGTCATCAACAGGGCCGCCTTGGGCTCCCGCAAGAGAAAGAAAGCCCAGACAAACGCCACCCCCAGGCAGGCCAGCGAAATGGAGCGCGTCAGGCCGGTCAGGCCGAGCAGCACGCCTGCAATAATGAAATGACGCAGTTGGCGCGTTTGGGCTGCAAAAAACAGCATGCAAACAGAAAAGAGCAGTAATGGGAAGAACAGGTTTTCGGTGGCCAGGGCCAGTGGGTAGAGCAAAAGTAATGGATAGCACGCCATGACCCAGGCCGCCAGGCGGGGAGCCTGCTGATTGGACGGGAACAGACCCTGACTGAGCCAGCCAGCCAGCGGGGCCAGCAGAGCACCCAGCACAGCCTGGGCAATCCGCGCAGCCAGGAAGCGCACATCGCCTGAGTCCATCATCCAGTAAATGACGGACAGGAAAGCCGGGTAAAGCGGCGGGCGGAAGGAGGTAAGAATGCCACGCGGATCGTAATCGGCGGGCAGGTGGAAGTTGAGTTGCTCAAAATAAACCTGGAACAGGTGCAGGTCAGGCTCGGCATACCAGCGATAGCCGTTGCCGCTGGCCAGGCTGCGAGCCAGCATGTCGTACTGGAACATGTCATCCAGGCCAATGCCAAGCTGTGCCAGACCGAGCACAGGAATCAGGCGCAGGAACAGGGCCACAAGGAAAACACGCAGCAGGAAGTATTTTTCTGATTTCAAAAGTATGTGCAAGATGCCCATGGGAAAATTGTAGCGAAATCGACATCCAAAAGCAACCTGCGCGGGTATACTTTGGCGCGAAAGTTGTATACTCAAAAGAGGAGTGTGTATGCTGAAATTGCCCGGCTTGATTGACGTGCATGTGCACCTGCGCGAACCCGGCGCCACCCACAAGGAAGATTTCGACAGCGGCACAGCCTCGGCGCTGGCAGGCGGGGTAACCATGGTGCTGGCCATGCCCAACACCCAACCGCCGATCTTTGATGAAAGCACATTGAACCTGGCGCTGGAGGTCGCGCGCGGCAAGGCTCGCTGTGATTTTGCCCAGTATGTTGGTGCAGGCCCGGCCAACGCTGCCGAGGTAGCCCGGTTGGCGCCAAAAGCCGCCGCGCTCAAAATGTATCTCGACAGCACCTTTGGCGAGTTACGCCTGGACGACATGACCCTGTGGCTGGAGCATTTCAGGCAGTGGCCCGGGCCGGGACCAATTGTCACACACTCTGAAAGCCGCAGCATGGCCGCCGCCATCTGGATGGCGCAAATGTTCGACCAATCCATCCACATTGCGCACATCTCACTACGCGAGGAAATCCTGCTGATTCGCGAGGCAAAGGAACGCGGCCTGAACGTCACCTGCGAGGTCTGCCCGCACCACCTTTTTCTCGAAAAAGGCGGTCTGCCATTGGCCAATGCGGGCTGTGCCTGCTGTGCCAATGGTCTGCCCGGCGGTCGTGCCGAGGTGCGCCCAAAGCTGGCTACCAAAGAAGATGTGGATGCGCTCTGGGCGAACCTGGACGTCATCGATTGCTTCGCCACGGACCATGCGCCACACACGCTGGAGGAAAAAGATTCTGGCTCCCCCCCGCCCGGCTTCCCGGGCGTGGAGACCATCCTGCCGCTGATGTTGACCGCTGCGCATGAAGGCCGCCTCACCGTTGAACAAATCATCGAGAAAATGGTCATCAATCCGCGCCGCATCTTCCACCTGCCCGAACAGCCCGAGACCTGGGTTGAAGTGGACGAAAACGCCGTTTGCGAAATCCGCGCCGCCGAGATGCATTCGCGCTGCGGCTGGACACCCTTCGAGGGTTGGCAGGTGCGCGGGAAGGTGACAAAAGTCGTACTGCGCGGAGAAACGGCCTATGAAGGCGGCCAGGTGCTGGCTGCATCGGGTTATGGCAGGGATATACGCACCTTAGAATAAATCTTGATTAAACAAATCTAAATTTATGAACAAAAACAAATCTTTCGTCGAAATCGTCGGTCAATATGCACTGCACCCATTCCTGATGGCGGTCTACCCCATCCTGTTCCTACTTTCCAATAACATCAGCCAGATCAATCCCAACCAAGCCCTCCGCCCGCTTACCATAAGCCTTGTCGTTGCATCCACCTTGGCCATCCTGCTTGGCTTGGCTGCCAGGAACATCCGCCAGGGCGCCTTTAGCGTCACGCTCTTCCTTACCCTGTTCTTCACCTATGGTCATGTCTTTCGTTGGCTCGAAGAAAACATGCCATCCATTGCAAGCCACCTGCTTCTCGGATCACTCTGGCTCGCACTCCTTGTCCTCGGGCTGTGGGCCAAATATAAAATCAGCAATGTTGGCATGGCAACTGCCTATCTCAATATCGTCCTGCTCTTCCTGCTCTTTCAGCCCGTAACGAATATTGCTGCCTTCCTGCTCACTTCCAATGTCCCGGAAGAGGTTGCCCCGCCCTCCCCCTTTGACGGCATCCAATCCACACCACAGGAAACACAAGACCTGCCAGATATTTACTACATTATCCTAGATGGCTACGGGCGAACAGATGTGATTAAAGAGCTCTTCGACTATGACAATTCCGATTTCATTGATGGACTGAAAGCCCGCGGATTCTATGTCGCCGAGCAAAGCCACAGCAATTACATGCAAACTGCCCTGTCTCTCTCATCCTCCACGAACCTAAATTACCTAAACAATCTGGAAGAAATGGGCATTCAAACAGATGATCGCAGCCTGCTGCGAGAACTGATTCATCAAAGCCAGTTACGCATATTCCTGGAAGAAAAAGGATACAAAACGGTTGCTTTTACCACCCCTTACGACCCAACCAATATCACCAATGCTGATATTTATTTTTCCTACAACACCAACCTTGTCAACGACCTGGAAGGATTAATCCTGGTTACTTCGGCCACCCGCGCCATGGGTGACCGAGTCATCAATCTCTTTGTGCCAATGATGTGTGAACCGCTTCGTAACGGGGTGCTTAATGTTTTCCAAAACCTGCGCAGGGTTCCTGAGCTCCCGGGTCCAAAATTTGTTTTTGTGCATGTCATGTCTCCGCATCCGCCTTTCGTTTTTGACGCACAGGGGAACCCTGTTCAGTTCGGTCATTGCGAAGCACAGGATGGGAATTATTTTTGGGGAGGCCGCGAAAATTATGCCAAGGGCTACCCTCAGCAACTGGCTTATATCAGCACACTCACCCTCGAAGTAGTTGACGACATCCTCGCTAAATCAACCACTCCTCCTATCATTATCATCCAGGGAGACCATGGCTCAGGGATGCTGCTAGACTATTCTTCCATGGAGAACACCTGCCTGCGTGAACGTGCTGCCATCCTAAATGCCTATTACATTCCAGACGCAAAGCAAGATTTGTTATACCCTTCAGTTACGCCGGTTAATACCTTTCGAGTAGTACTGAATGAAGCCTTCGGGCTAGACTTACCCCTGCTCGATGACCGGACTTACTACTCCACCTGGGATCAGCCTTACCAGGTAACCGATGTCACCACCATGATTGAACCTGCCTGTTCAAAATAAAACCAACCCAAGGAGATTACCGTATGCCCACCCAATCCCAATCCCCCTACCTGCCGTTTGGCGAAAACAAACATGCCGACTGGTACGGCAAAGACATCATTTCGGTTAAGCAGTTCGCCCGGCCGGACCTGGATTACGTCTTTGGCGTAGCCCACGAAATGCGCGGCATGGTCGAACGCGTTGGCACGTTTGATCTGCTGAAAGGCAAAATCCTTGCCAACCTGTTCTACGAACCCAGCACCCGCA
>JANJTV010000085.1 GCA_024710905.1 Anaerolineales bacterium | reverse complement strand
CATAACTGCCTGGGGTTGTTCGGCAGGCAGGTCGGTTGCGGGGAACGGGGAAGCATCATCCACCAATGAACCAAGCCAATCTGGCGCTTCGCTGGTACGCTCCTCGGGAGTGGTTAACAATTCTTCCGGTTTGGCTCCCTGGTTGGCGGCCAGGCTTTCCAGCCACTTCATGGCGTCATCCTGGTCATCTTCCGAAACGCCAGGACCGCTGGCCAACGGGGATAGCTCTTCTTCCACGGCTGTGGAGGGGGTTTCGGCAAAATCCAAACCCCCAACTTCTGAAGCGGCCGGGGTTTCCGTTTCGCCAAGGTTTCCAAGCCAGTCGGGCGCTTCACTGGTGCGTTCTCCAGGGTTGGTTAAGAGTTCTTCCGGTTTGGCGCCCTGATTGGCAGCCAGGTTTTCCAGCCATTTCATGGCGTCATCCTGGTCATCTTCCGAAACGCCAGGACCGCTAGCCAACGGGGAAAGCTCTTCTTCCCCGGTTGTGGCGGGGGTTTCGGCAAAATCCACCCCCCCAACTTCTGAAGCGGCCGGGGTTTCCGTTTCACCAAGGTTTCCAAGCCAGTCCGGCGCTTCACTGGTGCGCTCTTCTGGTTTGGTGAGCAATTCTTCCGGTTTGGCGCCCTGGTTGGCGGCCAGGCTTTCGAGCCACTTCATGGCGTCATCCTGGTCGTCTGCGCTAACCCCGGGGCCACTAACCAGGCCAGAAAGTTCACTACTCCCATCTTGCTGTGGCGCAGGGGTTTCGCCGCCAGGGCCGGTCAGGTCGCCCAGCCAATCGGGCAAGCCTGTTCCTTCTTCATCAGGTTCCTGCCCGGGCAGGGTATTGTTTCCGGGAGTATTTTCCATATCGGCCATCCAGTCCTGGGGGGTGCCAGCCGTTGCAGGTGGGGTTTGTTCCTGCATGGGCTGATGGTCGGATACGATCGCAGCAGAAAAATCAGGCAGGTCTGAACTCTCATCACTACTTTCACCCTGCTCGCCAACGCCCTTGAGCCAGTCGGGGAAGTCACCGCCCGCTGCAGGGACGGCAGGCTCAGGCTCGGAGACCGGGAAGGTTTCCCCAAGTGAGGCAATCGGCTCGGGGGAGTCTGAGGGGGCCATTTCAAAAGTTGAACCGGAGGCAGCCATATCACTTAACCAATCCGGCGCGCCACCTGCATCCTCCCCGGCTGAAGGAGATTCATCAAAACCGCCTACAATCCCACCGGCTGCAGCGCCCAACCCTGAGAGCCAGGCCATGTCTTCTTCGCCCGCCGGGGTATCCTCCCCGGAGACGGAAGGCGTGCCTGCAGCAGGCTGCGGTGGGGCCATCCCTTTCAGCCAATCCGGGATTTCAGCAGCAGCCAATTCGCCGCCAGCGGCAGAGGTGGAGGATTCATCCTCAAGGCTCATCGGACCGTCCTGGAATTCGCCAGTAGAGGGTCCCCAACCGGAGGATTTCATCCAATCCGGGATGGTCTCGCCGCCTTCGCCAGACGAAGAGGATTGCGGCTCTGTCGACCAGGCAGGCTGGCTATTGGGGTCATACTCCAGCCGGTCTACCGAGATGGCATTATCCTGCACGCTGGCCGTGTCAAAGATATCCTGGGTGGCCAGGGCCGCGTAGGGATCAAGCCCCTGCGCGCGCTTGCGATAGGTTTCCACACTGGCGGCCATGCTGGTGCCCGGCAAGATTTGCACGAGGATCCGGTTGGCATCCAACGTAAAGGGGTACTGGGTCAGCAGGTCAGTGCAGGCCTCAGTGGCCTCCACCTTCTGACCGGCCAGAAAGTACGTGCGAGCAAGTAATAATTTCAGGTCAGTGCGGGTGGGGTCTTCAGCCAGGACCGATTTAATTTCAGCAATCGCCTGCTGGTATTGCCCACCTTTCGAGTACATCTGGGCCAGTGCACCGCGCGTCAGGCGAATTTTGGGCGGCTCCAGGCCGTCGCGGCGGCCATACAGGCGGCGCAGTTCGTTCTGCACACCCACATTGGAGGGGTTAATCTCAAAGGCGCGCTCCATATGCCAGATCGCGCCATCCAGGTCTTTTTGTTCGTCACGAATCAGGCTCATGCCAAGGTGCGAAACAAAATCATCCGGCACAGCCATTAACACCCGCTGGAAGATATCCACCGCATCGTTATAACGATGGGCTTCCATATACGCCTTGCCGAGCAGCCGGTAGGTGTCGATATGTTTGGGAAAAACCTTCAGGATGTGCTGGCAGTGGGCAACCGCCTCCTCAAGGTGACCCTGGTCGATCAGGGTCTCAATCTCCCGGTTGTACAGGCGCAAGGCAACTTTGCTCATTCGAGTGATACTCCTTGTACAAGTATGCAACAATCTTTGGTTTTACGCAAGTTCAGCATAATTTTCAGGATGATTAAATGTGGAAGTGAGGCAGCGGTTGAACGGGGGATTCGCTGTACTGGCAGGCTGCCCGGATGCTTTCCCCCGCCACACGGGCTGCTTCCCTGCTGGTAGCATGGATAGTGCAAAGCGGCTGGCCCTTTTCTATGGCATCGCCTACTTTTTTATGGAAGACGAAACCTACAGAATGGTCAATCGAATCGGTTTTCTTGGCGCGGCCAGCGCCCAACACCACCGAAGCCTCGCCGATGGTACGGGCGTGCAGGCCAGCCAGCCAGCCGGTTTGTTCCGCCAAAACATCCACACGGACAGGGGCGGCAGGCAGTTGGTTCAGGTCATCAATCACTGAGACATCCCCACCTTGGGCGGTCACCAACTGCCTGAATTTCTCAAAAGCCGCCCCGGAGACAATGCTTTTCTCCAGCATGGCGCGGGCTTCCTGCTCGTTGGCGGCAAGTTTGCCAAGGATTAACATATGCGTACCGACCACCAGGCAATGTTCGGTGTATTCTTCGCCGCCCTTGCCCTGCAGGGTTTCCACAGCTTCGCGCAGTTCCAGGGCATTGCCAACCGCCATACCGAGGGGTTGGTTCATATCCCCCAGCAGGGTGACAACCTCGCGCCCGGCCAGCCTGCCAATTGAGGTCATCAGGGTGGCCAAGTGGCGGGCTTTTTCCAGATCGGTCATGAAGGCGCCATTGCCTACTTTTACATCCAGCACAATGGCGTGCGCGCCGCCCGCCAGTTTTTTACACATAATCGAAGAAGCAATCAACGGAATAGAGTCGACTGTACCTGTGACATCCCGCAGGGCGTACAACTTCCCGTCGGCAGGAGCCAGGTCAAGCGACTGGCCAGTCAGCACAACGCCAATTTCTTTTAACTGTTTCTTGAATTCGTCAGTGGTCAGATTCACACGAAAGCCGGGAATCGATTCCAGTTTGTCGAGCGTGCCGCCGCTAAAGCCTAGCCCGCGGCCAGACATTTTGCCGACCGGCAGGCCACACGCAGCCACCATGGGCAACACGGAGAGGGTGGTCTTGTCGCCCACCCCGCCGGAAGAATGCTTGTCAACAACCACGCCGACCGTATCCGACAAATCGAGCATGACGCCGGAAAGCGCCATAGCCAGGGTAAGGTCGGTGGTTTCCTGGTCGGTCATGCCATTGAGGAGAACAGCCATGGCAAAGGAGGCAGCCTGGTAATCGGGAATATCGCCGCGCGTATAACCCGCCACGAAGAAGTTGATCTCATCGCGTGTCAATACGCCGTGATCCCGTTTTTTGATGATGATGTCGACTGCGCGCATGAATTGTTCCCTTAAGAGATGTGTCGAACAAGGGTATTTTATCGTATTTCTTAACAAAAGCATGTCAGGGTAGTTTGAAACATACCCTGACATGACTTATTTCTTACTCAATTGCGGACCTGCTGGGGTGTCGGTGACCAGCCAGCCAAGTGCTTCGATCTGCCGACGATAGTCATCGGCGGCTGGCCAATCCTTTGCGGCGCGGGCCTGCTGGCGGGCTTCGGCCAGCGAAACCAACTCGGGAGGCGGTGGAACCTGCTCAACGGGAGGCGACTGGGGGGAGTCTGCGGCCATCTGCCAGGCGTCCGGGGAAATCCCGGCGGCGGGATTGGTTGGCAGGGTAAAGCGCCCAATTTCATCCAGGCCAAACGTGCTGCCCGCCGGGTAAATTTTTGGCGCATCCCTGCGCGAAAGCGTCACAGAACTGACACCCATTACGCTGGCACTCCCTGCGGTAAAGTCGAGGATGATGCCGGTATGCTCATCGAGCCCCAGGGTGGTGTGGTTCTCGGGAAGTTGCCCGCTCCATTCATCGAAACGTTCCAGGCCAATAAAACAGCGACTGGTGTCAAGGTCGGCCCCGCCTTCGGCATTGTTCCAGTGCGGCACAAAAGACAGGAGAACGCCAAAGTCGTCAAAGATGCCCAGACCGGGCGGGGCGTGGACATCCATGCCAACTTTGTAAATTTCATAGACCGGCAGGGCGCACTGACTGACGGCAATGGTGGCTGCACTGGCAAAAACCAGGGTAGCCCCCTGGCGGTGGCGGGCGCGAATCAGGTCCCAGGCCAGGCTGTCTTTGAGCTGGCGAATGGCGTACGTTGGGCTGCCCGGCCCCATAAAGATGAAGTTGGCCTCGGCCAGCGGGGAAAGGATTTCCGGGTCGTCGGGGCTGTACGCCGTGTTGCGCTTGCGGGCCGGGATGACCTCCACCACCGGTTTATAGTTTTGCAGCCGTGTAGAGAGATAATCGGCAACCCGCCCGGCCACCTGGGCCGAGTTTAATTCAAACCCCGCGGGCGTCTCCAGCACGGCTATGCGCAGCGATTCAGAAGCCTGGCGAGCCAGGTGTTCAAAGATTCGCCCGCCCGCCAGCGAGGTTTCGCCGGAGCCAAGGAAGGCAATCGGGCCGGGTTGCGCTTGATCTGGCATTGGGTTACTCCAAGTTCATCTTGTCCAGCAGTTCAAATAGCAGGCTGTTTTCAGGAATATCCTTCATCGATTCGCCATAATGCTGGTAACGAATATTACTATTTTTATCCACCACCAGCAGGGCCGGAACACGCCCAAGTTTGAAAATATTCCATTCCTGCCCGTACAGGTTGGCTACTTTATGGGTTGGGTCAGGCAGGCCAATGAACGGCAGGTTATTTTCCGTGAAATAACGCCGGTAGGCATTGGGGCCATCCGGCCCGATGGCAATAATTTCCGCGTCACGCGCGGTGAAACCGGCATAGTCATCCCGTAAACGGTCGAGATGGGCGCGGCAATGAGGTCAGACAAAGCCGCGCAGGAAGACCAGCACAATGTGTTTTTGTTTATTGAACTGCGCCAGCCGCACAGGGTTATCGTTGTAATCGTTTAATTCAAAATCGGGAGCGATGGTAAAAACTTTCATTACTTGAGTCCTTCCAGGAAATTATTGACGGCTTCCATGAATAGCTCCGGGCACTCCTCCTGCGGGACATGCCCGCAGGCCGGGAGTACCACCAACGGCAGGTTAAATTCCTGCGCCAGGTCAATGCTGTTCTGGGTCGGGACGATTCGGTCGTCATCACCGGTGATGACCAGCACGGGCATTTTCAATTCGGCCACCCGATTGCGCAGCCCTTCCGAGCGCGGCGCAAAGGTGAACTCGTACAAGGCGCGGTCCCAATTGTGGGCAGTGAGCGGCTTCCGGTAGGCAGCAATCACTTCTTCGGTGACGAGGGTTTCATCATGCCAGGCCTGGCGGATGGTATCGTTGCCGGTTTCCGCAATATCACGCACCAGCAGGGGGCCAAGGTGCCGCAACTGCGGGGAAGTAAAAACAGGCGTCACCCAGGCCGGGAATCGTCCGCCGGAATTGCTGACCGCCGGAGAAACCAGGATCAGCGCTTCGACCTTTTCCGGGTGCGCCAGGGCAAAAGAGATGGCTGTCGCGCCTCCGGCTGAATTCCCCACCAGGATGGCTTTTTCCATGCCCAGCGAGTCCATTAAGGCAGCCAGTAAAGCCACATTGGAATCCACACTGTACGGATTCTGGCCACTTACCCACACATCCGGCATCGGGCGGCTGGTCAGGCCAAAGGCCGGGCGGTCATACGCAATCGCCCGCCCCTGCGCGCCGAAATCATCCAATACCTGCTGCCAGGAATAGACGCTCGCGCCGAAGCCATGCAACAAGATAAAAGCCGTCTCCCCTGAACCGACCTGCTTGTAATGAACAATCAGGTTGTTGATTTCCAGGAACAGGCTGTCCGGGTCGGCCAGCTCACGCTCGGTGGAGGTGGTGGTCAGCTCCGGCACAGGCACCAGGAACGGCCCCACCAGCAGAACGAGCAGGAGCCCAACCAGACCAATCAGTATATTTCTCTGCCAGGGTTTCATAGGTATTTCCGCGAAGAAAGATTATTCAACGGGGGCCAGGCTGGCAAGCAGGGAAACTGTCGCGTCGGCGGCCTGCTGCCATTGCTCCTCCGGCGAGATACTGGCCGGGCTGTCCCCCGCCTGGGGGCCGTAATCGCCAAACTGGGCATGATTGCCGCCCTCAATTGGGACGAACAGGGTGCTATCCGGCAGCAAGATTCTGGAATTCTCGATGTCATGTGGAGCAGCCAGCGCATCCAGCGTTCCAAAAATTGACAGTATTTGCAGGTTCGAGTCTCTCAGGCTGTCACCCGCCGGGAAGGAGGCCCAAAATACCAGGCCAGCGATCTTCGGATTAGTAGGCGCAAAAATGGAGGCAGCCACCCCGCCCAGCGAATGCCCGCCCACCGCCCAAGCCATCACCTGCGGATTCGAATCGATGACCGGAGCGGCGGCATTGGTGTCAAAAAAAGCCAGGTTCAGGTTCACCGGCACAAGAGCCACGAAATATCCCTGCGCGGCGATCAGTTTCAGCGCGGGCGCATAGGCACGGTAATCCACCCGACCGCCGGGGTAAAAAACAAACCCGGTGGTGGCCTGTACCCCAACTGGCTCGAAAGAAATATAGTCGCCGTGATCGGTGACTGTCACAGTTTCATCGGACTGTAATGCCGTCAGCGCGGCCTGCTGCGGCTGGCTTGCATCTGATGCCCAGGCCACAAAACCAGCAGCGCCGAGGGTTAACGCGACCGCCAGAACGAATAACACAATTTTTAACTGTTTCTGGAACATGCTTTATTTTTCACCTTGTTTTTGAGGATAGTCCTGCAATTTTTTCAGGCAGGCTTCGGAACCGATAAATGTTTCCAGATCGATCAACATTGCCGGGGCGCGAACCCTGTGCCAGGCTGCTGTGAGCCAGCCACGCCAGTCACCCGTATCCACCACTTTGATTTCCAGCCCGGACAGGTCTTTGCGGGCCAGTGCATCCAGCACTTCCAGGCTGGGCTTTTCGAGGATGCGGCCGCGTGAATAGATGTCGGCCATGAAACCCGTATAAATGTGGTGATAATTGCGGCCCTGCCAGTAATAATGGTAGTCATAGGCCAGGTGCAGGGCTTCGCGATCAGCCGAAAGCAGGTGTGAGCAAATGAACAGGGTCATTTTCATTGCGTCTCCTTGAGCAAGCCCCGCACGGTTTGCCAGACCGCGTCGAACATTTCCACGGTCAGTTTGCCGGTCAGGGTATTCTGCTGGCTGGGGTGGTACGAACAGACCAGCCAGGTGTTGTCATTGAGCGCATGAACGGCCCCATGGAAAAAAGCAAACCCTGCCCTGGTTTGTGAATATATCCGCAGCACCCTTTCAAATGCTATCCGACCGAGGGCGACAATTACTTTGGGTTTCAGCAGAGCGATCTCGCGCTCGAGGTACGGCTGGCAATTGTTCAGTTCCTCCGGCGCAGGTTTATTGCCGGGCGGGGCGCAGCGCCCCGAGGCGGTGATGTACATATCCGCCAGGGTCAGGTCGTCGAAACGGGAAACAGACTGTGGTGAGCCCGCAAACCCGGCGCGATGCAGGGCCGGGTATAAAAAATCGCCCGAGGCATCGCCGGTGAACTGGCGGCCAGTCCGGTTTGAGCCGTGCGCGCCGGGGGCCAATCCCACCACGAGCACCCGGGCCTGCGGGTCGCCGAAACCGGGCACCGGCCTGCCCCAGTATTCCTGGTCTTGATAAGCACGTCGTTTCTCATGTGCCACCTGTTCACGCCAGGCCACCAGGCGCGGGCACTTGCGGCAGGCAACAATTTCTTCTTGCAGTTTGGGGAGAGAATCCATACAATGATTTTATCCAAAAGTTATCAATGTTTTATAAACAGGAGCGCGCATGAAACCCTTTAAAAAATACTTGGTAATCGCG
Organism: Anaerolineales bacterium; assembly: GCA_024710905.1. GTDB lineage: Bacteria > Chloroflexota > Anaerolineae > Anaerolineales > Villigracilaceae > JANJTV01. The sequence continues at coordinate 119,165 of JANJTV010000085.1, read as the reverse complement.
GTGGATGGCGGCGGCGTACGCGGCGCCATGGTCACCCGCGCCCTGCGGCATGTGGAAGAAAAGCTGAAGATTGCACTCCCAGAGCGAACACAGTTGTTTGCGGGCACCTCGGCCGGTTCAGTAATTGCCACCGCGCTGGCCTGCGGGCGCACTGCCACCTATTTGGATAGCATGTATGCCGACCTGTGCCGGGAACTGTTTAAGGGAAACTGGCGCACCTGGCCGCTGGTCAATATTTTTGTTAATCATCGCTACCCCAACGCCTACTTGAGATCCATATTGGATGAAATACTGGGCGGGCTCACCCTGGGCGCATTCTCGGCAAAGTGGCCGGAACGCAACCTGGTGATGACCACCTTTGATGTGGTGGAGAACCGCACCCGTTTCATCAAGACCCGCAAGGAAGAATATGAAAGCTGGCCGCTGGCGCAGGCCGTGATGGCCTCCAGCGCCGCGCCGACTTTCTTCCCGGTCATCCTGGGCCGCTACATAGACGGGGCCATCGGCTCGTACAACAACCCGAGCTACTTGGCTGCCTACGAGGTGAAATACCTGCTCAAATGGAAGGCCAGCGAGGTGACCTTGTTGAGCATTGGCACAGGCCGCGCACCTTCCGGCATGGTCCCCGGCGAGGCAGAGAAACTCAACGCACTCGGCTGGCTGACGCCAATCATTGACGGTTTTGGTTCCTCGGCAGACGACCAGCAGGTGCACCTGGTGGAGACATTCTTCAAAGGGCTGGATTTCAGGCGCTACCAGGTGGATATGCAACGCCCGATCGCGGTCAACGACACCTCCGCCCTGCCGGAGATCCTGGATTACGGCGACCAGCTGGGCGAGATAATCCTGAATGACCAACTGGATGAATCCATGGGTGTCAAGCCAACCCAACTCAAAAAACTGAAATCCATTCGCTCATAAGGTTAACCCTCGGGCACGGATTTTTCAGCAGCGGCGATAGTAGAGTAGCCCGAAGGACGCATCGAAACCCGCCGCCTGCAACCCCTGAAAAGGTTTTTACATACAGAAATCCGTATTGGTCCGTATAATCCGTGTCCGAAAAGCTTAAAGGCCGCCTACAAAATCAGCATGGCATCGCCAAACGAAAAGAACCGGTAGCCTTCGCGGATGGCGGTCTGGTAGGTTGCCAGCACCCGCTCGCGCCCGGCAAAGGCGCTGATCATCATGATTAACGTCGATTTGGGCAGGTGGAAGTTGGTGATGATGGCATCCACCACTTTGTATTCATAGCCCGGCAAAATATAAATGGATGTCGGCCCGCTAAAGGGTTTCACCCCGCCCTGCCCGCCTGCCGCGCTTTCCAGAGTACGCACGCTGGTCGTGCCGACGGCTATCACCCGCCCGCCTGCGGCTTTCGTTGCATTAATTTGCCGGGCGGTTTCTTCGTTTAACTCGCACCACTCAGTATGGATTTTGTGCTGGCGGGGGTCGTCTTCCGTGACCGGGGCAAAGGTATCCAGCCCGACATGCAGGGTCACTTCGGCCAGGCCAATGCCTTTCTGCTTCAATTCATCCAACAGGCGCGGGGTGAAGTGCAGGCCCGCGGTGGGAGCAGCCGCCGAGCCGGGAGTTTTGGCGTACACCGTCTGGTAGCGTTCCGGGTTATCCAATTTTTCATGAATATACGGTGGTAGCGGCATGACCCCATCCTGCGGCAGGTGGTTTTCCACTGGTTCGGCAAAACGCACCCGGCGGCGCGAGCCTTCCAGGCTGGCGATGATCTCAGCCTGCAGGCCGTCTGCCAATGTCAGGGTTTTGCCCGGCGACAAGCCCTTGCCGCCCACCAGGCATTCCCAGGTGCGCTCATCTTCGCGGCGCAGCAGCAGGATTTCGGCCCTGCCGCCGGTTTCCTTGCGTGCGGACAGGCGGGCCGGGATGACGCGCGTCTGGTTGACGATCAGCAAATCGCCGGGATGCAGGTAGTCGCCGATCTCGCGGAAGATGCGGTGCTCGATTGTGTCTGTTGCGCGGTGCAGCACCAGCAGGCGCGACGAATCGCGCGGCTCAGCGGGCGTTTGGGCAATCGAAGATTCGGGCAGGAAGTAATCGAAATCGGAGGTTTGCATGAACATTATTTCAATAATAGTGCTTAACGCAAAGTCGCCAAGGCGCTAAGGTTTAAGGGGGTTTCTTTGCGACCCTGCGTCTTTACGGTAGGGCATGATGTCGCTGTTAACCGCAATTATTTCGGCCAAAACCGGGCAATTAAATTCAGCAAAATCGTCAGCAATACAGACACGAGTATGGAGCTTGCCAGCGGGAAATAAAAGGAACCATTCTCGCCCTGGATCAAAATATCCCCCGGCAGGCGCCCCAACGGCAGGCCGTAGCGCGCTGCAAAATAGACCAATCCGCCTGCAATGAAAAGCAGGCCGCCTGCCAGCATCATCCAACGGCCAATCATTTCCATCACAACAACCTCGGCTGTTCGCCGTTCTCCGGGTACGGGATGCCCAGGTGCTCATAGGCGGGGCGCGTGGCCACCCGTCCCTGCGAGGTGCGGTCGAGGAAACCCAGCTGCAACAGGTACGGCTCGACCACATCCATAATTGTGTCGGCTTCCTCGCTGATGGCGGCGGCAATGGTGTTCAGGCCAACCGGCCCGCCGTTGTATTTTTCAATAATTGTTTTTAGCACCCGCCGGTCCACATCATCCAGCCCGAGCGGGTCCACCTGCATTAAGTCCAGCGCAGAGGCGGCCATCTGGCGATTAATTTTCCCATCCCCACGCACCTGGGCAAAATCACGCACGCGGCGCAGCAGGCGCAGGGCAATGCGCGGCGTACCGCGTGCCCGGCGGGCCACCTCGGCGATTCCCTCTGCGTCCGCTTCCACTTTCATCATATCCGTCGCGCGGCGCACAATGGCCCGCATGGCCGGTTCGTCGTAGTAATCCAGCCGGTAAACCGCCCCAAAACGGGCGCGCAGGGGAGCCGTCACCAGCGCCAGCCGGGTGGTGGCCGAAACAACGGTAAAACGCGGCAATTTGAGCCGGATCGAGCGGGCCGAAGGCCCCTTCCCGATCACAATATCCAGCGCGAAATCTTCCATGGCCGGGTAGAGCACTTCCTCCACGGCGCGGCCCAGGCGGTGGATTTCATCAATAAAAAGGATGTCGCCCGCCCGCAGGTTGGTCAGGATGGCGGCCAGGTCGCCCGCGCGCTCAATGGCCGGGCCGGAGGTAATCTTAATATTCACACCCATTTCGTTGGCCAACACATGCGCCAGGGTGGTCTTGCCCAGCCCCGGCGGGCCGTAAAACAGCACATGGTCGAGTGATTCACCGCGCCCGCGCGCCGCCGCCAGCAGGATGGCCAGGTTTTCCTTGACCTGCTGCTGGCCAATCAGGTCGTCCAGTTTTTGCGGGCGCAGGGCGGTATCCACCCGGTCATCCGGTTTCGATTCGGGGTCCACCGGGCGTTCGCGGCTTGGCTTCGGGGATTGGGCGTCAGTCATGCGGTGATTATACAGGAAGTTCATGGGCAGACTCACCTGGCACTTTGAGCGCCTGGACTGATTTCATATTAGAATCAGGCCAACTTTTTTTCGTGGAGAACTACATGCTCACAAAACAAATCTTGATGGATGAATTCCGCGCACTGGGCATCGCTGAGGGCGACACCATTTTTGTCCATAGCGCATATTCCAGCCTGGGCAAAGCGCCGGGTGGCGTAGATGGCGGTCCGCAAACGGTCATCGATGCCATCCTGGGCGTCATCGGGCCAGACGGAACGCTGATCATGCCCACATTTAATTATGATTTCCTGAAAGGCGTCCCCTGGGATATCCGCAACACCCCCTCGCAAATGGGTGTGCTGACTGAACTGGTACGCAAAGACGAACGCGCGAAACGCATGTTCCACCCGGTTTACTCCATGGCCGCCATTGGCAAACATGCCGGGGAGCTGGCCGCCCACCGCTCCAGCGATTGTTTCGGCGAGACCAGCATCTTTAGTAAATTCCGCGAATGGGATGCGAAAATCCTGATCCTGGGCCTGCCGTACAGCAAATCCATCACCTTCCTGCACCACTGTGAACAGCTGGCCGGGGTGGATTATCGCTACCTGAAAGAATTCAAAGGCAATGCCATCGATACGCAGGGCAAACCCTCCGAACAGGTTATCACCATGTTTGTGCGTGATGTGGAGCGCGGCGTGGTGCTGGATTTTGAACCAATCGGCGCGCTACTTGACGGCCAGGTGGTGACCAAACGAACCATTGGCCTGGGCGAATGCCGGTTAATGAAATGTAATGATGTCTTTAGGGTGGCGGTAAAAGCCATGCAGGAACACCCTGGTCCGGGGCTAACGTATATCATCGAATCGGCAGACCGCGCCCGCGACTGGGTTGCCCCGATGAAACCCATTTCTACCCTGAAAGATGTGCTGGCCGAACTCTTCCCCCTTCACCGTACCCTGGCCTCGGACGGCATGGACCAGGCGCTGGAGATCGTCGGTTCGTACCTGCCCCGGGAAGCCAACTACCGCATTGAAACCTACGCGCCACTCACCCCGGTCTGGACGTGGTACGTGCCGGAACGATATGTTGTGCATGAAGCCTACCTCGAAACAGAAGACGGCCAGCGTGTGGTTGATTTCACGGATAACCCGCTGCACATTGTCTCGTACTCCCTGCCAACCGACGCCTGGCTGGGCTGGGAGGAACTGGCGCCCCACCTTTATTTCAATGAACAGCGCCCGCACACCATTCCCTGGAAGTTCAAGTATTACGAACGAGATTGGGGCTTTTGCCTGAGTAAAAACCTGTTCGACAGCTTGCCACGTGATAAAAAATACCACGCCGTCATCCGTTCGGAGTTCCTGACCGACCCGGCCCAAGGCGGCTTCAAAGTGGCCGATGCGGTGGTTCACCCGCTGGGCGGCCCCAACCCCGCCGCGGGGGAGATGTTCATCATGGCGCATGTCTGCCACCCGGCCCAGGCCAATGACGACGCTGCGGGCGTGGTAACCGCCATCGAGGTAGCCCGGCGGCTGGCTGCCCGACCGCTGCCTCCCGGCTCGATGAGTGTCCGCTTCTGGTTCGGGGCCGAAACCATCGGCACCATCACCTATCTTGCTCACCACGAAGACCTGATCCCCGGTTTCAGGGGCGGCATTTTTATCGAAATGACAGGCAACGACAATAGCATCGCCCTGCAGCACACCCGCCAGCATACCGCCACTCTGGATGAAGTCGGACAATATGTGCTCAAAAAACGCGGCGTGGAATTCCGCGAAGGGACGTTTGCCGACATCATTGCCAACGACGAGCGGGTGCTGAACGGGCCCGGGCTGAACATCCCGTGCCTTTCTGTCAGCCGCTACCCGTATCCTGAATATCACACCACCGACGACAACCTGGACATCATGCACGAGGACAAATTGCAGGAAGCCGCCGACGTGATCGAAGAGATCATCCGCATTTACGCCAGCGACTACCTACCCAAACGCAACTTCAGGGGGCCGGTCTTCCTCTCCGGCCACGGGCTGTTCGTGGACTGGCAGGTTAACTGGCGCTTGAACCGCGCCATCGAAAAAATGATGATGCGCTTCGAAGGCCGTCAATCGGTCTTTGACATTGCCAGCGAACTCGACCTGGATTACTGGGAAACGCGGGAATACATCGAAAAGTTCCGTATTCGCGGCCTGGTGAATGCCAACCCGATCCCCCAGGTTGCAGAAAATCAATAAGCACAAAATCCCCCTGCACGGGATATAATGGATGTACTATGTCCAATTCCAACTTCCCCTGTCAGGCCTGCGGCGCCTCCGTTGAAGCGATGGCGGGCCGAAAGACAATGATCTGCCCGTTTTGCGGAACCCTGCTGACAGTCCCGGAAGGGGTTGTTGGCAAAACTCCCGAAACAACTTCTGAAGAACCTGCCACCAACCAGACGGTGCTTAACCTGCGCCTGCGACAGCCCGGCACGAGTGGCACGAACAACCCGGCCGAAGACAAGCTGGTTGACTACCTGCGCCAGTCGCAGCCTGCGCCGACCCAATCTGTGGCGGGCTACGGGCTGGGGATCGTCCTGCGGCGCTACCTGCCCGGCTGTTTTATGGTCGGAGTGGTCTTCTGCCTGCTGGTCACCATTGCCACAGCCGTCACCGTCCTGCTAGCCCAGACCGGCGGGTAAAACCTTCCCCCCGACTTAAAGAGAGAACCCATGTTTCGTGGTCGAAATTTCCTGGCGGCCCTGCCTTGGTACATCCTGAGCGTGCTTTCACTATGCCTGTTCCTGGTCAGCGCGGCCATCCACAGCGGCGGCTCGACAAACTTCGACACCGGCAGCACCGATTACGACTCCGGCTCATCCTGGTACACAGACTCAGGCTCCAGCGATTGGGACTGGGGCGGCAGCGATACTGACTCCGGCTCCAGTGATTGGGATTGGGGCGGCGGATCGGACAGCGGTAGTTGGGATTACGGCGGCGACAGCGGCTCATGGGATTCGGGTGGCTGGGACAGCGGCGGCGATAGTGGGAGTTGGTAACCATGAGCGGCACAATTCGTAGCTGGGTGATCGTCCTTGCAGCGGCCTGTTTCCTGAGTTTCTTGGCCTTTATGCCCCTGCCCCCGCAGGTCTTCCTCGCGGCGGCTTATTTCTCTTTCATTATCGGCAACGCAGAATTAAAGAAAGGCGGCGGATTGGTGGACGCCAGCGCAGGCGGACGCCCCAACCCGATGATGCGGCAGGCCGCTCCCACAGCGCCCGCCTCGGCCACAGCCGCCATCCAACTCCCGGAGAGACCCATGCTCGACCAATTCCCCAGCGACTTAAAGTGCCCGTCCTGCGGCGCGAACATTAAACCCACCACCAAACTGTGCGGTTATTGCGGCACCTCCATCATCCCGTTGGTGGAATTGCCCGAACCGAAAAAACTGGCCGCCCTGGAAGTCGGCAAGAGCGTGCGCGTCAAGCACCCCCAAAAAGGGGAGGTGACTTATCGCGTGACCGGCCGCATCTTGTACACCGAACTCTGGCAGGCCACGCGCGGCACAAACGTCCCCTGGACACCCACCGGCAATTTCTTTGCCGGGTTTGCCCTCGAACCGGGCGGATTCCTGCTCAACTGGCAGGACCGCTTCTACATCCTGGACGAAAAACGCGGCCTGACCGATATGGACATCAACCGCGATTTCGCCCCCCATGCCCGTACCTTTGCCCAGTCCAACCAGACCTCGCGGGTGGAGTTTGGCTACGGCGGCGGTCGCTGGCTGATGGTGGATATTGGGCGCTTTGCCATTGAGTTTGAAGACGGCGAAGGCCTGCACCTGCACAAGGGCGCCATCGGGCGCTTCATCCACGCTGCGAGCGGCAACCAAGCCCTGGTCGTGGATGACTTCCAGAGCGGCGGTAGCGGCGGGCAGGACACCCTGCTCAAGGGTTACCTGATCAACGAAACAGACATCACCTACTAATCAATCGGAGGCATCACATGAAGGAATTCTTTGGTCGCAATAAGTTCATCATCACCATGCTGGTCACCCTGGTGGCCGGGCAGGGGCTTTCGTACCTGGCCTCGCCTGCCTCGTACCAGGCCTTCAGCGAGGGCCTGTTGCGCATCCTCAGCATGATCGCCTTCTGGGGGCCAATTATTGCCATTATCGCCAGCACGTTTGTATGGATCGTGATGAACCTGCTCGGCTTCAATTCGCTGGAGGCCATCCGCCACGAATCGGTTGAGCAGAACAACCCGGCTCCGGCCATCCTGTTCGTCGGGACGTTGATCGCCAGCGTGCTCTTCCTGATGCTGGTCATCAAGCCGTAAGCGCCAACACCCCAAAAAAGGAACCGACCATGGAACCGAAAACCTGCCCGACCTGTGAAGGCACCACCTGGGAACATGAAGAATGCGAGGCCTGCAACAAGACCGGGAAAATCACCGATGCGGCCAGCGGGGAACAAAAAGATTGCCCGGAATGTTACGGCAAAGGAACCAAACACTACCGCTGCACCGAGTGTGACGGGAAAGGGTTTATCGATTAGCAATAAGCGAAAACTGCGCAGGGTTTTGCCCTGCGCAGTTTTTTTATTACCCTGCCAGAAATTCAACCTTGAAAACATTATCGTGGCGTGATACTATTGTGTTGTGATCGAATCGTTTGCCTCCGACGAAACAAAGAAAATATTCCTCGGCAAAATCTCTACAAAGTTACCGAGAGAGATTCAACGCACTGCCCGGCGCAAATTGATCTACCTTGACGACGCAGATGACATAAAAGATTTGCTGGCCCCGCCCGGCAACAGTCTTGAAAAACTCAAGGGGAATCGCGCCGGACAGTACAGTATTCGCATCAACGACCAATGGCGGATTTGTTTCGATTGGGTTGGAAATCAAGCCAAAAATGTAGAAATTGTGGATTATCACTAATAAAAGGAACTATGATGGATGACACTTTATCCCCCATTCACCCGGGCGAGGTCTTGCTCGAAGATTTCATGAAACCGCTTGGTTTAAGCCAGTACCGCCTGGCGCATGACATTGGGGTTACGCCAATTCGCATCAGCCAGATCGTCAATGGACAGCGGGCCATTACGGTTGATACGGCCATGCGCCTGGGGCGTTATTTTGGCACAAGCGCGGCGGTCTGGCTTCGTTTGCAGGTGCGCTACGAACTCGAAGTTGCAGAAAACGAGTTAAGTGAACGCATCAACCGCGAAGTAAAGGTTCGTAACCAACCAGCCGTTCGCGCTTAGGCTCCAAAACGAACCGTTTTTGGGGATTCACCCGGGAATTCTTACCGCGCTGTTCGCGAAGGACGCAAAGAAACCGTCTTTGCAACCCCGGCGGCCTGCGCGGTTTTTTGTTGGAAATTTGTAGAGGGAAAAGCCGTCTATATTCGGTTGTTTTGCTTATGCTATACTTTAATTATGACTGACACACTGGTTCGAATTAAGCGAGCTGTTCTTTCTGGTCATTATGCCTTCAGTGAAAAAGCAACATTGGAACTGGAAGCAGATGAGCTAACCGAATTGGATATTGTCGAGTCCATCGTCAACGCAGTGGCCATTTACAAAACCATCCGATCCCAAAACCCTTACCAGAAACAAACCAGGGAATACCTTCATATTATCCAAAGTACAAACCTTGAAGGCTTAATGATATATTCCAAAGGAAAGCTGGTTCAGGAAGCCGGTATTGAAACGTATTATTTTCTGATTTCCTCTAAAAAGGCGCTGTAAACCATGAACGAAAAACTCCTTATCAAAACCTGCCCAACCTGCGGAAGCGACACCATTGAACTGGTCGTAAAGGATATCACCCGTAAATACAAAGGCCAAACCTATACCGTACCAGCCATCGCGTTCTACGAGTGTTCAAATTGTGGCGAGAAAGTATATGACAGGGCAGCGATCCAGAAAATTGAAAGCCACTCGCCCGCCTATCACCACAAGCATGCCCTGGCCGATGCCTGAAACTTTAACTGATGTTTGTGCCAGGCAGCAAGGGAGACTTACACTCTCGCCAATGTTGGTTGTCAAGTCATAAGGGTTAAAACAAACGGACAATTTTTGGGGATTCACCCGGGAAATCTTTCCGCTTTGAGAACACAGGGATTCCCGGAGACAGGTTTTACCGCCTGCCGAATGGTCATAGCGATGAGTGACATAAAACAATATATTCAAAATCGCACAGAACGCGACCCTATATTTGCAGAGAATTATGAAGTTGGGTATGCCGATTTCAAGATCGGCGTGATCCTGCGCCAGGCCCGGGAAGAAGATGGCTTAACCCAGGATGAAGTAGCCAAAAAGTTGAAAACAAAAATATCGGCCATCTCACGGATTGAAAACCATGCCGATGACGTCAGGTTATCCACAATTCGCCGATACGCGGAGGCAGTGGGCGCAAACCTGCAAATCAGGCTGGCGAATTCACAGCGCAAGTGAGCAAAAATCGCGCTTGTTTTTGGCGGGGATTTTTTGTATAGTATTGGGAACGGTGATTTTCCGCCTAACCTCCGATCGAGAATTCGTTTGAAAAGTATGCACAGCTAGTAGATATCAATAACTAGCAGTGGTTATTTGAGAAATTATTATAAAACGCATGGGTGTTCTTTTTCTCACTGATGAAAAGGTATCGCGATGAAAAAATGTCCTTTTTGCGCAGAAGAGATTCAGCTAGAAGCGGTACTTTGCCGTTTCTGCGGGCGCGATTTAACCGGAGAGTCGCCTGAAGTTGTGTCACTAAAACGCACTACAATAACCCAGGAATTGGCAGCACTCGAAAAAAAGCTTATGTCTTGGGAGCACTATCTCCAAGAACAAGCCCTACTTGCCCAGCAAGCTGGACGCCAAGTCAATTCCGGATGGATAAGTGTAATAGTAGGCCTTTTCCTTATTCCAATATTCATAGGAATAATCATTGCACCAGCTGGCTTTCTTACAATAATTAGACACGGTGCGAAGCGCAATGATTCGGAAAAAAACCAATCACAAGCACGCGAGAAGATTGGGATAATAAGAGCAAGGATTATTGAACTAAAGACAGAATTATCAGCGGTACAACAACAATAGCAGATGCTAATTATAAAAATGCAAGTCGTCAATTACGAATCAAAGCCCCCGCGACGTTCAGTCGCGGGGGCTTTGATTTACTTCCCTACCGTACCATCCAGGATGGCGTTGATTTCCTTAACATCCTCCGCGCCAAGCTGCCAATCGGCGGCTTTCACGTTGGCCTGAATCTGCTCGAGGCGGGTGGCACCCGAAATCACGGAAGCAACTGCGGGCTGGGCCAGCAGCCAGGCCTCCGCCAGTTCGGCCAACTCCCTTTCACGGGCGGCGACCCAGGCTTCGAGCTGCTCTAGTTTATCGAAATTAGAATCCGTCATGTAACCCTGCACGTAGGGGCTGTTCTCGCCGCGCGACCCGGCCGGGGCCGCCTGGCCGCGTTTGTATTTGCCGGTCAGGAAGCCGCCCGCCAGCGGGAAGTACGGGATGAAGCCCACGCCGTGCGCGGCGCAGTAGGGCAACGCTTCTTTTTCCACTTCGCGCTCGAACATGTGATAGTGCGATTGCAAGGCCACAAAACTGGTCCAGCCGCGCACTTCGGCCAGCAGGTTGGCTTTGGCCAGCTGCCAGGCGGCATAGTTGGAAGCGCCAATGTAGCGGATTTTGCCAGCCCGCACCAGGTCGTCGAGCGTGCGCAGGGTTTCTTCGATGGGCGTGGTGTCGTCCCAGCGGTGCATGTAGTACAGGTCAATGTGGTCGTTTTGCAAGCGGCGCAGGCTGGCCTCCAGCCCGTTCTGGATGTGGTAACGCGACACGCCGCGGTCATTGGGGCCTTCGCCGGTCTTGAAAAAGACCTTGGTGGCCAGCACGAACTTCTCCCAGCGGCCTTTGAGCGCCACACCGAGGGTGGTCTCAGACTTGCCCTCGGTGTACACGTCGGCGCTGTCGATCAGGTTAATACCCAGGTCGTGGGCGGCGTCAAGCATCGAATTGACATCCTTCTGGGTCACGGCGTCGTTGCCGAAGCGGTTGGTGCCCAGGCCAATCACCGACACGCGCAGGCCCGACTTGCCAAGTTGTCGATATTCCATTGAAATGCTCCTGTTGTTGTTTTTGGTCTTGCCCCAGTGTACCCGAGGACTGTTGGAAAAGTGTAAAAATGGGTGTGGCGATGAAACAGGCCAGCCTGTATAATGGTGAAAAATCCCATCCAGGAGAATGTCCATGTCGAACGTGTATGAATCCCGGCACCCGCTAGTGGCGCACAAATTGAGCCGCCTGCGCGACAAACGCACCGAGCCGAAAAAATTCCGCGAGCTGGTGCAGGAGATCGCCGCGATGATGGCCTACGAAGCCACCTCCGACCTGGCGACCGTGGAATGCGACCTGGAAACCCCGCTGGCAAAAATCAAGGGGCGGGAGTTGCAGGAAAAGATCGGGCTGGTGCCGATCCTGCGCGCCGGGCTGGGCATGGTGGAAGGCATCTGGGAGCTGATGCCCCAGGCCGAGGTCTGGCACATTGGCCTGTACCGCGACGAGCAAACCCTACGCCCGGTGGAATATTACAACAAGCTGCCCACCGAACCGACCGTCTCGGTCTGCCTGATCCTGGACCCGATGCTGGCCACCGGCGGGTCTGCCACCGCCACCGTGGACGTGCTCAAACGCTGGGGCGTGAAAAAGATCAAGTTCGTCGGGCTGATCGGCGCGCCGGAAGGCATTGCCGCCATGCAGGCCGCCCACCCGGATGTGGATATTTACCTGGCCGCCATTGACAGCCACCTGAACGAAAAAGGCTACATTGTTCCCGGCCTGGGCGACGCAGGGGATCGCCAGTTTGGCACGGCCTAAAAGGAGTTACACGCATGAAACCTGCCTCCCGTTTACAACCGCTTTTTGGAGTTGGACAGGTCTTTGAAATGCCCACCCTGGTGACCGCGCTCGGCCTGCTGGCCTCGCTGGGCATTGCCGCCGCCAGCCTGCTGGATGAAAGCGTGCGCGGGTACTTCCTGCCCGGCCTGGGCCTGGCAGTCGTCTTCTTCTTAATCCTGGTGTTTTTGCTGTTCATCCCGCTGCTGCGGGCCATCCAACTCAGGCAGGACGGCCAACAGGCCAGCGCCCTGGTGCTCAAAACAGAAAAACGCAGTCGGCTTCTCATTGAAAGTAACACCACCAACATCCTGGTGGATGACTACGCCGTGCTCGAATTCACCCCGCAGGGTGCCAACCAACCGACTCAAATAGATGCCTGGGTGGGGCGGGTGGCCCGCAAAGTGAAAGAAGGCAAAACAGTGAAAATCACTTACAGCCTGTCCAACCCGCGCATTTTCAAAATTGACGGGGAATAAGACGCATCAAGACAACAGCCAGGGTTTTGCCCTGGCTGTTTTTGTTTTAAGGCGGCGGCCCGCCCGCCGGGACACAAGCCAGTTGCTGCAGGTTGGGCGGCTGCTGGCAGGTGCCGGTCAATGCGCCGTTGGGGGTGTTCACCGTGCAGGCCACCCCAGCAGACAGACCACTACACGCAATTATCGCCTCCTGCGGCGGTTGCTGCCCCTGGCCGGTGGTGGGACCCGTGCCGGTTTGCGGCTGGCCTGTTCCGCCGGGGGTGGTAAGGCCTCTCACAGAAGGCGTCCCGCGGAAGCAGCCCACCACGTAGGGGAACTCGCGCGTGGCGTGGTAATGATACATTTCCTCCGACTGACCTTCCCAGAAAATCTCGTGGATGTGCCCGTGGCATTCGTCCAGGTCGGCATTGGTCACTTCGCGGCCATCCTCGCCGTAATAACCATAAATCCCGAAGCCATCAAAGGCGTAGCCCATCAACTCGGAATGCCCGGCAGCGCCATCCTCCTGGCAGCGGCTCAGGCTGTGGTAGTGGTAGAAACCACTTTCCTGCGGGTGGCCGTCACAGCCATCCTGCACTTCGCGGGCCACCGCGTCGCCCCCGGCGGCATCAAAAGCGCTGAACAAGACCACGCCCGAGAGCATGAATCCCACCTCCCCGCCCACGCAGGTTGGCTGGGCCGCCAGGGTCGGGAAGACCGGGATGGAAAACGAAACCTGCTGTGCGCGGATGCTGTTCGGGTTGCGGTCAATGGCATAGGCGTCATCAGACGGACTGACCGGGAAAGTACCAGTAATGTGATTCGGCAGGTCGTTGCCGGTGAAAACGCGCTCGCTCCCCTGAACACGCACATCAAAAGAATGCGGCCAGGTTACAGCACCATCCACGGAAATCTTTTTGGTCAGGTCCCAGGTGCCGTCCCCGTTCATCCAAGCGCCGGTACCCTGGGCCTGCGGCCCGTCAAACCGGGTTGAGCAGCTAAAGACATAGCCACGCTGCGGGGCCGAAGACGTCCTGCCATCACCCAGCGCCAGGCGGGTGACATCCAGCACGTCGGTATGCGTGTGCGATTCTTCAGCGCTGTGGGATTGCTCTGACGAATGCGTTTCCTCGGTCGGTATCTCCGTGGCAGGCAGGGTCGGCTCAACCGGCGGCAGGGTACTGGCAGCCGGGGGCGGGGCTTCCACAGGTGGCGGGAGCGGCAGGCAGGCCGCCAGCACAAAACATACAACCATCAAAAGACTGAACAAACGCATTTTCATCGCATCCTCCTCAGGCAACACCTTACGACAAACTTGCCAAGAACGACAAAAGGGCCTGGTTAAAATCCTGCGGATGGGATTGATGCGGCACATGCCCGCCCGGCAATTCGGCTGTTTGGGCATGGGGGAAACGCGCCGCAAACGGCGGGAAGCTGGCCGGGGTCAGGGTGACATCCCGTTTGCCCCAGGCCACCAGCACAGGGTGGGGAATCCCGCTCCCGACCTCGGACAGGTCTTCCATGCTGCCGGGGATATTAAAAATCGCCGGGTGCGAACGTTTGTAGTCCTCGGCGGTCTGGGCGCGCACATCCTCCGGCAGCACATAGCCATTCCGAATGGACAGGCTGGTCAGGTCAATGATCGAGCGAATCAGCCATTGTGGCGTGTGCTGGATCATGACTGTGTTGATCAACGGTCCGTGATAACGAATCTGCAGCAAGCGCGGCAACTGCTTGCGGCTGAAAAACGGGGAGAGCAACACCAACGCTTTCACAGAGTCCGGCGAACGGCGGGCGGCTTGCATGGCCAGGTACCCGCCTAGCGAATGCCCGACCAGCACGGCAGGCTGGCTGAGTTCAAGGCTTTCCACCCAGCGCCAGAAATGGCTGTAGACCTGTTCAACAGTATAGTCTTCTATGTTGGCCGGTTTCTGGCTCCAGCCGTGGCCCAACAGGTCAATGGCATGGCCTGCATACCCGGCGCGCGAAATGGCAGGCAGGGCATCTTTCCAATCAAACAAGGAAGCGGCCAGCCCATGAATAAAAATGACTGGCGCGCCCTGGCCTTGCTGAACCGCACTGACAACCGGTTCCTGTTCAATCAGATTGTTCGACGTGTTTTGCAAGTTCCCTTCTTAGCACCTTTCCGATAAAAGATCGTGGGAAATCATCCACAAAAAAGACCAGGCGCGGCACCAGCGCAGGCGGCAGGCGGCGCCTGCAATAGCCCAGGATCGTATCAGCCTGCGGACGCTCACTACCTGCAATCACAAAGGCAATTGGCTGGCCCGCCACCGCCACCACAGCGGCCTCCTTGACCTGGGGAATTTCGTACAGCACTTCCTCCACATCCCGCGGGAAGGCCGGGTTGCCGGGTTTGTCAGGATACCACATATCGGCTTTGCGGGCGATGATACGGAAATAGCCATCCGAGTCCATCGTGGCCACATCCCCGGTCAGCAGCCACCCGTCAGGGGTGATGACCTTTTTCGTTGCGGCCGGGTTGCGCCAGTAGCCCATCATCACCTGCGGGCCGCGAACAGCGAGTTCGCCAATTTCACCGGCGGGCATCGGTTTGCGACCCTGTTTCAGGTCAAGGATCATCGCCTCGGTGGACGGGAAGGGAATGCCAATGCTGCCGACCTTGCGCATGCCGCTGAGCGGGTTGGCGTGGGTGATGGGGGAGGCTTCCGTCAGGCCATAGCCCTCCACCAGCCGCCCTTTGGTCAATTTCTCAAAAGACTCCTGCACTTCAATTGGCAGCGGGGCGGAACCGCTGATGCAGGCGCGGATGGAGGACAGCCCGTAGCCGCGCACGCCGCGAAAATTATTAATCGCCACATACATGCTTGGCACACCGGGGAAAATCGTCGGACGGAACGTCTTGATGCTCTTCAGCACATCGGCAGCATTGAACGTTGGCTTGATAATCAATGTTGCGCCCACGGTAATCGGCACATTGAGCGTACCGGTCAACCCGTAAGAATGCGAGAACGGCAACACGCACAGGAAACGCTCCTGCCCTTCCACTGCTTCGGGCATCCACTGGCGGGTTTGCAGGGCATTGGCCACCAGGTTGCGGTGCGAAAGCATCACTCCCTTGGGCTCGCCAGTTGTACCACCCGTGTACTGGATGACCGCCAGGTCTTCGGGCCTGACGAAAATATCCGGGCTGGTATTGCCCTTGCCGCTTAACCAGCGCGGCCAGCGCAGCGCCCCGGCCAGGGCCATGCCCCGGTTTCGCCAGCGGGAAATCAGCTTTTTATGCAGCGGCAGGTAGTCGCCAATGTCGGTCAGGATGACATGCGGCACGCCCGTTTCCTGTTGGATGCGCCGGGCCAACCCGGCCCAGGCGGTTAACGTCACCAGGGCGGCAGGTTCGCTGTCTTTTAATTGCCGGACGAGTTCATCCGGCTGTTCCATCGGCGGGACAAATACAGCGGTCATGCCTGCTTTAAGCGTGCCGTAGAACCCGACCACCATCTGCGGGCAGCTGGGCAACAACAGGGCAATCCGCGCGCCGCTGCCCAACCCCAGTGAGAGCAGACCATTGGCAAACCGGTTGACTTCGCGATTAAGCCCTCGATACGATACCTGGCCGCCTTCAAAGCGGATGGCCACCCGGTTGGGGAAGCGCCGTACCGCCGAACGCAGCAGGTGATGCATGGGCACCTGCGGCAGGCCAATGGTGTACGGCACACCTTTTTCGTAATGCGCCAGCCAGGGACGTTGGGCGCGCAGAGCATCCCGACTGTGAGAGGTTTTATCCTTTGCAGTGGTCTCGCGCCAGTTTTTTTGCACCCCGCCTTCCAGGAAGCGTTCCATGGCACGGTTGAGCGCATCGCGACGCTCCAGCATCACCAGGTGGCCGGACATGCCAATATCGACATCGTCCACACCGGGGATGCTCTCCGCCACCCGTTCAAAGACCGGTTTTTCAAAGACAAAATCACGGTGTCCGCGCACCACCTGGGTCGGCACGCTAATGTTCGGGTACATCTCCCAGCCGCGCCAGGTGGACAGGTTGTTGGCATACCACGATTTCAGCACATGCGGCGGGGCCGAAAGCCAGGAGCGGGTGAACGGCCCAATGGCCCGCAGCACGGCCTGGGGCAGCCCGAGGGCAAACTTATAGAATGGATTCAGGTTGAATTCCCCGGCGGTCGCAACCAGGATGAGACGCTCCAATTTTTCCGCATGCTGAACAGCAAATTCAGCTGCTACCGCGCCGCCGAACGAGTGACCGACCAGCACGAAAGGTTTTTTAACACCCAGCACATCCAGCGCAGTTAACAGGTCTTGCTGGATAAGCGGCATGTCATAACTGGCAGCAGGCGCATCGGAGCGGCCATGCCCGCGCATGTCCAGGGCAATCACGCGGCTGTCCCGTGAGAACTTCTGCAACTGGAAACGCCATTGCACCGCCTGGCCGCCAAAGCCATGCAGGAAAACAATGGTGCGGCGCGGCAGCTCGGGCGAAATATCGATGGCAGACAGGCGCACCAGCGGCTCGGTAGAAATACGCACTTCACGGCGGTAGAGTTCCAGGTCAATATCCATGCAATCAGTCTACATGAGGCGGGCGGGAGAGTCAAATTTGTGAAAAATAAAGCAAAGCCCCGCCGAAGCGGGGCTCGCAGTTTATTTTCCCAACAGGCGCGGGTACCAGTACCAGAGCAGATCGGCGGTCATCTTGCCGTGAATGGATGTGGATTTGTCCATCAGGCTGGCAGGCGGGTAATATCCGCGCGAAACCACGCCGCTGATCCATTCGCGCTGGTTGACGGCCTGCAAAACTGCCTGGTACAGGTTGGCCTGCCCGGTCAGGTCGAGGCTGACTGATTGCACATCCGGGAAAGGCCTGGCCAGAGCAGCCCAGTCCAGGCAGCCGCCGCCCGGCGCAGGTACACAACCCACAGCGGCATTGGCTGCGGACGGGTAATTGATGGCAATGACAACCGGCTTCCGAATGGAGGCCAGGAAGGGTAATAGCTGCTCATCCATGCGGCGGCCTGCTTCGGTGGTCATTGCTTCCACCGTCGCGCCGGATGGATTGGAGGCCATCGGCGCAGACCACAACAGGTAGATCGCATCCACCTGGTCGGTAAAAGCCGGGGCCGTTGGCAAGGTATTTTCATATGGTACGGCCCAGAGCACCTGCCCGCCAAACCGGGCACGCACATCCCCAAGGATGGCGCGCCAGCGGGTTTCAGCATCAGCAGGAACATTCGAAGGGCTGCCATCCGGCAGGGTGCCACCGGGCAGAGCCGGGAGGATTTCTGCACCACCCAGGATGAGCGCCTGTGCGCCAGACTGACCCGCCAGGTCGGCATGATAGATGGCAAAGGCGCGATAACGGGCAAACCAGGCATCCCACCAGGCAGAGCCGCGCGGAGCCTGCGCCCAGAAGTCGTTATACGAAGGTTGCAGGCGCGGCGTAGCAAAGACAGCCACATTCAAGTTTAAGGCGCGGCCATACTGGATGGCCTGCTGGGCATCCGCCCAGAGCGGGTCCTGCCCGGGGGTGGGGGCAAAGATCAACGGATTGGCGCCTGAAGCCGTCCAGGTGGGGGTAATAATGGCAAAATTGGAACCCAGCGCCTGGATGTTCTGCATGGCCTGCGGGTAAAGCCCCTGCCAGTTGGGGTGATACGACCGCTGGAACTCAATCCCGGTCCAGAAGGCGCCCTGGCGGGCCGTTACCGGGACGGCAACAATCGTCACCGGGTCGGCTTCCGGCCACCAGGTCCAGCCGCGTACGCTGTCCTGGATGTTCTCAGAAACCAGGCTGGTGCTTACCGTGCGCCCAGAACCGGTTGGCCCGGCCGTGGCAACATCATCCGCCGCGCCGCATTGGCCATTACGGCAATAACGATAGCCGAAACTGCCGAGCATATTCAGCGGACTGAATAGTTTATAGATCCACTTATTGTTGCCCACCGGCCACATCGGGATGGGTTCCGTCCATCCGTAGGGGTTGAACTGGATGTGTACAATATCATTGGCAGGCGTATTGCCCGGCACAGTCACTTCAAAAGTAATCGGCGCAGACGGCCCGGCCTGCCAGGTTTCCACCGTGTCATTCACGACCGTATCCACGTTGGGCACGATCAGTTGGCGAATGACAAAGCCGCCATCCTGATTATGCTCTGAATTCCAGAAACCGTCGCCCAGGGTGTATTTGTAACGGATGTCTGCTCCGGCAGGTAATCGCAAGGTCAGGCTGTAGCGCCCATCGGAGGTTTGCGCAAGGGTGGGCATCCGCGAGGCGACCCCACTCAGGCCGCCGTTCAGGTCTGCATAAGAATTTCCCAGCGAGAGCAGGTTCCCGGCCAAGCGCACCGGCGCGCCAACCACGGTATTAGGCGGTACACTGACCACAAAGGTCACTTGTACCATGGGCAGGCTGGTCACCGAGATTGGCGCGGTGGTTGTCTGGTCTTGTGCCACGGCCGCCCCCTGCTGGAAAGGCTGGAAGGTTCCATCCAGCGCATAGGCCACCAGGTTGTGCGTGCCTGGCGGCAACCCCTCCAGTGAATACTGGCCGAGCGAATCGGTCAATGCAGACACGCCGCCTGCCAGCACCAACGCATTCGGGATGGCCGCGCCTGTCTGGGCGTTGGTCACCGTGCCGTTGATGCGCCCGGTCGGCCCGGTGTATGGCTGGTCACCCCAGGAGGTCAGTTTATCGTCCACAGCCGCCGGGCCGCCAGCATAGGCCATGCGGTAACGAACCAGCTGCCCCAGCGAGGTATCTTCCTGTACAATGGCTGCCCCCTGCCGGATGTAACGATACTTGACCACAGAACCCAGCGGCACAGGCAGTTTGAATGTGTAACGCAGGGTATCCACCGGTTGCATCTGGTACAGCAAGGGGTTCAGGGCCAGACCGGTAACTTCATCCAGCACGGCGATATAAAGCGTCTCACCCTGCCCAAGCGGGGCAGGCAGGTCTACATTAAAAGTGAGCTCGGCGAGCGGCTGCGGGGTGGCTGTCGGGCCAGTACCCGGCTGCGGATTCTCGTCCGGGGCCAGCGAGCCCCAATCCAGCAACGAAAATGTACAGGACATGCTGACCAACGCCAGCATGAAGGCGGCGCTGACCTGTACCATGATTGAATGATGACGGGGTTTCATCGGCAATTCTCCTCGCCCGGCAGCCCTGGGTTTCGGCGTGTAGGTGCCAGGCCATCCTTCCCCCTGTTGCGAAGGAAGGTGTTTTCTTAATCTTATATCAATTTTGGGATTATGCGAATAGCTCTTAAACGGGGGTCGCCTCGGGCTTGCCCCGCCCCAACTGCGCCAGCCAGCTGAAAAAGACGCTCAGGAAGTAGAGGGCGATCATCGGCGACATGACCAGGGCCATGTTTATCGGGTCAATGGTGGGAGTAATCATGGCTGAAAGCACCGCGATCAATATGACTGCAATGCGCCAGTTGTCTATCAATTGACGGGGTTTCACCCACCCCAGGCCAGACAGGGCAAAAATAACCAGCGGGAACTGGAATGCAACGCCGATCCAGAACATGATCCCGGTTGCGAATTCAAAATAGGAAGCCGGGCGCAAGCGGGCAGTAACGCCCAGGAAATCGAGCAGGAACGGCAGGGCGGTTGGTAACATGACATAAAAAGAAAAAGCCATACCGCCGACAAAGAACAACAACGACATGGGGATGGCCAGCAGGCTGTACAGGCGCATACGGGCTTTCATGCCAGGCGCCAGGTAAAACCATAGCTCAAATGCAATATACGGGGAAGCCAGCGCCAGGCCGGCCATCAACGCAACCCGCATAAAGACGCCGATCGATTCGGTTACCTCGATGGCCTGCAGGTTTTGCAGCCCGCCGACAGGAAACGCCAGGAAAGCCACCAACTGCTCGGTAAATGTAAAAGAAATGGCAACCCCAATAAATACCCCAACCAGGATGCGCAACAGGTGGCTGCGGAAATGTTCGACATGCTCCAGAAGCACATTTGGATCCCGCCAGGTGGCGTCCATCACGTCACCTAACGGCTTTTCATCGGGCTCAACCGTGAAAAATTGATAGATGCTGCCTTTTTTATACATTTCCCAAACTGGGCGCAGCAACCAGCCCAGCAAGCGAAAAGGCAGGCTGACCAGCCACCAGATCAGCCTGAACGGGAAGGTGAGGACAGTCACTATTGCTTCCTTCATTCGTCCCTGATCTTGGCCCTGGTTTCGCGGGCTTTGCCTTTTGTTGCTGGTTTCTTTGGAGCGGTTTTTGACGCCGTCATGGGTTGGGAATATCCCTGCGCGTCAACATTGGGCTTGGAGACAGGCGGGCGGGCCTTTCCCTGCGGATCGCCAATTTTGCCCGCTTCTTCTTCCCAACGTTCCAGGTTGGCTTCACGAACCAGTTGGGTCGGTAAGTCACTGATGGCCTTGCCTGTCGTACGCATGGCCTGCCAGGCCGGGGATTCTAAAAAGTCCCGCAGCCAGCGCCCCACCGTGCGGCCAGTCTTGGCCATATCCTTCGGGCCGATCAGCACCAGCACCAGCAGGATGATAAAGGTCAGTTCGGGAAGCCCTATACCTAAAATTTCCATACCCTACCCATCAATTCCGGGATTGAAATACCTGGTAAATTTCGTTCTCGTGGTCCGCCAGGCTGCCCAGCACGCCATTGATAAATCGCGGGGCATTGTCCGAGCCAAACATCTTGGCCAACTCGACCGCCTCGTTAATCGCCACCTTGACCGGGGTAATGCGCGAGACAGCAAACTCCCAGCAGGCCATACGCAGGATGTTGCGATCGATCGCAGCGATCTGATCAAAAGGCCATTCAGGAGCATACTTCTCAATGGCGCGGTCTAGTTTTTCGGCCTGGGGGAGAATGCCAAACACAAGCTGGTGCGCAAATGCAGACAGCTCATCGGTCAGGATGACCTGCTCTTCTGCGCGGGCATCCGCCAGGCGCTGGGTAAAGACTTCGCCTGGCAGGTGTCCGGTAATATCCACTTCGTAAAGTACTTGCAGGGCAACACTACGGGCCCTGGTGCGAGGTTTCATTGAATCACTACTCTTGGGTTGGGAAGTCTATGTCCTCGATATGAATATTGACATGCCCAACGTCCATGCCAATCATTTCGGAAATGGCCCGCGCCACATGCTGCTGGATGTTGCGGCTGACTTCGCGCACATTCACATCCTGCTGGAGGATGACGAACAGGTCCATATAGACCAGCCCGTCTTCCACCGTCACCTGCACCCCTTCGGCAGAGCCGCCGCGCCGGAACAGGCGGTCGAAACCACCGGGCACGGATGCCATGCGGCTGACACCTTCCACGCCAAGGGTTGCCATGCGGGCAATCGTCAGCAGGACGTCGGGCGAAAGTGTGGTCTTGCCAGTATTATAGGTTTCGCTCATTTTTACTCCTTACATCATCGCCATGCCGCCATCCACAGCCAACACCTGGCCGGTGATGTAGCCGGCCTGCTCCGCAACCAGGAAGGCCACGGCGTAGGCAATTTCTTCGGGCTCGGCCTTGCGCCCCATCGGCACCATCTTCAACGCGGCTTCAAGGATCTCCGGCGACATGGCATCCAGGATTTCCGTATCCACAAAACCGGGAGCAATTGCATTGACGGTCACATTACGAGAAGCCACCTCGCGCGCCAAGGCCTTGGTGAAACCGATCTGCCCGGCTTTCGAAGCGGAATAATTCGTCTGGCCAGGGTTGCCCATCTGCCCGGAAACCGAGGAGATGTTGACAATGCGGCCCCAGCGTTTCTTCATCATGTGCCGCACAGCCACTTTGGAACAGTTAAACGTGCTGCGGAGGTTGGTATCAATCACCGCGTTCCAATCGTCCACAGACATCATCATAATCAGCCCGTCGCGGGTGATCCCGGCGTTGTTCACCAAAATATGGAGATCGCCAAAGGTTTCGATGGCGTGCTTAATCAGGTTGGAGGCCTGCTCAAAATCTGAGACATCGGCCTGGCAGGCAGAGGCTTTCCCACCCGCCGCCTTGATTTCGTTCACCACGGCCTCGGCCTGCTCTGGAGACTTGTTGTAATTCACCACCACTGCCGCGCCCTGGCGGGCCAACTCGAGGGCAATCGCCCGGCCAATGCCGCGCGAACCGCCAGTAACCACAGCAACCTTATTTTCCAAAGTGGACATGGGAAATTCTCCTTTTGTGATTATACCCAGTTATTTTCGGTTACACAAAAATAACCCTCCCGCCCTACTTAAGTTTCAAGAAACGACCCAGCAGGAAACCCAGCAAGGCAGACCCGCCCAAAATAAAAGTTGAAGCATCCACCCAAAAACGGATCGGGAACAGCCGGATGAGTGTATCAGAATAATAAAAAAGCCAGGTATCACCCTCAAAAAACAGGGCGTGAAAAGCGGTAAAGAATTGCATAAATGAAATTGCAGCAAACCCGCCCACACCAAGGATCAACCCCAACAACAGCCAGCCCCCGCGCCGGAAACCAGCGGCCAGTTCCGCCTGCCAGCCAATCCGCCAGGCGACAAGCGCCGAAAGACCAACGCCCAGCAAACCCAACCGCAAGGCCATCAATGCGCCGCCAACCACAATCTTTACATCCAGCATGTGGCTGACTTCGCGTTCATTAAAAACTGGTGAACCATCTTCAAAACGCAGGTCGGCCAGGTACTCCGTACCGGCGTCGTTGAGCAGGTAGTCGATGGCAAACCTTGACCAGTACAGGCGGTCTTCGAGTGTGAAACCATAACTGTCTTCAGGGAAGCCCGGCAGGCGGTACTCGACCTGCGGGAAAACTGGCGTTAAGAGCAGGCGGATTAGCATCAATGGGATCACAATGACCGTCAGCAGGGCTGTGAACCAGGTAAAAACAAGTCTCATAAAAACTCCCTTTATTGCAACGGGGAAAGGTCCGTGCCGAGGATAAACGACAGGATCATATTGTTGGTCACCCATTCAATCGGGGCCAGGTCGTCGGTGTATACCCGCCCGCCGGAAGGAGCGGGCTGCAGGTTGCTGAAGGTCACCTGCATGGCCTGTACCAGTAACGGATGGGTTTCAGGATGGCGGGACAGGGAAATCAAATTCCCGGCCAGGTTCTCGCCCGAGATCTGGTTGCGGCTGGCATACAGCACCGAATTAAAAGTGTTGGGCACATCCATCACATAGATGTAGGGCAGCACGGTGCCAATCGTAGCGGCCAGGTCATTGATCAGGGAGCGGTCATCGGGAGTCCGCCCGATGTTAATCGCCAGCACGCCATTCTCATCCAGCTTATCCGCCGTGATCTGGAAGAACTCACGCGTGGTCAGCTGCGGCGGGATGTAAGGCGGGCGGTAGGCATCCACAGAAATGAGTGTGTATTTGTGCTCGGAGTGTTCCAGCCCCCAGCGGCCGTCAGTGACATAAACATTCAGGTTGGTCATGGTCATTTCAAAATAATCGCGCCCGGCCTGCACAATCTTCTCGTCAATTTCGTAGCCGTCAATGGGCACCGGCCCAAAGACCGCCGTGGCCTGCCGGGCGGTCGTCCCCGCCGCCAGGCCAATGATGGCGATCCGTTTTACATCCTCCGGGCGGAAATCCTTATTAAAGAAAGGCCCAACCAGGAACTGCTCCCACGGGCCGCCGTAAAACAACTCGGTCGGGTGATATTCAGAATGCACACCCTGGCCATCGTTCAGGCGCAGGTAACGCGTTTCGCCAACCTGTACCACTTCAATATAGTTGTAGTCCGATTCGGTTTCAAAGACCTGCCCCGGCGTTTCTCGCCCACGGAACTCGACAAACACCGCCAGCAGGCTCAGGAGGGCTATCATTGCCAGCGGCAGCGCCAGCCGCTTCCATTGTTTGAGCAGGGCAAACCCGATGATGGAAAGCACAATTGGCATGTAGCCAAGCAGCAAGACGGTGCGGCTGGCCCCGATGACGGGAAACAACAGCAGGGTTGGCAGGAAAGCCCCGACCACAGAGCCAACCGTTGAAATGGCGGAAACTGTCCCGGCCACGTGGCCCGCTTTGGCGGCGTCCTCGATCAATAAGCGAACGACGAACGGCGATGTCATGGCCAGCAAGGTAATTGGCACGGAAAACAATACCAGGGTGGAAAGGAACGCCCCTGCCATGATGCCAAAATTGAGCTGATCCGAGGCGCGCGCGGCCGCCAGCAGCACCGGCTGCGAGACAAACGCCACCAGACCAAGCAGGAAACCGCCCCAGGCCAGGATATCAAAAAGGCGTTCGGGGCGTGGGTCCTGATCGGCCAGGCGGCCACCCAGCCAGTAGCCGAGTGCAAAATAGACCAGGATCAGGCCAATGATGACCGCCCAGACCAGGTTGATGCTGCTGAACTTCATTTGCAGCAGGCGCGAAGCGCCAAATTCGGCGGCCAGGGCCACCATGCCTGCCAGGAAAACAGTGA
Source organism: Anaerolineales bacterium (assembly GCA_024710905.1). Classification (GTDB taxonomy): domain Bacteria; phylum Chloroflexota; class Anaerolineae; order Anaerolineales; family Villigracilaceae; genus JANJTV01. The sequence goes on along the minus strand of JANJTV010000085.1, from coordinate 93,961 downwards.
AATAGAGGAATTTTTTCATGGATGTCTTTTCGATAAAAGTAGGATGCGTCATTTTAACCGATGCGGCCCCAAAAACAGCCTGCCAGGCCATTTCCACATTTGATCTTAATATCAAATGCCCCGTACAAATACCCTTTTGGGCTGGCTCCCCCCAGAGCGCATCCCATTCTCGAAACCGCCATCAGCCTTGACGCCTCCCCCGCTCCCGGCTAAAATAGCTCTCCGACCCAACCTGCGCCTCCGCATCGGAGGCGCGTTTACTGCCCGGAGGCAGGCATGGCCCTCCCACAAGACGAAAATACGCCCGAAGTACCGCAGGTCATCAACCTGGGCCAATCCAGCACGGAGTTGATCCAGGCTGACATGGTACGCGCCAGCGAAAGCGCCATTGGCAGGGTCACCGCCGAAGAGGTGGAGCTAAACCTGGCCGCTGCCGGGGTCGTAAAAAGCCAGAAGTTCCGTGCCCGCCGTTCGGCAGTCGGCTTGGCCACCAGCGCCAGCAGTGAGATTCGAGAATCGCTTGTGGGGGCTGTACGCGCCGACCAAATGACATTATCCGGTTATACCGGCGTGGTGGTGTCCCGCAACGTACAGGCCGAAGACGTGGCCAGCGGTGTGGTCCTGGCTGCGGAGGTCAATGCCCCGACCATCCAGACCGGCATCCTGCTCAGCAGGCAGGTGAACGGGAATGTGCAAACCATCTTTTCCACCCGGCAGGCCTTGCTGGGCGGGTTGGTTGGCGGGCTTGTGGCCGGGCTGGTCATGCTAATCGGGCGGCTGGTGTTTGGCCGCCGCAAGTAATAAATTATCCATCCGCATGGCGGGAATTCGCCCGCTATGCTGAAAACCAAAAACGGGCGAAGGTAACCCCGCGTGGACGGGGTGAGAGGCGCCCAAGGAGAAAAAATGTCTAAGAACGTCGTACTAAAAGCCACCAAACGCACCATCACCGGCAAGCAGGTCAGCCAGCTGCGCCGCCAGGGTCAGTTGCCCGGCGTGATTTACGGCAGCCATATGGAACCGATCAATATCTCGCTGGAAGCTCACAACGCCAGCCTGACCATTCCGCACCTGACCGCGTCGAGCATTGTCACCATCGATGTGGAAGGCAAGGAAATCCAGGCCCTGGTGCGCGAAAAACAGCGCAACTACATCAAAGGCACGCTGCTGCATGTGGACTTCCTGGCCGTTTCCGCCAGCGAAACCATCCGCGCTTATGTGCCAATCAGCCAGCATGGTGTGGCTCCGGCCGTCAAAGATTACAATGCCGTGCTGGTCACCAACCTGAACGAAGTGGAAGTGGAAGCCCTGCCCAAGGACCTGCCCGAACGCTTTGACATCGACCTGTCTTCCATCAAGGAAGTTGGTGATGCCATTTACCTGAAGGAACTCTCTCTGCCCGCTGGCGTGCAGATGCTGCATGACGTGGAAGACGCCATTGTGGTTGCCACCGGCGCTGCCAAGGAAGAAGTTGAAATCGTCGAGGGCGAAGTGAGCGCCACCGAGCCGGAACTGGTTGAGCGCAAAAAGAAGGATGAAGTCGAGGAAGAATAATCCTGCGATGGAATGCAAATCCCCGCCAGTTGGCGGGGATTTTTTTTATAACAGGCGAATGGCCTTCAAAAACTCAACCGTCATGTGCGCGGTTGCGCCCCACAACAATTCCCCATCATAGGGCAGGTAGGTGATGACATGCCGCCCGGTTTCCTCGCGAACCAGTTTCATAAAATGCTGGCGGTCTGCCAGCCAGGCCAGCGGGATGGTGAACACCCGGCCAACTTCCAGGGTATGGACGTTGAACGCATACGGCCAGGGGATAACCCCGACGACAGGCGTCACCAGGAAATCGGAGATGGTGATCATCGGTGCAATCCGCCCAAGAACGCGTACATCCTGCGGACGGATGCCAATCTCCTCGTCCGCTTCGCGCAGGGCAGTAGCTTCAGGGCTGTCGTCCCCGGGGTCTGTAGCCCCGCCCGGGAAGGAGACCTGGCCCTTGTGATGCTCCACCCTGTCCGCGCGGCGGGTGAACAGGATATGCCACTCGCCATCGTGAAACAGCAGCGGAATCAAAACTGCCGCCGGGCGTAATGCATGCCCTTCGGCAATCACTTTTTCAGTATAGGTCAACTGTTCAACCAGTTGAAGCAGTTCTGAAATTTCAGGTTCAGTTAATGGTCTGGCTTGCATGCCACCAAAAATCCATTGGCTTATTCGTCTTGAGAAACCGGCTCGTCATCAGCATTTTCATCAAGTGGGGCATCAACCAGTTTTTGCTCGCGCAGCAATTCCATCGCACGCGGATCGCTGCCCAACTCCACCCGGCGGGCAAAGAGCAGGAAACCCGTATGCGCCACCATCCTGTCCACCGGGCGAATGCGCAGCGGCTCGGGCTTGTAATAACGCTGGATGATCTCAACCATTTCGATGAACGCAAACTGGTTGCGCCGCAGGGCAAAGATTGTCCGTTCAACCTGGTTAAAGGTGGGAATCAGGCTGCAGAAAAAGCCGCCCGGCTTGAGCGCGGCCCGCACCTGGGAGATGAAATTATGAGAATTGGGCACATCCAGGAAGAAGGCATCCATATCCGTTTCATCAAAGCCGGAGGCGATATCCCTGATCTTAAATTCCACACGTTCTGACAGGCCAAAACGGGCCAGGTTCTTTTGCGCCAGGTTCTGGAAGTCTTCACGCTGGTCATAAGAATACACTCGCCCGGTTGGCCCGATATTAAAGGCCAGGGCGGTGGTCATGGCGCCTGAGCCGGAGCCAGCTTCCATCACGCGCTGGCCGTGGCCAATGCCCATCGTGACGAGGATAAAACCAATATCCTTGGGGTAAAGAATCTGTGTGCTGCGCGGCAGGTCGATCAGGATGTCGGCCAGCGAGGGCTGCAACAGGAAAAACGGCGCACCAAGGTGGCTGAACACCTGGCTGCCCCAGGGCAGGCCGATCAGGTCGTCATGCTTGACTACACCGCGATGGGTGCCAAACTCCGCGCCGGGCGAGAGCGTGAAGATGAAATGCTTGTGACGCAAGCCCACCAGCTGGACAAGGTCGCCAGCCTGGGCTTGCGTCGCAGTGATATTCCAGGGCATGAACTACGGCTTCAGGTGTTTGGCAAAGAAATCGGTGATGGCGTTGTAGCAGGTTACGCGGTTGTCATATTTCAAGACGTCATGGCCCTCATCTTCAAAGACGAGGATGTCGATGTCTTTGCCCTTGCCCTTCAATTCCTTCACCAGGTCTTCTGATTCGGCCGCCACCACCCGCGGATCATTGCGACCCTGGATGACGAGCATTGGGCAGGTCATCTGGGGCAAGTAGGTCTTGGGCGAACGCTCGATCAGGAATTCTTTTTCGGCGGGAATGGCGGGATCGCCCAGCGCAATCTTGAAGTAGGGCTTCCAGGTCTCGGGGATTCGGTCACTGAAAGTCAATAAATCGTAGGGGCCGAACATATCCACGGCAGCTTTCCACAATTCCGGATGACGGCCAGCCAGCATCAGGGTCATGTAGCCGCCATACGAGCGTCCCACCACACCGGCGCGGGAGACATCCAGGCGTTTGTCTTTGGGCAGCACTTTGGTCATCGCATGGACGTGATCCAGCCGATCCTGGCCACCCCAATCACGATCAACGTGTTTGGTGTACGAAAGGCCATAGCCAGTGGAACCACGCACATTCGGGACGAAGACGGCAAACCCGCGCAACGTCAGGAACTGGATGATCGGCATGGAGAACCAGGCAAAGTCCGGGCGCTCCTGCCCCTGCGGCCCGCCATGAATATAGTAGGCCACCGGGCGCGGCCCCTTATAGCCAAGTGATTTGGCGGGCAGGTACAGGCGGGCCGAAATCCGCATGCCATCGTGCGAGACGAACGAGGCATCTTCACCGGCGGAGAGCAACTCATCCGGGATGCCAAGTACTTTTTCATTGGTGTGCAGTACGATGAAGTCGCGTTTTTTGCCTTCGATCGAGTAAATCTGGGTCGGCGACGTAGCGGTGGAGAACGAAACGGTAAAGACATCCTGCTCTTTGTCATAGTGGGCATGTTCAAGGACGCCATTTTCCAACGGGGCCTGGCCCACAATAACATTTTTCAGGTTCATCACCCGCTTATCTTCATCGAATTTGCCTTCGTAGAGCCAGGTGCAACCATCAATATTGAACTGGACGGAGTAACGGTCGTCCTTCAACTTGGCAACACCTTCCAATTCACCCAGGCCGGTATGCACCACACCTTTCAACTTAACAGGGTGAATGACGCCCGGCTCAGCCAGAGAAATGTAGCCCACGGAATAGGTGTCTTCGAATATAGCCGAAGTCACCACTATGCCCTTGCCGCTGGATGTGAACGCACTGCTCCCCAGGCCGTTAAGCGATGTTTTTTCACCTTCCTTGCGCTTTTCGAGCGGCGTACCATAAATGACCTTTTTCTTCTTGCCTTCCAACAGGAAAAGGACATTATCGCCAACCGTATATCCCTCACCAATCAACAGTTTGCTGTGGTCTTCATTGACTCCAGCCGGGAAGGAGCCATACATGCTCTCATCCAGCTTGGTCAGTTTGCCTTTTTCCAGGTCGCCGCGGAAAGCTACATTGACCGGTTCGGAATGGGATGAGGCGGAGAGGTAGACAATGTTCTTTTCGGCATCCACATCTGTCAGGAAAGCACGGTAGCCATCCAGTTGGTTGCCAAACGCAGGTTCCGGGAAACCGCCTTCGATTGGGATGAACATCGGCTGATAATTTTCATCACCGTCCTTGTCTGTCATTACCAAAATCTTGCCCAGCCTGGGGAAGACATAAAAGGAATACCCGCCAATCAGGTGCGGGTTTTGCAGGGCGATGTTGGGCGGCAACAACGGTTCAGGGACGCTGCCGCCATAGTTCATGGCATACAGGCTCAAATGGCCTGACAGATTGCTAATAAAGTACACCCGGTCTTCCACCAGTTGCGGAAAAACGAACAAACGCGCCGAAAGCAGGGATTCAATGCGATGACTCATAGGTTTTCCTTTCGATTTTAGGCATAAAGTGGCTTAATCTTACCATGAAGCCAATCCTTGACACCCATACACCCGTCTGATAAACTCCCGAAGGAGCGGCAGGGTTACCTGTCGCGCATCTCATCCGTTTTTCGTTTTCAAGGAGCAAAGAAGGCAATGAGCGAACGTGTAATTGGCACGGTCAAGTGGTTCAACAGCAGCAAAGGCTTTGGTTTCATCCAGCGCGAGGGCGGCCCGGACGTTTTCGTCCACTTCTCCGCCATCGAAATGGGTGGCTACAAGGCCCTGAACGAAGGCCAGCAAGTGGAGTTCACCATCGAACAGGGCCCCAAGGGCCCGCAGGCCTCCAACGTCAAACCCCTGTAAACTAACAAGACCAAACGAAATCCCCGACCAAACGGCCGGGGATTTTTTTATTCCTGGCCGCGCCGAATCTCGATCCGGCTGACCCAGTCCCCGGCAAACAAAAACAATAAACTACCCAGGGTGGCCACCCCGGCATTCATCATGCCAATGGCAATAAAATCCCAACCAAAGTACCAGCCCAGGAACTCCCCGGCCCAGAAGCCGGCCCAGGCCAGCACAAGGTACAGGAAAAACCTGCGCAGGCTGCCGCCGCGCCACAGGTGGAACAGGGTACCGTATACACTGGAAAGCAGGATTCCGATAAGGATGGTGGGAATGGGCATATGTCCTCTTTTTATTTGGAAGATAGGATGACACCGCCGCCCAGCACCTGGTCGCCGTCATAAAAAACTGCCGCCTGGCCCGGGGTGATGTCGCGCTGTGGCGCATCGAACCGCACCCGCGCCTTTGTCCCGTTTTCGAGCGGGGTCACCTCTGCCGGCGCTTCACGAGCTGTGTAACGAATCTTCACATCCGCCCGGAAGGGATTCTGCGGTACGACCCCGCCCGGCCAGTTAACATTGACGGCCAGCAGTTGCTCCTGACCGAGTTCGTCGGCCGTCCCAACAATCAATGTGTTAGCGGCAGCATCCTTTCCCAATACATACAACGGCTGCGCGGAAGCGATCCCCAGCCCCTTACGCTGGCCGATGGTGTAATTCGGCAGGCCGGTATGTTCTCCCAACACCTGTCCCTGGCGATTAACAATCGTACCAGGCGTGAGCATTTGCGGGCCATTGCGCTGCAGAAAGTTGCGATAGTCATCCCCGGCCAGGAAGCACAGATCCTGGCTGTCAGGACGCTTGGCGACCGCCAACCCCAGTCGTTCAGCGATCGCGCGGATTTCACTCTTCGGGTATTCCCCGACCGGGAACAATGCCCGGCGCAGTTTTTCCTGGCTCATCACATGCAACACGTAAGACTGGTCTTTGGCCGGGTCAACCCCTTTGATTAAATGCACCGCGCCATTCTGATTTCCCAGACGCACATAATGCCCCGTGGCCATATAGTCCGCGCCGAGGGCGGTGGCGTGATTAAACAGGAATTCCCAGCGAATCTGACGGTTGCACACCAGGCATGGGTTGGGTGTCTCGGCACGCGCGTAACCATCCATAAAATAATTGACCACGGTTTTATGGAAGATTTCCTTGGCGTCGATTACATAAAAAGGGATGTCCAGTTTGGCGGCTACGCGCCGCGCCTGGGCCATCGAATCCGGGGTGCAGCAACGGTTGGAATCTTCCTTGCCCGGTTCGCTCCACAGGCGCAACATCATACCGGTCACGTCGTGGCCTTGCTCTTTAAGCAACGCCGCCGCAACCGAGCTATCCACCCCGCCAGACATGGCAACAACAACTTTTGACATTTTTTAACCTATAAACCGGGGATGAACAAGGATAAACGTTAAATAATACAGGTTTTATTATCCCCGGTTACTTAACGCCCGGGCTTTCTCGACCAGCCCCGGTAGCAGGGAAATAAACTGCTCCACTTCGGCAGTCGTTGTCTCTTTTCCAAGGGTCACACGCAACGAACCAAGCGCCCATGCTAGGGGCAGGCCCAGCGCCCGGATCACCTCGGACGGCTCGGGGTTGCCTGTTTTGCAGGCCGAACCGGAAGAGCAGGCAAACCCGGCCGCATCCAGCAATTGCAGCAGCAGGTTGCCATCCACATCCTTGAAAACAAAACTGGCGTGGTTGGGCATCCGCAAGGTGGGATGGCCGGTAAGCTGCGAATCAAGAATCCCTTCCAGAACCCGCCCGATGATGTGATCACGCAAGGGCAGCACATGGTTGGTACGAGCTTCGCGTTCTTCGCCAGCCAGTCGCAGCGCCTCAGCCAGACCGATGATATAGGGTACATTGCTGGTGCCCGCCCGCAGGTTGTGTTCCTGCCCGCCGCCGGTCAACTGGCTGTGGATGGGCGTGCCCTTTCGGATGTATAACGCGCCGACACCTTTGGGTCCATAAAATTTGTGCGCCCCGAGCGAAAGCAAGTCCACACCCAGTTCCTGCACGTTCACCGGCAGGTACGCCGCCGCCTGGACGGCATCCGTGTGCATCAGGATGCCGTGTTGTTTGGCCACCGCCGCCAGTTCACGAATCGGATTAATCGTCCCGATCTCGTTGTTGGAAAGCATCACCGAAGCCAGGATGGTCTGCCCGCAGGCGGCCGCATCCAGCGTTTCGGGGCGCAGGAGGCCATGTTCGTCCACATCCAGCCACTCAAGCAAGAACCCTTGCAGGGAGTGCATTTGCATGGCGGTTTTGCTGACCGCAGGGTGTTCGGCCCGGCTGGTCAGGATCCACTGCCTGCCGGTCTGCGCGCGGACAGCCTCACCCACCCCACGCAGGGCCAGGTTATCGGCCTCCGACCCACCGGAGGTAAAAATAATCTCCTCCGGCTGGCAATTCAGGCAGGCAGCAATGGTCTCGCGGGCATTTTCCACGGCGGCTTCAGCGCGCTGGCCCAGGCGGTGCACCGAGGACGGGTTACCAAACGAATCACTAAAATACGGCAACATCGCATCAAAAATGCGCCGGTCGAGCGGGGTGGTGGCAGCGTAGTCCAAGTAAATCATACGGCGGGGATTATAACCCTTTCACACTATAATGAAGGAATGGCCGAAACTTATTTTGCTGTTGCCCCGCCGGGGCTGGAACGTTTTTTGCTGTCTGAAATCACAGCCCTGGGTCTGGAGGGCAAGACAGAGCCGGGCGGGGTCATTTTTAGCGGCACGCGCACAGACCTGCTGAGCGCCAACCTGCGCCTGCGCACTGCCAGCCGGGTGCTGGCGCGTCTGGGAACATCTTTCTACGCCCGCGATTTCACCGAACTGCGCCAGCGGGCCGGTAAATTGCCCTGGGAACGGTTTCTCCAGCCGGGGCAGGCCATCGAGTTACGCGTCACCTGCCACAAATCAAAACTCATGCACACCGACGCAGTCGCACGCCGCATTCACGAGGCCATCGGCGACCGGCTCGGTTCGCGCCCGGAGCTGGCAGCCACCCTGGATGAAGAGCCGGATGGCAGTGTGCAGAGTATCCTTGTTCGGCTGGTGGATGACCTGTGTACGGTCAGCATCGATTCGTCGGGGGAATTGCTCTACAAGCGCGGATATCGGCTGGCCACCGCCAAGGCGCCGTTGCGTGAAACCCTGGCCGCCGCCCTGCTGATGGCCTCCGGCTGGGATAAAGTTTCACCGCTCATTGACCCGTTCTGCGGTTCAGGGACCATTCCCATCGAGGCAGCCCTGCTGGCAGCAGACGTCCCGCCGGGGCTAAAACGCAAGTTCATCTGCGAAAACTGGCAAGGTATGCCATCGCTAAACCGGCAATTTGACCTGAACACGAACCTGCCGCCCATTCTCGGTTCGGATCGGGATGCCGGGGCGGTAAAAGCCAGCCTCGAAAACGGGAAACGGGCCGGGGTGAGCCAGTGGGTTTCCTTCTCCCACCAGGCGGTTTCGGCCATTGAGCCGCCGGACAATGCCACCGGCTGGATCATTACCAATCCGCCATATGGATTAAGAATCAGCGAGGGCAAGGACCTGCGCAACCTGTATGCCCAGTTTGGTAACGTGCTGCGGGCCAAATTCCCTGGCTGGCAGGTGACCGTCCTCTGCCCGGATTTAGCATTGCTCGGGCAGGCCGGGCTGCCCTGGGACACGTCCATGAAATGGAAGACCGGCGGCGTGCAGGTGTTTGTAGCCCGCGCGCTGGTCGGCGGATAATCTCTTGTTATAATCTTTAAAACTTGAACTTATACTTTTACAGGGAGTGCAACCATGACCTACAAAATCAAGTTCGGCACGGATGGCTGGCGTGGCGTAATCGCCGAGGATTACACTTTCGATAATGTGCGCCGCGCCGCGCAGGGCTATGCAGGCTACATGCTGGAAAAAGGAAACGCGGGCAAATGGATCGTGGTCGGCCACGACAAACGCTTTGCCAGCGAGAATTTCGCCGCCGCCGTGGCCGAGGTGCTGGCCGGGAATGGCTTTCACGTCTGGCTGACCGACAGCGCCACCCCCACCCCGGTGATTGCCTTTGCCGTGGTAAACAAAAAGGCTGCCGGGGCGGTTAACATCACCGCCAGCCACAACCCGCCCGCCGACAACGGATTCAAGGTCCGCAACGAAACCGGCGGTGCAATTGACCCGGACGGTCTGAACCGCATCGAAGCGTTGATTCCCGCCAGTGTGGCGGACGTCAAACGGCTGGACATCAAATCGGCGGGCGACAGGATCGTCAAATTTGACGCCCACACCCCGTATATTGAGCACATCCAAAAACTGATTGACCTGCAACCCCTCAAGGATGCCGGACTGACCGTGCTGGTGGATTGCATGTGGGGCAACGGGGCCGGTTACTTCCCGCGCCTGCTGACGGGCGGCAAAACCCGCGTGATTGAAATCCACAACGAACGCAACCCGACCTTCCCGGAGATGAAACGCCCAGAACCGATTCAACCCAATATTGACGTCGGCCTGGCCGAAACGGTCAAACAAAAAGCAGATGTCCTGCTCATCCTGGACGGCGACGCTGACCGTTGCGGCATTGGCGACGAGAACGGCCAGTTCATTAATCAACTGCGTGTGTATGCCCTGCTGGCCTATTACCTGCTTGAAATGCGCGGCGAACGCGGTGACATCGTCAAGACCCTTTCCACCACCAACATGCTCAACAAACTGGGTGAACTGTACGGCGTGCCCGTGCATGAAACCGGCGTGGGCTTCAAGTACGTCGCGCCGAAAATGACCGAAACCAATGCCCTGATCGGCGGCGAAGAAAGCGGCGGCTATGCCTTCCGCGGCAACGTACCGGAACGCGACGGCATCCTGGCCGGGCTGTACATGCTCGACTTCATGGTAAGAACCGGCAAGAAACCCACCGAACTACTCAGCATGCTGTTCGAAAAAGTGGGCGGCGAATACTTCTACGACCGGGTGGATAGCCCCTTCAGCGGTGACCGCGCCAGCCGCGAGAAAACCATCCTCGACGCCAAACCAGCTACGCTCGGCGGTCTGAAAGTCACCGAACTCATCACCGTGGACGGCTTCCAGTTCCGCCTGGAAGACGGCGGCTGGATGTTAATTCGCTTCAGCGGCACCGAACCCATCCTACGCGTGTATTGCGAAACCCGCCACAAAGACAAAGTGCAGGGCATCTTGCAGGACGGCCTGAAAGTGGCGGGCATTAAGTAGTTCCCCTGTGAACCTGGCCGACACGCATTGCCATCTCGATTTTGAGAAATATGACCCAGACCGCCCGGAAGTGCTCTCCCGCGCCCGGGCGGCCGGCGTCTCGCGGATTTTGATTCCCGGCCTCGGGCCAGGCTCAAGCCGCGCCGCCGTTAAATTGGCCGAATCCGACCCCATGCTGTTCGCCGCCGTCGGCTACCACCCTACCGATGCGGATGACTTCACCGAAACCGGTTTTGCTGACATAACAAGCCTCGCCAGTCGCCCGCGCGTAGTTGCCATTGGCGAGATCGGGCTGGATTACTACTGGATCAAGGAAACCGCCCGGCGGGAATACCAGAAGACCATCCTGGCCCGCCACCTAGAATTGGCCGCCCGGGTTAGCAAACCAGTTGTCATCCACCTGCGTGAGGAAAATGATGCCGAAGGCGGCCCGGCGGCAGCTGATGTACTGGCATTACTCATCCCCTGGCAGCATCAACTAGCAAAAAATGATCACCCGTTGGCTGGCCGCCCCGGCGTGCTGCACTCCTTTAGCGGCGACCTGGCCACAGCGCAGCAGGCCATTGCGCACGGTTTTTACATCGGCCTGACCGGGCCAGTCACTTACAAGAACGCCCAAACCCGACGCGAACTCCTCCGCTGCCTCCCTCTCGACAGGCTGCTGATCGAAACCGACGGCCCTTTCCTTGCGCCCGTACCACAACGCGGCAAACGCAACGAACCTGCCTTTGTTCGTCATATTGCTGATAAAATTGCAGAAATTCACCAAATCAACCCGGAGCAGGCAGCCGAGATCACCAGCGCCAACGCCGCGCGGCTGTTCTCCTGGGGAGGCTAGTTTGACGGCAACCTTTTTTACCCCTGTACAGGATGGAATCAAGCAAGTTGAAGACCTGATGCGCAGCCAGGCCGGGAACGAAGTTCACCCTGACTTGCGCGCCGCCTTTGAGCACCTGCTGAATGCAGGCGGCAAACGCGTACGCCCAACCGTCATCTTCCTGATGGGCAACATGCTCGATGCACCGCACGACAAACTGGTCACACTCGGCGCATCGGTCGAAATGCTGCATACCGCAACCCTCGTCCACGATGACCTGATTGATGGCGCCCTGTTGCGACGCGGTATGCCCACGTTGAACGCACGCTGGTCGCCAGCCGCCACCGTGCTGACTGGCGACTTCCTCTTCTCGCGCGCTGCCAAACTCGCCGCCGATGTGGACTACCTGCCCCTGATGAAACAATTTGCCGGGGTATTGGGCATCATCGTCAACGGCGAACTGACCCAGATGTTCACCTCCAAAGGGTTAATTAACCGCGAGAACTACTACCAGCGCATTTACGCCAAAACCGCCTCATTATTCGAAATGTCGACCCTGTCGGCAGCCATGATCGCTACCGAAGACGAGACCATCCGCACCGCCGCCAAAACTTATGGCTACGAAATTGGTATGGCCTTCCAGATCGTGGACGATGTGCTGGATTTTGCCGGGGAACCCAACGCTGTCGGTAAACCGGTCGGCGCAGACCTGCTCAATGGCTTGGTGACCTTGCCTGCCATTTACTATGCCGAAACCCACCCTGAAGATGAAGATGTGGCCTTACTCAAAGAGGGCGGCTGGGCCAACCCGGAACGCATGGCCCGCCTAGTCGACTCCATCCGCAACTCGCACGCCATTCACCGCGCCATGGACGAAGCCCGCGAACGGGTGGACAAAGCCCTGAAAACCCTGCAGCAATTCCACCCATCCACCGAACGCGCCGCGCTGGAAAACCTGGCCCAGTACATTGTGGAACGAAACTTTTAGGCAGAAGGACGGGCAACCGTCCTTTTTTATTTATCAACAGGAGCGCCCATGTACATCCCCAAACGCTACGAAGAAACCGACCCGCAGCTGCTGAACGACTTCATCGACAAGAACAATTTTGGTATCCTGATCAGCCTGCAAAACGGACTGCCGGTTGCCACCCACATCCCGTTCACCCTGCTGGTCAACAAAACAGATGGTTCACGCCGCCTGCTCGGCCACATCTCACGCGCCAACCCGCAATGGAAAACCTTTCACGAAAACGAAACTGTGTTGGTCATTTTTGGTGGACCACACGCCTACATTTCCCCACGCTGGTACAACCACACCAACGTGCCGACCTGGAACTACATGGCCGTGCATGCCTATGGCCCCCTGCGCGTGATTACCGAGGACGCCGACCTGCGCCACTTGCTCAACCTGCTTGTCGACCAGCATGAAAACGGTGCTTATTCAATGGAAAGCTTGCCCGAAGAGATGATCCAAAAACAAATCAAAGGTATTGTCGCCTTTGAGATTCCCATCACCGAACTACAAGCCAGCTTCAAGCTCAGCCAGAACCGGGATGAAGAAAGCTACCACAACGTGATTCGCGAACTGGAAGGGCAGGATGACACCGCCCGCCAGGTGGCCGCTGAAATGAAAGCCAGGACCAACTCACTTTTTGGCATACAGGAATAACCATGCTCAGGGAAGAAAACTACTGGCTCACCACAGTTCGGCCTATCGCTGTCGAGGAGCATCCCCTGCCCCCTAGCGTGGATGCCGCCATCATCGGCGGCGGGTATACCGGCCTTTCGGCAGCGCGGCGGCTGGCGCAGGCCGGGCTGAACGTTGCCGTACTGGAAGCCAATACAGCAGGCTGGGGCGCTTCCAGCCGGAACGGCGGCATGGTCCTAACGGGATTAAAACTGGGCGTGGAAACGCTGCTCAAACGGTATGGTCTGGAAATGAGCCAGCGCCTGTTCACCTTCTCACTGGCAGCCATTGATACCGTCGAAGAAATTGTTATGCAGGAAAAAATCGATTGTTCCTTTTCCCGCACTGGTTGTCTCGAAGTAGCCTGGAAGCCCTCCCACTTTGATGGTTACGCCCGTGCGGCCGAACAACAGGAAAAATTTTTCAGTCACAAAAGCCGCGTACTCACCCGGCAGGAACTGCCAGCCGAGATTGGTTCCGACCTGTACCATGGCGGCCTGATGGAGGAAATCTCCGCAGGGATCAACCCCGGCCAGTATGTCTTGGGGCTGGCGCAGGCGGCGCATCACGCCGGAGCGGTCATTCATGAAAACACACGCGTGATGTCCCTGGAACGTAACGGCAATGGCTACACGCTAAATACTAAACGAGGCAGCCTACGCGCCACAAAAGTATTTGCCGCCACCAATGGCTATACCACCGACGCGACGCCCTGGCTCAATCGGCGCAGCATTCCGGTCGGCTCATACATCATTGCCACCGCTCCACTGCCCGAAGGACTCGCCCGGCAGGTTATCCCCAACAACCGTATGATCTTTGATTCAAAGCACTACCTGTATTACTTCCGGTTGACGCCTGACCGGCGCATGCTATTTGGCGGACGGGCAGCTTTCTTCCCCGAAAGCGGGAATGCCGTGCGCCAAAGCGCGGAAATCCTGCGCCAGGGCATGCTGCAGGTTTTCCCGCAACTGGCTGGCATCCCGGTGGAGTACTGCTGGGGCGGCACCCTCTGTTTCACCTTTGACATGATGCCGCACGCCGGCGAAAAAGATGGTTTGCATTACGCAATGGGCTATGCCGGGCACGGCGTGGCGTTTTCAACTCACCTGGGCAGGCTGGTGGCTGAAAAAATGCTTGATTTGCCCGTAGAGAACCCGATTGCCGAACTGCCGTTCCCCGGCGCGCCGCTGGGCCTGTACAGCGGCTTTCCGTGGTTCCTGCCCTTTGCCGGGGCCTGGCACAAAATCCTGGATTGGGTAGCCTAAATCGGGCAGACCACCGCGCGCCACACTGCTACACGCATATTATTTGACGCAGCCAAACGGACGTGCTACAATGCGGCATATTTTCCCCATGAGAGCAAGCGCGTGACGAACCCTCGCAAACCCCTGCGGTTGAATATCGGCTTCCTGATCACTTCCTCGATCGGGGTTAGTCGCGATTTCCCGTTCGAAAAAGACCACCTCGACGCAGGGGAAGACCTGACCCTGGACAATTTTGGCGGCCTGGCAAAAATAAGCCGCACCCCACAGGGATTGCTGGTGCAATGCGAGTTTCACGGGGAAACCGGCCTGGAATGTGTGCGCTGCCTGAGACCCTATAATCAGCCGCTGGCTTGGGAGTTTACCGAGCTGTACGCCTTCGACAGACGCTCGATGACCGAATCAGAATTGCTGGTTCCTGAAAACGGGCATATTGACCTGCAACCATTGGTACGCGAATATGCCATCCTGGAATTGCCCATCCTGCCGCTTTGCCGGGAGGATTGCAAAGGCCTGTGCCCGGAGTGCGGCCAGGACCTGAACGAAAAAGACTGTGGACACCGCCCCGAAGGCGATTCACCCTTTTCGATCCTGAAAGACCTGCTGGACAAAGAATAATCATCCCCCTGCTGGATGCAACACCGGAGAACAGCCTTGGCACATCCAGAACGACGCGGAGACAGGAATGAGATTTTACACAGCCTGCTTGAAAAAGCGGGTATTCAGGGATTCCTGACCACCGACGACCTGATGGAAGCCTACCCCGAAGCCCACCAGGATTCGGAACGACTGACGGTGCTGATGCTCTCCCTGCGCCGCCGGGGGGTGGATGTCGTGGATTCGGAGGTTGAAAACGAACCCGAACCGTCCCGCCTGGTGGAAATCAGCAATGAAGTCGAACACTGGCAGGAGACCAGCAGCGCGCTGGCTGAAGACCCGATCGGCATGTACCTGAAAGAAATGTCCAAGGTGCCGCTGTTGAATGTCCAGCAGGAAAAAGATTTGGCCCAACGCATCATTCGTGGACGCGAAGCACAGGCAGCATTGGTTGGCACAACCAAACTTTCCGCCCAGCGGCAAACCGAGCTGGAGGCGCAGATTCGCGAAGCGCAGGAGGCCCGCGAACACCTGATTAAGGCCAATACCAGGCTTGTCGTCTCGGTCGCCAAACGCTACATGGGACGCGGTGTACCCTTCCTTGACCTGATTCAGGAAGGCAACCTGGGCCTGATGAAAGCCGTGGAAAAATACGAGGTCGAGCGCGGTTTTCGCTTCTCCACCTACGCCACCTGGTGGATCCGCCAGGGCATCAGCCGGGCCATCGCCGACCAGGCCCGCACCATCCGCGTGCCTGTCCATATGGTGGATCGCATCCGACAGGTATACAAACTGAGCCGCGAACTGGAACAAACCCTGGGGCGGGCTGCAACAATTGAAGAGCTGGCTGAAGCGTTAAAAATGCCCATCAAGAAAGTACAATGGATCCTGAAAGTCTCCTGGCTGCCGCTCTCACTGGAAAGCCCGGTCGGGGATGATGAAGACTCGGAACTGGGCATGTTTATTGAGGATGACTACAATCCCAGCCCGGCCCAAAGCACATACCAGAACATGCTGAAAGAAAAACTGGATGAAGTCCTCGAGAGCTTGCCTCCCCGCGAGGCGCGTGTGCTGCGCCTGCGCTACGGACTGGACGACGGCACCCCCTACACCCTGGAGGAAGTCGGCCAGAAGTTTGGCCTGACCCGCGAACGCATCCGCCAGATCGAGGGTAAGGCCCTGCGCCAGCTACGCCACCCCAGGCAGTCCCGGGAATTAAAGGACTATTTGTAGTAAAATTGCGCCCATGAAACGAACCAGCATGTCCATGCCCATGCCTGCCCCCTTGCAGTTCTGCGCCAGGTGAACTGCGGGACGGTTCACGCCGCCTGACCAATGCTGGCAAACGCCAGCATTTTTGTTTTTATAATCCTTTTTTCCGGAGGCACGAATGCCTGAGAATATCCTGATCGCCATCGCATGGCCTTACTCCAACGCCGAGATTCATGTCGGCAACATCACCGGCTCGCACCTGCCCGGGGATATTGTGGCCCGCTACCATCGCCTGAAAGGCAACCGGGTGTTAATGGTCTCCGGCACCGATTCGCACGGCACACCCGTCACCGTGAAAGCCGATTCGCTGGGGAAACCGGTCGAAGAGGTCTACAAACAATATCACAATACCTTCCTGGAACTTTTCCAGGGCTATGGCATCACCTACGACCTGTTCACCAGCACGCACACCGAAAACCACTTCAAAGTTTCCCAGAGCATCTTCCTGGCGCTTAAACAAAACGGATTCCTGTTCACCCAGAAATCCATGCAATGGTATTCCCCCGCCGCCGGAAAGTTCCTGCCGGACCGCTATGTGGAGGGCACCTGTTATATCTGCAACTACGACGGTGCACGCTCAGACCAGTGTGACAACTGCGGCAACGTGCTGGAACCGGAAAAGTTGCTCAACCCGCGCTCAAAGAACGACGGTTCAACACCTGAACTGCGCGAAACTGAACATTTTTATATTGACCTTTCGAAACTGGAACCGCATGTGATTGCGTTCCTGAAAGCGCGCTCCGGCCACATGCGTGATACCGTGCTGGGCGAAAGCCTGGGCAAGATCCAGGCCGAGGGGCTGAAGCCGCGCCCGATCACCCGCGACCTGGACTGGGGCATCCCCGTCCCGGTGGAAGGCTGGCAGAACAAGTGCCTGTATGTCTGGTTCGAGGCCGTCATCGGCTACCTCTCCGCCGCCATTGAATGGGCAAACATTTCCAGGCAGCCCGCCGCCTGGAAGGATTGGTGGGCCAACCCCGCCGCCCGCCAGTATTATTTCATTGGCAAGGACAATATCTTCTTCCACACCTCCCTCTGGCCTGCCGAATTGATGGGCGTGGGCGAGCAATTTGCCGAGATCTTCAACGGCGAAAAAGGCGTGAAACTGACCCTGCCGCATGATGTACCTGCCAACCAGTTCATGAACCTGGAAGGCGACAAGATCAGTGGCAGCCGCAACTGGGCGGTCTGGGGACGTGACGCGCTGGCCGCCTACGACCCGGACGCACTGCGCTATTACCTGACGGTGAACATGCCCGAAAGCAAGGACAGCGATTGGGACTGGGCCGAATTTGTGGAACGCAACAACAGCGAACTGGTCGCCACCTGGGGCAACCTGGCCAACCGTGTGCTTTCATTTAGTTATAAGCACTGGGAAGGTCATGCCCCGGACGTCAGCCTGGCCGACTTGCGCGAAACGGACAAAACCCTGCTGGCAACCATTGAAGGCGGTTTTACGAGCGTGGGCGATCTTCTGGAAGCCGTAAAATTGCGCGAGGCCCTTAAAGAGACCTTCCGGCTGGCAACCGAAGTCAACCGTTACCTGGATGCGAACGCCCCGTGGCAGGCCATCAAAACAGACCGGGCCGCCGCCGCGCTAACGATTTACACCGCCCTGCGCGCCATCGATTCGCTCAAGGTGTTGTTTGCGCCCTTCCTGCCGTTCACCAGCCAGAAACTGCACCAGATCTTTGGTTACGCCACCCCGCTGGCCGGGGAACAATATGTTGAGGAAATTAGCGACTCGCTTGGCGCGCACACCGGCCTGCGCTACAAGGCTGGTGAAAGCGGCAATACCTGGCAGCCCAGCCAGCTGCAGCCCGGCGCGCCCTTGCAGCAACCCGAGCCGCTCTTTAAGAAGCTGGATGCGGCCGTGGCGGAAATGGAACGCGGCAAGTTGGGTGGGTAGTTGGTTAATGGAGATTTAAAAATAGAACTCCCCGGCGGCAGGCTATGCTGACCGGGGAGTTTTTCAACTACTTGTTACTGCCTGCTGCCCCCATCCATCCCGGCAACTGCTTCAGCAGCGTATCCATCACCCCTACTGTCCTTTCCTTGAACAATTCAATATTCCCATACGCCTCGCCGCCGGTCTCATGCACCAGGTCGCTTACCCCGCGTAGGATCAACAAGCGCTGGCGGTTCTTATGCGCCACCCAGGCCAGCGCACCGCTTTCCCAATCCGCAGCAATCGCCCCGCGCTGCATCAGGTGCGAGATTTTTTCGGGGATCAAGTCGCCATCGGCCGAGGCCAGAGTACCGCGCCGCACGGGATAAGGGTACGGCTGGCGGAGCCACGACAGGTCGAGTTCCGTGTTAAAGAAATTTTCCACCACCCCGAAATCACCCATCAACTCAACAATGTCATAAATAAATGTCTTTTCCACCAGGATGATTTCACCCTGCCCGACCATCCCATCAAACCCACCGCAGGTGCCCAGGTTGACGGTCAGCTCCGGCCGCCAGCGGTCGATCACATACTGCATCGAGGCGGCCGAGGCAATCTTGCCCCACCCGCTGTGGAAGAAAATCACCGGTTCATGGTCAATGGAGTGCGTGAAACACTGCCCGTAGGGAGAAGTCAGGTATTCAATATTGGGGATTAATTTTCCAAGCGCCTGCCACTCGGCAACCGCAGAAACCAGTACAACGGTTGTCATGACCGGTCATCCACCTTTCCGTGTAAATAATCCATCACCATCTGCAAGGCCGCTTCAGCCGAGTCAACTTTATTCTGGTCGCGGTCGCCCGACCAGACAAACCGGCGCGCCCAGTCGCCTTCTACAGCGGAGAGCCCCACCCAGGTTGTGCCAACCGGCTTCCCGGGTAGCCCGCCGCCCGGACCGGCAATCCCGCTGACCGAGACAGCTACATCCGCGCCCAGGGCCACGCGCGCGCCGCGCGCCATCTCGATCACCGTTTCACGGCTGACAGCGCCATGCTGGCGCAGGGTATCCCAACCCACGTGTAGCAGGGCCACTTTGGCTTCGTAGGCGTAGGCCACCACCCCGCCCCGGAAATATTCAGACGAGCCAGGGACATTGGTAATGCGATGCGCGATCAGCCCGCCGGTGCAGGATTCAGCCGTGGCCAGGCGCAGCCCGTGCAGGCGGAACAGTTCACCCAGGGCGTATTCGAGCGGCTGGCTCATGCGCCTTCCCTGCCAAGCAACCTGTTAACGGCCGCTTCAAAATCAGCCTGGCGACCCGCCTGTACTGCTGCATCGAATTCACCAGGTGTGATTTGCCACTGAGACAGGAATAATTGTGTCTCACGTTCGTTCTCGCTATCCCAGGCCGGGTGATTCCTGGCAATCCCGATCAGTTCCAGGGCGCGGGCATTCTCGCCGCGCTCATGATAGAGCAGGCCAAAATAAACCATTGCCCAGAGCGTCACCGGCGCAGCGCCAATCCGCCTGCCAAGCGCGAGGCCTTTTTCCAGGTTTGCCTGAGCGTCAGCAAAGCTACCCAGGCGTGTTTGCGCCAACCCCAGGTTAATCAGGTGCAGGGCAGTGGATTGCATTGCCCCGGTCTCTTCAGAAAGTTCCAGCGCACGGGTGTAATAAGCAAGCGCATCCTGCCAGCGGCCTTGCTCACCAGCCAGTGCGCCTAGGTTATTAAGTGCCACTCCCGCCCGCTCGCGGTTGCCAATCTCAAGTGCCAAAGCCAGCGCACGCTGGTAATGAGCCTGTTCCTGCTCCGGGCGGCCCAGTGCGCCCTCCACAGAGCCGAGGCGGGTGAGAGCCATCAGCAGGGTCTGGTTATCTTTGAGTTCTTCGGCCAGGCGCAGGGCTTCGCTGCAATATTCATAAGCCTGCTGCAGGTTACCCAGCCGCCATTCGACACCACCCAGCGTGGCGACAATCCGCGCCAGGGTCGGGCGTAATAACGCTTCATCCTTGCGCGCCAGGAACAAGGCGCCGGTCAGGTACGAGCGAGAGTCCTGGTTGTTGCCCAACAGGGAGGTCAACTCGCCCAATTGGCACAGGGCTTCGGCCACCAGATCATCCATTTGCAGGTCACCCGCCATGGAGGAGGCTGTTTCAGCATGTTTCTGGGCATCGGTAAACTCACCCAACTGGATGCAGGTCTGGGCCAGGCCGATTTCCATTTCGATGACAGACCGCAGCGGCTGGTCTGGCTGGTCGAGCAGCGAAAGGGCACGCTGGAAGAAATCGCGGGCTTCGTTGAGCGCCGACAGTTGTAGGGCCCGTTCTGCCGCCTGTGAGTAAATGGCCGAAGCGCGCGCGTGGGCGCTGCCGCGCTCATAATGGCTGGCAATTTGCGCCAGGTAACTACCGCGTTGTTCACTACTGGTCTGGTCCAACCAGTCGGCAGCCAGCAGGTGATACATGGAACGCTGTCGTTTAAGCAGCGTGTCATAGGTTACATCATGAAGCAGGGTATGTTTGAAAGTAAATTCACGGGTTCCCACGAACGTAGCCGGACGCCGTTCATAGATTAGCTCTTTCTTGCGCAGGGCTTCCAGGGCCGTGGTCACCTGCTCCGGACTGAGGTCCTCGGCGCTCAACCTGGCAATAGCCGTATCCCAGAAAACACGCCCAACCACCGAGGCGCGCTGCAACACCGTCCGCTCGCCGGGAGCCAGACTGTCGAGACGGGCCTGCAACACTTCGCTGAGAGTGGGTGGCACATTAATGGTAGCTAACCGTGACGGCTCCACCTGCCAAGTCTCCTCACCAGGCTGGATGACCTTTTCGTCAATCAACATTTTGATAAATTCTTCCAGGTAGAACGGATTACCCTCTGCACCGCCCACCACCAGTTCACGGATTGCTCCGGGTAGGTCTGGCACCTTGCGCAGGATTTCGTCCACCAGGCGGCGGCTATTCTCCTTGCTCAACGCTTCGAGGTTGATGCGCTTCTCCGGCTGGATTTCCTGTTCCCAACGCGGGTAATGCTCAAACAGGATAGGCCGGGTGACCACCACTGCCATCAACGGCGTGCTGGCAGGGAGATTAGAAAAAAGGTAGGTCAGCGCATCCAATGAACCACTATCGGCCCATTGCAGGTCGTCAATCATCATCAGGACCGGGAAGGTGGCGCTAACCTCCACAAAGAATTGTGTCAGGTAAAAAAGGGCCTGCTGGCGCAGCTGGCGCGGGTCATGTTTCAGCGATTGCAGGTAAGCGCTGGAGGAAAAATCCAGCCCCACCAGGTGACCAATGACATGTGCTTTTTCCACCGCGTCCGGGTCGTTGGGCATCATTTCCCTGAAGCCACCTTCCAGCTTGCGGTGCGCCACCGCAAGCGTATCACTGTCGCTGATCTCAAACCGGAAGGCAAAAATATCTCGCAGCAGGGCATACGGTGCATTCAGCATCGACAGACTGGCGCGGCCCTTAAAGTTCCACCAGCCCTGTTTTTGCAGTTCCGCCCAGGCATTAAATTCGTACAACAGGCGGCTCTTGCCCATCCCGGCATCCCCGGTGATGGTCACCACCTGCAGTCTGCCGTTTACTGTTTCATAAAATGTCTTCTGCAATTGCTCCAGCTCGGCCTCGCGGCCAACCATGCGGGTTTCCACCCCTTCAATCCCCCGCGTCGACATGCGGAATGCACGCGGTTTGGCATTTTCCACCAGGTAGGAACGCACCGGCTCGGTCTTGCCTTTTACCTCCAGCGGTGGCTGGGGTACTACGTCAAATACACCGCGCACATGGCGGTAGGTATCATGCGAAATTAGAATTCCATCTTCCGGGCAGGCCTGTTCCAGGCGCGACGCCAGGTTCACCGTATCGCCCATGGCGGTGATTTCACCGCGTGCGCCAATCGAACCCAGCAGGGCGGGACCAGTATTCAGTCCCAGGCGCATTTTCAGCGTGCCCTGCACCGCTACCGACGGCTGGAAGGTCTTCAATTCAGCCTGCATCGCCAGCGCCGCATGAATCGCGCGTTCCGGGTCATCTTCGCGGGTTTCCTCCGCCCCCCACAGGGCCATCACCCCATCGCCCATGTGCTTGTCAATTTTTCCACCATGTTCAAGGATGATTGAGTCCAGTCGTTCCCAGAGCGAATTCATAATGTCACGCATGTCTTCTGCATCCACGTGCTCAGACATGGCCGTGAACCCGCTCATATCGGCAAACAACACGGTCACAATCCGGCGCTGCTGGACATCCCCCGCCGTCACCAGTTGGGAGTTATGCAAATCTGCCAGCTTCTCGCGCAGCGGGCCAAGCGCCGCATCAACCACCTCATCGCCCAAAAGAGAACGTTGAGCCTCCAGCGCGGTAATGGCTTGCGCGAGTTTTTCCAGTTCTGCCATAGGCTGGTATTGTACAGGTATTCAGTTATTTTGTGGCAAGGTGGGATTAATTCTGTAGAAACTCGGACAGCACAGCCCGGAAAGAAACCGGCGGACTCAGCCGGGCTTGCTCCAGTACCCTGGGCGAAATCTCCCACTCTGAGCGCATCTGCTCCGCCAGGCGCTGGTGGTCAGCGCTATACGCCGGGTGGCTGGCTGCCATATCAAGGATTTGCAGGGCAGGTGTATATTCACCACGCGCCGCTTTCAGGCGGGCATAAAACAGAATGGCGGTCAACGTCCAAGGGGCCGCACCAACATGATGCGCAAGGGCCATGCCTTCACGCAGGTGTTCCTGCCCGGAATCCAACTGCCCGAGTCGAATCTCGCTATGCGCCAGGTTAATTAAATATAGCGCCAGCGATTGCTGCACGCCAATCTCGCGCGCCAGGTGAATGGCCTGCAGGTAATATTGCTGGGCTGTTTCCAGTTCGCCTTTTTCGTCTGCCAACGCACCGAGGTTGTTCAAGGCCACCCCGGCCCGTTCACGGTTGCCCAGCGAAACTGCCAGGCTGTGCACCTGCTTGTAAAGCGCTTCTTCTGTGGCCGGGTCACCCAGCGAACCACTCAGGACACCCAGGCGGTTGAGCGCCAACAGCATGGTGTTATTCTCGCCAACTTTTTTGGCCAGCTCATAACTCTCCTGGCAATACGCATGGGCTTCCTGTAATTTTCCAAGCCGCCAGTACAGGTTCCCCAGCCCGAACAAGACCCGCGCCAGGATGTCCTCCCCGCCCGGCCCCAGGCTGCGCGCCATTGGCAGGGCCTGTGAGAATAGCTTGTCAGCCTGGGCATAGTCACCCATCTCAGCATACACCTGGCCCACCTGGTACATGGACATGGCCTGCAGACTACTGCCGGTCAGATCCTTGGAGGAATGCATGGCGTTTTCAGAATACTTCAGGGCATCGGTCAGCTCGCCAGAACGAAGGAAAATTTCGCCAATCTTCAGCTGGATGTAGGTGATATCCCTGAGCTGGTTCTTGGGTAGATACGCTAGGGCCTGCCTGAAGAACCGGAAGGCATCATTGAAACCGCTCACACCCAGCACCTGCTCCCCGGCTTCTACCAGGGCGCGGGCAGCATGGTCATGCATGCCCGCTTTTTCATAATGTTCGGCAATCACCGGCAGGTATTCGCTGCGCCGTTCCCCGCTGACGCTGTTCAGCCACTCGGCTGCACGGGCATGATATTCCACACGCTGGCGTTTGAGCAGGGTTTCATAAGTCACATCTCGTAGCAAGGCATGTTTGAAAGAATATTCCTGCGTACCGGAAAAAGTGGAGTCGGGATTCACATAAATCAGTTCCTTTTTTCGCAAAACCTGCAACGAGCCATTTAACCGTTCGCGCTCGGCTTCTTTTTCAGGCGAAAGGGCCTGCACGGCGCGATCCCAGAACACGCGCCCAACCACGGATGCCCGTTGCAGTGAAGCCCGTTCTGAAGATTCAAGTGCATCGAGACGGGCCTGCAATACCCCGGCCAGGGTTGGCGGGATGGATACCGTATCGAGCCGGTCCATGTTTACCGTCCATTCCACTTCGCCCGGCAGGATTACCCTCCCGTCAATCAGCATTTTGACCAGTTCTTCCAGGTAAAAAGGATTACCTTCGGCGCCACCAACAATTAATTCGCGCAGGGCGGAGGGCAATATCGTCACATGGCGCAGGATCTGCTGGACCATTTCACGGCTTTCATCGCGCGAGAGGGGTTTCAGGTCGATCCGCTCATGCGCAGGAAGGTTCGCATCCCAATCGGGCAGGCGCTCAAAAAACGAAGGCCGGGCCATCATCATGGCTATTAACGGCGTTTGCCGGGGAATGGTAAGCAACAGGTGGCGCAAGACATCCAGTGAGCCGTCATCCGCCCAATGAACATCGTCCAACAGAAGGATGACCGGGTGGATTCTGGCCGCTGACTGGAAAAAACGAACCAGGTAAGAAAGTCCCAGGTTCCGCAGCTGGCGAGGATCATCCAGCAGGCCACGCAGGTAGGGGCTCGCAGAAAAATCAAAGCCGATCATCTGGCCGACAATATGCGCCTTTTCCTGAGGTTCGCGGTCTTCGGGCATGAAGCGGGTAAAACCGGCTTCCATCTTGCGGTGCACTTCAACCAGGGCATCGTTGTCCTGGATTTCAAATCGGAATGCGAACAGGTCACGGAGGAACGCATAGGGGGAGCCTGTCATAGAGGGGGAAGATCCGCCCTGGAAGAGCCAGTAATCCTCGTCGCGAAGATCCGTCCAGGCTAAAAATTCCTGCAACAAGCGGCTTTTTCCCAGGCCGGTATCCCCGACCACGATAAGGGTCTGTGCGCGAGGCTCGGCAAACAGGCGATGGTAATATGCTTGCATGCGCTGCAATTCAACCTGGCGGCCCACCAGGTGGGTTTCAACCCCTTCCACCCCTCGGGAAAGGTAATAAAACGCCCGGGGTTTGGCCCGCTCAACCGAATAGGCAAGGATGGCTTCAGCCTTGCCCTTAACCATCAAGGGAGGCTGGGGCGTAACATCGAAAATTCCCCGCACCCGGCGAAAGGTATCCGACGAAATTAGCAATTGCCCCGGTTGGGCGGCCTGGTTAAGGCGCGCCGCCAGGTTAACTGTATCTCCCATGGCAGTAAATTCGCTGGTGGTGCCTACCAGCCCGACAATGGCAGTGCCGGTATTCAAACCAGCCCGCAGGGCCATTTCGCCAAGGATTTCAGGGAATTCCTGAAGTGAGTCGCGCACAGTATGTTGTAAAGCCAGCGCCGCGCGCACAGCCTGCTCAGGGTCATCTTCAGCAACCGAGTCGGCACCCCACAGGGCCATAATACCGTTGCCCATATGCTTATCAATCCGGCCGCCGTGCTCGAGAATGACCTTGTCAAGCCTGTTCCAGAGCACCGACATTAAACCCTGCGCATCTTCCTCATCCATGCGGTCGCCCAGATTACCCAGCGAGGGCAGGTCGGCAAATAAAACGGTTAGGATTTTACGCTGCTGCGAATCGTCTGTAAACGGATCATTCTCCTCTACAGCCAGCAGACTTTGCAGCTTTTCTCGCAATGGCCCCAAGGCCGTATCAACCACCGCATCGCCCAGTACACTTCGCTGGGCTTCAAGGGTGGAAATGGCCTGCTGTATCTTCTCAATTTCGGTTGCCATGATGCGTGGATTGTACATGAATTGTGACATGATAGACAGGGGGTGTATTGTATAATCCTGACATGAACGCCTGGATCGGAAAAACTGTCGGCAAAGTCATCATAGAAAGCCTGATTGCCCGCGGTGGGATGGCTGAAGTCTATAAAGGTACACACACCACCCTGCACCGCCCGGTGGCCGTCAAGGTCATGCGCACCCTGCTGGAGGACGACCCCAGCCTGAAAACCCGCTTTGAACGTGAAGCGCAGGTCGTAGCCGGGCTGCGCCATGCCAACATTGTCCAGATTTTTGACTTTGACATTGCCGACGACCAGCCCTATATCATCATGGAATATATCAACGGGCCAAGCCTGGGGGCTTACATGCGTGGGCGGAATGGCGGGTTCCCCCTGCCCGTCATTGGTCGGTTGCTGCACCAGGTTGGCGCTGCACTGGATTATGCTCATGGTCAGGGGGTAATTCACAGAGACATTAAACCTGCCAATGTGTTGTTACACTCCCGTTCCAACACCATCACGCCCGGCCAAAACCTGCCTGATGATTTTGAATCCATCCTGACCGATTTTGGCCTGTTGCGGATTGCCAACAGCAGCACCCAGACCACCTCCGGTTTTGTGGCCGGCACCCCAGCCTACATGAGCCCGGAGCAGGCCAGCGGCAGCCACGTGGATCACCGCTCCGACCTGTACGCACTGGGGATTATGCTCTACGAAATGCTTTCCGGGCGTGTTCCGTTCGAAGCGGACACCACCATGGGCGTGCTGATGAAGCACATCCAGGAACCACCCCCCTCCATGCCAGATTTACCAGCCAGCCTGCAAACCGTATTGATGCGCGCCCTGGCCAAAAAGCCGGAGGAACGCTACCAGAGCGGGCGCGAACTCACCCGGGCTTTCCTCGATGCTTCCGGGCTGACCCTGCCTGACGTGCAGCCCGGCACCCCCCAACCCGGCTCCATGCCCACCGTTCAATCAGCCCACCTCAACGAACGGGATACCCTTCCACCTACGCCCACACCGCCACCCTCCACTACCATCGCACAAACCGCCTCCCCTGCAACACAACCTGCCTGGCTTGGCCCGGCCCTGCTGGGCGGAGCAATCATCCTGGCAGCGTTAATTTTTGTGCTGGGCAACAACCTGTCGGCACTGCCGCTCACCACCCAACCCACCCCAACCAGCGCCACCGCAGAGAGTACCCCCGAATCGCAAAGCAGCTCCGCAAGCCAGGCCAGCACAGAAGATCAAAATGAGCATGATGAGAATGACCCAATGAGCGAAACTGCCACAGGCGATATGGAAACCTATGGCCTGTTGCGCTTTTATGATGTAGCAGCCTTTTTGGATGAAGTCATCTTGGTGACTCAAGGATTACCGGCCGCCCCGGCCGGGACGCAATATGAAACCTGGCTGGCCGGCGAGGAAACCCGCCTGAGCCTGGGCCTATTGCAAATCGACGAAACCGGACGTGGCGAAATCACCTATATCGACAACGGCGGCAACAACCTGCTGGCCCGCTATGACCGGCTGGAGATTACCCTGGAACCATTGCCGGACGCCAACCCAGCCACATCCGGCAATGTGGTGTACTCTTCCGGCATCCCACCAAACGCCCTGGTTCACATGCGCCACCTGTTCGTTTCTTTCTCTGACACCCCCAACCAAGATGGCCTGATCGTTGGCCTGCAACGCGAAACCCGTCATGTGGATGAGCACATCCGCGCCATGGTGGCTGCCTACCAGCAAGCTGATGCCGTAACGGTGCGCTTGCATGCCGAGTCGATTTATAACCTACTGGTTGGGAAAAATGGCCAAGGCTACGGTGACCTGGACGCGAATGGCACGATTGCCGACCCTGGCGACGGTTACGGGCTATTATTTAATGGAAGCAACCAGGGCTATATCCAGGGAACAATCTCGCACACGCAATATTCCATGTCGAGCAACGATGCCACATTGAATGTAAAGATTCATGGCCAGCATGTCATCGATTCCGCCCAAAACGTGGAAACCTGGGCCACCGAACTGCGCGATTTAATGCTGCAGATTTTGGACGACCCAATCAGCCCGGAAGCCAACGCATTAATCCGGCAGGCTGCTGCACTGGCAGACCGCATGCAAAACGGACGTGACCTGAATGGCAACGAATCGATTGAACCCATTCAGGGCGAGGGTGGCGTACTGACCGTACTAGATCATGCCGGGTATATGATTGATATGCCACTCATGCTGGGCGTGGAGATGATGCCCCCACCGGCCCCTGAAGACACCAGTCCCGATAGCGACTATCAGTACACCCCCTAAGGGTATTATTCCCCGGCGCTTAAGTTCACCAACTGCAAAACCACATAAAGGACCGTTATCAAAAATCCCAGGGATGAAATCGCAATCCCGATGCGGGCCAGCATGGGGTTTTCAGCACGAACGCCAAACAAACCCATTCCAATCCCGGCCAGGGCCATCGGCCCACCACAAATGGGGATCAACCCTGCACACAGGCTGAGCACACCCAACCCAACAGAAAACAGGGCATACCATTTGTTCATCCGTTCTTCGGGGTCAAGGCTGGCAGGGTCTGTTTCCATAATTAACTCTCCTTTTCCATTATTATAAATCCCGGAACAACCCGCAAGAAAAGGTTAAAATCACCGGCATGCAAATCTCCGAGCATATCCAGGGAATCCTGAAAACCCTGCCATCCAAACCCGGCTGCTACTTAATGAAAGACAGCGACGGGAAGATTATCTACGTCGGCAAGGCCATCAGCCTAAAGAACCGCGTCCGGTCGTACTTCCACGCCGACAGCAGCCACGACAACAAAACCCGCCGCCTGGTGCGTGACATCCGCGATCTGGAATGGATCGTGGTCGGCTCGGAACTGGAAGCCTTGATCCTCGAAATGAACCTGATCAAGCGCCACCGGCCAAAATATAACGTGCGGCTCAAGGACGACAAGCGCTACCCCTACATTAAGGTTCACTGGCACGAATCCTACCCAAAAGTCACGGTAACGCGCCAGATGGTCGAGGATGGTTCACGTTACTTCGGTCCATACACCTCCGCTTGGGCCGTGTACCAGACGCTGGATGTGTTGCGCAAGGTCTTCCCCTACCTGACCTGTGACCGCGAGATCACCGGCCAAGACAAACGCGCCTGCCTGTACTACGACATTAAACTGTGCGCAGCGCCCTGCATCGGCGTAATCAACCAGGAAGGCTACCGGCAGATGATCGCCGACCTGATGTCCTTCCTTGAAGGCCATTCGGAAGACGTGGTAGCCCGCCTGCAAGCGGAAATGGAGCGGGCTGCCGAGGAGCTGCGGTACGAAAAAGCGGCCGCCACACGCGACAAGTTAAAAGCCATCCAGACCATTGTCGAACGCCAGAAAGTGGTTTTCGCCAGCGACTACCTGGATTCAGACGTGGTGGCCATGGCCCGCGCCGACGGCGAAGCCTGTGTGCAGATCTTCTTTATTCGCGGCGGCAAGTTGATTGGCCGGGAATATTTCATCCTGGAAGGTACCGAAGACACCGCCGACTCGGAAGTCATCGCCCAGTTCATCCAGCAGTTTTATACCGAAGCGGCTAACGTGCCCGAGCAGGTCTTCCTGCCGGAAGAGATCGAAGAAGCACGCATTGTCTCGCAATGGCTGCGCTCGAAGCGGGGTGGCAAAAAAGTGGAAATGTTCGTCCCGAAGGAAGGGCAGCCGCACGAACTGGTGCAAATGGCCGCCGAGAACGCCAGCGAAACCCTGACCGCCCTGCGCGCCCAGTGGCAGGCCGACAGCCACAAACAGGAAATGGCCCTGGCCGAACTACAATCCGCTCTCAACCTGCCCGCGCCGCCCAACCGCATTGAGTGTTATGACGTTTCGCATACGCAGGGCGTGGCGACCGTTGGCGCAATGATTGTCTTTGAACAGGGCGTGCCTGCCAAGC
The DNA here is from genome assembly GCA_024710905.1 of Anaerolineales bacterium. Lineage (GTDB taxonomy): Bacteria > Chloroflexota > Anaerolineae > Anaerolineales > Villigracilaceae > JANJTV01. The sequence goes on along the minus strand of JANJTV010000085.1, from coordinate 64,291 downwards.
GCCTGTACCGGAAATTCAACATCGACAGCACCTCGATTGGCGCGCCGGATGACTTCGCCAGCATGGAAGAGATGCTCACGCGGCGCTTCCGCAGGTGGCACTCAGCCCAGGAAACGGCGGATAAAGCCCCGGGTGGCAAGCCCGACGAATCTTTTTCTGTGCTGCCAGACCTGGTCATCATCGATGGTGGCAAAGGCCAGCTGGGGCGGGCCGTCAAAGTGCTCGAGGAAGCCGGGCTGGCCGGGAAAGTGCCGGTGGTGGGCCTGGCCAAACGCGAGGAGGAAATCTTCTTCCCGCATAAATCAGACGGGCTGATGCTGCAACGCAACAGCCAGGGCCTGTACCTGGTGCAGCGCATCCGCGACGAGGCGCATCGCTTTGGCATTACCGCCCACCGCAAACGCCGCTCGAAACAGGGGCTGGCCAGCCAGTTGGACAGCATCCCCGGCGTGGGGCCGGAGCGCCGAAAGGCCCTCTTGAAACATTTTGGTGATGTGGATAAGATTAGGGACGCCTCGCCGGAGGAATTGATGCAGGTAAAAGGCATTACCCTGGCAGTGGCGCAATCCATTCGGGCGCACCTGGAATGAAACAAATCTGGATCGTGGACGATGACGAGGAAATGGCGCGGGCAGTCACGCTGATGCTGAAACTGCTGGATGGCGAAGCGCGTCATTTTTTACACCCACGACTAGCCGCGCGCGAATTCCTGGATGGCAAACGCCCCGACTTGTTAATCCTCGACATCAACATGCCCGAGGTGACCGGCATCATGATGCTGGAGTTTGTACGCCGCCGCCCGGAACTGCAAAACCTGCCGGTAATCATGCTCTCCTCCGAGGCCACCGACATCCAGATTGATGAAGCCCTCAATCTGGGCGCAGACGCGTATGTCACCAAACCTGTCAGCATTGACGAACTGGAGCAGGCCATGCAGGCGGCCTTCCAGAAACATGCTGGCTAAAAGAAAGGAATCGACCATGGCAAAGAAAGTGAAAAGCAACGCTCCCAAACCCGAACGCCCGAGCCGCGACGAGCGCCGTTTACAGGTGTACCGTATCATCTTTTTCACCATTTCCATCCTCCTGGTGCTTTCGCTGGTGCTTTCGGCCTTTGTCACCAGCTAACCGGCTGGTGGTATAATTTGAAGGCGCGGCGCATGCCGCGCCTTTTTGCGAATATTCATTTAAGGAATGTGGTTGTATGCTCGACAAATTAGCAGGAATTGAAGAACGTTTTGATGAAATCAACCAGCAGCTCATGGAAGTGGGCAACGACTACCAGCGCGCTGCCGAACTCAACAAGGAACGCAGCGACCTGGAACAACTGGTGGAAAAAGCCCGCGAATACCGCCAGGCCATGAAACGGTTGGAAGAAGCCCGCTCCATGCTGGAAACCGAAACAGATGAAGAAATGCGCGGGCTGGCCGAGTTGGAAATTGCCGAACTGGAAGGGAAAATCCCCGCCCTGGAAGATCAACTCAAGGGTATGCTCGTACCCAAAGACCCGCGTGACGACAAGAACGTAATCGTCGAAATCCGCGCCGGGACGGGTGGCGACGAGGCGGCCCTGTTTGCAGCCGACCTCTTCCGCATGTATACGCTCTACGCCGAGCGCCAACGTTGGAAATCAGAGATCATGTCTGCCAATGAGATTGGCATCGGCGGCTACAAGGAAATCACCTTTGAAATCAAAGGACACGGCGCATACTCCAAACTCAAGTATGAGTCGGGTGTACATCGCGTCCAGCGCGTCCCGGCCACCGAATCACAGGGGCGCATCCATACATCCACGGCCACCGTGGCTGTACTGGCTGAAGTAGATGATGTTGAAATCCACATCCCCGATTCAGATATTGAGGTAGAAGTCTATCGTTCGGCAGGCGCGGGCGGCCAGAACGTGCAGAAGAACTCCACCGCGGTGCGCCTGCATCACAAGCCGACCGGCATGGTCGTCACCTGCCAGGACGAACGCTCACAGTTGCAGAACAAAATGCGTGCCATGAGCATCCTGCGTGCCCGGCTCTTCGAAATGGAAGAACTAAAGCGCCGCAACGAGTTGGAAGCCGAGCGTCGTTCGCAAGTCGGCACAGGCGAACGTTCGGAAAAAATCCGCACCTACAATTACCCGCAAAGCCGCGTCACCGACCATCGCATTGGTATTTCATCCCACAACCTGCCGGTGGTGATGAATGGCGATATTGATATCTTCATTGAAGAACTCTCGACCCGCGATGAGGCCGACCGCCTTTCTGCCGGTCTGGATGATGACGAGTAAGCAAACCTTGTGATAGGATAAAGGCACAGGCAACTGTGTCTTTTTTTGTCCGACAGGAGCGAGCATGAACGAAAATCCCGCCTTCGGGGACGGCCTGCAACCGTTTATGGGCATCCCCAGTTTCATGCGCCAGCCCGCCACCCGCGATCTACAAGGCGTGGATGTGGCCGTAATGGGCATCCCTTACGACAGCGCCACCTCCCACCGCAGCGGCACGCGCTTTGGCCCGCGCAAAATCCGTGAAATGTCACTGATAATCTGGGGCTACAACAGCACCCTGAACATCCGCCCGACTGATCACCTGAACATCGTCGATTATGGCGATGTCAGTATTATCCCGACTTCCATTGAACATACCATGCAGGCCATCACAGAAACCGCCAGCAAGGTCATTCAATCTGGTTGTACATTAATCAGCCTGGGCGGCGATCATAGTACGGCCCTGCCCCTGCTGCGCGCCCACGCCAAACACTACGGCCCGGTCAACGTCGTCCACATCGACGCCCACATCGATACCTGGGAAGCCGAATTTGAGTCCGTTCCCTACAGTCACGGGACACCCTTCCGGTATGCCCTGCAGGAAGGCCTGATTCGCAAGGATGGGTACATCCAGGTTGGCATTCGCGGCCCGGTCAGCGGCGAGAATGATTATGCCGAAGCCCTGGCACTTGGCGCGCGGATGATTACCATCCATGAAGTGATGGAAAAAGGCATCCTTGCCGTTGTGGAGGAAATTCAACAGCGCATACAAGGTCCGTTGTATATTTCGCTGGATATTGACTCGGCAGATCCGGCCTATGCGCCTGGTACCGGCACCCCGGAAGTGGGCGGCCTGAGCAGTTACCAGCTGCTGCAACTGGTGCGCGGCCTGCATGGATTGGACATCATCGGCGCGGATGTGGTCGAAGTTTCGCCCCCGTACGACCACGGCGACATCACTTCAGTGCTGGCCGCCAACCTGGTTTTTGAATACCTATCCCTACTTGCCCTGAGGAAACGTGATGAAAAATAACCCTTTCTTCAAATTCCTGGTCCCAATACTGGCTTTCCTGATTGTCACAGGAATGGCATTTAACCTGCGCATGCAGGCCGTCAACAACCTGCCGGTCGATAACGACGAAGCCGTCTATCTCTCAGCAGCCCTACAATTCAAAGAATTGTTCAGTACCGGCAACTGGGGCGGGTTCCTGCAAACCAATCCCAACCCAGAGCACCCCCCCTTGAACAAGGTGTTATTCGGGTTGGTCATCCTGTCTTCACCCACCCCGGCCATTGATCCCTTCCAACTGGTGTTGGCCCCGGCAGGCATGAATGCGCGCACCCTTTCGGCAGTCTTCGGCGCATTAACAGCAGGCCTGTTGGCAATGGTGAATCCGCTGGGCGGGTTCTTTCTGGCCTCCCATACCATGACGATTAAATACACCAGCGTCATCTACCTGGAAGGTGTGGCCTCGTTCACCAGCCTGGCGGCCGTCGTGTGCTACAGCCTGGCGAAACGGAATTCCGCCCCGGGGGAGCCCGCCCACTTCAATGCCTGGCTGGCCGCATCAGCCATCTTCCTCGGCCTGACCGCCGCCAGCAAATACCTGTATGCCGTGGTCGGGTTCGCCATCCTGGTCGATTGGATATTCTCCACCCCCAGGACAAAAGAAGGCTGGCTGGGCCTGGTGCGCGCCGCCGGAACCTGGGGCGCGGCCTCGCTTCTGGCGTTTTTCCTCGTAAATACCTACCTGTGGCCTGACCCCATCGGGCGGATGGGCGAGTCGCTCTTCTTCCACCAAAATTACTCCACCTCCGCACCGGAGGTGCTGGCAACCGCCTTCCCAACCTACCAGCCGTTCATCTGGATTGTCACCTCGGCAAAAGACTGGCACCCCGAAAATGTCTTTGCTTTTTCAGTGGACATGTTGATGATTACCCTGGCTGTGCTAGGCCTGGTGCGCCTGTGGCGAAACCAGCGCGTATACGCGCTCTGGCTGGTGGTCGGCATGCTCTTCCTGCTGGCCTGGCCCACCAAATGGCCGCAATACATCCTGGTGCTGACTGCCCCGCTCAGCCTGGCCGCGGGTGAAACCATCTTGATCGTCTTAAGAGAAACCTGGGCCGACCTACGTGCCCTGATTGAGAGAAAATAATGAACATCCCCCGCCCGGTAGTCATCCTGCTGCGATTCCTGGCAGCGCTGGCAGTGGCCTGGCTGGCCTGGAACTGGCGTATGCATGCCGTGCAAACCCTGTCTGTGGATTATGACGAGGATGATTACATCCGCGCCGCGCAGGAATATGCCGCTGTGTTCCGCTCTGGCGACCTGGCCGGGCTAAGTGAGTTCAATTACCGGCCTGAACACCCGCCGCTGGCAAAGATTTTGTTTGGCGCCAGCCTGCTGACGGCACCCGAAAAACCGTTAACGCCAGATCGCGCCACAACCGCCGAACCAGACAGGTTCCTATCGCGGGAGTTGATTGCCCCTGCCCGCACGCTCGGAGCCATCGAAAGCACCCTGACTGTTTTACTATTGGCCTTCATCAATCCGTTGGCCGGGCTTTTCCTTGCCAACCACACATTTACGATTAAATACGGCGCGCAGGTAATGTTGGAAGCTCTGCCTTCCCTGACCAGCCTGCTGACTGTGCTGGCGTATTTGCGTTACAAAAAGACAAATAAAACCGCCTGGCTGGCGCTTTCTGCCGCCATGCTCGGCCTGACTGCAGCCTCCAAATACATCTACTGCCTGGTCGGCATCGCCATCCTGATTGATTGGTTCCTGGACGCACGCGAGCAAAACCGCCTGCGAAATTCCGCTTTGTTGGCCCTGGGCTGGGGCGTGCTGGCGGTTGGCATCTTCTTTGCCGCCAACCCCTACCTGTGGACAGATCCTCTGGCCCGCCTGCAAGAATCGATCTTCTACCATGCCGCCTATTCCACCGGCGCAAGCGAGGTGGAAAGCGCCGGCTTCCCTGCCTGGCAACCATTCATCTGGCTCAGCACCTCCCCGCAGTCCTGGCACCCGATGACCTTTACCTTTGCGCCAGACCTGTACATCACCATACTGGCAGTTCTGGGTATTACCCGGCTGTGGAAGAAGGAACGCATGTATGGCATCTGGCTGGTCACAGCCCTGCTCTTCCTGCTGGCCTGGCCCACCAAATGGCCGCAATACATCCTGGTGCTGACTGCCCCGCTCAGCCTGGCTGCCGCCGAAGGAGCAATGGCCCTGTTTGTGGATCCAATCCGCAGCGCCTGGAAAAACCGCCAGCAATGGAAGGAACAATGGGCCGTCTCAACCTACTCTCAGCGGGAACTCTCCCGCGCCCGCAACTGGCTGATTCCCGGCCTGGTAGCCTTCGCCTTGCTGACCCTCTTCCCGCTGGTTTTCCAGCTCGGCGTCTCCATGACCGATTTCAGCGTCTCTTCCATCCGCGACGGGTTTGAAGGCGGCATCTGGCGCGAAGTCTGGGGCGGGCTGACCGGGCAGATTCAACCTGCCAGGTTCGGCATCGAGGAACGCTCCAATACAGTGCGCTATGTTGGCATCGGCTCGTTTGCGCCGGTGTTCGACTACATCGCCGGGAGCGGCATCCTGTTCTTTAATCTGATGTGGACGGTTGTTTCGGTTTCCCTGCAAACCCTATTTGGCGTTGCCGTCGCATTGATCTTGTGGCAGCGCGGGCTGCGCCTGGGCAAATTCTGGCAGGCGCTTTTCATCCTGCCCTGGGCCATCCCTGAGATGATTGGCGCCTATCTTTGGCTGAACATCTTTGTCTGGGATGTCGGCTGGCTGGCGCTGGCCATTCGTGATTTTGGCCCGGACATCCCGTTTGGCTTCTTCAATGGCTGGCAAAATACTGCCGAAATGCGCCTTGTGGTTTTCCTGATCGCCGCCGTGTGGTATGGCTTCCCGTTCATGATGCTGGCCGCTGGCGCAGGCTTGAAAATGATTCCCCCGGACGTGCTGGACGCCGCCAAGATTGACGGAGCCAATGGCTGGCAAACCCTGAAAGGCGTGGTCTGGCCCTTGCTGCGCCCCCTGTTGCTGCCCGCCATCATCATCCGCGGCATTTTCGCCTTCAACCAGTTCTACCTTTTCCAGGTTTTCCTGTTCGGTGAAAGCACCCTGGCAACCGTTTCCTATAATGTCTTTAACCCCAGCGGATGGTTCTTCAGGCCTAACGGCATGTTTGCCCTGTCGGCTGTCATCAACCTGATCGCTGTTATTATCCTGGCCGGGTTTGTCTTCCTGTTCAATCGCTTGAGCCGCGCCGGGGAGGGAGTGGATTATGCGTAAAATGTCTTTCCTGCGCCAGGTATTGAGCCAGTTTGTCTTGCTGGTAATCGCACTCTACGTGCTGGTACCCATCTGGGGCACAGCCCGTCTGGCTTTCGACGGTGCACTCACCAGCCGCCCGACTGAATTCCATTTCTTCCCGAAAGAGTTCTCGCTGAACGCCTTCGAAAAAGTACTTGATAAACCCTACCAGAACGTGGCCTTCACCACCCTGCTCGGCAACAGCCTGACAGCCTCACTCGGTGCAGCCGGGCTGGCCCTCGCACTTGGCCTGAGCCTGGCCTATGCCTTTGCCCGATTCCGCTTCCCCGGTCGGCAGGCCGGGCTGTTTGTGCTTTTGTTGACTGCCCTGCTGCCACCGGTGGCCTTCATGACCCCGCTCTACATCATCTTGAGCATTCTCAAGATTCGCACCACGCTCATGGCACTGGTCATTGTTTATGCCGCCTTTGCCATGCCGTTCTGCATCTGGAACATGCGCGCCGCCTTCCAGGCGGTGCCGAAAGAACTTGAAGAAGCCGCCTACCTGGACGGCGCAGGTGATTTCACCACTTTCTGGCGCATCAGCCTGCCACTGGCCCTGCCCAGCCTGGCCGTCTCGGCGCTGATCGCTTTCCTGATGGGTTATTCCGAGTTTGCCCTGGGCTGGCTATTCGTGGAACGCCCGGACACAGTCACTCTCTCCATGACCATCTACACCATGATTAATGCCCAGTTCGGCAGCGCCCTGCCCTGGAGCCACATTGGCGCGCTCTCATTGATCATGTCCATCCCGGTAGTGGTGATCTTCATCATCTTCCAGAACACCATTTTCGACAGCCTGCTATTTGGAAGCGCCAACGATTAGCCAGACCCTGCAACAACTCAAAAAGCGCCTGCCACCGCTCGAGGCCCAGGTGCTCTTGGCGCATGTCCTGGGCGTTAACAAAACCTGGCTGGCCACCCACCCGGAACACACGCTCAATGCAAACCAGCAGGAACACCTGCAACTTTATATGGAACAATTCGCCAGCGGCATGCCCCTGCCGTACATCCTCGGCTGCTGGGAATTCTTCGGGATGGAATTTGATGTTTCGCCCGTCGTGCTAATTCCCCGCCCAGAAACCGAACTGCTGGTGGAAGAAGCCCTGGCCTGGGCGCGGGCACACCCTAAGCCTGCCTACCGTTTAATTGATATTGGTACTGGCTCGGGCGCAATTGCCATCAGCATGGCAAAACACCTGCCAGCCGCTCAAATCGACGCAACCGACATTTCGCCAGATGCACTAATCATCGCCCACCAAAATGCCAAAAAACACGGCCTGGATACGCGTATCCTATTCCATCAAACCGATCTGTTCCCTGAAGCACAAAGCGCATCGCAATACGACCTGATCCTATCCAACCCACCCTACATCCCGACCGACATCTTGCACGGATTGGACGTCTACGGCCGGGAGCCCACCCTGGCGCTGGACGGCGGGCCAGGTGGGCTTGAGGTCATCCGCAGGCTGCTGGCGGCCTCGAAACAGAGAGCAGCTACGGGGGGGCTGCTCTTGGTGGAGATTGAATCTACCTTGGGGAAGGCCGTTCACAAACTGGCTGGCGGCCAGTTTGGCGGGGCATCCATTCACATCCTGAAAGACCTGGCCGGGCATGACCGCCTGCTCAAAATTGAAACTTAATTCCTATATTGCTTCTACCAATTTTGGGGTATAAGAAGGATGTGAATACACGCGTATTGTCAATCAGTGACCCCCAAGCGCTGGCTTCCGCCCTGGAAGTCCTGACAGGGGGCGGGCTGGTGGCTTTCCCAACCGATACCGTTTATGGCATTGGCGCCATGGTGCTGGATGAAATGGCCGTCAGCCGCATCTATGACGTTAAAGGGCGCGGCACAGAAAAGGCCATCCCTGTGCTGGCTGGCGATATGGGTCAGATTGGGCGAATTGCAGCCGGTATGAGCCAGATGGATGTACGCTTGGCGGAGAAGTTTTGGCCCGGCCCACTAACACTGGTGCTGCCGCGCCACCCGAACATCCCCAATGCGGTTTCCTCCCTGTCAACCATCGGGGTGCGCATCCCTGATTTTTCCCCAACACAGGATTTACTAAAATTAACTGGCCCGCTGGCGGTAACATCGGCCAACCTGATCGGGCAATCCGGGGCATCCACCGCGGCAGGCGTGCTGACCCAACTACAAGGCAAAATTGACCTGGTGCTGGATGGCGGGGTCACCCCCGGCGGCCTACCCAGTACGGTGGTGGATTGCAGTTCCGGCAAACCGGTCATCCTGCGCGAGGGGCGCATCACCAAACAGCAGCTCCTGGATGCCCTGGCAGGCTGATTTTCTCACCCAACACTTACCTTTTTTTCATCCGCAATTTAGCAGAGAATGCGAAAATAAGATTGCATTCTCCAAAACAAACCGCCAGCGGGTAAGGGCCTACCCCACGGCGGTTTGGGGTTTTAATAGCCGAAATTCTTATCTGGTTCTTAATTCTTGTTCATGTTCATTTTAGGTGGTGCTGGCAAAATATAGATGCATTCTCCTCTGCCGGGGGCACCCGGCAAACAACCCCCGTGGACCTGGGCCGGTCCGATACGGGGGTTGGGTTTTTATAGCTGCTCTGCAGGGAGATTATTTTTGCAGGTATTGCTCGCTGGCCCTGGTTATCGGCCAGGTGGGCAATACATCCATCCCCAGATTGGAAAGATACCCGCCCACAAAGCGCTGGTGTCCGGCGGCGGCAATCATGGCGGCATTGTCTGTGCAATAGGCAAACGGGGGGATATGAACCGTGAATCCGTCGTTCTGCAAGTTTAGGAAAGCCTGGCGTAAAGACAGGTTGGCAGAAACACCGCCTGCCAGCAGGAGATTCTTCGCCTTGTGCGCTCGGGCTGCAGCCACAGTCTGATTAATCAGGTAATCCACCACCGCCCGCTGGAAGCTGGCAGCAATATCGTTGACCGGGATGGGCTGGCCATTTTTTTCAAGGTTGCGAACGAGATATAACACCGCCGTTTTAAGGCCGCTGAAGGAAAAATCAAATTCGGCTTCGGCCTTCGGGCGGGTGAACTTAAATGCTTGCGAGTCGCCCTCCTCAGCCGCCTTTTGGATGGCCGGGCCGCCGGGGTAAGCAAGGCCCAACAGGCGGGCAGTTTTATCGAAGGCTTCGCCTGCCGCGTCGTCATTGGTCGCGCCAAGACGCCGGTAGTTCAGGTGCCCGGTCATTAAATCCAGCTCAGTGTGCCCACCGGATGCCAGCAATGCCAGCAAGGGAAAATCCGGCGCGGGCGGGGTAGGCTGGGAGGCTTCGTGCAGCCAGGCTGCATAGATGTGCCCTTCGAGGTGGTTGACGCCTACCAGCGGCTTGCCCGTGCCCAGCACCAACCCTTTGGCGGCATTCATGCCGACCACCAGCGAACCAGCCAGGCCGGGGCCTTGCGTCACAGCAATGGCATCCACATCCGCAAGCGACAGTCTGGCCTTGTGCAGGGTTTCTTCAACGACCGGTAAAATGGTCAACACATGCTGGCGGGAAGCAACTTCAGGATAAACGCCTCCATAACGGGCGTGCATCTCCATTTGGGAGGCCACTACTGACGAAAGCAAACTCCGCCCGTCGTGCACAACAGCGGCGGCGGTTTCGTCGCAGGAGGTTTCAATCGCCAGGATATGGGTCACTTCTTCCACTTTTTCATCGGCAGGACGAAATCATACGGGTACTCGGCCAGTTTTTCCATCACACCATCCGGGCGGACGTAATAACTATCTTCAATACGGAAGCCCATGCCCTGCTCCGGATAATACAACCCTGGCTCAATGGTAATTACCACGCCCGGTCTGAGCTTATTGCTATCATCAGCAGTCAGGCCGCTCCACGGGCGTTCGTGAATGTTCAGGCCCACGCCATGCCCCAGGCTGTGGACGTAACCCTGCAGCGGGGCTTTGACCGTGCGCGGGGTGGGATGTCCGTTCTTCTCGAACTCATCGCACACCAGGTTCTGGTATTCCTTGAAGACCGCGTTCAGGTCGAGGTTCTCGATCACTTTTTCATAGACATCCTTGACCTGGTCGTATAACTTTTGCGCTTCCGGGGTGGCATACCCCAGGCTCCAGGTGCGGGTGAAGTCATAGAAATACCCGCCGCCGTTCTCTTGCGGGTAAATGTCAAAAACAATGGTCTGGCCCAGCCGCAACAGGTCTTCATGGTTGCCCTGCGAGTGTGGTACACCGGCATCCCGGCCAATGGCAAAGATATAGCCTGCGGTGGGTGAAACACCCCGCTCGGCCAGCCACAAGTTGATTTTCTTTTTCACATCCCCAATCGTCAGCGGTGTTCCATCTTCGTTAAGCAAGACTTCATCTGCGCGAACATCGCGGCTGGTCAGGTATTCGGCTGTCAGGCCCACCACTTCTGTGGTAATGCTTCCCACCCGGCGGATTCGCTCCACTTCGCCCGGCTCTTTGGTTTCCATGGCCAGGTTAAACAATGAGGCTTCGCGCGACTCGCCAACCAGCGTGATCTCCGGCGCAAGGCGCTGCAGGTGGGTCAACACGGCAAACTGGGACGAAAGATCGGTATGCCCGTACAGGCCAATTCGCCCGGTAACACCCAGATCATCGAACATACGCTTGAGCCGCACGGCAGACATTAAGGCCATGTCGCCACCCGCTTCCTTGAGCATCTCCTGCCAGGGGTAGCTATCCAGCAGGCGTACCTCCAGGCCGCTTTTTGCCGCTTCGTCGCGCTCCATGCCATTGACAAAAATCACCGGGGCCGCGCCGCGCTTTTTAATCAGCGTAGCGGCAGAAACATGCCCGCCGCCAGTCAGGTAGGTCATGGGCGGGTTATGTTCGGCATTGCCAAAAACCACCAGGCCATCCAGGTTTTTTTGTTGCATCAGTGCATCAAGGTCAGATTTCATTCCAACTCCACAAAAATGTTTTAATCTTTCCCGACCAGCCCATTCAGCACGACAAATTCTGCTGCAATGGCATCCTGTTCAAAGGTCAATACCAGGGCTTTTTTATCGGGGGTTAATTGGGCGCGCAGGCCAACCACATCCTGCGACTCAGACAAAAGTGAAAAAATCGTCAACGGGCGGGCCGCAAGCAAGCGACCATACCAAGTGGAGGCCAGGGTTTTCACAACGAGCTCGGTGACTGTACCGCCAACAACAGCCACCAGTAATGCCCCAGCTCCAGCCAATGTAGTAGAGGCCAGCCAGGAACGACGGAAGGTCTCAATCCCCAACCAATCCCACAAATCAGAGACCGGCAAGAACAGGAACAACATTAGGAAAGTCAGGCCGCCCAACACAAACGCGCTGATGGTAAACGTCAACAGGGAAAACCACTCCAGCCGGTTCTCAAGCGCAATACAAGCCGTGCACAGCGGTGGTTCCAATTCCAGAAAGATGGAACGCTTGCTCGAAGAAGGGCTTACATCCAGCGAAATACCGCGTGTGCCAGCTTTCGGCTGACCGCAGTTCAGGCAGGTTTGCGGGAATACCAGTTTTGGCAATTCTTTCGGCGATTTAATCGGGATGGTCAGGGTTTGCATTGTGTCACCTTTGAATTTGTAATGCAAGGATTGCCCTGGATAAAATCTGGTCCTGTTCTTCCGTCACCGTTCGCGGATCAAACAACAGCCTGTCATTTTCGGTGCGGGCAATGACTGGCGGGCTGTGGCTGCGTAGTTTTGCCAGCATTTTGTCAGGGGAGGATACAGGGATGGAAAGCACAAAGGTCGGCAGGGTCTCGCCAGGCAGGCTGCCTCCGCCAATGGTGGATTCCGAACGCGCGACCTCCCCCAGGCTGGTTTCCCGTTGCCAGGCTTCGGCCCTGGCTTTGAGTTGTTCCAGTGGGGTAGAAATCATCCGCCAGATGGGAATTTCACGTTCAGCTTCATCTTTCAGGTAATGCAGCAGGGTGGCGGTCAGGGCAGCCAGGCAGGCCTTGTCCGCACGGACGGCCCGGGCAAGGGGATGTTTCCTTATTTTCACCAGCAGGTCAGCCCGACCTAAAATGATGCCCGCCTGCGGCCCGCCAAGCAGTTTATCGCCGGAGAACATGATGACATCCGCCCCGGCAGCCAGGGATTCCTGGACAGTCGGCTCGTGACTCAGGCCATATTTTTCAACATCCATCAATGCGCCGGAACCCAGGTCATCCAGCAAGATGCTTTCGTGCCTATGCGCAGCAGCGACCGTCTCTGCCAGGCCTGGCTCTTCCGTAAAACCGACCAGCCGGAAATTGGAACGATGCGCCCGCATCACCAACGCGCCGGGGTTCTCTTCGAGCGCTTCATTCACATCGTGCAGGTGCAATTTGTTGGTTGTGCCAATCTCCACCAGCTTTGCACCGCTTTGCTTCATCACATCAGGAACACGGAACCCGCCACCAATCTCAACCAACTGCGAACGGGGAATAATCACCTTTTTGTTTTTTGCCAGTGCCGCCAGCACCAGCAGGACCGCCGAAGCGCAATTGTTGACTACCATTGCATCTCCTGCACCGGTCAATTCTTTCAGCACCTGCCCGGCATGCACCAGGCGCGAACCACGCTTGCCAGTTTGCAGGTCAAACTCCAGGGTGGAATAATCTGCCGAAACCGCCTGCATGGCCCGGGTAGCCGCCCGGCTAAGCGGCGCGCGACCCAGATTGGTGTGCAGGATCACGCCCGTGGCGTTGATGACCGGCTCGAGCGTGGCCTGCGTCCAGCCTGCCAGGCGGGAGCGGACCTGTTGCAGGGTCTCCTGCTGAGGCGGGATGGAACCTCCCGCCTGGACATCCTGCCGAACGTCCTGCAAGGTCTCGCGAATGGCGCGGGTAAGCAGCGGACGGCCATACTCAGCCGCCAGCGGTCCGGCCTGCTGCAAAAGTTGTTCAACGGAGGGAATGTCGCGCAGGGGCATGGTTCAGGGGGTCTCGTCTTCTGGCATGGAGACAGGCGAACGAGGCGACTGAGGCAGTGCGGGTTGGCTGTTCTCGCGCAGGCGCAGAAGGACTTCGATGCCAACCAGCCCCAGCCCCAGCCAGATGGCGAGCGTCAGGTTAAGCACGCGGCCAATCAGCAGCCAGGCAAGCATGGAGACGAAAACACCCACCCAGGTGGCCTGGCGTGAGACCGCTGCCGCCGGGAAAGGTTTTTCAGGGTTGGCAAAACGGGCATTGAGTAGGTAGGTAAAAGGCAGGGCCGCGCCGGTAGTACCCAGCACAATCAGGGCAAAAAAAGCCCAACGCGGCCAGACAGTCGGCAGGGTGTAATTGACCAGTATGGCCAGCAAACCCCAGCCGCCGAGTGCCATGAGCAGGGCCGGGAAAAAGAACGGGCGAAAGGACGGTTTTTCTTCCATGAGTGGGATTATACTCGTACCGGAAAACGGTTCACTGAACTACAGGAGGAAATATGCAAGTTGCCGATGCGATTCGTACCAAACGCGCTGTGCGCAAGTTTACCGACCAGCCATTGCCGGAGGAGACCGTGCGCGCCATCCTGAATGCCGGGCGGCGCTCGCAGTCTTCCAAAAACACCCAGCCCTGGCGCTTCATTGCGATGCGCGACAAACAGGTGCTAAAAGCCATCTCTGAACTTGGCGAGTGGGCCGGTCACCTGGCCGGGGCCGGGTTGGGCGTGGCTATCCTGACACCATTCCCCGACGAGAAATTCCAGACCCTGTTCGATGCAGGACAGGCCGCCGCCTATATGCAACTGGCCGCCTGGGAACTGGGCGTGGGCTCGTGCTTGGCTTCCATTTATCACCCGGACAAAGCGCGTGAGATCCTGGGGTTCCCACAGGAGTGGCAATTACGCATCTGCATTTCCTTTGGCTACCCGCTGGAGGCAAGCAAACTTACCGCCCCGCCTAAAAAAGGCGGACGTGTGACACTGGAAGAGGTCGTTCACTGGGATCGCTGGGGATGAGCCTGGAAGGACTGTTCTCGCCCAGATCGGTGGTTGTGCTTGGCGCGTCCAGTGACCCGGGCAAGCTCGGCTACGCTGTGGCGCGCAACCTGCTCCACGGCGGCTACCGGGGGCAGGTTCACCTGGTAAACCCGAGGGGTGGTAGCCTGTTTGGACAGGCCATATACACCAGCCTGCAAGACCTGCCCTCCCCTGCCGAACTGGCTGTGTTGATCGTCCCGGCAGCCGCCACCCCGCAAGCCCTGAGGGAGTGCGCGGCGGCAGGCATACGTTTTGCAATTATTGCTTCCGGTGGGTTTCGCGAAACCGGCCCGCAGGGTGCAGCCCTGGAAGCCGGCTGCCTGGAAATTGCCCGCCAGCACGACCTGAGGCTGCTCGGCCCCAATTGCATCGGGATTGCCGACACCCACCTGCCGCTCGACACCACTTTCCTGCCACCGCCTGCCCCACCAAAAGGGAACATCGCTTTCATCAGCCATTCTGGCGCGTTCTGCGCCGCAATGATCGACTGGAGCCGCCAGGAGGGCTTTGGCTTCTCCCGCCTGGTCTCCCTGGGGAATCAGGTCGACCTGACAGAAACTGACCTGCTGGCTCCCGTGGCGGCAGACCCCAATACGCGTGTGTTGGCGCTCTACTTGGAGGGCATCCCAGACGGACGTCGTTTCGTCAGCGAGACCACCCGGGTCTCTCGCGCCAGGCCGATCGTGGTGCTCAAGGTCGGGCGAAGCGCCGCCGGGCAGCAGGCAGCCGCCTCCCATACCGGGGCCCTGGCAGGCAGCGAAACCGCTTACGATGCCGCCTTCGCCAAATGCGGCGTCTTGCGCGCCAACAGCGCAGAAGAGATGTTCGATTGGGCGCGTGCGCTGGCGGCCTGCCCCCTGCCGAATGGCCGGAACATGGCCATCCTGACCAATGCCGGCGGGCCGGGCGTGATTGCCGCTGATGCGCTGGCCGCCAACGGGCTGGGATTGGCCTCCCTCTCCCCGGAAACGACCTCCCGTTTAAGGGAACTACTCCCCCCCGCCGCCAGTTCCCAGAACCCGGTAGACATGTTGGCTGCCGCTTCGCCGGAACAATATGCAGGCTGTCTCTCCCTCCTGCTGGAAGACAAACAGGTACATGGCGCTTTGGTCATCCTGCCCCCATCCCCTAATCACCCCACTGAAGAAATTGCCCGCCAGTTGGCCAGGGTGATTCATAATAGCCAAAAACCTGTCCTGATTTGCCTGATGGGTTCGGAATTGGTCAAGCCAGCCCGGCAGGTGCTGATTAACGCCGGATTCCCACCCTATCCATTCCCCGAGAGGGCTGCCTCAGCCCTGGCCGCCCTGGCCCGCCGGGCAGAGTTTCTCTCCGCGCCAATATCCAGGCCACCAGGTTCGCCCGCCCAAAAACCATCCCCCGGCCTGTCGGCGGAAGAACTCGCCGCAGCCTATGGCATTCCCATCGCCCGGCTCAGGCTTGCCGCCAGCCGTGAGCAAGCCGCCATGTTGGCCGCCGAGGTGGGCTTCCCGATAGTGCTTAAGATCGCCTCCCCGGACATTTCACATAAATCAGATGTTGGTGGTGTGTTATTAAATATTCAAGATGAAGAACAGGCCAGGCAGGGTTTTGATCGTTTGATCAAAATCGTTGCATCGGCCCGCCCTGCCGCGCGGCTGGAAGGAGTCACCATACAGCGACAGGTGCCCCCCGGCCAGGAGGTCATCCTCGGCATGCTGCGCGATCCGCAGTTTGGCCCGCTCCTGATGTTCGGCTCGGGTGGCGTAGAAGTGGAAGGGCTCAAAGACATTGCCTTCGGCCTGGCCCCACTCTCCACACCAGAAGCGGAAAAAATGTTGACCGAAACCTGGGCGGGCAAAAAACTGGATGGGTTCCGCTCAATCCCCGCGGTAGATAAGCAGGCGGTCATCAACGCCCTGCTCAACCTGTCCCGGCTGGCAATCGAGAACCCACATATCAACGAAATTGAAATCAACCCGCTGCGCGTACATTCTACTGGCATAGTGGCAGTTGATGTTCGCATGGTGTAGAATCAACCCATGAAACTTCCCCTCGCACTGGCACAGATTAACACCCGCCTGGGTGACGTGGACGCCAACCTTGAAAAGCACCTGGCCCTGGCAACCGAAGCCCGCAAGAACGGCGCGGAATTGCTGCTTTTCCCTGAACTCTCCCTGACCGGCTATGTCCTGCAAGACCTGGCCGCCAGCGTGGCCCGCCCGGCCAGCCCGCAAGACCCGGCCTTCAAATCCCTGCTAAAAGCCAGCCAGGAGATTGACCTGCTGGTCGGCTTTGTCGAGCAGGATACCCGCTATTGTTTTTATATAGCCGCCGCCTACCTATCACGCGGCGAAATTGTCCATGTGCACCGCAAAGTGCACCTGCCGACTTATGGAATCTTTGACGAAAGGCGCTTTTTTGCGCCGGGCGATTCCTTCCATGCTTTTGATACCCGTTTTGGCCGCGCCGGGGTGCTGATTTGCGAGGATTTCTGGCACGTTTCCTCGCCCTACCTGCTCTGGCTGGATGGCGCCGATCTGTTCTACCTGACATCTGCATCGCCGGGGCGCGGTGTGACCGAGGATGCCCTCGGCACCGCCCGGTGGGATGGCATGATGAACCAGATGTATTCCGGCCTGTTCACCGCCTTTTTCGCCCACGCCAACCGGGTGGGCTTTGAAGACGGGCTGAATTTCTGGGGCGGCTCCTCCGTCCATGACCCGGATGGGCAACGCATCACCCAGGGCGACTTATATGAAGAAGGGCTGGTCTACGCTGAACTGGACCTAGCCCAACTCAAGCGCACCCGCAGCCGCCTGCCCCTGCTGCGCGACGAAAACCCGGAAATGGTGCTGCGCGAACTGAAACGGATCACCCGGAAATGAACATCGATCTTTCCATCAATACCGACCTGGTGCGCAACATCCTGACACGCTTTATTAAAAGCGAAATCGGCCGCACCGGCCTGACCCGGGCCGTAATTGGCATCTCCGGTGGCATCGATTCGGCCCTGGCGGCCTACCTGGCCGTGCAGGCCCTCGGCGCGGAAAATGTGCTCGGCATCCGCATGCCATACAAGACCTCCTCGCAGGACTCGCTCGACCACGCCATGCTGGTTATTGAAGACCTGGGCATCCCGCACAAAACCCTGCCTATCACCGCCATGGCCGACGGGTTGATTGAGCAGATTCCCGACATGTCAAACATGCGCAAGGGCAACATCATGGCCCGCTGCCGCATGATTACCCTGTACGACCAGTCTGAAGAATTCAAAGGCCTGGTGATCGGCACAGGCAACAAAACAGAAATCCTGCTCGGCTACAGCACCCTGTACGGAGACTCGGCTCATGCCCTTAACCCGTTGGGCGACCTGTACAAAGCCCAGGTGCGCCAACTTTCGCAGGCGCTAGGCGTGCCGCAGCCGATTCTCGACAAAGCCCCCTCCGCCGACCTGTGGGCAGGTCAGACCGACGAGCAGGAACTTGGCTTTACCTACGCCGAAGCCGACCAGGTGCTTTACCTGTTGGTGGACCAACGCTACAGCCCGGAGGAATGCCAGCAAGCGGGGTTCAAGCCCGAGCTTATCCAGGCTGTTGTGCGTCGTATCCGCCGCAATCACTTCAAACGCATCATGCCACCCATCGCCAAAATCTCCAGTCGCACCATCGGCTACGATTTTTTATACCTGCGCGACTGGGGCACATAAAATCCACTTCACAGGAACTGACAACCCAATATGCACCTGCCTCCTGCCCTGCGGCATCGCCGCTTCGTCCTGCTCTGGGTCGGCCTGATGGTCTCAATGGCCGGAAGCCAAATGCAACTCTGGGCGCTTTTCTGGCACATCAGCAAACTGACCCCCGACCCAATCGCCGTAAGCATCGTCGGAGCGATCCGTTTCCTGCCCATCGTGTTATTCTCACTCGTCGCCGGGCTGATGGCCGACCGCTACAACCGCCGCAAGATTATGTTCATCACCCAAAGCATGGGTGTGCTGGTGGCCTTGACCCTGGGAGGACTCACCCTGAGCGGTCGCATTGAACTCTGGCACATTTACCTGCTCACAGGGATCCAGGCGGCAGCGGCGTCTTTCGACCTGCCCGCCCGGCAAGCACTGGTGCCCAGCCTGGTCCCGGCCAACGACCTGCCCAGCGCCTTTTCATTACAATCCATCGGATTCAATATTGGCTCCATTATTGGTCCCGGCTTAAGCGGTCTGGTGATTGGCTATTTTGGGCAGGAGTACACTTACTTCTTTAACGCCGTCACCTTTCTCGGCGTCCTGACAGCCCTCGCGCTGATGGGCAGTGTGGAGCAACCTGCCCCGCATACCGCCCTGACACTTGGCAACATGGTCACTGATATTCGCGCAGGCATCCGTTTTATCGCCGATTCGCCCATCATCCTTTCCAGCATGATCCTGGATTTCTTTGCCACCTTTTTCTCATCCGCCAATACCCTGCTGCCATGGGTCTCTCAGAACATCCTGAGAGTGGACGAAATCGCATACGGCTGGTTGGCCGCAGCCCAATCCTTCGGGGCTGTCTCTGCCGCGCTGATCATTTCCCAACTCAGCGGCCTGCGCCGCCAGGGAGCCTTATTGGTTGGCGCGGTGGCTGTGTTTGGCACAATGACCATCTTGTTCGGATTCTCGCAATGGTACCTGGTGACATTTGTGACTCTGTTCGGCATGGGCGCAGCGGATGCGGTCAGCACGGTGATTCGCAACACCATCCGGCAGCTGCAAACCCCCGATCACATCCGCGGGCGCATGACCAGCATCAACCAGATTTTCTTTGCGGGCGGGCCGCAACTCGGCGAAATTGAAGCCGGGGCAGTGGCCCAGGCCTTCGGTGTGCCGGCCGCCATCATCACCGGCGGGGCGGGAACCCTGCTTGCCGCCATCCTGATCAGCCTGAAATGGCCGCAACTCATCCGCTTTGACCGGCACGAACCAGTGGAAGAACAAAAGGTTTAATGGAAACAACCAGCAAAATCCTGGTGATTGGCGGCAACGTTGGCTACCCCACCCATGATGGACCCAGCCGCCATATGGATGAACGCTACAAAGCCTTAAGCAGGTTCACTGGCGCGGTGGATATTGTCACTGCGGGTGCATTCGTGCAATATCGGAACGGCATCCAGCACCATTTTGAGCAAACCACTGCGCCACGCCATTTGCCGCGCTGGCAATTGGGCTTAAAAACCTTGTTCAAGCAAAGCGATTATTTGTACGAAATGTTGTTTGCCCCTGAGAATATTCGCCGCTTTGTCCGGTTTGCATCAAACCCTGCTTATCAAGCAATCGTGTTTTCCCCGCTCCAGGCGCTGGCCTTGCTAAAAAATTACCCCAATAACCTCCAGCAGCCGGGACGGTTGTTCATTGTGGAAACACACGAAGATTTGTTCCAGTGGTACCAGAAAGTACTCAACCGTCCCAACCCGGCCATGAAAATGGTTGCAATTTCCTCCGTGCGCTGGCTGGACCAACTCCTCAACAAAAATCAACACAGTGCGATTTTCCTGCACGTCTCAGAACATGATAAAACATCTTACGAGCGCCGCTTCCCCGGCATGGAGGGGCGCTCCCATCTCGTCCCGCTGGGCATCAATGCCCGCAAAACCGGTCCGTACGAAATCAACCGTGAAAAAATCCGCCTGTTTTATATCGGCGGAATGGGCGTGCAAATGAACATTGACGCCATCATGCACTTCGGGGAAAAGTATTACCCGGCGCTCGCGAATGAGTTTGGCAAAAAACTGGAAGTCATGATTGCCGGGCGCTCCCCGGCCGAGAATGCCATTGAATACTGTAAAACAATGGGCTGGCAGTTACATCCCAACCTGAGCGACGATGAGCTAGACCAGGCTTACCTTTCTTCAACCTTTTCGCTGCTACCCTTTGAGTATGCCTGGGGGGCAAAAAACAAGTTGCTCGAATCGCTGGCCTATGGGGTGCCCTTCCTTGCCACCCGCCTGATGCTCCAGCAGGTGCCAGATCCCCAGGCAGTGCATCCCTGCCTGTTTTCCGACTCGCCCGAAGAATGGGTTGCCCATCTCAAGAAGTTTCACCAGCCAGCAAAACTCAAACCCTTCCGAAAACCGTTAATTGACTACGCCAGCCAACACTCCTGGGAAAGTAATGCCAGGCTGGTATACGAGCTCATTCAGGAACACACGAACCCTTCCACCATGTGACGTTAATCACAAAAAATAATGACATGCAGCGATTGTGTGACAGGCCTGCATACCCTTACAATATCGGTAAAGGTTTACCAAAAGTGTAAAGGTTATGCTGAAAATCAATCGCCAAACTGATTACGCGGTACGCGTCGTCCTCGCCCTTGCCAAACAAGGTCCGGCGGCGCGTTTGTCATCCTCAGCCATCCAGCAGGAAATGCTCATCCCCAAAGCCTTCATGGCGCGTATTGTCGCTCAGCTGGCCGCTGCCGGGCTGATTCACACCTTCCCCGGCCGCGACGGCGGCATCCAACTGGCACGCGCCGCAGAACATATTACCCTACGCGAAGTGGTCGAGGCATTTGAAGGCCGCCTGTGCATTTCAGACTGCCTGAGCACAGAAGGTGACGCCGATTGCCCGTTCCTCAGCCATTGTCCCGTGCGCAGCCGCTGGGGACGTGTGCAGGCGGCCATGATCCGCGAAATGAACAGTATCACTTTCGACGAAGTCGCTGCCGATGCAGACCCTGTTCTGCTGGTAAACCCGACTGCATTTTCATTTGTGTAATCTCAGCGAACTATATAAAGCGCTGACTCAATAAATCTTCAAGGAGATTGTATGGACCCAATTACTCTTTCAAGGTGGCAATTCGGCCTGACAACCGTTTACCACTGGCTCTTTGTCCCACTCACGCTCGGCCTGGGCTGGTTTGTGGCCTTCATGCAAACCCGCTATTACCAGACCCGCGATGAGAAGTATAAGAAGATGGCAAAGTTCTGGGGCAAATTGTTCCTGATTAACTTTGCCATTGGCGTCGTCACCGGCATCGTACAGGAATTCCAGTTCGGTATGAACTGGAGCGAGTACAGCCGCTACGTCGGCGACATTTTCGGCGCACCACTGGCTATCGAGGCCCTGCTGGCCTTCTTCATGGAAAGCACCTTCCTGGGCATCTGGATTTTCGGTGAAAACAAGGTCCCCGAAAAAGTGCACCTGGCTTCCATCTGGCTGGCTGCCCTCGGCTCGAATCTCTCAGCCCTGTGGATCCTGCTTGCCAACGGCTGGATGCAGCACCCGGTTGGCTATGTGATTAACGAAGTAACCGGCCGCGCTGAACTGGTGGATTTCTTTGCCCTGGTCGCCAACCCCAAGGGCTGGGTGTTCTTTTGGCACACCATTTCGGTTGGTTTTGCCACTGCCTCGTTCTTCATCATCGGCATCAGCGCCTATCACCTGGTTCGCAAACAACACCTGGAAGTCTTCAAACCCTCGTTCTACATGGGCGCGCTGGTCGGCCTGATTGCCTCCGTGCTGGTCTTCCTCGGCGGCCACGAACAGGGACAGTTCATGTTCCGTGAACAACCGATGAAATTCGCCGCCATTGAGGCGCACTGGGAAACATCCGCCCCGGCCGATTTCTCCATTATCACCATTGGCGACCTGACCGGCAAGGCCGAGGTGTGGTCCTTCCGCACCAGCCAGATCGGCATCCCCGGCGTACTCAGCTTCCTGGCCTGCAATAATTTTGATTGCGAGGTCAAAGGCGTGTATGAACTACAGGCTGAGTACGAAGCCCTGTACGGCCCTGGCGATTACATCCCGCTGATGGTGGTTACGTATTGGTCCTTCCGCATCATGATGACCATCGGCTTTATCATGATGGCTGCCGCAGCCTGGTTCCTGTGGGCCACCCGCAAGGCCGATTTTGAAAACGCCAAATGGATGAAATGGGTACCGCTGGGTGCCATCGCCCTGCCCTACTTTGCCAATGCCACCGGCTGGATTCTGACCGAAATGGGGCGCCAACCCTGGATTGTCCAGGGCCTGCTCAAGGTGGAAGACGCCGTCTCCCCCAACCTGACCACCCTTGACCTGCTCATTTCGCTGATCGGCTACGTAGTTGTCTACGGCGCCCTGGCCGGGGCCATGTTCTACCTGATGAAGAAGTACGCCACCGCCGGGCCGGATGCCGCCATGCACGAATCAGTTGACGTCGCCCCCGCCCTGGTTGGCGCGCAAGACTAGGAGAATTAACAATGTCATACGAATTCCTGCAAATCCTGTGGTTCATCCTGATCGCCATCCTGTGGATCGGGTTCTTCTTCCTCGAAGGTTTCGATTTCGGCGTCGGCATGCTGCTGCCCTTCCTCGGGAAAAAGGATGAAGAACGCCGCGCCATCATCAATGCCATTGGCCCAACCTGGGATGGCAACGAAGTCTGGCTGCTCACCGCGGGCGGCGCAACCTTTGCGGCCTTCCCCCACTGGTATGCCACCATGTTCAGCGGCTTCTACCTGGCGCTCTTCCTGCTGCTGGTCGGCTTAATCCTGCGTGGCATTTCCTTTGAATATCGCTCCAAGGATGCCGCCCCGAAATGGCGCAACACCTTCGACTGGATGATTGCCATCGGCTCCTTCCTTTCGGCCCTGTTGCTCGGCGCAGCCTTTGCCAACCTGGCGCGCGGCGTACCGATCAACCAGGACATGATGTTCACCGGCAACCTGTTCACCCTGCTCAACCCCTATGGCCTGCTGGGCGGCGTTACCACTGTTGCGATCTTCCTGCTGCACGGCGCAAACTTCCTCGGCCTGAAGCTGCAAGGCGAACTGCGCGAGCGCGTCAATGTCTTTGCCAAGCGCCTGTGGATTGTTGCCAGTGTGCTCTACATTGCCCTGGGTGTCTTCACCTACGTGGCCGGTTTCTGGCAGCGTGGCATCGTCAACCCCGGCATTGTCCCCATCGCAGCGGTGACCGTCCTGCTAGTAGCAGGCTATTTCATCAACCAAAAACGCGAAGGTTGGGCCTTCATCATGGTGGCGCTCAATATCGTGCTCACCCAGGTGACCTTCTTCAGCATGACCTTCCCCAATGTCATGCTATCCACCACCAACCCGGCCTACAGCCTGACCATCTACAACGCATCCTCTTCTGAATACACCCTGACGGTGATGAGTATCGTCGCGCTGATTTTCGTACCGATTGTTCTGGCCTATCAGGGCTGGACGTACTGGATGTTCAGCAAGCGCGTAAGCACTGACAAGAAGCAGTTGGTATACTAGGATAAAAAAAGCGGGGCAGGCTCACCACGAGCTTGCCCCGCCTGCCTGGCAGCCAGGAGACGGCCAAGAAATGGGAGACGCTACAAGGTAGCCCGCCTGACCCCTTACAATCGGCTGTCAAACGACTCTCTAATGTGTTTCTTATCCAAATCCTGTTGACTCTTGTTTCAATTCGTCATATACTCTCTGCAAGGAGTAAAATCCTATGAGCGATTTCAAGACATATTTCGGAGTACCTTGCTGAAAGCACGCGTATCTACACGCGTGCTTTTTTATTTCACCCCACAAAAGGAGATGTAAGCCATGGACTACGGACTGATCGGGAAGATCGAAAAAGCCAAACGATACGCCGAGGAACGGAAGCGCTTCCTTTTTCACAAATTTGAAGTGACCTTCCGCGGCGACAACAATGACCACAAGGTTACCTTTACCGACGGCGCTTTTGTCTGCGATTGCGAATTCTTTATTACCCATAGCCGCTGTGCCCACACCATGGCCCTTGCTGACCACCTGCTCAAGGAAATGGTTCCCGTCAGCGAATCGGCCTGAAAACAACTGAATAGCAAACCCACCCCCGCCGCCCATGGGGTTGCGGGGGTTTTCTTTTTGGTACAATATTTGCCATGCCAAACAAAATTTCGAGACGCGATTTCCTGAAACTATCCGCTGCCGCACTCGGCGGGCTGGCCTTTACCCCTTACATGCCGCCAGCCACCGAGTTCCCCGACAGCGAGTTGGTTCGGGTTTCCACCACCCAGGTCAGCGTACACAGCCAGCCCAACGACGCCAGCCGCATTGTCGCGCAAGTGTACCGGGATGAAATCTTGAACGTGTACGAGGAAGTAAACGCCGGGTCGCCAGGGTATAACCCGGTCTGGTATCGTGTGTGGGGCGGCTATGTGCACCGCGCGCGCATGCCCAAAGTGCAGATACGCTACAATGCCCCGGTCTTGTCCATCCGCGAGGAAGGCCAGCTCGGTGAGGTGACCATGCCGTATACCCAAGCCATGCGTTTTGCCCGCGGGGCATGGGAACCCGTTTACCGGCTTTACTATGAAACCGTACATTGGGTGATCGGGATCGACAGCGGACCGGATGGCGAACCATGGTACAAATTGCTGGACGAGTTGCTTGAGATCGAGTACTTTGTCCCGACCAGTCATATCCGCCTGATTGCTGATGAAGAACTTGCCCCCATCTCACCAGAAGTTCCCTTCGAATCCAAGCGCATCGAGGTGGACCTGGCCCGCCAGGTAGTGACCTGTTATGAATATGATGAGCAGGTTTTCAGTACGGTCATTTCATCCGGGCGCATCAGTAATTTCACACCCCCAAACGGCATCCCAACCCGCACCCCGCCCGGCACGTACAATGTGCGGGTGAAAATGCCCTCCAAACACATGGGGGATGGCAACCTGGCCTCGGATATCGAGGCCTATGAACTGGCGGGAGTTCCCTGGGTGGTTTTTTTCACCGAGCAAGGACACGCATTTCACGGCACTTACTGGCACCACAATTACGGCGTGCCCATGTCAGCAGGCTGTATCAACATGAAAAATGATGAAGCCAAGTGGCTTTTCCGCTGGTGCACGCCCAGCGCATCCTGGGAAGAAATCAACAAAGCCACCATGGATCGCAAAGGGTTTGGTACCAAAGTTGTGATTACAGCCTGATATGCCTTCGCTAAACTGGCCCGGCAAGCAGCAGACTCCCCCCCAGCCTGCCTCGCTGACCCTCGACTCGGTCGTTCACCCGGGCGGAGGGGCAACAGGGCAGGCAGAACCGTTAAGCAGGCTCTACCTGGGCGACAACTTCCAGGTCATGTCGGCCCTTCTTGGTGAGTACGAAGGTAAAATTAACCTGATTTACACCGACCCGCCTTTTTTTACGAATCGAAAATTTCCGGCCCGCATCGGTCGCGGGGAAGATTCCCGTAAACCTGGCGAGTGGCAATTGGCCGAAGGCTATGGCGACTCATGGAACAGTCTGGATGATTACATCCAGTTTTTATATGAACGATTGTTACTCATGCACCGCCTGCTGGCTCCCAACGGTACACTCTACCTGCACCTGGACTGGCACGCCGACGCCTACGCCCGCCTGCTGCTGGATGAGATATTTGGCGAGGAACGTTTCCTGAACGAGATAATCTGGGCCTATCATGGCCCTTCCCCCATCCGTTCGGCGTTTAACCGCAAACACGATACCATCCTATGCTACACCAAAAACCCGGACTATACCTTCAATGCTGACGCAGTGCGCGTGCCGTATGACCCATCCACCGTTAAGACCTTTGCCGCCTCCCCAAAAGCCGGGTTCGGTAAAGTGCCAAATTTGGAACGCGGGAAAGTACCTGAAGACTGGTGGTACTTCCCGGTGGTGGCACGCCTGCACAACGAACGCACCGGCTACCCGACCCAAAAACCCGTTGCTTTGCTTGAACGGATCATCCTGGCATCTTCCAACCCGGGCGATTTGGTGGCTGATTTCTTCTGCGGCTCTGGCACGACCCCGCTGGTCTCCGCCCGTCTTGGCAGGAATTTCCTGGCTGCCGACGCCACCTTCCGTGCCATTCACACCACCCGCAAACGGCTGGTGGAACAAAAAACAGTATCCTTTGGCATATATACATCCACTCCGGAGCCAGGCGAAACAATCCTGCAAGAACTCCCGGACCATAAAATAATAGATTACTGGGAATATGACCCGGACTATGACGGCAAGGTCTTCCGGAGCACCCAGCAAGGCGCATTGCCGCGCCGGGGTTCGGGCAGCCTGCCACCGCCGCCCGAATCAAAACCCGGAAGCAAAGGACGCTTCCGGGCGGTAACCATCAAAGGTGAGCCTGCCGTATTGGGGGGTTAAACATCCAGCCTGTAGCCAACCCCACGAACGGTATGCAGGAATTTGGGGTTGTCAGGATCCACTTCAATTGCCCGCCGCAGCCAGGAAACATGCACATCCAGGGTACGGGTATCCCCGGTATAGTTCGTATCCCACACACGCCTAAACAGGTCTTCGCGTTCAACCACTTCGCCGCGGTGCTGGAGCAGGATCTGCAGCAGGGTGGACAGGCGCGGGGTCAGGCGGGCATTCTTGCCCATGCACTTCACCCGCCGATGCTCCACATCCAGGCGCAAAGGACCCGCCTGGATGATGTTATTCCCATCCCCTGGCAGGAATGGGCGCATGCGATTGATCAATTTTTGGATGGTAAAGGGAAGGTACAGCACCACATCGGCCACCGAGGAGTCCACCGGTTTATCCGAGTCGACCACCAACAGGATGGGCAGACGCTGATCATGCGCGGCTCGCAAGGACTGAACAATACGCACCCCGGTTGAAGCAAGCGAAGCGCCATTGACCACGATAATATCCGGGCCAACATCGGCAAGTTTTGCCGCAGCTTCACTGCCACTCTGGAAAGTGTGGATGGCAAAATCCTTTTTCTGCAATTGCGGCCCAAATACAGGTCGGTCGGCCCGCTTGCCCTCCACCAGCAACACGGTAGCTTTTGTCATTCTCCTCACTTACATGAAAAAGGCCAACTGGGACAAAAATACGGCTTTCACCTCGTGTGATACCAGCCGCTCGTAAAAAGATTATACACGAATCTTAACAAATCACAATGCCCAAAGGTACCATTCTTAACAAATAGTGACAAACTGTAATGATTGACGGCGGAGCAAAGTCTGGTAAAATACTGCTCCGAGCGTTGTACCCTTCGCTCAATCGATACTGCGCCCTGCGCAGTAAATTTTTGTCACAAGCAAGAAAGGGCTTGAATATGAAAGTACTGATGATTAAAGATGTATACAACCTGGGCCGCGCTGGCGACATCAAAAAAGTCGCCGATGGCTATGGCCGCAACTACCTGCTGCCGCAGGGCCTGGCCGTCCTGGCCACCGCAGGCGCCCTCAAGCAGGTCGAAAAGATCCGCGAAGAAGCTGTCAAGCGCCGCGCCGTCCTAAACGAAGAAATGGGCGCTGTCGCCGAAGTCATCTCCAAGATCACCCTGGCCTTCGCCGCCAAGGCTGGCGAAACCGGCAAACTGTATGGTTCGATCACCACCCAGGATGTCGCCAGTGCAATCAAGGAAAAAAGCGGCGTGGAGATCAAACGCCAGCAAATCGACATCCAGCCCATCCGCGCGCTGGGTGAATACGCTGCCCACATCCGCCTGACGATGGACTTGATCCCCGACGTCAAAATTATTGTCTATCGCGAAGGCGAAGCCAATCCCATTGAAGCGGCTTCTGAAGCCACCCCCACCCCGGTTGCTGAACCTGCCCCGATTGCCGAAACCGCTCCTGCTGCCGAACCTGTGGCTGCAGAAACACCTGCCGAAGAGCCCACCGCAGAAGAAATATCCGCGGAAGAATCCGAAGCCTAAGCGCCAAACGACCCAGATGACATCACCGATTCCTTCCCGCAACCCAGGGGCGAATCGGTGATGTTTTCTTAAGCCCATGCCCACCCTCGGAGAGCAACTCAAACAAGCCCGTGAAGCCCGCCGCCTGACCATTAAACAGGCAGCCGAGCAAACGCGCCTGCGGCTTCATTACATCGAAGCCCTCGAAGCGGATGACTACAGCGTCATGCCGTCCGCCGCCCAGGGACGTGGCTTCTTACGCCTGTACGCCGACTTCCTGGAACTTAATCTTGAGCAGATGATTAATCTCCAAAAAGCCTCTGCCATACCGGTGGAGGAAGAACCAGCTACAGGCTCCCCCCAGTTTAACCCGCCAGAACCCGAGTCACAGCCTGAGCCCGAAGAGCCTCACCAACTGACCCTGGAACAGGACCCTGAACCCCAGGATTTGCCAGAAAATATAGATGCGCCTGATGAAATAATCCCAGCCGCGCCAAAGCTTTCCATCTCAATTTACGCAGAAATTGGCCAGCAACTTAGACAACGTCGCGAGTTGCTGGGCCTGACCTTGGATGAAATTGAGCGTCACACTCACATTCGCAAACGCAACCTGGAGATCATCGAAAAAGGCTTGCTTGACGAATTGCCCTCGCCAGTGCAGGCGCGCGGCATGATCTCCGGATATGCGTCTTTCCTCGACATGAACGTGGATGCCACCCTGTTGCGTTTTGCCGACGCCCTGCAAGCCCGTCGTCTCGAAAAACAGGGGCATGAGATCCAGGCAAAAACAGCTTCCCGCCCGACGCAAAGAAATATCATCCCCGCCAGGTTCAGCAGGTTCCTCAGCGCCGATGTAATCTTCCTGGCCTTTGTTGTGTTCGTTGTAACAGGTGTTGCGCTCTGGGGCATGAGCCGCCTGGTCAGTATGAACCCTGCTGAAGTCCCGCCCACGGAAGGTCCTTCCATTTCGGATGTCTTGCTGGCTTCACCCGTAGCCACCCTGGATATTGACCTGGTCAACCCTACCAGCGTGGAATCGGCAGAAACCGAATCAGTTGAAAACATCCTCGTTACCGAAACCCCCACCCCCCCGGTATTTGCGCCTGCCGCCAACCTGAGCATGACCCTCTCCATGCGTGAGCGCACCTTCCTGCGCGTCCTGGCAGACGGCCAGGTCGTTGAAGAGGGTCGTTTCGCCGCTGGGAGTGTTTTGATTATTACCGCCAACGAGCGCATTGAAGTGCTAACCGGCAACGGCGCCGCTGTTCAGATAATTTTTAATCAGGCCGACCTGGGTGCAATGGGCAACCCTGGCGAAGTGGTCAACCAAATCTACACCCAAGCCGGGCCGCAAACACCCACCGCCACCGTCAGCCCGACCCCGACCAACACCCCGCGCGTCACGCAAACCCCGACGCCCAGCATCACGCCTTCCCCATCCCCGACCCGTATTGGTGAATAACTATGAACCGGAAAACCTTCCATCTCGTCTCACTGGGCTGCGCCAAAAACACAGTCGATTCAGACTCCATGGCCCAACTGCTCTTGCAGGACGGCTACAAAGCCGTTGAAAAACCTGGCCAGGCCAGCATATTGATTGTCAATACCTGTGGGTTTATTGGGCCTGCCAAAGAAGAATCCCTTAACGTACTTCAAGAACTGGCTGTCGTAAAACGCTCCGACCAATTGTTAATTGCCGCGGGCTGCCTGACCCAACGCTACGGCGTGGAAGTGGCCCAGAAAGTGCCCGGCATTGATGGCATTCTCGGCACCCGCCGCTGGATGGACATCGTCCAGGTGGTGCGGGAACTTCGCAAGGGAACCCACCCTGAGCCGGTCTATCACCTGCCCGATGCGCCCACGGTTGGGATCGACGAACACGACGCCTTGCGCGCTTCGATCGCCGGGACCAGTGCCTACCTGAAGGTCGCCGATGGCTGCCGCCGCCCGTGTGCCTTTTGCGCCATTCCGCTCATCAAGGGCACGGCTGTCAGCCGCCCAGTTCAGACGATTGTCGAAGAATCAAAACGCCTGCGTGATGCGGGTATTCGCGAATTAATCCTGATCGCGCAGGATACTACCGATTATGGACATGACCTGGGAATGAAAGACGGCCTGGCGCAATTACTGGAACAACTGACCATGCAGGTGCCCGACATGGACTGGATTCGTGTGATGTATGCTTATCCGGGTTATGTCACCGACCGAATGATCGATGTCATGGCTTCCAGCAGGCAGATCCTCCCCTACCTGGACATGCCCCTCCAGCACGCCCACCCGAAAACGCTCTACCGTATGCGCCGCCCTTCCAACATCGAATGGGTGCACCGGACACTCGACAAAATGCGTACCGCCTTCGCCGATAAACCGCAACGGTTGGCCATCCGTACGACATTTATCGTTGGCTACCCCGGCGAAACAGATGAAGAATTTGAAATCCTGATGCAATTCATTGAAGATATCCGTTTTGACCGCGTTGGCGCGTTCAAATTCTCCTTTGAGCCCGGCACTACCAGCGAACCGCTTGGCGACCCCGTCCCTGCCGAAGCCAAGGAAGAACGGTGGAATCGCCTGATGGAACGCCAGCAGGCCATTTCGTTGCAAATTAACCAATCCTATGTCGGCCAGACGTTGGACATCCTGGTGGAAGGCTATAATGACGGCATCTCCATTGGCCGTTCATACCGCGATGCGCCAGAAATTGACGGGCTGGTCTTTGTGGAAGGCGAACTACCTCTTGGCGAACTGGTTCCCATCCGCATTACCGGCGGCATGGCCTACGACCTGACGGGCATTCCCGCCGGGCTGAAAACGCTCAACCTGTAAAACAACAAAACTGCGCGAGAGGGCTTCTCTCACGCAGTTTTTATCTCGGGTCTGGCGATTAGGGGGTTGGCGTTTCCGTGGGCGTTCCTTCGCCGCCTTCCACCGTCGGGGTGATCAGGAGCAAGGGGTCAATCGTCGGCGTTGGCGGGTTGCATTCCAGGTTCAGGTCGTTTACTTTCTGTTCATATGCCGGGTCGCGACCAATCGAGAAAGACTGGAAGTAAACGTTCAGGGCTTCGCATCGTGTGCGGCGGTCTGTAGATTCATACAAAGTGTCCGCATGCTTTAGAAGGGCAATCCGGTACCGTTCACTCACCGTAAAATTGGATGAATCACGCAGGTTCGGGGCAAACGAGTACACCTGGCTGAAGTAATTAATCGCCTCCGGCCAGTTCACTTCCCAGAACGACAGGCCAATAATATACAGGCGTGAGAAATTGCGCAGGCCTTCAGCATATCCGTCCAATGGCCCAAATCGTTCCGCCAGGGTCAGGTCGTAAATGCCGCCTTCCATGTTTGTGGTCTGGGCATATGCGCCGGTGCCAAGAATCTTTGCAACACCGCGGTTGCGCAAGGCAGAATAATAAAAACCATCCACCTGGGCGGTGCGGAAGGACGGGTCTGTCTTACGCAGGTTATCCAAAATTGGCAGTACCCCGTCCCAATCCTGGGCCGCCATCTTCTGTTGAATCTCCGCCAGGATGGCCTCCTGGTTGCGCAAGTCAGGCGTTGGTGTAATGGTCGGCGTCGGCGTCAGGGTTGGGCTGGGCGTAATGGATTGCTGCAAAATAATCCGGGTGAGCAGGTCCGTCGCGCCGGGGTAGTCCGGATCTTGTGTAATCACATATTCCACGCGCTGGCGGGCAATATCAAAGCGCCCGGCGGCAAAATCCTGCTCGGCAAACGTCATCTGCTCGCTCAACACCCCGCCTACCTGTGTAGATTGGGCAGCCACCCGACCCTGAATCCCCAAGCCGTAGCCGCCAAGCGAACCAAGCAAGACTACGCCAAGCATTATCAGCAACACTGCCCAAAAGGGCAGGGTTTGCTTTTTGGTCATTTTAGGTTGCGTATCAGAAAGGTTATTCGGTTGAGTATCATACATGTGAATAATTATACTCCATCCTTACAGGCGGAAAATCAGCCGGGCCTCCGACCAGACGATGGCGAGGGCGGCCAGTCCGCCAGTCGTCATCCCGACCAGGGCAGTGATATAGCCCGGCCCCGGCAGGAGCACAGCCAACCCGTAGGCCGTTATCCCGCCAACCAGGGCGGCCACCAGCCCCTTGCCAATCGCCGGTAAAACCCGAATTGGGGCATCCAACCGTCGGTTAAGCCAGATCATCATCACAATGGCTTCCACGGTGAGCGAGAGTTCCGCCGCAGCGATAATCGGCGCACCTACATCACGCAGGACGGTCACACCGGCAATACCAATCGCAATATAAATTGCCAGGCGGATGAGAATGCCCCACAACGGCACCAGCGGCTCCTTGCGGGCATAGTAAGCGCGCGCCAGGGTTTCCTGCACGGCATATCCGGCCAGAGTTAATAAATAAATCCGGGACGTTATGGTCAGCAAATCAGTTCCCGGATCGTCGAAGCCAAACGCCACGGCCACCAGCGGACGCAATCCTGCGGCCATGACCACCGCCACCGGCAGGGTAAGTGCCAACATCACCCGGATGGCCTTCTCCATCGTCTCGCGGAAAGTCTGCCAATCGCCACGGGAAGCATGTTCAGCCAGGGTGGGCAACAAAGCTGTGGCAATGGCTGTGCCCAGCAAAGTTTCCGGCACCTGCATGATCATCCAACCATACGTTAAGGAGGTGACCGCACCAACCTGGTCGAGCCGGGAAGCAAAATTATCCCGGGCAATGAACATCAACTGGATGCCGAACATGGTTAACAGGCGTGGGGCAATTAACCGCAAGGCGGTGATCAAACCCGAATCACGGATGTCCAACGAGGGCGTCCAACGAAATTTGTACTTAATCAAGCCAGGAATCTGGATACCCAGATGCAGCGCCGCGCCGAGGATGACGCCATAGACCAGTCCATGAACGCCCATACCAAACGCGGGTAGGGCCACCGGTCCTAGCACATATGGCTCACTGGGCGAAAACACCAGCGCGCCGATGATCATCCCTACGTTATACAAAGAAGGCGCCAACGCCGGCAGGATAAAGTGCTGGTTGCTTTGAAGTCCTGCCATCACCAACCCGGAAATGGAAAAAATCAGCGTAGCAATCAGGTTCAGGCGCATTAACTCAGCCACCAGGGCTTGCTGCTCCGGGCCAAAACCAGGCGCGATGCCAATTTCGGCCTGTACCAATTGGTCGGCAAAAATGGCAATCAGCACCGCCAGGATGGCCGTGGAAGCAAACGCCACATTCGCCACCCGCGAGAACAAATCCCAGGCGGCGGCGCGCCCCTTAAGGGTCAGGTATTCCGTCAGCAAGGGGATGAAGGCCATTGCCATCGCCCCGCCCGAAATCAGGGCAAACAGCAGGTCGGGCAGGTTATTGGCAACGTTGAAGGCATCCAGCTCAACAGACAGGCTGAACTGGCGGGCAATCAGGATGGAACGGCCAAACGCCAGCACCTTGTCGAAAGCAAAAAAGAAGCCTAGGATTAGCGATGTACGGGTAAGGTGGGAAAGTTTATTCAAGGGAGTCTATCCTTCCGGTTCATCCACACCGCTGGCCCGCAAACCGGGTAAATTGGCTGCCACTGTCTGGGGCTTATGGATTAATGCAGGCAGGCATTGCGGGCAGACATGCGAGACGTTCCCTTGGAAGTGCATCGTCAACAAGGGAATATCCTGCTCGGTACGTTTGCAATTAAAACAAGATACAGTTTGCATCGAATTCTCCTGTGAACCTTAAAACGTGCCCTTTAACATACCACCATCCACTGGCAGCATCACCCCGGTCAGGTAACTTGCGGCAGGCGAAAGCAGGAAGACCGCCGCAGTGGCAAACTCTTCCGGTGTGGCAAAACGGCCAAACACGCTTTCGGCGGCCTGTTTCGTAATCTCCTCGTCAACCGTTGTGCCTTTTGTGACGGCGCGGGCATTCATTAACTCTTCCACCCGTTCCGTTTCCGTCCAGGCGGGCAGGATGGAGTTGAAGCGAATGCCCTGTGAGCCCAGTTCCAGTGCCAGCGATTTGGTCAGGCCAACCGTTGCCGCCCGCAGGCTGTTGGAAAACGTCAGGTTGGGGATGGGCTGCTTAACGGAATACGAGGTAATCGTGAGCACGCTCGCTGCGGATGATTTTTTCAAGTGCGGCAGGGCGGCCTGAATCAGCCAGACATTGCCCAGGAAGGTTAAATCGACCGCTTTGCGCCAGGCTGCCTCGTCAAAGTTCTCAAACGGGCCGGGCGGCGGGCCGCCAGCATTGCAGACCAGCAAATCCAGCCCGCCCAGGGTTTCAACGGCGCGGGCAACCATCTTGGCAGCCTCGGCCTGCCGACTGATATCAGCAGCCAGCCCCACAACCCTGCCGCCGGTTTCGGCAGCCAGTTGCGCCGCGGCTGCGGAGATTTTCGCCTCGTCGCGGCTGTTGACTGCCACCTGGCAGCCCTCTTCGGCCAACAGTCTGGCAGTGGCAAAGCCCAACCCGCGCGAAGCGCCGGTGACCAGGGCGCGTTTGTCTTTGAGATGCAGGTCCATATTCTCTCCTATTCGTGGAGGATCTCCACCCGGCTGTCCCAGACATCACCATGCGGCCAGTTGCCTTCGGCCCAGTGGTTTACCTGTTCAAGGACCGCCTGCAGGAAAGCCGCATCATTGCCCAGCATGACACAACCAATCACGGCCTGCTGGTGCGCATCCTGGAGATCCAACTCGGCCACAGACAGGTTGAACTCGCGACGCAGGCGGTGCATAAAAGGCTGGATGCGCCCGCGTTTCTCTTTTAAGGAAGTACAGCCCGGCAGGCGCAGGTGAAGGGTCAGAAAAGCAATCATATAACTGTAACCAATTTACATTCTATGGATGAAGATATACAATTCAAGTTGATGGATACTTCTCGTTTCAACACCACGCTCGACTGGCTGTATAGTTTTGTCGATTATAGCCTGAAGCACAGCAGCGAACTCGCCAAGGCCGAATTTAACCTCGACCGCATGTTCCGCCTGCTGCAGCTGCTCGGCAACCCGCACACCTCCTACCCGGTCATCCATGTGGCCGGGACAAAAGGCAAGGGGTCTGTATCGGCCCTGTGCGCGGCGGCCCTGCAGGCAGGCGGCTACAAAACCGGCCTTTACACCTCGCCGCACCTGCAGGATTATGCCGAGCGCATCCAGGTCAACGGCCAGCCCATCCCACATGACGAACTCAGCAACCTGGTGGATGAAATCAAACCGGCCGTGGCGCAGGTGGCAAAACTGACCACCTTTGAAATCACCACCGCACTGGGATTCCTGCACTTTGCCCGCCAGCGCGTTAACGTGGGCGTGATTGAGGTTGGCCTGGGCGGGCGGCTGGACGCCACCAATGTTGTCTCGCCGCGCGTTTCGGTCATCACCTCCCTTTCATATGACCATATGGCCGTGCTGGGCGATACACTCGCCAAGATCGCCGCTGAAAAAGCAGGCATCATCAAGCACGGCGTGCCGGTCGTCTCCGCGCCGCAAAAACAGGAAGCCCTGGCCGTGCTGGAAACCTTTTCGGCAAAACGCCATGCGGAACTAACCCTGGTGGGCATGGATGTGATCTACAAAGCCGGGCCAGCCTCGCTGGACGGGCAGGAACTGGCAGTCTGGACCCCCGGCCTGCCTCCCGTTCATCTGACCATTCCCCTGCTCGGGGCACACCAGGTGGAAAACGCCGCCACGGCCTACGCCGCCCTCAAAGCAGGCAAATTTAACCTGACGGACGAACAAATCGCCGCCGGATTTGCCGCTGCGCGCTGGCCCTGCCGCTTTGAAATTGCCCGCCGCGAACCGCCGGTCATCTTCGACTCGGCGCACAACGAAGACTCCTTCCAGCGACTAAATGACACGCTGCAACAATTTTTTGGCGACCGCAAGGTCACCCTGATCATGGGGGTTTCAGAAGACAAGCACCTGTCAGAAATGATTCAGGCGCTGGCGCCTCGGCTTTCACTGTTGATCGCCACCCGTGCCGACCATCCGCGCGCCCTGGATGTGGGGAAAATTGTTGAAACGGCGGAACGCCTCGGGGTGGCCTGCCAGGCCATGGAACCCGTTTCGGCGGCCCTGCTGCAGGCGATGGATTCATCCGCACAGGATGGAAGCATTGTCCTTTCCGCAGGCTCGATGTTCGTGACAGCCGAAGCCAAAACTGCCTGGCAGCAACAGGCTTAAACAGGGTACAATGCTGGCCCGCTTTTGTGGGAAAATAGCATTACTTCAATTAAAGGTGTTTGAATGAATCGAGACGATTGGATGGAAGACGAAGTGTTTGACTCGACCCTCTCGCAACGCACAGAGGAGTTGTACCGCGTTAATAACCACACGCCGGACGAGAATGGCATCATTGAAGCGCTGGCCCTGCCGATGCGCGACGTGATCGTGATGCCGCACATGGTTTCGCCGGTGTTTGTGGATAATGAAACCGCCCTTTTAACCTTGCAATCGGCCCATGACCGCGAACAGACAGTCATAGGCATTACCCAGCGCGACCCGGAGCAGGAAAACCCCAAGGCGATTGATTTCTTGGCCACCGGCGTGGAGATGGCCGTCGGGCGCCTGATTTCGATGCCGGATGGGGCCAGTTCGGCGCTGGTACAGGGCAGGCGGCGGGTGGAGATTTTGGAATTTACCCGCATCTCGCCGGTGATCAAAGTAAAAGCCCGCGTGGTGGAAGAGCCGCGCAAAGCTGACAAGGCCACCCAGGCGCTGATGCGCTCGGTGGTCAGCCAGTTCGAGCAGGTGGTGCAACTCAACCGTTCCATCCCCGAGGAAGCCCACCTGTTTGCGCTGAACATCAGCGAGCCGGGCTGGTTAGCGGATATGATTGCCACTTCGCTTTCGTTGGATTTTGACGAGCGCAAAGCCCTGCTGCTGATGAACGATCCGGTGGCGCGCCTGAAGCGGCTGGCGGAACTGCTGGCCGATGAAATTGACGTGCTGGAACTGGAAGACGAAATCCACAACCGAGTGCAGTCTGAAGTGGACAAGAGCCAGCGCGAGTTCTACCTGCGCGAACAGATGAAGCAGATCCAGAATGAACTGGGTGAAGGTGATGTCTGGTCGCGGGACGTGACCGAACTGCGCCAGAAAATCGAGGCCGCCAATCTGCCCGAAGAAGCCAAAAAAGTGGCGCTGAAAGAAGTGGAACGCCTGGCACAGATGCCGCCAATGGCACCGGAAGTGGGCATCATCCGCACCTATGTAGAATGGATTGTTGAACTGCCCTGGAATACCCATACCGAAGACAACCTGGATGTCGCCAATGCGGCAAAAGTCCTGGATACCGACCATTACGGTCTGCAAAAAGCCAAAGACCGCATCCTGGAATATATAGCCGTGCGGTCCTTGAAACCGAAGAAAGAACGCCAGCCGATCCTGTGCTTTGTCGGTCCGCCGGGAACTGGCAAGACCTCGCTGGGCCGTTCCATTGCGGATGCGCTCGGCCGCAAATTCGTGCGCGTTTCGCTGGGCGGGGTGCGTGACGAGGCCGAGATTCGCGGCCACCGGCGCACCTACATCGGCGCGCTGCCGGGCAGGGTCATCCAAACCATGAAGCGGGCAGGTAGCAACAACCCGCTCTTTATGCTGGATGAAATTGACAAGCTCGGCTCGGACTTCCGCGGCGACCCGTCTTCGGCGCTGCTGGAAGTGCTCGACCCGGAACAAAACAACAGCTTCAGTGACCATTACCTGGAAATTCCCTTCGACCTGTCCAAGTCCATGTTCGTGACCACGGCCAACAGCCTGGGCAGCATCCCGCCCGCCTTGCTCGACCGGCTGGAAGTGATCGAGTTCCCCGGCTACATCGAAGAAGACAAAATGGCCATTGCCGACCGCTATCTCATCCCGCGCCAGATGGAAGAGAACGGCATGGAGGAAAGCGGCTTGAAATTCTCGGCCCCGGCCATGCAGAAGATTATCCGCGAATATACCTACGAGGCCGGGGTACGCAACCTGGAGCGTGAAATTGGCCGCGTCGTCCGAAAAGTGGCACGCCTGAAAGCCGAAAAGAAGGATTTCCCAACCATCATCACCCCCACGCTGGTGGAGAAATTCCTCGGCCCGCCGCAGTTCTTCCAGACCGAAGCCGAACGGCAGGATGAAGTGGGCGTCGCCACCGGCCTGGCCTGGACGGAAAACGGTGGCGAGATCATGGCTATCGAGGTCAGCTTGCTGGAAGGCAAAGGCTCCATGCAAATCACCGGCCAGGTCGGCGATGTGATGCAGGAAAGCGCCCAGGCCGCCCTGACCTACCTAAAATCGCGCGCACCGCTGCTCAACATCGAAGCGGATGTGTTCGACAAACTTGACATTCACCTGCACCTGCCAGAAGGTGGCATCCCAAAAGACGGCCCTTCAGCGGGCATTACGCTATGCACAGCGCTGGTTTCTGCTTTTACCGGGCGGCGCGTCTTCAGGGATGTGGCCATGACCGGCGAGATCACCCTGCGCGGACGGGTACTGATGATCGGCGGCCTGCGCGAAAAAGTGCTTGCCGCCCACCGCGCGGGCATCAAAGTGGTGATGATTCCTGAAAAGAACGTCAAAGACCTGGTAGACCTGCCCAAACGGGTACGCACCGACCTGAAGATCGTCCCGGTCACTCACATGGATCAGGTGCTGGAAATCGCGCTGGAAAATGAACCTTCGGTCGAGCCTGTCCGCCCGCGACGGCGCGACAACCAGGAAGTTGAACCGGAAGAAGAATAACCAACGACAATGACTCGCGCATGCGGGTCATTGTGTTTCGGATGGGAGAACATCATGACCGACAAACTCAAAGGCAAAGTCGTGCTCATTACCGGCGCTTCCTCCGGCTTTGGCGAAGATGCCGCCCGCCTGTTTGCCCGCCAGGGCGCTTCGGTGGTGCTGGCCGCCCGCCGCATCGACCGGATGCAGGCCATGGTAGCCCGCCTGCACGCCGATGGTGGCGAAGCCATGGCCACCCCGGTGGACGTGACCAACAAGGCCGACATCGAGAACATGGTTAAAGGCGTCATCGAGAACTACCAGCGCATCGACATCCTGTTCAACAACGCCGGGTTTGGACGGCTCGACTTCCTCGAAAACCTTTCCCCCGAGCGTGACATCGAAACCCAGATCGCCGTCAACCTGACCGGGCTGATCCAGGTCACCCGGGCCGTGCTACCGCACATGATCGCCCAGAAAAGCGGTCACATCATTAACATGTCCTCCATGGCTGGCTGGGTGGGCACGCCAACCTACACCGTCTACTCGGCCACCAAATTCGGGGTGCGCGGTTTTACCGACGCCCTGCGCCGTGAAGTCGCCCCGCTGGGAATCCACGTTTCCGGCGTGTATCCCGGCCCGGCCAGCACGGAATTTGGCCAGCATACCGGGGATAGCCGCGTTAAAAAGGGAGTCCGCATCCCCGGCTTTGCCCGCATGACCAGCGAATATGTGGCTTCACAGGTGGTACGCCTCGCTACCTCCCCGCGCCGGAGTTTAATCCTACCCTGGTGGTTTGCCCCGCTTGCCTGGCTAAGCGACAACTTCCCCACCCTAAGTGACTGGGTTCAAACCCGCTACATTTCCCGCTTTAGAGCATAAGCCTTATAAAATTTGCCCCACAAAGATTGGTAGGGATATAATGACAGCCTTCCAATCTTTTTTTATCCCACCCACAGGAGCAGCCATGTATACCCAACGCCTCGAAAAACTCACCCGCGCCCTGAAAACCAGCGGCATGGATGCTGTCGTGCTCAACCCCGGCCCCACCCTGACCTACCTGACCGGCCTGAACTTCCATCTCATGGAACGCCCGGTGGTCATGCTCTTCAGCGCCACCAGCGAAGTGACATTGGTGCTGCCAGAACTGGAAAAACTCAAGGCCGAAGCGTTGACTTACAATGCCAGTGTGGTTTCCTACGGCGAAAACCCCGCCGACTGGAATGATGTCTTCCGCAAGACGGTCTCATCTGCCGGGCTGGACGGGAAACAAATTGGCGTCGAACCACGCCGCCTGCGCCTGCTGGAATATAACTACATCCACGCCGCCGCCCCCAAAGCCAACTTCCCCGATGCGTCAGACGTGCTGGCGTCCCTGCGCATCTGCAAGGATGCCGACGAAATCGCCAAAATGCAAAAAGCCGTCCAGATCGCGCAAAACGCGCTTGAAGCCGCCCTGCCGCTGGTGAAAATCGGCATGACCGAAAAAGAACTGGCCTCCGAACTGGTGGTGCAATTGCTCAAACACGGCTCGGAGAGCGAAATGCCCTTTGCCCCCATCGTCTCCAGCGGGCCGAACAGCGCCAACCCCCACGCCTCCCCCACCGACCGCAAACTCCAGCCCGGCGACCTGCTGGTTGTGGATTGGGGCGCAGCCTGGGAAGGTTACATTTCAGACCTGACCCGCACCTTCGCCATCGGAGAAGTGGACGCGGAATACCAGAAAATTCACCAGGTCGTCCAACAGGCCAACGCCGCCGGGCGCACCGCCGGGAAACCCGGCGTTCCCTGCGCCGCAGTGGACAAAGCCGCCCGCGGCATCATCGAACAGGCTGGGTACGGGCAATACTTCACCCACCGCACCGGCCACGGCATTGGCATGGAAGGCCACGAAGAACCTTACATGCGCGGCGATAATCAAAAACTGCTGGAAGTCGGCATGGCCTACACGGTCGAACCCGGCATTTACCTGCCCGGTCGCAATGGCGTACGCATTGAAGACAACATGGTCGTCACCCAAAACGGCAGTGAGAGCCTGAGCGACATGCCGCGCGAAATCCGCGTGCTAGGCTAGCCCATGACCAGTGAGCCCCTGCGCATCTCCGCCAAAACGCTCGGCGAACTGGCCATGCCCACTTTTTGCCAGCGCTGCCAGTGGATTAAGCTGCATGCAGACAGCCTGCCGTTCCAGGGATTCCCGAGCATCTTCTCATCGATCGATTCATATACAAAAAAGGTCATTCACCACCTGATTGAAACCCACGGGCAGGCGCCCGACTGGCTTTCCCCGCTCGGCCCGGTGAGCGGATTCCTGTCTGGCAGCGACCTGCATCACAGTCGCTACAAATTCCTGCATGCCGAAAGCAACGTACTGCTGACCGGCGCGCCGGATGATATTTTCATCACACCCAATGGAACACACCTGGTGATTGACTACAAAACGGCAAAATTCACCGCCAACCAGGACAAACTCAGCCCGATCTACAGGACCCAATTAAACGGCTATGCCTACATTGCCGAACAAACCGGCCGGCCGGTGAGCGGGCTAGCGCTGGTCTATTTTGAGCCGCAAACGGACGAGGAGCATTTCAGCCACAAGCCCAACCACCGCGAAAGCGGCTTTGCCATGGGCTTCTCGGCCCACATCCTGCCCGTGGAGTTAAACCTGGCTTCCATCCCACCACTGCTGCGCCAGGCCCGCGAGTTGTACGACCAACCCGCAGCCCCCGCCGGGCGCGAAGGTTGCAAGGATTGTCAGGCGATACAGGAACTTTTACGCCTGAACACTTAGCCACCATGAACCATCCATCCGGCCCACAACCCACCTCCCACATAGAACGCCTGGCCCGCGCCGAACACATCGCGGCAGCTTTCAGGCAAAAATTCAACCCGCTGGCCCTGGCGCTGTACGGCTCGCTGGCCCGCGGCACGGATGGCCCGTACTCAGACATTGAGATGTTTTGCATCGTCAAAGGCAACAACATTGACGAGCCATATGAGTGGACGGAAGGCCCCTGGAAAGCCGAAGTGAACGTGCTCAGCCGGGATGTCATCGAAGCAGAAGCCGCTGAGTTCGAAGAATATTGGCCGATCTCGCACAGCGCCTTTGCCAACCCCAAAGTTCTTCACGACCCGCAAAACCTGTTCCTGAACATTCGTAAATTGGCACTTGGCCACACAGATGAAGAATTCAATCAGTTGATTGCGGACACGATTGTTGGCGAAATCTATGAAACCATGGGCAAAATCCGCAATGCGGCCCATGAAAACAACCTAGCCGCCCTGCCCATGTTTGGCCTCGACCTGGCCCGCATTGCCGCCTGCCTGGTTGCGCTGGACAACCGTCACCTGTACAGCACGGCCTCGCAACTCTTTACGGAGAGCCTGTCCCTGCCGGGCAGGCCCGCAGGGTATGACCAGCTCTGTAAAACGATGACAGGCCCCGGCCCGGCCAGCCCGCTGGAGTTTTCCCTAGCGGCGGAGGCGTTCTGGCAGGGCTTGCAGCCCTGGGCCGCAGAACGTTCCATCCAATACATCTACAAACTGGATGACTTGTTTCATGACTGATGCCATGAAATTAACGTGGTCTGGGTATTTTGCAGGGGTGATTATCGATACTTAAACAACAACTGCATGGGGGTGTAATCCGACAACAGGACATCATGTTACATTCGTCCTGTAATATTCATGAAAATTGGCATGCTCTTTAATCTAACTTTAAGGTTAAGCTTATTCATGTAAGCAAATAATCTTTTAATTGTCCCAAACAGGTATGGGCTTATCGGGAAGAGAACTACTGTCCCGTTACGAAACCACCATATGCAACAAGGAGAATGATTAATGTCCACGAAAAAAATGCTCGTCCTACTTGGCACGCTCGTCTTGACTGCGGTCCTGACGGCTGCCTGCGCTGGCCCTGAAGGCCCGGCTGGCCCAGCTGGCCCGGCTGGCCCGCCCGCCGAAACCGGCAGCCTGACCTGCACCGAATGCCACAATGACACGGCCATTATCACCCGCCACAAAGCCAACTGGGTGACCTCGATTCATGGCTCTGGCCCCGGCCTGGAATATGCCGGTGAACGCGCTGCCTGCGCGGGTTGTCATGACGGC
Source organism: Anaerolineales bacterium (assembly GCA_024710905.1). GTDB lineage: Bacteria > Chloroflexota > Anaerolineae > Anaerolineales > Villigracilaceae > JANJTV01. Next base: position 21,414 of record JANJTV010000085.1, on the reverse strand, counting down.
GCTGCGTTCAGTGAAATGATTGCCGCTGGCAAAAACTTCACTGAAATTGAATCGGGCAATACCGCCCCGACCCACCAGGATTGCCGCACCTGCCACCAGATTCACGTGACATACACCGGCGACGACTGGGCGCTCGAGAGCAACACTCCTGTGACAATGGTCACCAGCGGCTTAACCTTTGATGGCGGCAACGGCAACCTGTGCGCCAACTGCCACCAGGCCCGCCGCTATTTTGACAGCTTTGTCAACAAGGATAATGCCAGCCTGTACGATGTCAAAGTGCGATTTAACACCCACTATAGCGTTCAGGCCGATACCCTGATGGGCAGTGGCGGCCAGGGCGTGGAAGGCAAACCCGGCGCGCACTACAGCATGGTTGAAAACACCTGCGCAGGCTGCCACATGGGCGAGAACCAGGTTCATACCTTTGAACCCCAGTTGTCGACCTGCACGGCCTGCCATGCCGATGCGGAAGACTTCAACGTGAATGGTTTTGTAACCTCCTTCGACGAAAAATATCTTGCGCTTGAAGGAAAACTGCAGGCGCTTGGCGCCATCGATGCCGAAGGCGTTACCCTGATCGATACCGCCGATGAAAAACTTGCGCTGGCCCTGTGGAACTACAACTTAGTCCATGAAGATGGCAGCAACGGTATTCACAACCCGAGTTACTTCAACGCCCTGCTGGATGCTGCTCTCGCAGCGCTTGAGTAACAGCTGATTCAACGTTCAAGAAAGTGGGGCTGCCGAATGGCAGTCCCCACTTGTTTTAAAACAACTGATTCGGCCAGGCCCGGATACAAATAAAGCCATCACACTGGGAGGTTTATATGTCGTTCAAAGAGCGCATCAGGAATTTCTTCATTCCCTCTGCCGGTTCGCCGCGCTGGATGTGGATTCCCCCCATTCTCGTCGTCGGGATTCTTGGCCTGGGGTTGCTGGGGGGCAGCGTTCACGCCTGGGAATATTCAAATTCCCCTCAGTTTTGCGGCACAACCTGCCATACCATGCCACCCCAAAATGCCACTTACCTGAAATCTCCCCATGCCAACGTTACCTGTGAAGAATGCCATATTGGCCGGGTTTCTTTACCAGACCAGTTTGTTCGCAAAACAAGGGAGGGAAGCAAAGAGTTGTTCATGATGGCCTTCAATCTCTACGAGTATCCCATTCACGCCTCGGCCTTGCAGCCGGTACGCGATACCTGTGAGAGATGCCATAAACCGGCGGCTTTTGCGGGAGATACGCTTAGAACCATCACCCGCTTTCACTCTGATTTTGATAACACCATGTACATCACCTACCTGATATTGAAAACCCGGGGCGGCACCAAAGATGAAAACCTGGGCGAGGGGATTCACTGGCATATTGACAACCAGGTGGAATATTACCCAACTGACCGCCTCGAACAGGATATTCCATATGTGCGCGTCTACAATGACGATGGCACGATTACTGAATATGTGGATGTTGAATCTGGGTTCGACCCGGCGACAATGGACGAGAGCCAGTTGCAAACCATGGACTGCGTCACTTGTCACAACCGCGTCTCGCATAACTTCAAAACCCCGGCAGATTCAATGGACGATTACATGGCCCGAAACATGATTGACCCTTCCATCCCTGAAATTCGCATCAAGGGTGTGGAAATGCTGAGCAACACCTATGAGTCACAGCAGATGGGGCTGGCTGCGATCGCCGGGCTGGAAAATTATTACCAGGCGTACCACACCGGGTTCTACAACGAGAACACAGAACTCGTCCAGAATGCCATTGCCCAAATTCAGCAAATCTATATGGGAACGGTTTTCATTGAGCAAAAAGTTAACTGGGAAACCCACCCGAGCAATCTCGGACACATGAACAGCCCAGGCTGTTTCCGCTGTCACGGCGGCACGCATCTCGACGAGCAGCAGCAAGCCATCCGGTTGGAATGCAACCTGTGCCACTCAATCCCAACCGTGGTGAGCCAGCAGGATTTCGTCGCCCTGATTGAAATCAGCCGCGGGCCTGAACCGGAATCGCATCACAACGCCAACTGGATAAGCCTGCACAACCAGGTGATGAATGAAACCTGCACCAATTGCCACACCACAGGCGATGCGGGCGGCACGAGTAACACGTCCTTCTGCTCGAACAGCGCCTGTCACGGTAGCGTCTTCACCCATGCCGGGTTTGACGCCCCAACCCTGCGCGAAATCCTGCGCGAGCAGCTAAACCTCCAGCCGACGCCCGAACCGCCAAACCTGCTGGTGGGATTGCCGACCTACGAGGCCAACATCAAGGCACTTTTCGAGAGCAAATGTGCAGCCTGTCACGGACAGGTTGCCTCGGCAGGACTAAACGTGACCACCTACGCCAGCCTGATGCAGGGCAGGGATAGTGGTCCGGTCATCATCGTTGGCAACCCTGAAAACAGCCTGTTGATTCAAGCGCAACTGAAGCAGCATTTCGCCAACTTTAGCGCCGAAGAATTGAAGTTCATCACACAATGGATTGAATCCGGCGCGCCTGAAAAGTAGAAAAATAGAAGCAAAAGAAAGGACGCGGCTGATTGGTTATCGCGTCCTTTCTTTTTAATTTCCCATTCCCAGCCAGTTCTGACTCCCTGCAAGGTGAAAAACTGTAGTGTAAAATTAGGCCACCACCTTTCAATAAGACTTGCCATGAATCCCTACTGTAAGTATTGCAATTCGCACCCCGAAGACACCTTCAACCGCAGCTACCACGACACCCAATACGGATTCCCGATCCACGACGATAACCTGCTCTTTGAGCGTCTGGTGCTGGAAATTAACCAGGCCGGGCTGTCGTGGATTACCATCCTGAAAAAAGCTGACAACTTCCGCCGCGCGTATGACAACTTTGACATTAACAAAGTGGCCACCTATGGCGAGGCCGATCGCGCGCGCCTGCTGGCAGACGCCGGCATCATCCGCAACCGCCTGAAAGTCAACGCCGCCATTGAGAACGCCCGGCGCATCCTGGTCATCCAGCAAACGCACGGCTCATTTGAAAATTGGCTGAAGGTCCACCACCCGCTTGATAAACCCGGCTGGGTAAAGTTATTCAAACAGCACTTCCTGTTCACCGGCGGCGAGATTGTCGGCGAATTCCTGATGTCCACCGGCTACCTGCCCGGCGCCCACACCCCGGATTGCCCCATTTATGCCCGCGTTGCCGCCCTGCGCCCGGCCTGGATGACCGCAAATCTATAACTCCCGAACTCATGACTCACTTAATCATCCCCACTACCGAACCGTTTTTCCTGCCCGGCAAAAGCAAGGTTGGCGTATTGCTGACCCACGGATTCACCGGCACGCCCAAAGAAATGCGCTGGATGGGCAACTATTTGAACCGCGAAGCCGGGTTCACCTGCCTCGGCCCACGCCTGGCCGGGCATGCCACCTTCCCCGCAGACATGGCCCGCACGCATTACGAAGACTGGATGGCCTCACTGGAGGACGGCTACAACTTGCTCTCCGGCGTGGCGGACCATATTTACCTGTGCGGGCTTTCAATGGGCGGTTCGCTCTCGTTAATGGCCGCCTCCTACCTGCCGGTGCGCGGGGTGATTGCCATGGCCACACCCTACGAACTGCCGGAAGACTGGCGGATCAACTTCACCGACCAGATCGCATTCTTCAAGCCGTACCTGCCCAAAAGTACGGAAGCGCCAGGAACGGGCTGGTTCGACAAAACCGCTTTCCAGGAGCACATCTCTTACCCACGCAACCCCATCCGCGCCATTGGCCAGCTCAAACGCCTGCTGGCATCCCTGCGCGAGGCCCTGCCAAAGATCACCGTACCAACCCTGCTGATTAACTCCGCAGATGACCACTACCTGCCGCTTGGCAGCCAGGAAAGCATGGAATACATCTACACCCATCTTGGCGCAACCCAAAAACAAAAATTACTCATTCACGGTTCGGGGCATGTGCTCCCCCGCGATGCCCAACGCGAGACAGTCTTCCAGGCCGCCATCCAGTTCATCCAACAGGTTGAGGCCAACCAGCCGTGAGTCGCAACCTGTACTTCCTGTTCGCCGCCCTGTTCCTATGGGGCATTGGCGAGGGCATGTTTTTTAACTTTAACCCGCTCTACCTTCAAAGCCTGGGTGCCAGCCCAATCGTCATTGGCGGCATCCTCGGCGCATTCGGCATGATCATGGCCGTGGCCCATCCCCCGGCGGGGTTCCTAGCCGACAAAATCGGGCGCATCCCGCTCATCCGCACGGCCTGGGTCATCGGCGCTTTTTCAGCCTTCACCATGGCCATGGCTACCGACCTGCCTGTCTTCATCGCGGGCATCCTGCTCTACGGGCTAACGGCCTTTGTCTCCTCGCCGCTCTCCAGCTACGCAGCGGCCGCCAGCGGACATCTCAGCGTCGGGCGGGTGCTGACCTTCACATCTTCTTTTTTTAACGCCGGTTTGATTTTTGGCCCGCTCATTGGCGGCTGGCTGGGCGACACCTTCGGCCTGCGCACGGTCTACTGGGCGGCATTGGTTTTGTTTGTGCTCTCCAACCTGTTCATCTTTTTATTGCATCGCCAGCCCGTGGAACGCCACGATGCGGACTCCCCCCCGCCGTTGTTGCTTCGCAATGAGCGTTACCTGGGCTTTCTGTTGATTTCCTTCGCAGTGACCTTCGCCCTGTACCTCGGCCAGCCGCTTACGCCCAACTTCCTGCAAAACGAGCGCGGATTGACCTTCGGCGAGATCGGCATCATCAGTTCGGCAGGTGGGCTGGGTAACGCCGTGCTCAGCATCCTGCTGGGCGGCATCGGCTCGGCGCGGATCGGGTACATGCTGGCCCAGGCCTGTGTGGCCGTTTTTGCCCTGCTGCTCTGGCAGGGCCAGGGCGTCTGGATGTACGCCGCCGGGTACTTCCTGCTGGGCGGCTTCAGGGTGGCCCGCTCGCTCGGTGCAGCCCAGGTGCGCGGATTAATCCACTCCACGCAAATGGGGTTGGCTTTTGGGCTGTTCGAGTCGGTGAACGCCCTGCCGATCATCCTTGGACCCTTACTGGCAGGCAGGCTCTACGAACAGGACCCGGCGCTGATTTACCCGCTGGTCATCGGGCTGGTGGCTGTCACCATTGCCATCACTTTCTTTTTCGGCCCACGCTCCCAGCCGCAGGAACAAATCCGGGTAGAATCAGCCCATGCTTGAAATCATCCAGTTTACATTAGGACCGGTACAGACCAACGCCTACCTGCTGGCCGACCCCGAAAGCAGGGAGGCCGCCGTGATTGACCCGGCATGGGACGGTCACTTAATCCTAGCCGAAGCCGAAAAACGCGGCTGGCGGATTGGCCACCTGTGGTACACCCATGCCCACTTTGACCACATTGGCGGCGCGGCAGCCATTGCCGACGCCCTGAACCCGCTGCCGCTGGTGGCCCTGCACGCCGCCGACCATGTGCTCTGGCGGGCGGGCGGTGGGGGCCGCGCGTTTGGCCTGGCCATTGACCCCGGCCCCGAACCAACCATTTACCTCGAGCACGGCCAAAAAATGACGTTGGGAAAAAATCCCCTCGAAGTGCGTTTCACCCCAGGCCATACACCCGGCCATGTCATCTTTTATTTCCCCGAATCAAAACTGTGTTTTTGCGGCGATGTGATTTTTGCCGGTTCAGTCGGCCGCACCGACCTGCCCGGCGGCGACTGGCCAATCCTCGAGAAAAGCATCCGCGAACAGGTCTACACCCTGCCTGATGAAACAGTCCTGTTGCCCGGCCATGGTGACAAAACCACCGTCGGCGACGAGAAACATACCAACCCGTTCGTGCAAGGGTATTAAATCAATCGGGGCGGACAATGTCCGCCCCGATTTCAATTAACAACTCCCATCCTCGCGGATGTAACACGAATCCCCCTGGAACAAACGCCAGTCGTCCACAAATTTCCGGTACTCTTTCAGGAAATCCATCAGCGCGGCCTGCCCGCTGGCAGTTTTTGGCCCGTCTTGTAAGACCGGTAATTGCACGCCCTCCCCAAAGCGTAGAACCGCCTCGGGCGGGCTGAGCCACTTCCGGTCGTAGCCAGCCGTCATATCCTTTAATTCGGCTTCAATCCAGCTGCCCGCATCAGGGTGATTCGGGTCGAGGTAAAGCGTCAGCGCCATCGTTATTTGGCGTAATCCACCGCGCGCGTCTCGCGGATGACCGTGACGCGAATCTGGCCGGGGTACTGCATCGTTTCTTCAATCTTCTTGGCCACATCGCGCGCCAGGCGGGCAGCGGCCAGGTCGTCAATATCCTCGGGGCGCACAATGATGCGCACTTCGCGCCCGGCCTGGATGGCGTAACTCTGACTGACACCCTCGAACGAGTTGGCCATTTCCTCCAGGGTGCGGATGCGCTTAATGTAGGCTTCCAGGTCTTCGCGCCGCGCACCGGGCCGCGCACCAGAGATGGCATCGGCGGCTTCGGTAATCACCGCTTCCACTGTTTCCTGGTCTACCTCATGGTGGTGTGAAGCCACCGCATTCACCACCGAGGGATGAACACCGTAGCGTTTGCAGAATTCCGCGCCTAGCCCGGCATGTGTACCTTCCTGGTTGTGGTCCATGGCCTTGCCGATGTCATGCAGGAAACCGCCTGCCTTGGAAAGCTCCACATTTGCGCCGAGTTCCGCCGCCAGGATGCCCGCCAGTTTGGAGACTTCCACGGCGTGGGCCAGCTGATTTTGCCCGTACGAAGTGCGGAACTTCAGGCGGCCCATCATGCGCAGGATCTCCGGGTGCAACCCGGCCACACCGGCATCAAAAGCAGCCTGTTCGCCCGCCTCGGCCATGATCTTTTCCACAGCCTTGGTTTCGTCCTCAATGATTTTCTCAATATAGGCCGGATGAATGCGGCCGTCCACCGTCAGGCGGGTCAGCGCCCGGCGGGCAATCTCGCGGCGCACCGAGTCGAAACACGAGATGGTAACGGCTTCAGGAGTGTCATCCACGATCACGTCCACCCCGGCGGCCTGCTCAAAAGCGCGGATGTTGCGGCCATTGCGGCCCACAATGCGGCCCTTCATTTCTTCGTTTGGCAGCGGCACCACCGAGCTGGTCACTTCAGAGACATGCTCCGAAGCCACCCGCTGGATGGCCTCCGCGATCAATTTGCGGGCGCGTTTCTCGCCTTCTTCGCGCGCCTCGGCCTCGATCTGGCGGATGATGCGCGCCATATCGCCGCGCGCTTCTTTTTCCACTTCGCTCAACAGCAACTGGCGGGCTTCTTCCTTGGGCAATTCAGCCACCTGTTGCAATTTGGCCAGCTGGTCTTCATATAATTTTTCAATTTCATTGGCACGTTTATCAACCGTGCTCTGGCGCTTGTTCAGCGTCTGTTCACGTTGTTCCAGGCGTTCCACCCGGCCATCCAGCTCGCTTCGGCGGCGGTCCAGGCGTTCAAAATCACGATTCAGGTCAGTGCGGCGCTGGTTGATGTCCTTCTCGGCTTCCTGCACAATTTTCAGGGCCTTGTCGCGGGCCTCCACTTCCACCGTTTTGGCGCGAGCCTGGGCTTCTTCAATGATGCCTTTGGCGCGGCCTTCCTGCTGCTTGCGAACCTGCTCTTCCTGGTAGCGTTTCACCAGGTAACCAATGACCACACCGACCACCAGGGCCAGCAGACCGGTTAAAACCAGGGGGATTAAGGGATTGTTCATAACATGTCCTCATCATTAATAGTAGATTGGATGTCTTGCCCGCTGCCTGACGGCTTGTTCTGCTCCCAGACCTGGCGCACGACCGGCGCAATCACGTCATAGGAGAATCCCCTGCGCCCGAGGTGGCCGCCCAGCTTGTTGCGGAAGTCCTGCCAGTCCAGGCCTTGCAGCCGCCTGACGTATTTTTGGGCTGCCTGAAGGGCCAGCGCTTCTTCATCCACATCGCTGGCCAGCACGGGCTGGTAGTCTTCTTCGACAATTCCCTTGCGGCGCAGTTCCATGCCCAAGGCGCGTCGGCTGCGCGGGCGAAAGGTGTTGCGGTTCTCAACCCAGGCGCGGGCAAACTCTTTGTCGTTCAATAACCCGGCACGCTCCAACTTTTGGATCGTGTCCTCAATCACATCTTCACTGAACTCATGCTTTTGCAGGTTCTGGCGCACTTCCTGCACCGAGCGTGCCCGGTAACTGAGGAAATTCATGGCTTTTTGCATGGCCACTTCACGAGAGTCACCTGCCTGTAATTGGGCGATCTTCTCTGCAGAGAGTTCCTGCCCCACTTGCAGCCAGGCTGCCACAATCCGTGAAAGCCCAAAAGCGTAAGCATCGTCCAGGTAGATGCTCACCCGGTTGGGGTTCTTCTTCTGGGCTTCGATGGCGGTTATCTTAGGCATGGCTCAACTGTTAAAAAGACACAGCCGCTCTCCTGCATGGCAGGCTGCGGCTGTGAAAACATGTCGCTGGAATCCTCCCCATTTAACGGAAAACCCGTATTAGGGTAGGTAGGCTGATTCAGATGTCCCCGTGAGACACCAACTGGTTTACATCCACAAAAGAAATCTGTTCAGCGTATAGACCCGTCCTCAATCGTATGACGGAGGTGATTTTTTTAACAAGCGCCTGCAAGTTTGGAGCAGGCCGATCCGAGTACATATCCAGGTTTTCAGAGCTGCAACCGCCCACAGGCGGGGTTGAACAACAATTGTTAATATTATACCTGAAAAGTTAACATTTCAGTCACCGGATGGGCATCACCTGTTTTTGTGACAAAATAAACTATCCTTTAACCCGAACCTGTGCTTTAATGAACGTGTTGTAGCACATGCTTGTACACCCGTTTCGGAGGACTCCTGATGGCTAAGATTACGATCACCCGCGAAGACGCCCTGGAATATCACCGTCTGAAGGGCAAACCCGGCAAGGTGGCTATTGTGCCCACCAAGCCGATGGACACCCAGCGCGACCTGAGCCTGGCCTATTCGCCCGGCGTGGCACACCCCGTATTGGAAATTGAAAAAGACCAAAGCCTGGCCTACGAGTACACATCCAAGGGCAACCTGGTGGCGGTCATCTCGAACGGAACGGCCATCCTCGGCCTAGGGGACCGCGGCGCGCTGGCCAGCAAGCCCGTCATGGAAGGCAAGGGTGTGCTGTTCAAAAAATTTGCCGATATCGACGTGTTCGATATCGAGGTCAATAGCCACGACCCGGACGAAATCATCAAAGTGGTGGCTGCCATTGCGCCAACCTTTGGTGGCATTAACCTGGAAGACATTAAGGCCCCCGAGTGCTTCTACATTGAAGAAGAACTCAAGAAAATGCTCGACATCCCGGTATTCCATGATGACCAGCACGGCACGGCCATCATCTCCTCGGCGGCGCTGGCCAATTCGCTGGAGATCGTCGGCAAGGAACATAAAGACATTCGCATTGTCATTTCCGGTGCGGGGGCTTCGGCAGTCTCCTGCGCCGAACTGGCCATCCGCTGGGGGGTGAAGCGCGAAAACATCATGCTGGTGGATACCAAAGGCGTGGTTTACAAGGGCCGCACCGAGGGGATGAATAAATACAAGGAAAAACTGGCCGTGGAAGACAAGGGGCACCGTACCCTGGCCGACGCCGTCAAAGGCGCGGACGTGTTCTACGGCTTGTCCGTGGCCAATATCCTGACCCCTGAAATGGTCAAGAGCATGGCTGAACGCCCGATCATTTTTGCCATGGCCAACCCTGACCCGGAGATCAAATATGAACTGGCCAAGGAAGCCCGCCCGGATTCGATTGTAGCCACTGGCCGCTCGGACTACCCCAATCAGGTCAACAATGTGCTTGGCTTCCCGTTCATCTTCCGCGGCGCGCTGGATGTCCGCGCCAGCGCCATTAACGAGGAAATGAAGTTCGCCGCCTCGCAGGCCCTGGCCCGCCTGGCCAAGGAAGATGTGCCGGATTCCGTCCTGCGCGCCTACGGAGCCGACAGCATGAAACTCGGCCCGGATTACATCATCCCCAAGCCGCTTGACCCACGCGTGTTGCTCTGGGAAGCCCCGGCTGTCGCTGAAATGGCCATGCAAACCGGTGTCGCCCGCAAAAAGATTGACATTGACGAATACCGCGAGCAACTGGCCTACCGGCAAGGACAGGGCCAGCGTGTGCGTTACTTCATTATGAACAAGGCCCGCGCCAGCAAAGCGAGCAAACGAGTGGCTTTTGGCGAAGGTGAAGAGACCAAGATCATCCGCGCTGCTGCCCAGGTACTGGATGAAGGCATTGCCAAACCGATCCTGATTGGCCGCCCGGAAATCATCGAAGAGAAGATTAAACTGCTCGGACTGACCTTCAAACCGGAAATCGTTGACCCGACCCGCTTCGATAAGATGGGCAAGTACATGGAAGCCTATTACCAGATTCGCCAGCGCAAGGGACTTACCCGCAGCCAGGCCGAAAAAAGAATTCGTGAACCCAATGTGCTCGGGCCAATGATGGTCAAAATGGGCGAAGCCGATGCTTTCGTGGCAGGGCTGACCTATGAGTACCCGGAAGTCATCCGCCCGGCCTTGCAGATTCACCACACCGCCAAGGGCAGCAAACGGGCTGCCGGTGTGTACATCATGATCATCAACGACAAGACCTACCTGTTCACCGATGCAACCGTGAACATTGAGCCAACATCAGAAGACCTGGCCGAGATCGCCTGCCTGGCAGCCAACTTTGCCAAGCAACTGGAGATTGAGCCGCGCGTAGCCTTCCTGTCGTTTTCCAATTTCGGCTCCACGCCGCACCCGCTTTCCGAAAAGGTCAGCAGGGCGGTCACCCTGGTGCGCGAACGCTGCAAGGAATACAATTTTGATGGCGAAATGCAGGCTGACACGGCGGTTGTTCCGGAGATCATTGACGAGCGCTTCCCCTTCAGCGCGGTCAAGGATGCCAATGTGCTGGTCTTCCCCTCACTCGAAAGCGCCAATATTGCCTATAAACTGCTTGGCCGGCTGGGGAATGCCAAAGCGATTGGGCCGATCCTGCTCGGGATGGGTGCCCCGGTGCATGTACTGCAAACCGGCGATGAAGTGAATGACATCGTGCAGATGGCCGCCGTGGCCGTGATGGATGCCATGAGCCGCAAGTAATCCGTTTTTTACATCCACAGGGGCGCAGGAAATCTGCGCCCCTGTTTTTTTCGGTATAATAAACCCATGAGCAACCGCCCGATTATCCCCAAACCTGAACGAGAAAGCTACCTGAAACACCGCCGTGAGTTCCGCACCCAGATTTTAACGCCCATCCTGCTGTTGGTGCTGGCCGGGGTGGGGCTGGCCGTGCTCATCGGGGTGGCCACCTTCCGTGACAGCGGGGATGTCGGCCGCTGGGCTGCCATTTCCACCATCTGGATGTCCATCCCGGCACTGGGTGCGCTTCTGGTCATCATGATGGTGCTGTCTACGCTCATTTATGGCCTGCATCGCCTGCTCAAAATTACGCCGCGCTACACCGGGCTGGCTCAGGAATATGTGCAGTACGTCAGCGCCAGGGTGGTACAGATCAACAAACAAATTACCACACCCATCATCCGCATGAAGGCCTGGCTTTCCCTGTTGTCTCGGGAGGAGGAGAAATAATGTCGTCAAAAAAGAATGAAATCGAAAAGCGTCGCTCTGGCGGGGCAAACACCCTGCTGATTGGTGCATTGGTTGGGGCCGGGGCCGGGTTACTGGCCGCCATATTGATTAACCGCCGCGCCAACAATAAAGGCCGTGACAGCCTGCTGACCCCCACCGAGGGAATCAAGATTGGCGTGCTGGTCTTTGGCCTGTTGCGTGCCATCGCCGCCCTGAACGAAGACTAAGCAATCCAAGGACATAAAACAAACAGCCGACTCTCGGTCGGCTGTTTTGATTCGGAAGGTTTGCGATAATTTAATCCATGCGCTGGCAGAGCAAGCCTTTGAGATAGGCTCCTTCGGGGAAGTGCAGAGCCACCGGGTGGTCTGATGCCTGTGAAAAGTGCTCCAGCATAACTGCATCCACGCCCGCATCCAGAGCGGCGGAGGCGACGATTTTCTGGAACAGAGCCGCATCAATACCGCCGGAGCAGGAGAAGGTTGCCAGCAAGCCTCCGGGGCGCAGCAATTTGAAGGCCAGGCGGTTGATGTCCTTGTAACCGCGTGATGCTTTTTCGGCCTGCGAGGCGGTGGCGGCGAACTTGGGCGGGTCGAGGATGATCAGGTCAAACGAGCGCGCCTGGTCGCGGAACTTGCGCAGCAGGGGAAAGACATCCCCTTCCAGCCAGTCCAGCTTGCCCCCTTCCAGGCCGTTCAGGGCGGCATTTTGTGCGCCCAGCGCCAGCGCATCGGCAGAGCTATCCACTGAAAGCACGGAGTTGGCGCCATTTGCTGCAGCGTGGATGCTGAAACCGCCCGTGTAGCAAAAGCAGTTCAACACATCGCGACCGGCGGACAATTGACCCACCCGGAAGCGGTTGTGACGTTGGTCGAGGTAAAAACCGGTCTTATGGCCGGTTTCAACGTTGACAATAAATTTTAAGCCATATTCGGTCACCTGCACCGGACTGCTTGTTCCCCCGCGCAGCCAGCCGTTAATCACCGGCAGGCCTTCCAGCTCGCGTACATCTGCATCGGAGCGTTCGTACACAGACTTGCAGCCGGTTTCTTCCAGCAGCAGATCAGCCAGTGTTTCCTTCCAGAATTCGCTGCCGGCCGTCAGGCTTTGCATCACCAGCAATTCCCCGTAACGATCCACCACCAGTCCGGGCAGGTTGTCCGATTCCGCGTGGATCAGGCGAACGGCATTGGTAACAGAAACCAGGCCCGGGGTAGCCCGCCGGGCAAGCGCCTGGCGAATCCGCCCGCGCAGGAAATCCACATCCACCGTTGCATTTTCATCAAAGCTCCACACTCGCGCGCGAATCTGCGAATGCGGGCTGTACGCAGTGTGGGCCAGGAACTGGCCGTGGGAATTGAGCACGCGTATGGTTTCGCCAGGAGCGGGGCTGCCGACCAGTTTTTCGATGGCGCCGGAAAATACCCAGGGGTGGCGGCGCAGGAGCGATTTCTCGCGATCGGGTTTAAGGAGCAAGTAAGCCATGCGCAAAGTCTATCACAGCTGGTTCTTGCGCACGGGCAATCGTGCTGCTATACTTTACGCATGGCAGAAAAATTAACCCCCGAACAGGAACGATTAATCCGCCTACGCCAACAGCAAATTGGTGCGCGCGACCCGAGCATAAAGGAACGAGAGTTCCAGCGCGGGGTAGCCCGGCGTGAACGCAATTTTGACCGCAGTGTGACCGCCAAAAAGGTATGGGGCGGCATTTCTCATATCTGGCGCGGGGTGATCATCAGCATTACACTTGGCATCCTGGCCGTTCTCGTCGTCCCCCTTTTCTGGCAATCAGAATGGACCTTGCCGGTCATTGGTGGCTTGGTCTTGGTGGGAATTATTCTCTCGCTTCTTATCGGCCAGGCACTCGACTTGCGCGACAACATTCGCGAAGCATCGAAATAGCCATTCAAGTGTTTGATTACAGGGCCGCTGCTTGCCAGCGGTTTTTTTGATGCACTGAATAGAGGAACCTTGATCAAACCAATTCGATGGAATACTTTTCTGCAGGATTTCCTGCGCATCCAACTTGGCTTTGCCCTATTCGGGGCGGCCATTGCCATCATGATCCGCGCCAACCTGGGCACGAGCGCTTGGGCTGTACTGGAGGTCGCGATAGCCAACCTGACCGGCCTGACCCCTGGCACACTGACCGTACTGGTGGGCTTTGTGGTTCTAAGCGGCGCGATTATCTTGAAGGAAAAAATCGGCTGGGGCACGCTTGGCAACATCCTATTCATTGGCCCCTGGCTGGATGGAGCGCTTTGGCTGCTGCCCTCGGTGAACGATAACCTGATTCTGCAGGCAACCATGCTGCTGGTGGCAATCGCTATGATGGGGCTGGCCAGCGCCATTTACATTGGTGTGGATGCCGGGGCAGGCCCACGAGACAGCCTGATGCTGGCCATTCACCGCACCACCGGCTGGAGCATCCGCGCCGCCCGCGCCAGCATCGAGGTGACCGTGGTACTGATCGGCTGGCTGTTGGGCGGCCCGGCCGGGATTGGAACTGTTATCTTTGCTCTCTTGATCGGTCCATCCGTACAGTGGGGTTTCAAGCTGTTGAAAGTGAAAACCCACCAGCCCGATGAAGCTGTCCTGACAGAAGACATGTAATCATTGACGACCCAGTCATAACAAAAGGTATAATTCCCCGCCATGAGCATGTCCAGCCGCACCACCCAGAATCAACTCCCTGCCCAGATCGGCCGGGTAGTCAAACTTACCTGGCTAACCCTATTCGTCCTGAGTTGGGGCATTGTACTGGCAGGCATCCCTGAAACGTACCAGAACCACGTGGTCAACTTCAACCCCGAGTTGGGTGCGTATTTCCAGTCGATTGGCATACCGGCCGGGTTCGACGGATACTTCCGCATCGGGCTGGACATCCTCTCCATGGGCGTATTCGGTGGCATTGCCCTGTTCCTGTTCTGGAAGCGCTCCAACGACTGGATGGCCCTGTTCGTCGGGGCGATGATGTTCCTGACCGCCTTCATCTACGCCAACTCAACCTACTCCGACGGCGTTTTCCTCTACCTGGCCGTACTGCTGATCGCCCTTGGGGAAACCAGCCAGGTAACCTTCTTCTACATCTTCCCATCCGGCAAAATCATCCCTGCTCTTTTTAAGTGGGTCATCCTGCCACTATTCATCTTTCGCTACCTCATCTGGGCCAATATTTACATCAACAGCGTTGGGCAAGGCGCCATCGAGGTGGGCATCGTCGTCCTGCTGATCGTGATCGGCTTCGGCTTCCAGGTGTATCGCTATCGTACCCAATCCACCCCGGCCCAGCGCCAGCAAACCAAATGGCTTTTGGTGGGGCTGGCATTCACTGTGCCAATTGTGGCCGGGTATATTTACCTGGTCAACATCGGGCAGGTCTTTGGCCCGCGCGGCCCGGAAAACTACTTCATCCTCACGTGTCTGCGCATTGCCCAGCAGGTGGGCTTATTCATCTTCCCGGCGGCTATTACGCTTTCTGTTATGCGTTACAAACTATGGGACATTGACCTAGTCATTAACCGCTCGCTGGTGGTGGTGGTCATTGCCGTCATGCTGGCCATCCCGTTTGCAGGCATTTTCTTTGCCGCCACGGCCATCTTCCGCAACATCCTACCTGGTGGGCAAAACGAGATCTCTGCCGTGCTGGCCGCACTGATGGTCGGCATGCTGTTCAACCCGGCCCGCAAACAAGCCCAGGATCTGATTGACCGCCGTTTTTACCGCCTGCGTTTCAACTTGAACGAACTGAACAAAGGCCAGGGGCCGCAATCCATTTCCAATCCAGGCTTGCTGACTGGCAGGAAATTGGGCAAATACCAGGTGCTGGATGTGATTGGCAACGGCGGCATGGGCGAGGTCTACCGCGGTTTTGCCGACGGGCAGGTGGTCGCCATCAAAATCCTCAATGAGCGTCGGGCCGGGGAAGCCGATTTCCGCAGCCGTTTTGCCCGCGAAGCCCAGTCCACTTCCAAACTTAACCATCCCAACATCGTGCGCGCCATCGAATTCGGCGAGCAGGATAATACTGCCTACCTGGTACTGGAGTTTATCGAAGGCCAGGAACTGGGCGACGTCATCAAAAACAATGGCCGGTTGCCATTCAAAGACATCCAGCCGTTCATAGAGGAATTTTCCAGCGCGCTGGATTACGCCCACAGCCAGGGCTTTGTACACCGCGACATCAAGCCATCCAACATCATGCTGCGCGCCGACAACCAGGGCAACCTGCACCCAGTGCTGATGGATTTCGGCATCGCCAAGATCCAGGATGCCCAGACCCACCTGACCGGCACCGGCGCGGTTGGCACCATCGACTACATGGCCCCGGAGCAAATCAAGGAATCACGCACGGTTGACCACCGCGCTGACATCTACGCCATGGGGTTAATCCTGTTCGAACTGCTGACCGGCGAACGACCCTTCAAAGGGAACGCCGCCCAGGTCATGTTCGCCCACCTGCAACAACCCGCGCCCAACCCGCGCAGCCTTAACCCGGACATCCCCGAAAACGTGGCCTTCGCCATCCAGCGCGCCCTGGCGAAAAAGCCGGAAGACCGCTACCCAAGCGCCACCGCCCTGAAAGAAGCCATGCTTATTTAGCATGGCTTTTCAAACCCATGACCATTTCACTAACCATCCATCACGAGCACCCCGAGCCTGAGCACATCCAACGCGCCGCCCAAACCCTGCAACAGGGCGGGCTGGTGGCCTTCCCCACCGAAACCGTTTACGGCTTGGGCGCCAATGCGCTGGATGAAAATGCCGTGCAAAAGATTTTCACCGCCAAAGGCAGGCCTTCCGAAGACCCGCTGATTATCCATTTAAGCAGCGTGGAGCAATTGCCCCAGGTGTGCGCTACCGTACCTGAAACAGCCCAATTGCTGGCAGAAAAATTCTGGCCCGGCCCGCTGACGTTAATCCTGCCGAAAAACAAGCACGTTCCTTATGCAGTTACTGCCGGGCTGGAAACTGTAGCCGTGCGTGTGCCCAGCCACCCGGTGGCCCAGGCCCTGCTCAAAAGCTGCAACCTGCCAATTGCCGCGCCAAGCGCCAACCGCTTCGGGCATACCAGCCCGACGCTGGCAACCCACGTCATGCACGACCTGGATGGGCGCATTGACATCATCCTGGACGGCGGACCCGCCAGTATCGGTGTGGAATCCACCGTGCTGGATATTTCCACCTCCCCGGCGCGGATTCTGCGCCCCGGCGGCGTGCCACGCGAAGCGCTGGAGGCCCTGCTCGGGCCAATCGATGTTCTGGATGTCAAACGCAAAGCCGAGGCCGGGCTGCCATCGCCCGGCCTGCTGGAAAAACATTACGCCCCGCGCGCAGAGCTGGTTTTCTTTTTATCGCAAGATGCCCGGGAGCAAATGCTGGTCTATTTATCGGGAGAAAAGGCCCGGGGGAGAACGGTCGGGGTGCTCGCCGCGCAGGAAGAAGCCCCGGCCTTTGAAAAGGCCGGGGCGTTGGCCTATCGCCTGGGAGATTCCAACGATACAGCCCAAATCGCCAAACGGCTATACGCAGGAATGCGCTGGCTGGACAGGCAGAAAGTGGATGTCATCCTGTGCCGTGATTTCGGCGAGGCCGGGCTGGGGCTGGCCATCCGCGACCGGCTGCGGCGGGCGGCAGTCAAAGTCATCCACTAATCCGCGCAATACACACAATCCAGCTTTTCGGCAGCCACAATGGCCTGGTCTGACGACCAGAACAGGTTTTCTGCGCCGATTTGATCCAGCAACCCGGCGCGCTCCAGTGTGGCGCGCACATTGTCGTGCACACCTGCCAGCATGAGCGTGCCGCCCCGGGTGTGCAGTTTTTCGTGCAAACGATGAATGACTTCCAAGCCGGAGGTATCCACCAGCGGCACGCCGCGCATGGACAGGATCAAAGCGTGGGTATCGCGCAGGTCGGCAAAGGCTTCATTGAAATTCCCCGTGGCGGCAAAGAAAAGCGGGCCGGTCAGGAACGCCACACGGATGTGACGGCACTTGGCGGCTGTCTGGATGCCGCGCGCCTTCAGTTTTTCGGGGTCCACTTCCTGCACATCAATCTGGATGCTGGCCAACTGGTTAAGGAAAATTGCCCCGGTAATGAACGTGCCAATCAGGATGGCCTGGGTCAGGTCGAGGGCAATGGTGGCCAGCATGGTCAGGCCAAAGGCCAGCATGGCGGTTTTGAAACGGTGCCGAAAGATAAACCGGATGGCTTCCCATTCGTTCATCCGCACGGCGGTCACCATCAGCACACCTGCCAGGGCCGCCAACGGGATTTGCGCCATGACCGGCGCAAGCAGGAACATGGAAGCCAGCAGCCCGAGGGCATGGATGATGCTGACCAGGCGAGTCTGTCCGCCTGATTTAACCGCCACGCTGGTGCGGGCAATGGCCGCCGTGGCCGGGACGCCGCCAAAGAAGGGGATTAGCATGTTGCCAACACCCTGTGCGACCAATTCCTGGTTGGCCTGCATGCGTTTACCGGTCATGTTCGCGCCGACCGCGCCACACAGCAGGCTTTCGACTGCGCCCAAAGCTGTAATCGTCAGGATCGGGGCAATGAACTCTGGCAGGTTTTGCCAGGGGATGGCCGGGAGTTGCAGCCGGTCTGCCAGGAACAGGGTTTGCGGAATTTCGCCAATCACCGGGTCATCCCAGCCCATCAGCCAGTTGAGTGCCGTCGCAAGGATGATTCCCAGCAGCGAGGCCGGGAAGCGGGCATTGAATTTCGCCGGCCAGAAGACCATTACCAGGATGACCAGGCTGGCAATGGTCATGGCATGCCAATCAGGTAGAATCTCGCCCTGGAAATACCCGGCCAGTTTGAGCAGGGCAGACTCAGCCGAGGGTGTTTGAATACCCAGGAAACCGTCAATCTGGCCGATGAAGATGATTAACGCAATGCCGGAAGTAAAACCGGTGATGACCGGCGAGGGGATAAAGGCAATAAAACGGCCCAGCCGCAGCAGGCCAATTATCAATAACAACAACCCGGAGAACAATCCGGCCACCCAGATGCCCTCCAGTCCATAACGCTGGACCAGCACAATCAACACCGCGCTCATTGCGCCGGTCGGGCCGCTGATCTGGTACGGCGCGCCGGAAAGCAGGCCAATCACCAGCCCCGCCAGGATGGCCGTAACAAGACCGGCCGCAGCGCTGGCCCCGGAAGCCACGCCAAAAGCCAGGGCCAGCGGCAGGGCCACGGCGGCCACCGTCAGCCCGGCCAGCAGGTCTTTTTGGAAGACCGCCGGGGAATAATCCTTAAATTCATCTTTGAGCAATTGGGGCAGGGAACGCCTGGGCACAAAAGTACTCCTTTGGAGGAATAAAAAACCGCGCTTTGGGGGCGCGGTGGTTAATCATATCACCCTTCACAGGGCTGGCGGCGGGGAGTTTCCTTCCGGGTGTTCGGGCGGCGCATCCAGGTCGGCCAGTTGCAGGCTAAGGGCATCCACCGAGACCTGTACTTCGCGCAGGGAGAGCGCCAGAGAAACCAGCAGCAATCCCAGGCTCAGGCCAAAGACCCACTTGGAGGCCTCCAGCCAGCCGGAGAAGATCAGGATCATGCTCAAGACGCAGCCAAAAAACGACGAGACGCCAAAGACCTGCATATTGCGGATGATGATAATGCGATAACGCAGGTTGTGCAGCTGGGCTTTAATGCGCTCCTCCGGGTTGGCGCGATATTTGCCGTACAGGTCGCGCATCAGCGCTGCCAGGGTCAGGAAGCGGTTGGTGTACGCCAGCAGGAGTAACGAGATGGCGGGGAAAAGCAGGGCAGGGGTGGTCAGGCCGTATTCCATAGTGAGCTATCCCCCGGCCAAGTTTCGCAACCCGGCTTCGTCAATCACTTCCACGCCCAGTTTGCGTGCTTTCTCCAACTTCGAGCCGGGATTTTCACCCAACACCAGGTAGCTGGTGTTCTTGCTGACGCTATCCGTCACCTTGCCGCCATGTTGTTCAATGAATTCCTTTACGCCGTCGCGGCTGAGGGTAGGCAGGCTGCCGGTGACCACAAAGGTTAGACCGGCCAGCGGGCCGCCGCCAGCAGACGACTCCCCGGCCTGGCTCACCGGCCAGACTCCGGCCTGCTTAAGTTTGGCCAGCAGGTTCTGGTTGGCGGGGCGGGCGAACCAGTCCACAATTGAAGCGGCGGTGTTCGGACCGAAACCTTCAATCGCCTGCACATCTTCCAGGCGGGCGGTAGCCAGCACATCCAACGAGCCGAAATGGCGCGCTAGGTCTGTGGCGGCCACCTCGCCCACACCATGAATCCCCAGGGCAGCGATCAGCCGGCTTAACGGCTGGGCAGCCGAGGCTTGCACTGCAGCCAGCAGGTTATCCGCTTTTTTTTCGGCAAAGCCTTCCAGCCCAAGCAACTGCTCGCGAGTCAGGGAATATATATCCGCCACATCTTTCACCAGGCCAGATTGAATCAATTGCTCGACGATTTTGTAGCCCAAGCCGTTGATGTCCATTGCGCCCTTTGAGACGAAATGCTCAACATTGCGCAGCAGCTGGGCCGGGCAGGCCGCATTGACACAAAACCAGGCCACCTCACCTTCAAAGTGCTCCACGGGCTGGCCGCAGGCTGGGCAGGTTTCCGGCGGCATATAGGGTTGCTCGATACCGGTGCGGGCGTCTGTCACCGGGCCGATCACGTACGGGATGACCTCGCCCGCCCGTTTGACCAGCACTCGGTCGCCGATGCGGATGTCTTTTTCGGCAATGTAATCAAAATTATGCAGGGTGGCGTTTTTGACGATTACACCGTTGATTTCCACGGCCTGCAGGCTGGCGCGCGGGGTCAGCACGCCAGTGCGGCCAACTTCCACCTCAATGTCCAGCAGGGTGGTGGTCACTTCGCGGGCCGGGAATTTGAAGGCAACTGCGCCGCGCGGGTCCTTGCCAACAAAACCCAGTTCGGCGGCCAACCCCAGGTCATCCAGCTTGATGACCATACCATCGGCTTCATAAGGCAGGGTATCGCGGCCTTTGTCCCAGGTTTCGGTGTAGTCAATTGCTTCTTCGAGCGTGTCAAAACGGCGGGCCACATCCGTCACGGGGAAGCCCAGCCGTTGCAGCCATTGCAGGGTCTCCCACTGGCTGGTTGGGATTGGGCCGCCTTCGGCATACACCACCTGGTAGACCAGGATGGTCAGTGGACGCTGGGCCGTCAGGCCGGAGTCGAGCTGGCGCAGCGATCCGGCTGCCGTGTTGCGCGGGTTCAGGTAAGTCTTTTCGCCCGATTCGGCCAGTTTGCGGTTTAGTTCGTCAAAATCGTGGTTGGTGATAAATGCTTCGCCGCGCAGTACCAGGTACTCGGGGATGGCCGCCTGTACCTGTGAAGGATCCACTGGGATTTGCAGGGGGATGGCGCGAATGGTGCGCAGGTTGGAAGTAATGTCCTCCCCCACCTCGCCGTCGCCGCGGGTCGCACCCTGAGCGAGTATCCCATTTCGATAGTGCAGCACCACACTCAGGCCGTCAATTTTCGGTTCGACGGTGAATTTAGCAGAGGCAACACGCTCATCCAGTTTGCGGATGCGCTCAAACCAAGCCCGGGCATCCTGCGCGCCAAAGGCATTTGCCAGGCTAAGGATTGGACGCGGGTGGCGCACCTTGGAAAATTTTTCCGAGATCACTGCCCCGGCGCGCTGGCTGGGCGAATCAGGCGTCACCCATTCCGGGTGTTCCGCTTCGATCTGCTGCAATTCCAGCAGGAGCCGGTCATATTCCACATCGCTGATCACAGGTGCATCCAGGACGTGGTAACGGTACAGGTGGAAATTAATCTCTTGCTTGAGATGGGTGTAGCGTTCTGGTGTGGTCATATTGTTATTATCCTTTGAAAA